>JAKIUN010000001.1 GCA_021647505.1 Gammaproteobacteria bacterium
CCAGTACACGGTGTAAGCCCGGGCTCCACTCACTCCACGCCAGCTCAGTGCATTCATCCGTGTGCCAGTCGCCACAGTTACGCTTTGCGGCACCGTGCCTGCGCCCGGATCGGTCGCGTCCAGACTGCCGTCACCGCCACAGGCGCTGAGCAAGGCGAGGGCCGCGAATACTAGGAAATATCGATAGCGGGGGAAACGGGAAGGAAGGAGAGGACTCAAGAACATGATAGCGACCTTGCTTGTTAAGGTAAGTCGTTGAGTAAGTCTGAGAATGACAATCCAAAATGGCAAACAGCCAAGGCTCAGGGGTATTTCCTTGTTGATAACATTGCATTTTTGTGTCCACCCGGTGGGCGGTGCCAAAAAAATACTGGGCAAGGCTGTATGGCTCTACTAATTGAAAGTGCCCCAGTGAAGAGATTTTAACGTATTAACGGTGTAAAAAAATAAAGAAACGTGTCCAATTAATGTGAAAGGCAGACGGGGTCAGTTCTCGCATTGTTACATCTGCCCTCGTATGATCCTACCCACAGTAGCTAGGTGCAATCCATAATACTCTGCAATCTCACGGTAACTGTACGCCCCAGTGGAGTAGGCGGCAGCAATAGCAGCATTGCGATCATGATGCTTGGCGGCAATCTTCGCCAGCGTAGGTGCAGGTGCTCTACGCTGCGTACGTGGTATGCTCAACTCATCCCCGTGTATACCAGCCTTCCGTTGTATCCGCTTAACAAATTTCTCGTCACCGAGATAGATTTGTTGTTGTAATCCGCTCCAGATAGGTTCGCTCTTGGTGCCTTGTTGCACGAATTCACGGTAACGCCGCTGCGCGATGCTGCGACGTTTGGCGAATTGCGTCAAAATTCCGTCTGTGGCTAGCCAGGTAGGTGCAGGCGTATCCCCGATCATGGCGCGATAACTGCTCCATTGCCACTTCCCCGGCTGTCTGACCATGCCGACGCGGACTGGATTCAGCACGACGTAGCGTGTCAGTTCGAGCAGATAGCTGTCCTTGTCGACAAGGATCCCCTTGAAGCGACCTTGGAACAGGTGGCCGGATCGCGCGTGACGCCGGTTCGTTGCCTGGGTGTAGACGCCATTGAGGTGCCGCATGCCTTTGGACAGATTTCCATCCGGCGTTTCTACAAGTAGATGGTAGTGATTCGTCATAAGGCAATAGGCGTGACACAACCAATTGAATCGCCCAACAACCTCCGCCAGGGTGTGCAGAAAAACCAGGCGATCCTCATCATCTTCGAAGATCGCTTCTTGTCGATCACCCCGTGAAGTCACGTGATAGAGGGCGCCGGGAAATTCAATGCGGAGAGGTCTTGCCATAGCTTTTAGTCTACATTGATTGCAGCGATGTTACAATGCGAGAACTGACCCCAAGCCCCGCTCACCCCCTGAAACCCTGTTCCTTCATCAACGGGAAACACCCATCGGTAGCATGCTGGTCATCACCGATCAGCAGGAACGCCTGCGCGCCCTTGACTGGCGTGAATACGAAGACCGTATGCATCGGCTGTTGCAGCTTCATGCCAAGAAAGAAAAAACCACCTTTGAGTTGAAACCGCGCCCTCTGCCAACCGCAATACACAAGGCGCTGGATGCGTATTTCGCCGGCAATTTTGTCCCGGTGAACGATATTCCCGTCTATACCGCTGGCACTGTTTTTCAGCAAGCCGTCTGGCAGGCACTCAGAAACATTCCGGCCGGAACCACGCTCAGCTACGGCGTGCTGGCCAAAAAGCTGGGAAGGTCACAAGCGGTTCGTGCCGTCGGCGCCGCCAACGGCGCCAACCCGGTCGGCATCGTCATTCCCTGCCACCGGGTGATCGGGATGGATGGATCCATGACGGGATATGGCGGTGGGCTTGAACGCAAACGCTGGCTGCTTACGCACGAAAATGCCTCTTAATTCACTGTTAAGAAAATTCTAATTAACGTGAAAAAACAGGCTACTTGTGTGCTAAATTTCTATTGGCCAATTTAAGCCATATAGGGTGAGCACGTTTTTTGTGCCCACGCGGTTGGCACATATTCCACGTGGGCATGAAAAGCCTGCCCACTCTACCAAATCAAGTCGGGTGTCACCGTTTTCCGGGAGTAGTTTGGGACTCGCTATGCCCATCCCATCGACAAGTTTCCAAGATAAACGGGAGGTCACATGACCAGGATACTTGCTATCAACGGTTCGTACCGGGATGACGGCATTACTGATCAGGCCGTGGTGGCGGTGGTGCAGGCGGCGGAGGTCGCCGGTGCCGAGGTGGAGGTGATTCGCCTGCACGAGTATCCCATCGAGTTTTGCCTCAATTGCCGGGAATGCACCCAGCAACCGGGCACGGCGCCGGGCCCGTGCGTGCAGCATGATGGCATGGCTGATCTGGTGGGTAAGATCGAGGCAGTGGATGCCTTTGTTCTCGCCTCACCCACCAATTTTGGTAGCACCACCGCCCTCTTTAAGCGCTTCATGGAACGGCTCATCGTCTATGCCTATTGGCCGTGGGCGATGCATGCCCCACAATTGCGCAAGGCGGGGGAGCCAAGAAAAAAGGCAGTGCTTATTACCTCCTGCGCCGCCCCCGCCATTCTCGGCCGCTGGGCCTATGGCACGCGCAAGCAACTGCAAACGACCGCAAAGACCATTGGTGCTGAACCCATCGGCACCCTCTCCATCGGCATGATCGCCAAGCAAGCGCAGCCTGTCTTGCCACCGCGGGCAATGAAGCGGGCGCAGGCCCTGGGCAGAAAACTGGCTGCTGAGTGAGGGGTTGGCTCTCAAGCCAGCTTGTCGTCGGCCACAAAGTACTTCGGATCTTCGATCACGTTGACTTCCACCAGGTCGCCGGCCTTTTTCAGCAGCTGGGTGCATTCCGGGCTGAGGTGACGCAGATGCAGACGTTTGCCGGCTTTCAGGTAGCGCTCGGCCAGGGAGTCGATGGCCTCGATGGCGGAGTGGTCAGCGACGCGAGCGTTCTTGAAATCCACCACCACGTCGTCCGGGTCGTTTTTGGGGTCGAACAGATCCTGGAAATTGCTCACCGAGGCGAAGAACAGCGGCCCCTCCAACTCGTAGACCTTGTCGCCAAGCTCGTTCAGATGGCCCTTCACGTTGATGTGCTTGGCGTGCTCCCAGGCGAAGGCCAGGGCGGAAACGATGACGCCGACGACCACCGCCACCGCCAGGTCAGTGGCCACGGTGACGCCGGAGACGAGGATCAGCACGAAGGCATCGGTACGCGGAACCTTTTTCAAGATGCGGAAACTGGACCACTCGAAGGTGCCGATGACCACTACGAACATCACACCGACCAGCGCCGCCAGCGGAATCATTTCGATCAGGTCGGAGGCGAACAGGATGAAGGCCAGCAGGGCCAGCGCGGCGGTGATGCCGGATAGCCGCCCACGGCCACCGGAGTTTACGTTGATCATGCTCTGGCCGATCATGGCGCAGCCACCCATGCCGCCGAAGAAGCCGGTGGCGACATTAGCAGTACCCTGGGCTATGCATTCCTTGTTGCCGCGGCCACGGGTCTCGGTGAGTTCGTCGATCAGGGTCAGGGTCAGCAGGGACTCGATCAGGCCAATGGCAGCAAGGATTACCGCATAGGGCAGGATAATCATGAAGGTTTCCCAGTTCAGCGGCACCATGGGAATGTGGAATTCGGGCAGGCCACCGGCGATGGAGGCGATATCGCCCACGGTCTTGGTATCCAGACCCAGACCGATCACCATCAGGCTGACCACCACGATAGCCGCCAGCGAGGAGGGTACAGCAGTGGTGAGCTTGGGCAAGTAGCGGATGATGGCCATGGTCAGGGCCACCAGGCCGAGCATGATCCACAGGGCGCCGCCCTGCATCCACTGGCTGACGCCATTCTCACCAGTGATCTGGAATGATTGCATCTGCGCCAGGAAGATGACGATGGCCAGGCCGTTGACGAAGCCCAGCATCACCGGGTACGGCACCATGCGGATGAATTTGCCCAGGCGCAACACCCCGGCACCGATCTGGATGATGCCCATCAGCACCACGGTGGCGAACAGGTATTCCACGCCATGATCCGCCACCAGGGCCACCATCACTACCGCCAACGCCCCAGTGGCACCGGAGATCATCCCTGGACGGCCACCGATACAGGCGGTGATCAGGCCCACCATGAAGGCGGCGTACAGGCCCACCAGGGGTTCCACGCCGGCAACAAAGGCAAAGGCTACCGCCTCCGGCACCAGGGCCAAGGCCACGGTGAGACCGGAGAGGATATCGTTTTTGACATTGCGCGTGCGCGCGGCGTGGAGTTCGAACATGCTGACCTCGGGCGGAACATACCGGCCAACGCCGGCAAAAGGGCGCGTATTTTACCCGAGGCGGTGCGGGGCGGGAAGGACAGTGAGTCGTCATCGGCGTGCAGGGCGACTATATTGGGGATATCGGTCATTATCCCCTCTCAAAGGGGGCTGTTACACGAACGGTGTTCACCGAGGAGAGTCACGCATGAATCTGGTAAGGGAAGTCCTTGGGCCAAAGTCCAAATATGACAAAAGTCTGCCGTATACCTACGAAGCCAGGATCCCCATTTTCGAGGGCAGCGAAGAGTTCAACGCCTATGTCGCCGATACCATTTGCGGCCTGGTGGACTCTTTGAGCAACAATGACATCGCCCCGGATGAGGTGCGAATCTTTGAGGTCTATCAGGAGCGGGAGGCGTCCATCGACATGGCACTTTTCGCCACGGCCGACAACGAGTGGCGCTTCAGGCCGAATCTCTGTGAATCGTTCAAGACACACTACCCAGGGCATATCGCAGGCGGGCATTGCACCTTTGAAGACCGGGATGGCAAATGCGAAGGCCCCTGACCGGGTGTTCGTACTTGTATTTTACTGAGACGGGCGAGCAGGTGGGTGCGGAAATATTTCCGGTGGGATTACCGGGATCACTCGTCGAAGGAAATAAAGATGATCTTCCAGCCCTTGCCGACCTTGATCAGGTTATAGGTTGCCTTCTGGGTGTATTGAAGGTCGTCGCTGGAATCATAAAAGCCCCATTGTAATTTTACGATGGCGGTGGTTTTGTTGCTGGAGAGCAGTTGGCGGTTCTTCGCCTCGATGCGGACGATCTTGCTGTCACCGAGGCCTGCGCGGGTTTCCTTGAGGAAGGCGGTAACCTCGTCGGCGCTGTCGAGCTGGCGGACGTTGTCGCCACTGATGACGGTGGTGGGCAGGTAATACTTCTGTGCATGCTTGCGCAGGTCGGCCTCCGTCAGCGAGGCGGCATAGCTGCTAAACAGCGCATTTATATCGTCGCCCTCGGCGAAAATGCGCAGGACTTCCTGTGACTGGCCGGAGGAAACATAGCGGGCCATGTCCTTGTTGAATCGACGCATCAGCCGGCGCTCGGTGTCACAGCTGTTGATGGTCATGCTGCACCAGGTCTCCATGATGATTTGATATTTGCCACTACCCAGGGGCACCTTGCTGACCGTAATGTCCGTTTCCCAGCTGAAAGACTCATCGTCCGCCGGCTTGGTTTGCAGGCGCTCGGCGGTATCGGTGGCAAGTCCCTGGGGCGTCGTCTTCATGACCCACTGGCGTGCCGCAACCCAGATTTTTTTGCATTCGTCGTCCGTCGTGCACACGGGGATGGTCTGCTGGAACAGCACGTCGTCTTTCAGGTCGAAGGCGGTGCTTTGACAGCCGGCCAGAAGGATAACGGTGCTGAGTACGAAAAAAGGGAATTTCATGGCTTGCCTTCGAGTAACGTGGGTGAGCGGTGTCCGGGCCGAGTCTATCACTGATGGTTGGCCCGTTATGATCCGTCGTCCACTCGCAGCAGCGTATAGACGATGAGATCAGGGTCAAGATCCCCCAGCTCGATGCCCACCTGCAGGCCGAAGGGCGCCAGGGTGACGTTGGGTGGGCGCTTGAACAGCAGCTCGCGGAACAGGGTGTAGTTGTCCGCACTGTCGGTGAACTGGTTGTTTCCATCTGCGGTCTGATTGTGGTGCGCGACGGTGAAAGAAAACAACGCCGGCAGGGTGAAGGTGAGGCGCTCACCGTTCAGTTGCAGGCCCTCGCCAAACTGCCGGATCAGCGCCTGCATCCCGGCATCGCCGGCGGCCACGGTGGGGAGGATATCCTCCAGCATGCGTTGGTAGATTTTTTCCATCGGCACATTTTAACACCTAAGTAACAGGCCCAGGGTGAATGTGTTTTGTTCGTCGGGGGTGAGTTGCGGTAGGCTTGCATCATGTCTTTTCCTTTCCGAGTGTTTTCCTGCGTCTGCCTCTGGCTGCTGTCTGTCCTGTTTTTATTGCCAACAGTGGGAAAAGCCCTGGCGAGTAATACATCAGACAGAGAAACGCGTGTCGCCGTGGCGGCCAATTTCGTCCCGGCACTGCGCGCGTTGGCTGAGACCTTCGAAGCTCGGCACGGCGGGCGTATCGGTATCGTCGTTGGCTCGACCGGCAAGCTGTACGCGCAGATCCACCACGGTGCGCCCTTCGATGCCCTGTTCGCCGCCGATGAGCGCCGCCCGGCACTGCTGGAAAAAGAAGGCCGTGCCCGCCCTGGCAGCCGCTTTACCTACGCCATCGGCCGCCTGGCCCTGTGGAGCCCCGATGCCGGGCGGGTCGATGCCGCAGGGCGGGTGCTAGACGAAGGCCGCTTCCGCCACCTCGCTATCGCCAATCCCAAGCTGGCCCCCTATGGCCGGGCCACACAGCAAGTGCTGGAGGCGCACGGCCTGTGGCAGACCCTGCGGCCACGGCTGGTGCGTGGTGAGAACGTCGGCCAGGCCTTGCAATTTGTGCGCAGCGGCAATGCTGAGCTGGGCTTCGTCGCCCTGTCGCAGATCCAGCGTCCGGGACAGACTGTTGCTGGTTCCCACTGGGTGGTGCCGGAAGATTTATATGCACCCATCGTACAGCAGGCAGTACTGCTGACGGACAACCCACTGGCGGCGGATTTCCTGCATTTTGTGCAGAGCACGGAAGGGCGCGATATCATCCGGTCTTTCGGTTACCGGATACCTTAGATTTCCCCATGTTTACCGATGCCGATATTGCCGCGCTACTGGTCACCCTAAAACTGGCCGGTCTCACCACCCTGATTCTGTTGGTCATCGGCACGCCGCTGGCCTGGTGGCTGGCACGCACCCGCTGGCGTGGCAAGCCGGCTATCGAGGCGCTGGTGGCCCTGCCGCTGGTGCTGCCGCCGACGGTGCTGGGTTTTTACCTGCTGGTGCTGCTGGGCGCCAATGGCCCGTTGGGCGAGCACTCGCTGGCCTTCACCTTTACCGGGCTGGTGATCGGCTCGGTGTTCTATTCGCTGCCTTTCGTGGTACAGCCCCTACAAGGCGCATTTGCCGCCATCGACCGGGGCTATATCGAAGCCGCCGCCACCCTGCGTGCCTCACCGCGCGATACCTTTTTTTCCGTCGTCGTACCACTCGCGCGGCCCGGCTTTTTGACCGCCACAGTGCTGGGTTTTGCGCATACCGTGGGTGAATTCGGTGTGGTGCTGATGATCGGCGGCAATATCCCCGGCAGCACCCAGGTGCTGTCCATCGCCATCTACGAGCATGTCGAAAATCTGGAATATGCGCGGGCACACTGGATTTCTGCTGGCCTGCTAGTGATGTCGTTTGCCTTGCTGTTGATGGTGTACGGGCTCAATCGCCGCTTCAAAGTGGTGGGCCCGTGAGCCTGGAGGTCTGTCTGCGCTTGTCACGCGGTGATTTTGAACTGGCGGTGGAGGCCTGTCTGCCGGCGCGTGGTGTGACGGCCATCTTTGGCCCCTCCGGTTGCGGCAAGACCACCTTGCTGCGCGCCATTGCCGGGCTGGAGCCACAGGTGTGCGGACGGCTCAAGCTGGGCGATGAGACGTGGCAGGACACGGATTATTTTCTGCTGCCGCACCAGCGCCCGGTGGGTTATGTGTTTCAGCACGCGGTGCTGTTTCCGCACCTCTCCGTGCGCGGCAATCTGGACTTTGCACGCCGCCGTAGCGGTGACGGGCCGGGGCCGGGATTCGATGAAGTGGTCGAGCTGGCGGGTATCGACCACCTGCTGTCACGCGCCACGCCGAATCTCTCCGGTGGCGAGCGTCAGCGCGTGGCGCTGGCACGGGCGTTACTGACCGCGCCGCGTCTGCTGCTGCTGGATGAGCCGCTGGCGGCGCTGGATCGGCAGGCCAAGGCCGAGCTTATGCCTTGCCTGGAACGCCTGCACGAGAGCCTGTCGATCCCAGTGTTGTACGTGTCTCACGCCATCGACGAAGTGGCGCGGCTGGCCGATCAACTGCTGCTGCTGGCCGACGGCCGCGTAGAGGCCAGTGGCCCGTTGGTGGAAATGTTGACGCGGCTGGATCTGACCCTGGCCGGCAGCGAAGAGGCGCTGGCGGTGATCGAAGCCACGGTGAGCGCCATCGATACGGACTATCATCTCACCCGCCTGGCCTTCGCCGGCGGTGGCCAGGGGCGTGAATTATGGTTACCCGGAGATCGTCTGCCAGTGGGGCGAAAAGTACGTCTGGCGGTGCATGCGCGTGATGTCAGCCTGACCCTGCAACCGCCAACGCAAAGCAGCATCCTCAATATCATCCCGGTGCGCGTCGACGCCTTATCGCCCAGCGGCCCGGCGCAGACCCTGGTGCGCCTGCGTGCAGGGGAAGTGCCGCTGCTGGCTCGGGTGACGCGCAAGTCCGAAGCGGCGTTGGGCCTGCATGCCGGACAGGCGTTGTTCGCCCAGGTGAAGAGTGTGTCGCTGGTGGAATGATTTTTTTCCACAGAGCCACGGAGTCCACAGAAAAAAATGCTTTAGCCGTTGCGTTCCTTCACGTCTTTTGCAGTAAAAAACTCTGTGTTCTCCGTGTCTCTGTGGCAAAAGCATTTGGTCTTTCAACGTAGGAATAGGAATAAGCAAACAGTGCCTGTACAGATTTTCAAACTCCGTGGTGTCCCCGAAGACGAGGCCGCCGACGTACGAGCCCTGCTGACGGAGCACTCGCTGGAATTTTATGAAACTCCAGCGGGCAACTGGGGCATTTCGGCACCGGGAATTTGGTTGAAAGACGAGTCCCGCTTTGCCGAGGCGCGGGCGCTGGTCGAAGAATATCAAGTCGCCCGGCAGCAGCGGGTACGGCAGGAATATGAACAGCTGCGACAGCAGGGCAGACAGCGCTCAGTGGTGGACTTGATTCGCAGTAATCCGCTGCGATTTATCCTCTATCTGGCCGGTATTTTGCTACTGATCTACATCTCCACCAAACCATTCTTGCATTTTGGGCGATAGGTATGATCACTATCCGCAGTTGGTGGTGGAAGAAACCACCAGCAGTCTGGATGAAGTGAAATGGAACCCGGAATGGGGAGGCCGTTACAGATCCTGGGCTATGGCGGCATGGCAGTAGCCGGCAATCAGTCGTCAACCGGCCTACCAGACGCAGCAAAGAAGCGTTTTGCAGCTTTCCTTGCATGCTCCGCGGGGTGCGGAGGTTAGGAAGGTGGCGACGTTGTAGATATCGGTGTCACTGAGGTTCTTTGCCACGTTGACCATCTTGTTGTCGGGATCGTTGTTGCGTTCCTTCGAGCGCCACTTCTTCAACTGATTGACCAGGTAGACATAGCGCTGGCCACCAGTCATGGGATAGGTGTCGGGCAGGCCGCGGCCATTATAGCCATGGCAGGTATAACAGGGCGGAATGTCGCGTGTCGGGTCACCATTCAGCACCAGCTGCCGGCCAGCGGAACGGGCGCCGATGGGGTAGCCGTATTCCCCGACCCGCTGCATATCCGACAGCCCCACCTTCATGTAGTCCAGACTGGCAACGTAGGCGGCGACATCACGCCAGTCGCTCTCGCCCAAGCTGCGGGCATTGGAATTCATCACATACATGGTGTTGTCCATGCGCCGGTTGGTGGAAAAATCACGCAACTGTTTGTAGATGTAGGCCGGGCTCTGGCCGGCCAGGCGCGGGGTGCCGATGGCGTCATCGCCCATGGCGTCCTTGCGATGGCAATTGTGACAGGCGGGCACTCGGTTGATGCCCTGCATAAAAATGCGTTCGCCATAGGCGACATTACCGCCCGGAAATGCGGCGTGCGCCGGCAGACTGCTGGCAAACAGGCCGATGAGAACGATCAGTGCGGTGTGGAATCTTTGCATCGAGGCGCATTCTACTGAAAGGAGGGGCGCGGCGTCGAGTCCGTGACCGTCAAGGAGTCATCAGGGCCGGTGTGGCAGGGCCTGGTATTCCGTACTGCGCATCTCGGCCAGGCGGCTGGCGGTGCGCCGGAACTCGAAGGCCAGGCGCTGGCCCGTATACAGCGCCGCCGGTTCGGCCGCAGCGCTGACCAGCAGCTTGACCCGGCGATCATAAAATTCATCCACCAGGTCGATGAACCGGTGCGCCCAAT
Organism: Gammaproteobacteria bacterium; assembly: GCA_021647505.1. Classification (GTDB taxonomy): domain Bacteria; phylum Pseudomonadota; class Gammaproteobacteria; order SZUA-152; family SZUA-152; genus DRQN01. The sequence continues at coordinate 10,422 of JAKIUN010000001.1, forward strand.
CGTCCTGCTCTTCGCCCATTATCGGCACAGCGGAAATGAACACGGTGTGAAGGCGCCGTGCCAGCTCAATGTAGTCGTGGCTGGAACGTGGGCCATGGCAGAGAGGGAAGAAGTCGAACCAGGCCACGTCATCGGCATACAAGTGGCAGGGGATTGGGCGGTGATTGATGAGCAGTGGCCGATCCGGCCTGCCTTCGCAGGGAGCGAGTTCGCGGAAGCGCCGGGCAAGTTGTTTCTCGCTGCGGGTATCGGCCGGCGTGTACCAGGTGTCGGCCTTTTGCAGATGACGCAGGCGATGGTCGGTGTCGCCACGCAATTCGAAGACCTGAGTATGCTGCTCGATCAGTGCGATGACGGGCAGAAAGCGCTCCCGCTGCAGGCCGTTTTTGTACAACGCCTGTGGTGCTGAGTTGGAAGTGAAAACCAGACTGATGCCCTCGTCCGTCAGGGCGACGAGCAGACCATGCAGTAGCATGGCATCAGTAATGTCCTCGACATAAAGCTCATCCAGGCACAGCACCCGGGTGCGCTCGGCAAAGTGTTGGGCAACGATTCGCAGGGGGTCGCGCTGCCGGCGCAGGTGGGCCAGTTCATCCTCTATCTCCTGCATGAAGCGGTGGAAGTGTAGGCGCAGTTTCTGCTCGAAGGGCAGTGCCTCAAAAAACAGATCCATCAGCCAAGTCTTGCCGCGGCCCACACCGCCCCACAGGTACAGGCCCGGAATCGGTGCCGGTGGTTTGCGGGCGAACAGGCGCCCCACCAGACTCGCTGGCCGTGGGGGCGATGGTGGGCGGTGAATCAATTGATCACCCAAGGCTTGCAGATGGGCCACAGCCAGTGCCTGCGAAGCCTCGAAGTGGAAGCCGGGCTCGGCGGTAATCTGTCGGTATTGGTCGATGAGTTGCATGGCTGTTTAGGTGTGACGTAGCATAATCCGCCCCGTATGATGCCGCGCATGTCCATGATTCGTCTACTTCCGTGATTGCCCAGCCCGCTATTTTGCTGGCTGCCTGCGCTAAGTCCTCGTTGTCCGCCGCACCACTGGGTGAGCAGCGTGTGCCGGAACAGCGTGCCGAGACACCAATGCCGTTAAGCTAAGCCTGAGACCCTGCTTGTTGTAGGTTGGTGGTGAGCCTGCGAACCCCAACGAAGCCAACAATGTTGGGGTTCCTTCGTCACCGCCAACCTACAAAACAGTCGTGATTTTGTTAACTTAATGACATTGGAGCGTACACGTAATAACTTCCTGGTATGACGTTCGGCTTTGTCTCCTGAGTCGCCCCACCATTCTCCATCCATGGGCTCGCCATATCTAGTGTCGTGTCTCATACTAAGTGCAGATATAGACGAAACGAGAAAGGACAGCTGCACCAACAGTGTGCCGCGTGGGCACACAAGACGTGCCCACTCTACTGAGTGACACGATAACGAAAACAGTCCGTGGTGTGGTCGTTGACCATGCCGACGGCCTGCATGAAGGCGTAACAGATCGTGGTGCCGACGAATTTAAAACCACGTTTTTTCAATGCCTTGCTCATCGTGTCAGATTGGGCGGTCGATGCGGGTACATCGCTCATTTTTTGCCATTTGTTGACCATCGGCTCACCATCGACAAACTGCCACAGGTAATCACTGAAGCTCTCTGACTCATCTTGTATTTCAAGATAAGCCCGGGCATTGCCGACGGCGGCATTGACCTTCAGGCGGTTACGCACGATGCCCGGATCATCCAGCAGGCTGGCAATTTTTTTCGGCCTGTAGCGGGCGATTTTTTCGGCGTCGAAATCATCAAACAGGCGGCGGTAGTTTTCCCGCTTACGCAAAATCGTGATCCAGCTCAGTCCGGCCTGTGCGCCTTCAAGCAAGAGCATTTCAAACAAACGTCGGTCGTCGTATTCCGGCACACCCCATTCTTCGTCGTGATAGGCGATGTACAACGGGTCATCGGCGGGTACCCAGGCACAGCGGCATTTGTTATTCATTGGCAATCTCTCTCCTTGTTGATCAGGTCTTGCAAGGTGCGACCCGCAATCTGCGGGAAGGTGTCGTTACACAGGCTCAGTTCACACACCCGGTCGAGGCGGAAGTTGCGAAAGGCGCTGCGCAGTTCACACCAGGCCCCGAGAGTCCACACGGAACCCCAGAAAAACAGACCCAGTGGCCACACGGTGCGCTGGCTGGTGGCGCCGTCTGCACGAGTGTAGCTGAAGCGTACCCGATCGCAGGTGTCGATGGCGCCACGCAGTTGTGCCATGCAAGCAGCAGTCTCGGGAGGTATGCGCGTCAACGGGGAAAACAGGCGGGTCTGATCGAGGCGCTGTTTGAGGCCGTCGGGAAGAACTGTTTCGATCTTGCTCAGCACCGAATTGGCAGCACGGGCCAGTTCCGGGTCGGCCCAGCTTTCGACGATGCGCGCGCCCAGGGTCAGGGCGGTGATCTCTGCCGCAGTGAACATCAGCGGCGGCAGGTCGAAACCACGTCGCAGTGCATAGCCGATACCGGCTTCGCCGTCGATGGGCACACCGGACGACATCAGATCCCGGATATCGCGATAAACGGTGCGCTCAGAGACCTCCAATTCCTCCGCCAACCAGCGCGCGGTCGTGACGCGGCGGGTGCGCAGAAACTGGATGATTTGGAACAGGCGGTCGGCGCGGCGCACATTCTCTACCGTTTTGCGCAACCAATGACCAAAAATATACCCGGCAACAGCCAACGAGACTCCCGGCCATCTGAGTTGGCGCAATGGCTAGGCATTGTAGGTATAAGCGGACTCAATGGCTTCCCAGCCGTCATCCGACCCTCTGTCAGGATTCATTTTCCGGCGCGTGACAAACAGCTTCAATATTGTGACCATCCAGATCGATCACGAAGGCACCATAGTAGGTCGGGTGATATTCTTCGCGGAGGCCGGGAGAACCATTGTCACGGCCACCGGCGGCGATGGCGGCAGCATAAAAATCCCGCACCTGCTGACGATTTTCGGCAAGAAAAGCAATGTGCATGGGACTCTGTGCCGGGCCACCCTCGCCGAACCAGAACTCAGGCTTTCCGTCGCGCCCGAAACCGACCCAGCCCTGGACTTCCATCACTTTCCCGATACCCAACGGGGCCAGTGCTGCGGCATAAAATACCTGACTTTTTTTACCGTCGGAAACCGCCAGTCCAATGTGATCGATGATCATTGTGCTCTCCTTTTATTTGTCCATTTGTCTATTTCGCCACTTGCTCATGTGCCGGTGCATGCTCACTCGCTTTCTGCTTCTTCCGTCAATGCCAGAATATAGCCATTGCAATCACGCAGATATAACTCACGCCGGCCATAGAAGCTGGTTTGCGGAGGCTTGATAATATCGGCCCTGCCCTGCAAAGATTCGTACAGTGCATCGACACCTTCCAATTCCATATACAGGGTCAGGGAAGCACCGATGGTGCAGCCATCCAGTACCGGCATTTCATCGACCAGGCTGTTGCGCTGCTGAAACATGAAGGCCACCTGATCACGCTGCACCATGGCCCAGTCCAGGGGTTTGTCACTCTCTGCCGGCAACCCTTCGACCGGCCGCTCATCGCGCATGGCCATGAGGAGTTCGAAGCCCAACAAGTCACGGTAAAAGACCACGCTTTGGGCGACGTCCTCCACCATCAGGTTGGGGGTGAGCTTTTTGAAGGTCATGACGTACGCTCCTTGGCTCTTGATTGCTTGTGCTTATTTGATTGGAGTGCCAGTCTAGCGCAGGCCTCCTGACAGCATAGTGTCAGGAGTCTTCTGCACTATCGCTGCCAAGTGCCGGATTTGCCGCCACGCTTCTCCAGCAGCCCCACGTCACCCATCACCATGCCACGATCCACCGCCTTGCACATGTCGTACACTGTGAGCAAGGCCACCTGCACGGCGTTCAGCGCCTCCATCTCCACCCCGGTCTGGCCGGCGGTGTGCACGGTGGCGCGGCAGTACACGGCGTCTTGATCCGGCTTCGGGGTCAGATCCACCGCCACCTTGGTCAGCATCAGCGGGTGACACAGGGGCACCAGATCGCTGGTTTTTTTCGCTCCCATGATGCCGGCAACGCGCGCGATGCCCAGCACGTCACCCTTGCCATGGCGGCCTTCGATGATCAAGCGCAGGGTTTCCGGCTGCATGCGAATCCGTCCCTCGGCCACCGCCATGCGCTGGGTGATGGCCTTTTCACCAACATCGACCATATGGGCCTCGCCTGCGCTGTTAAAATGGGTTAGCTTGCTCATGGTAAATTCTCTCTGCGGATGAATTGAGTGCGCTATCCCTGTGATAAGGCACTGAAGCAGAAAAGTATACCGGGGGACACTATGAGTATCACAGTGAAATTCTTCGCCAGCCTGCGTGAGACCGTGGGTATGGAGGGTACAACGCTTGATTCGGCCAGTGCGCAGACCGCGCAGCAGGCCTGGACAGCTGCCACCGACGGGCGCGAAATGCCCGTCAATACGCTGATCGCTGTCAACATGGAATACGCCGGCGCCGATGCGGCGGTTACCGATGGTGACGAGGTGGCCTTTTTCCCCCCGGTAACGGGCGGCGCCGGGGGTGATACCCGGTGAGTCTCAAACTATTGGGCGAGGGCTTCGATCCCTGGACAGAGCTGCAACGGCACCAGGCCCACAACCCACAGCTGGCCGGTAAGTATGGCGCCACGTCCATCTTCATCGGCACCATGCGCGATTTCAACGATGGTGCCGGCGTGGACGGCATGCTGCTGGAACACTACCCGGCCATGACGCAGAAGCACCTGCAGGCCATTTCCCGTGAAGCGATGGCACGCTGGGACATCCTCGACACGCTGATCATCCATCGCTTTGGTGAGATCCACCCCGACGACCCCATCGTCCTGCTGGCGGTGTGGTCGGCGCACCGCAGCGAGTCCTTCCCCGCCTGTCGTTATCTCATCGAAGAGCTGAAATCGCGCGCGCCCTTCTGGAAAAAGGAGGTCAATGGCAAGGACGCGCGCTGGGTGGAACACAACACACCGGGCTGAATACCGGCGTTACAGGTACTCCCGCAACACCTCGGGCGACTGCTGAACCAGATTCTTATCGATCTGCCGGGACACCCGAGCCATCACCTCCTTGCTCAACTTGTCGCGCAGCAGTCCCAGAAATGCCGGCGGCGCCACCAACACCAGACGCTCCAACTCACCAGCATTGCGCGCCGCATCCAGACGTTCGGCCAGACTTGAGGCAAAGCGAATACCCACCTGCTTGCGGGCGCTCACCTGATCATCGAATCGACGCCGCCCCTGACCAAAGCTACCCCCATCGCTGCCGGGACCATCCGATACCAAATCTCCTTCGTGCAAACGCCCCTCAGGATGATCAAAATCCTCTATCTCCACGAACGGCGCCGTGCGTTTTTCCACTTCGTACAACTTTGCGCGACTGCTATCTGCGACCAAAAACCACGTATGCAACATAGTTCTGCCTCCAGTTGATGGGATGACAAGTAGGGAGAGTCCCCCTAACTGACTAAGCGTAGTCCGGCCTCGCCCATGCGCAACACCGGATACGGAAGAGAGCCGCAAAGATACTGGCCCGGAGAAGCCATGAACTTATACATAGCTCCGACTATCCTTTGATTTCAAAGGAAATTTTTCTTAATCAAACGCCATTACCGATGCCGGGATTGCTTTGAGCCTTTTTGTCAAACCAAGGCGCTGTGAAGCCCATCCCCAGCGCGATATTTATGCAAATTCATGAAATATCCGAGCTGGACTTAGGATATGGCTCTTTTACTCAATCTCGGCATTGTCCTGGAGTTGATGATCGGCAGCGAACGCGGCTGGCAGGAACGCCGTGCACAAAAGAGCAGTCGCCGGCATCCGCGCTGTCCTCCCCGGTGGCGGCCACCGTTGTGTAACAAATATTCCCTCAGTTGTTGGCCCTGAGCGGACGGACGAAGGCATCGTCGCAGATGCTGGCGTCCTGCATCATGCGCCAGGCGGTCTGGAAGCCGAGTTCGCGGTAGGCCTCGAACTGTTTTTCATCGAAAAACTGGTCGCTGGTGGGTTCATCCGGGAATGCCGGATGGGCCTTTTTGTAGCCGTAGAGGTCGACGCTCAGCTGTTTGAAGAAGCTGGTCTTGAGGTAGATCAGACGCCCCTGGCTGTTGTCGGGATAAATGATGGGACACATGATGTAGCCGCGCTCGGCATATGGGATGGCATCGTCAGCCGTGTCCGCATCGGTCTTGCAGCGCGGAACGAGGGCTTGCAGGTCTTCGCAGTCGCAGAGGATGAGGGTGCCAAAGTCGACGCGCACCTTTTCCACCACATTGGCGAAGTCGGAGAACTGGTAGTCGGGGTCGGCGCCGCCGTCACACAGTACGATGAGCCGTGTACGGCGGCGGATGAGTTCATACAGGGCGAGATTTTCAAAGTGACCGCCATCGGTCAGCTGGACGAAATCACCTTCTTCGTTGAGCCTTGAGCGGAAGAAAATTTCGCACAGACCGGGGAACAGGAAATTAGGTGCTCCTCGGGATTTCTGTTTGCCGGACAGCCTTGTGCCCGCTTTTTTCCGGGGGTTCGGGTTGGGATTGGATGCCCAGTAGCCGAGGCGGATGTTGAGTAGTCCCATAAGCATGCTGAGGAGAGGCTGGCGGGTAACCCCCTGGCCACCGATGCCAGTGCTGGGATTGACGGCGGCACCGGAGATGGCCATGGCGGTGGGCAGGGTCATGCGGCCATCCATGAAGTCTTCAGACTTGCGCCAGCCGGTGGCGTTGCTGCCACAGAAATAGGGCGAGAGAATGAAATTGTCGCCACCACGACCACGGAATTTAGGGATATTAGACGATTCCAGTACCACGTTGGTGTTGATGAGGTGGTAGGGGCCGGGGTTGGCCTCGGGGCCGCTGCCGTCGTTTGCCGCCAGCAGGTCGTGGATGGGCATCTTGTCGGCACTGGCGGCGGCGCGGGTGGCGATCCTGCCAGCCAGCACTTTGTCCACGTCGGGCATGAAGAGTTCCATGAGACGGTCGCGGTAGTAGCGGTGGATGGCGAGGTAGTTGATGTTGGTGGCCCAGCCTGTCGCAATGGCCACGGCAATGATGGCGCCCCACACCAGCACGATGAACGTCCAGCTGTGGCCACACAGCAGCCAGTCGGCAATATGGTAAGTAAGCAGCAGCAGTCCGAACCAGAGGGCGGCGGTGGTGATAACCACCACCAGACCCATGGGGATGCGGCCTTTCTTTCCGCTGCCGCTCTTGAGGAAGGCGAAGATGCCGGAGAGGGCGCCGAACAGGGTGGAGAAGAGACCAATCCATCCCGGTAGATCCGGGGTGGCGGCTTCTTTGCCGAGGTCTTTCAGGGTGTCATAGACCAACGGCACCGCGCCCAGTACCAGCAGCATTACCGTCAGGGTCAGGAGGTTGGCGGCACGACGTTCATAAGTTTGTCGGTGGATATACGCGGAGGATTTCTCATTGGGCTCCTTGCGATCCACATTTTGCTGCTTGCCGGCTGACATGCTGCGAGTAGTCCATGCATAGATCAGGGAATAGAGGATGAAACAGCCTCCGGGAATCAGGGCGGCCCAAAGGACGATGTTGCCGGTCTTCGGGTTCATGTGGGCCGGCGTATACGCCATCAAGGGGTACAGGAGAATGAACAGGGCTAGCAACAAACCGAAATAGACACTCAGGCTCACCAGTGTGCCGCGCAGGATGACCGCCACCAGTGACAGGGCATTGATGCCGTCGCCGGGGGTGAGATACTTGGCCCCCTGGCGCAGGTAGCGCAGCAATTTGCCTTTGTAGATCTGGTCGAGGCCGGGTGCCGCGCCTGCTGCCTGGGTGTCGTCCGTGTTGGCCTTACGGCGCAGCTCGGGGTTCGAGCCGCATATGGGGTAGGTACCGTAGGGGAAGGTCTGGCGGTCGAGGCCGAAGCGCTTGATGCCGGTGGTGTCTGGGTCGTGTTCCTGTGACAGCAACCAGCTGACGGAGGCACCAATATAGCCACCGCCGGAGACAGTGGAGAGATAGTCGAAGTTTTTCAGCCAGCCGTTGTGGGCCAAGGCCTGCATCACACCCAGAGAGAAACTCGCGGAGCGGATGCCACCACCGGAGAGGGCAAGGCCGGTGAGCCTAAGCTCGTCGCTACCGCTAGCTTCTTGTTCTGGCAGACCGCGGCGCCGGCGGATGTATTCGAGTTCTTTTTCGATGACTCCCTGTGCGCCAAAGTATTGGATATCCTTGGCATCATATTCGATGTAGCTGTCGGTATCCCCGCCGCTGTTGTCGTTTTCTTTCCCTGAACTATTGTCGGCCATCCCCTTTCTTCCTCTGTTTTCCCCAATTCATGGCGCGTACAGCCTAGCGATAAATATAGGACGAGGGAAGAAGAAGGAGCAAAGTAGCGGGTGCGGGACGTGTATTTAGCGGGTAAATACCGGATAAAAATAGAGGGGCAGAAAAAAGGGGAAGGGGCAATGCCATTAAGTTAAGCCTGAGATCCTGCTTGTTGTAGGTTGGTGGTGAGCCTGCGAACCCCAACGAAGCCAACAATGTTGGGGTTCCTTCGTCACCGCCAACCTACAAAACAGTCGTGATTTTGTTAACTTAATGACATTGGGGGAAGGGGCATTTTCCCGTCCCCCCTGTCGTTGATCTCATTGCTTCGTCTAATTGATGACCGAGGCGCTGGAGGCGAAGAGAATCATGTCAAAGGTGCGGTGCAGGCTCTTGCTATCGTAGTTGTGCATCACCGCAGCCTCGCCCCATTGCACCTTGTCGTTGGGTTGCGCGCGCATCATGGTGACGGCAACCCACAACGGTTTGTCACTACCGACATCGACCTTCATGTAGGTGTAGCCGGAAGCATGCATCAGTTCCAGCACGGTACCCTGCCTGGGCATTTTCGCGGCTTCGGCCAGCGCCTGCTGTTGGGCGAGGCTCAGTGGCTGACCTGCGGGTGCGGCGGACTGCGGGGCGGGTGTCTGTTGGGCCGGCGCTTGTTGAGCCGGCGCCTGTTGGGCCGGCGCGGCGGCGGGATCCTCAGCCTCTGATTTGGCGTCGTCGGAATCGGAGCAGGCGGCCAGGGCCAGCAGAGCGGCGCTGAACGCCAGGGCGGAAATACGTTTCATTGGAATTGTCCCTTGAAAATTTGCCCAATACTCTAGCACAGACAGGGGATTTTCGGCTATCGGGGAGCAACCCGCAGGGCAAGGCCGTTTTCCCTAACCCAACAGGCGCAAAGACAGATCCACGGCCTGCACATCCTTGGTGATGGCGCCGACAGAGATATAGTCAACGCCAGTCCCGGCAATAGCACGGAGGGTGTCGAGATTGACGTTGCCTGAGGCCTCCAGCCTGCTGCGCCCGGCGGTGAGCACCACCGCCTCACGCATCATGGCGAGATCCATGTTGTCGAGCATCACGGTATCAGCACCGGCGTCCAGCGCCTGTTGCAACTCCATGAGATTTTCCACTTCCACTTCCACCGGCTTGCCGGGGGCGATTTCCCGCGCCCGGCTCACAGCCTGTGCGATGCCACCCGCGGCGAGGATGTGGTTTTCCTTGATCAGGAAGGCATCGAACAGGCCCATGCGGTGATTCCGTGCACCGCCGCAAGCAGTAGCGTACTTTTGTGCCGAACGCAGGCCGGGCAGGGTCTTACGGGTGTCGAGCAGACGCGCGCCGGTGTTGACGATGGCGTCGACGTAGCGACGGGTCTGGGTGGCGGTAGCACTGAGGGTTTGCAGAAAATTGAGCGCAGCGCGCTCACCGCTGAGCAAGCTGCGGGCCGGGCCACGCAGTTGGCACAGGGTCTGGTTTGGGCGCAGGCGTTCGCCGTCGCGGGCCTGCCAAATCACTTGCACACGGCGGTCGAGCTGGCGGAATACCGCGTCGAACCAAGCCGTACCGCAAAGTACGGCGGCTTCGCGGACGATAACCCGACCATGGGCCTCTGCGTCCGCCGGAATCAAGCATGCGGTGATATCGCCACCGCCAATGTCTTCGGTCAGGGCGTGGCGCACTACGGCGTCGATGTCGGCAGGCAGGGTGGGAAGCGATGCTGGCATGCGTTTTTGTGTCCGTTGATGACAGGATTACAGGCGGCGTCATTAGCTGCTGCGCGGCTGATACTAAAGATTTGCTCCCGGTCGGACAAGTGCGCCAATAAGACTTCGCATTAAACTTGACAGCGATATTTATCTGTAATTCAACCAGGCCGAATGGCTTTTAGATATGGACTCTACGGACGGAAAAAGATTAAATATTGTACAGATTCCGCCGATAGATAGGTGGGTAATACATACCAGCCCTAATGCACAGACCCGGGCGTACGATTTTCCCGCATTCGGTTCCTCAGTTGCACTCACTATCATGCAAGACAAAAAATCAGAGCGGTATACATAACCACCAGCTTTTGCTAGTGGCTATGTAGTTTGTTGATGTATTCTTGCTGTGGAATTTTTAATTTAGCGTAAAAATTCTAAGCATGGCAAAGAAAAATGTTATCTCATTAAAGCCTTTTCAGGAGCGCGAGGTAATTGCTTATTTACAGAAGAACACTTCGTTATATTATTGCAGCTCTTTTCACTACCAAGAAGAAGCGTGCATTCTCCAGTAACATCATCTTCGCCCATGCAAAAGAAAACCTCTTCTGATGAAGGATTAATAGAAGAGACTGAGCCTTTTATGCACGGATTTAAATTTTCACAGCTTTCTTCTGTTCCAAGATACAGCGTGCATCGATCAAACTGGTTCATTCCAAAACACCAGACAGGTGAACTACCATTATGAATTTGAATAGATGAAGCCGCAGATGCCACGTTAACTGCCAGCATTAAAAACACCACCAAGCCGAACTGAACTTTAAATTTATTAATTTTTTTCATCTTAATTACCCTATAATTAAAGTTAAATTTATGCTTGACAACTGACAAAATATTTCGCCGCAGAAAAAATAATTGAACTGCATCAGCCATCAGCGCGTAAAGAATATAGCTAGAAATAAAACTATTCTGTGAATTTTTGGCAAAAATTTTATGCAGTATCCACATTCAATGTTATTGAATAAATAGTAACCACCTTCAAGAAGTCAGAGAACCCTCTTTTTTCTTGAAAAGCGAGAAGGGAGTGGCACACACCATGATTCATCGAACAAGCAACAACCTACATTTACAGCCTTCTATTCCGTACTATTTATAGGTCATGGTGCGGTAAATCAGTTCATACACAAGCAACTGCTACGCAGGAACTGGCCAGCCCCAAAAAAACCGGAAGAAAATACTGGGAATTTGCAGTATATACGCGCAATGAAACACCATGGTGGCCACACTTAAGGGCAGGTTATGCCCCTGTTGCACGATGTGCAGAACCACAATAATGCCGTGACTTGCGAGCATACAAGTGTTAGAGTTTTTGTGGATTTCTCAAGAAAAAATTAACTTTTATCAAGCTCGGATTTAAGGGGAAAAATTATGGCGCATTTATTAAAGACACTGTTGATTCTGCCACTTTTGCTGATTTCAAGTGCACAGGCTGACGAGTCGCAACAAAGAGCGCCATCACCTGAGGGTGCCAGGCTGTATATCATTTCCCCGGCCGATGGTGAAACCGTCAGCAAAATGGTCACGGTAAAGTTTGGCTTGCAGGGCATGGGAGTGTCGCCTGCGGGCCTGGATAAGGCGGCAACCGGTCATCATCATTTGATCATTGACGGAGAAAAGCTGCCTGATTTGAACAAGCCTCTGGGTAATGAGGTAATCCATTTTGGTGGTGGCCAAACTGAAAAGACCATTGAGCTAACTGAAGGCAAGCATACGCTGCAATTGATTTTGGGCGACTATCGTCATATCCCCCACAACCCGCCAGTGATATCAGAAAAAATAACCATTTTTGTTAAGTGATAAAAATGTATACCTAACAAAGCCGTGGATATAAAGCCAGGCTTAAAGAGTGGTTTTTTCTGGTGTGCTCACTCACGCTCTAGCAATTTACCTCGCTGTGGCTGAGCATGCCGCCAACGCCCCTCAATCAAAACCGATGACCACCCGGATCCGACCGTCTTCAACGCGCATGGATTTCATGTTGCTCATGGACAGCGAGTGATTGATATCTTGTTCTCGCACTTGGTGAATACGCACCAAGGGCAGCGTTTTTATCAATATATCGGACAGGCTGGCGCGAAATGTCTTTCGGGACTCGTCGGTGATATCTTTCATGGTGAAGCCGCGAATTTTTGGGTTCGCCAAAAACAGTTCGCCGGTCGAGGGTTTGTAGTGCAAACCAACGTCGGCGACTACCCGCCCCCGCTTCCGGCCTTCGCCCGGAATGCTGGCGAGCAGCGGAATGTCCAACTGCAATTTGTCCGCATCTTGTCTCAGTATGACCATAGGCTCGGATAGCGTCAGCCGTGCCGCTGCGCGATATTCATGCAACGGAAAATACATAAGCAAGGCGCTTTGTATACGTGCGCTGTCGACAGTAAAGAAATAGGCGGCAAAGGCCTTTGCCGGAAGCAGCAATGCCAGGCAGATGAGCAAGCGGCAAATGAAGCGGAATTTCTCTAGTGTCATATCATGGGAAACCGGAAATAGCCCCGAAGCATAACACCAATTCATGCCTGCGGATTGTCTGTCCAGCCGAGTTTTGACGCCAGTCCTGAGCTGCGCCGTATGCGCTCACGGCAGCCCTGTAGCAGGGCCGGCGCACTAGCGCTGACGTGCAGTTGACGACGGGCGCGAGTGATGCCGGTATAGATGAGCTCGCGGCTGAGCAAGAGATTCGCCGCCTCAGAAGGCAGCACCAGAAGCACCCGCTCGAATTCCGAGCCTTGCGACTTGTGCACCGTCAGCCCCCAGGCGGAAACATACTTGGGCAGACTGCGCAGTGGTATGTCGCGCAACTGTCCGTCCGCGACGCGGAACCAGGCGCGCAGATCACCCCGGACATCCCGCCACAACAGACCGATATCACCGTTGTATAATCCCACTTCGTAATCATTCACGGTGACCATCACTGGCTTGCCGTGGCATTCCTCGCCTGCCTCGATCAGGCCCCGTGCATGCAGGCGTTCGCCGATGATGCGGTTCACTTCGTCAACACCGAACGGGCCATTGCGCAGGGCGCACAGCACGCGGATTTGCTCGAAGGCGTCCAGTGCTGCACCGATCTCATCACAGTGCAGATAGACGGCGTATTGCGTCACCGCCCACTCCAGGGCATCAGCGGAGATAGTCCGTTCATTATTTTCGTGCCAGAGCAACTGTCCTGATGGATCATCGCGCAACAAGGCCAGCGCTGCCCCGCCCTCCCCTGCGTTGACCCACTGCGCCAGCTGGCCGATGCCACTATCGGCGGCAAAGCGGTAACTGGTTCGCAGCAGGCCGATGGCATCGGCGATAGACGGTGCCGCGTCACTTACCGGCAGTGCCACCACGGGCGTGTCCGTGTGCAGGGCGAGGAATTGCACCTGGGCAGTGGAATAGCAGATGGGCTGACCGTGGCCGGTGATGTCGCCCAGTACATTACCTGCCTCCACTGAGGCCAGCTGGTCGCGGTCGCCGAGCAGGATGATGCGTGCATGATCCGGCAGTGCCGTCAGCAGCCGCGCCATCATGGGCAAGTCGATCATCGATGCCTCGTCCACCACCAGGCAATCCAGCACCAGCGGATTACGGCGATGGTGGGCAAAGTGACGGCCGTTGAAACCGAGCAGGCGGTGCAGAGTGGTGGCCTGGTCGGGGATGCGCGCGCGCAACTCATCGGCGATATTGATACCGGCCTTGCGCTGGCGTATGGCGTCCACCATACGTGCAGCGGCCTTGCCCGTCGGCGCGGCGAGGCGAACATGCATCTCCGGGTGCTGTTCCAGCAGCAGTGCCAGCACCTTGACGACGGTAGTGGTCTTGCCGGTGCCGGGGCCGCCGGAAATCACCGCGAAGCGCTGCGACACGGCCAGTGCTGAGGCGATCTTTTGCCAGTCCGGGCCGCTATCGCTGACAGGGAACAGGCGCGCCAGTCCACTGGCCAGGCGCACCTCATCCAACACTGGCGGCGACGCCAGGCGGGCAGAGATCGACGCCAGCACCTGCTGCTCAAACTGCCACAGGCGATGCAGGTAGAGCCGTTCACCCTCGAGAATCAATGGGGCAAACTCACCGGGCCGGCCCACCGCCGCATCGGCCGCCAGTTCACGCAGCCACTGTGTCAACTCGGGTGCGCGCGACGGCGTCATGGACGGATCCGCATCACCAGCGAACAGTGGTGCGCCGGCATAGCGACGCAGATCCACGCACACGTCGCCCTGCTGGTTACGCTCACTTACCAGCACCGCGCTCAGCACCAGGGTATCGTCCTCGTTGCGCTGGTATTTGTCGGCCAGGAAACGAGCGAAAAAATAGGCCAGCGGGCTCAGACTACCGGCCTGCATCACGGCATATAGGCGGCTATTCAAAGTTAGCCTCCGGTGCGAACAGCTGCCGATCCAGCCAGTCGATCAAGGCTTGGTCCGGCAGATCAAAATGGATACCGAAGCACGGCCCGCTGGCGGGCCGCATGCCGCGCAGGAACAGATAATAGACGCCACCGAAGTGCGTACCGTAATCGTAGTCGGCGAGACGCTGGCGCAGATAGCGATGCAGGGCCAGGGCGTACAACAGGTATTGCAGATCATAGCGGCGATCCAGCACCGCCTGGCGCAGCTTGGCCGGCGTGTAATCGTCCAGTGCACCGCCGAGGAAATTGCTCTTGTAGTCGGCAATATAAAATCGGCCATCGTGCTCAAAGATGAGATCAATGATGCCGGTGATCATGCCACGGAAGTCGTCAATTTCGATAGGCGCAAGGGGCTGGTTCGCCACCGCTTGTAAGCGCGTATTGAGGGCCGCAATGTCAACCCCGCCGATGGCGAAATCGAATACCAGTTCGTTGAGCCGCCGGCCGTTAGCGAGCTGCCGCAGACACAGGCCCCGGGTATCCAGCGGCGTATCGACAACATCGCGCATCCATTGTTGCAGGGTGTCGTGGTGGCGTTCGGGGTCGAGACCGAAACGCGGCGCCAGCTGTTTCGTCAGAGTCGCCACCTGCGTCTCCACATCGGCCTGAAAATCCAGCCGCTCCAGCAACAGATGCAGGAAGGAGCCCACGTGACTACCTGCGGGGAAATTCAATACCGGATCCTCGCCGCGCGGGCTGCCGCCACGGTGGATCTGATGGATGTCACGGGTCAGGGCGGTGAAGCTGGCCACGCGCCAGTCACTGGCAATGGCGCCCTCAAAGCTGGCCGGGGCCAGTGGCGGCGGCGGTGTCTGCGACAACACTGCGCTGCCGTCCACCGAGGCCTGCGGCAGGTCGCACAGTTCTATGCAGGGTGTAATATCGGCCAGCCTTGTCAGGTCGGCATCCAGATCCGCGCCGGTGCCGAAGGCATCGGGCAGGCCGTGGGTCAGATCGTCGGGCGTTTGCGCGGGATGCAGCAGATAGCCCAGTGCCGTCGAGCCGGAGTCACATTTCCGGTTACCCCCGGTGGCCACATGCCCCCAGGCCAGATAGACCTTGGCTTGGGCACGCGTCAGCGCCACATAGGCCAGGCGGATGTCCTCGGCGAGGCGCTCTTTTTCTGCCAGCCGTAGTTGTAGGGAATCTGCGTGCACTGCAGCATCGAGAAAGGCACGCTTCTGTTCGTCATGGAAAGCGACCAGCTCGCCCCGAAATTTCGGGGCACGACAGGCCCACAGGAAGGGCAGAAACACCAGCGGATACTCCAGTCCCTTGCTCTTGTGAATGGTGACGATGTTGACCAACGCCTCGTCACTCTCCAGGCGCAGCTCGGCCTCTTCGTCGGCGTTATCGCGCATCTGCTGCCGGTACCAGCTGAGCAGGGCATCCATGCCCGGATGGGTCTTGGAGGCCGCCTGCAACAGTTCGCCCAGGTGCAGCAGGTTGGTGAGGCGGCGTTCGGCGTTGTCCAGTGCGGCGATGTTGCGGCCGATGTTCAAATGCTGCAACAAGGCCTGAAACATGCTCATGAAACCACGCTGCCGCCACAGGCGATTGAGTTCGCGCAGCTCGTCCACCCAAGTCAGCCAGCGCGCCTCGTCGAAGGCGGTCTGCGCCATGTCATTGTAGCTCAGGCCGAGCAGGTCGCTGGCCAGGGCATTGCGCGCATGGCTGCGGTCGTTGCACTGGATCACCGCCTGCAGTAACAGCTCAAGCCCCGTCGCCTCGGTGCTTTCAAAGACCTTGTCGCGGCCCACGCTGACGGCAGCGATGCCGTGCAGCTGCAGTGCCTTGCGCACATCGGTGGCTTCGTAATTGTTGCGCACCAGCACGGCAATATCACCCGGCCGCAGCGGGCGATCACCCAGCGTCACCTCACCGTGCGCGGCCAGACTCAGCAGGCGGGCGATCTCCGCCGCAGTGGTCGCCACCAGGTCGGACTGCGCCTGCGTCTTGCTCGGCGGCTTACCCTTTTCGTCAGGCGGGATGCGCCACAGAGTAAGCGGCGCGACGGCCTGCCCACCCTCGGCCAGCAGTCGGTGCGAAGCACCCTTCTCTGCCTCGGTGGCCGCGCGTACCGGCTGGTAATCGATGGCCTCACTGTAGACGAAGGGATCGGCGCGGAAGGTGAATACGGCGTTCACCGCCTCGATGAGGCCTGGCACCGAACGCCAATTGGTGTCGAGGCTGTAACGGCTGTCGACGGCATCGGCCTTGGCGCGCATATAGGTGAAAATGTCGCCACCGCGAAAGCTGTAGATGGCCTGTTTGGGATCGCCAATCATGGTGAGCCCACAGTCTGGCTGATCGGAATAGAGGCGACGAAAGATGCCGTACTGCAGGGCGTCCGTGTCCTGGAATTCATCGATCATGGCGGCGGGGAAGCGCTGGCGCAGACTCTCTGCCAGCGCCGGGCCCTGCGGGCCGTCGAGGGCCTCGTGCAGCAGGGTGAGCAGGTCGTTGAAGGCCATGCTCTGGTTCTGCTGTTTGGTCTGGCGCACCTGTTGTTTGGCGAAGGCCGTGGACTCGGCAAGGGCGGTGCTGCGCAGTTGCTCGCTGATCTTCTGCCGCTTGTCCAGCACCTGTTGGCAGGCAACAAAGAAGGGGGCTTGCAGCAACGGATCCTTGCCAAGCTGCGAAGGTTTTGTATTTTTCTCCAGCGTGGCCGCTGCCAGCATCTTGAATTCATCGGGCAAGGTCTGCAACTCGTCGGAGGCGAACCAGTCATCCAGGATTTCAAATTTGGCTGGCAGATTCTCCTCTTTGTAGAAACCTTTTTTCTCACGCTTCAGCGCCTTCGAGGTAAGCAGGATCTCTTGCAGCTCTGCACCACGCTGTTGCCATTCACTGGCAATGTTACGCATTTCATCTACCAGCGCACGCCATGCCGCAAAGCAGGCCGGCAGCCCACCATCGACCTGCGGCAGCAGGGTCTTTTCAAAGGCCTGCCGCAGCGGTTGTTGCAGCCTGATGAAAGCATCCAGGGTGCCCACGGCATCCGTGAGCAGGGTCACGTCCTGCGGATCGAGTTCGTAGGCGCTGCGCCGCCACCAGTCCTTGAGGGCCGTGATCCACAGCTCGCTGTCGTCGCTGCTCAGATTCACGTCGAAAGACTGGCCGCTGTTGAAGGCGTGATCGGTGAGGGCGCGCTGGCAGAAACCATGAATGGTGTAGATGGCCGCCTCGTCCATGCTGCGCACGGCCAGCTTGAGGCGCTCGATGGCGGCCTGTTGCCCGCTCTCTTCGGCAAGCCGTTGCCGCAGTGCATCGAGGAATGGATCACCACCTGACGGCGGGTCTTGCAGCAACTGCAGGGTCTGATACAGACGCGCGCGGATGCGCCCACGCAGCTCTTCGGTAGCGGCATTGGTGAAGGTGACGACGAGGATCTCGCCGACGCCGTAACCGGCCAGCACATGGCGCAGGTAAAGATTGCCGATGGTGTAGGTCTTGCCGGTGCCGGCGCTGGCCTCGATCAGCTTGATGCCGGTCAGCGGCAGGGCGAGGGTGGTCTGCGGATCGAGGACGATGGGGTTCACAGCGCCTCTCCGTGGTTCAGCGCCGTGGCGTACAGGGCCGTGGCCAGCTCGGTGAATTCTGTGCAGGCCAGTGGATTGGCATTCAGGCCACGCAGGGCCAACTGGATATAGACATCATCCTGATCGCCGGGAATATTCTGAAAACGGTTGCCCGCCCATTTGCCCGCCGCTGCCTTCATGGCTTTTTCGGCGTCGTCCCGCTTCATCGCCCAGGCATGGCTGGCGTCGGGGAACACCGGCAGTGGCCGCTGCAGGCCCTGCCAATAGATGTCCACGTATTGCTGTAATTCGGCCCGTGCGGTCACTGCGGGCACGACGGCAAAACGCCAGGCCGCATCACGGCAGACCAGGGTGCTGCCCTCATCCGCTGTCAGTCGTTCACTGGCGCACAGTGCCAGGTGATCCAGCCACAGGCCCAGCAGCGCCTTGCCCTTTAGCTTCGAGGCGCTGACGTGCAGTACGCCACAGCCCGGCAGGTAGCGTTCGATCTGCCCACCGAGGCGGAAGCCGTCGGCACAGGCGATGTCCACCGGCCGAGGACTGAACTCACCACCGACGAAGCCCTTCAGCGTCTCCATCAAGGGCGCTACTTCCTGTTGCTCGCGCACCAGGCTGATTTCGGAAAACACCCCGTGCGGCAACAGGCCTCGGGCACGCAGCTGTTCGGTGCGAGTCGCACGGCCCTGTAAAAAATCGTCGAGCAGGCGCGACTTGATCGCCCAGCGTTGCAGGCCATCGAGGGCAAACGGCTCTTCGTCCTCGTTCTGCGCCGTCTCCTGCAAATAGATGCGCAGGCGTTGGTTGAAAAAATATTTCACCGGATGGGCAAGAAACCGGCGCAGGCTTTTCAGCTCGATGTCGTGCCGTTCGCCGTCCGCCAGTGGCAGCGATACGCCGGGCCAGTCCTGTGCTTCTGCGACCTCCGCATTACCTTGAATGGCCGTGGCCACTCGGCACCAGTAGCGGTCGTAGCTGGCGTCGTTTTGCGCATAATTGCGTGGGCTGAAGGGCTGCAGGGGGTGCAGTCGGGTGATGCGCTTGCTGATCGGCGCCTCGCCGGCAGCGAGCGGGTAACGACTATCCATGAAGTCGAGCAGCTCGTGCACCAGCACCGAGGGCTGACGCTCGCCGTTGTCTTTCATGTCACGACCGGTGTAGCTGATGTAGAGCATCTGCCGCGTGCAGAGCAGGGTTTCCAACAATAAATAGCGATCCTCATCGCCCTTGCGCGGATCACCCGGCCGCCACTGGTCAGCCATGCCATCGAACTCCAGGGCCTGCTCGCGGCGCGGGAAGGCCTGGTCATTCATGCCCAGCAGGCAGATGACGCGGAACGGCAGGCTGCGCATGGGGCGCATGCCGCAGAAGGTGACGCCGCCGGAGAAATAGCGGCCGTGCAGGGTCTGCTGGCCGAGAACCTTATCCAGCCAGTGGCGCAGCAACGGCGACGAGAGGATCTGTTCGTCCGCCTGCTGGTGCAGTTCGTCGAGGCTGTCGCGGATCTGTTGCAGCTTGCCGTCGTCGTCATGCTCGCTGAAGAAATCCTCCAGCAGGCGGTTGAGCAGCCGCTGCCAGTCACCGGCGCTGCGCTCGTGCGACAGCTCGCGGCGGTAGTCGCGCAGGCGCTCGAACAGTTGCCAGAAGCGTCCCAGGGCGATGGCCTTGTCACCCTCGGCGACGGCCAGCGGCGCGATGTCCTGCCAGTCGTCATCCACGCCCAGGGCATAGCCGGCGAACAGTCGCTGTCCCGCCTGCCGCCAAGTATTTTGTTCAAAGCCCGGCAGGCCCAGCTCGCGCTTGTGTTCGGCATCCAGGCCCCAACGCACTTCGGCCTCATCCAGCATTTCGCGAATCGCCTCGCAAGCGACGGCATCCAGGCCGAAGCGCGCACTCAGTTCCGGCACGTCCAGATATGACATCACCTCAGAGTGGCTGAAGCGGCTTTCCGGCAAGGTGAGTAACTGGAAAAAGATACGGATCAGGGGATGCTCATCGGCGATGCTGATATCCGACAAGTTCCACGGAATGAAGGGCCGCGCGCCCGATTCGTCCTTGCGGAACACAGCCTCGATGAAGGGGGCGTAGCGACTGATCTCTGGCACCATGATGAGAATATCTTCCGGCTTCAGGGTACTGTCGGCATCCAGCGCGCGCAGCAACTGGTCGTGCAGCACCTGGCATTCGCGCAGTGGGCTGTGGCAGATGTGCAACTGCACCGAACCGTCCGCCGTGGGTCTGGTCGGCGGCTGGTCGAGGTTGAAAATGTCCTGCTGGATGTGGTGTAGCAGGCTGTCGGCGGCAGGCGGGCGGTAATCCTCCCACTCGGCGGCCTGCAAGTCGTCGTGATTCAGCAGCAGATCCTGCAGGGCCTGGCCCTGGCGGCCCCAGGAGGCCAGCAGCTCGTTACCGGTATCGAAATAGACCGCCGTATCGGGTGACTGCATGCGCAGGCGTGAGAGGGCCTTTTTGCTTTTCAGATCCGCCCAGTACTGATCCGTGGGACTGTGCAGGTACAGGTCGATCTCGCCCGTCGATGGGTGTGCGGCAAGGGCGTGCAGCACATCCACGAACAGCGGCGGCAGGGTGGAGAGGGCGAACAGGCTGATGCGCTCAGGCAGCGGTATGCTCGTGCCCTTTTGCAGGCGTTGCAGCAGGCGATCCAGCACCGCCACCCGGTGGCTGTCGCCAAGATCCGCGATCAACTCGCGCCACAGCAGCGCCTGCCAGTCGTCGCCCTCGCCGCAGCTCCACTGGCGGATCAGCGCCGGGCGGTAAAACTGATAGCGATCCAGCACGTCGGCGATGCGTGCCGACAGCTGCCAGCGTTTGAGGTCGTCGCTGTCGTCGCGCAGGTAGTGCTGTAGCGGCTGAAAGGCCGGGTGCGCCAGCAGTGTTGGCAGCAGGGCGAATATCTTCCAGCCCAGGCGCTGGCGTTCCAGTGGATCGGTGTCCGGGGTGTCATCCAGCACCTGACCGGTCAATGCCCAGACCCACGAGGCCGGCAGGGGGTACGCCAGATTAGCGGCAACGCCGTGGGCCTGCGCCAATTGCAGGTTGATCCAGCGTGCCATGGCCGGGCTGGGCACGACGATGACCTCGGCATCAAACGGCGAGGCCAGCGGCCGCGCAGCCAGCCGCCGGGCCAGCTCAGCCAGCAGAGACTCGATGCGGTTTGAACTGATGAGCTGTAGCGCCACGGAGTGCTGCCTGTTGGTCACGGGAGTTCAGGAAACTGTCTGGAACCCGGCTACTACGGTCGGATCGCCATCGGCTCCGGGGGTGCGCATCTTAGCAAGAGTCCCTGCCCTGGGTCGCGGTTTGTATCCCGGATGCACATGACTCCAGTGACCGAGCAGGCCACGGAGTAGATCCCTGGATCGTGACAGCCCGGCTGGGAAAACGGGTCGTGGCCCGGGAAACTGCCCCGATAGAGGTGTATTACCGGCATATTGGCCGCCGAATCTTGACTCCAAAGCCACATATCTGTTTAATACGCCTTCCCTGATGCCCGGGTAGCTCAGTCGGTAGAGCAGTGGACTGAAAATCCTCGTGTCGGCAGTTCGATTCTGTCCCCGGGCACCATTTTTTCTATTCTAAAACAGCCGTTTAACGTTTCAGCGTCTACCAAGCGGCAATCCAATCAGTTCCTATTGCTACTTCAGTGCTACGTTAAGCACACATCCTATACTCACTTCTCTTGCTTACAGCCCCTAAATAACATGCATGGGCCAAGGGCAGACAGTACCCATACAGTGCGGGGCCTCTACTGACGGTGTGCCCATCGAAAAGATCAACAAGGTTCCGCACCGGCGGTAACAATGCGCTATTCATTGTTCCCACGCTCTGCGTGGGAACGATAAAACGGGCATATACTCCTTGGGCAAATATGCCCAAGTACCTTGCGGATGACAAAGCTATTCGCACCACTGCCAGCAACAAAAAAGGCGTGACCGTCACCAGTCACGCCTTTTTGCCGGGCGCATTCATCCGCGATGAGGCGTTGCCAAGCTCAGACGCTTCGCTTGTCCTCGGTCAACTGATGGATGCGCGGCGCCAAAATCAGCTCCATGGCGAAGCCCATCTTGCCGCCCGGCACCACGATGGTGTTGGGACGGGACATGAAGGAACCGTCGATCATGTTCAGGAGATAGGGAAAGTCCGCGCCATTGTGATTGCGGAAACGGATCACGATGAAACTCTCGTCCGGGGTCGGGATGTCACGGGCAATAAAGGGGTTGGAGGTATCCACCGTGGGTACGCGCTGGAAGTTGATATCCGTGCGCGAGAACTGCGGGGTGATGTAGTGCACATAGTCGTCCATGCGGCGCAGGATGGTGTCGACGATGGCCTCGGCGGAATAGCCGCGCTGGGCGCTGTCGCGGTGGATCTTCTGAATCCACTCCAGGTTGACGATGGGCACCACGCCGACCAGCAGGTCAACAAACTTGGAAACGTCTACGTCACCGTCCACGGCGCCGCCGTGCAGACCTTCGTAGAACAGCACATCGGACTCATCCGTGATGTCTTCCCAGGGGGTGAACTGGCCGGGGCTCAGGTCGGTACCCAGACGGGCATTGTGCTCGGCGGCCTCGTCGTCACTGTGTAAGTAGTAACGGCGGCGGCACTTGCCGGTTTCGCCATAGGCCTTGAAGGTCTCGGCGATCAGGTCGAAGTGGTTGGAGTCGGGGCCAAAGTGGCTAAGCTGCTTACCCTTCTTGGCGAAGTCGGTAATCGCTTCTTTCATCGCGGCACGATCATAGCGATGGTAGCTGTCGCCTTCTACCACCAGCGGATTGATCTGTTCGCGGCGGAAGATGTGCTCAAAGGCATTTTTGACCGTGGTCGTGCCGGCACCGGAAGAACCGGTAACGGCGATGACGGGATGTTTTACCGACATTTTACTCTCCTTAAAGATACTGAATTCGTTGCCTGCGCCAAATTGCCTGCGCCTAAGGTGAAAAACCGTATTTGGCGGGCGCGGCGCCAAGCAGGGCGCGCAATAGAGCCGCCAATGATAGCGTTTTCAGGCTGCGCAGGGAAGTTAAGGACTGCCACCAACCCTCAGAACAGCTCGATAGTCTGCCGTTCCCCGGCCTCTTCCCGCAGCACCCGGCCCTCACGGAGACACTCATAGGCATTGACTTGGTTTCGGCCATGGTTCTTGCCGTAATACAAGGCTTTGTCGGCTCGGTCGATCAGCGCCGAGGGCAGCATCCGCGGTTCGATTTCCACCACGCCAATGGTCAGCGTGACCTGATTGATCTGTGGAAAATGATGTGCCGCCACCCGCGCACGAAAACGTTCCAGTACGGCCACGGCGGCCTCCAGATCCGCATCCGTCAGCACCGCGATAAACTCTTCGCCCCCATAGCGGAACAGCATGTCATTGAAGCGGAATGATTCACGCATCAGCTCGGCCAGAATCAACAATACCTCATCACCGTACAAATGGCCCAGCGAGTCGTTGATACGCTTGAAGTGGTCGATATCGAAGATGGCGAAACAACCGAGGTTGGTTGCATCAATCGCACGGCGCCCGGGGGCTTCGCTCGGCGCCAGCGCCTTGGCCAGCCAGTTATCGAGAGCAGCGCGGTTAAATAGACCGGTCAGGCCATCGCGCTGCTGATGGTTGAGCAGGGTGTGCTGGTTGGCGTAGATGGCCACCAGTTTCTCGATGATAGTGCAGGCACCACCCGCAACGGTAGCCGATTCACAGCTTACCAATCCGGAGACCTGATCCTGCTCGATCACTGGATAGACCCGCTTACAGCCACCACCGGTCTGGCATTCTTCGGCCATTTCCTGGCTATCGATGCAGCGGCGCAGCAAAGGCCGGTTCTCCAGCGCCGTGAGGTAACTGCCGACCCTGTCGATATTCGTGCATGCCACGACCTTGGCGGACAAATTGCCCAGATCACCCTGCAAGGCATAGACGCAGACACTGAAGCCCCGCTGCAGGGTGGAAACCGTGCGCACCATGGCCGCAGCCAGGGTGTCCAAATCGCGCTGCGCAGTCAGATCCACGGCGGCATCCAGCGGAGATAAATCATAAGACAAGGTCAAGTACTCGACTGGTTTTCCATACGAAAAGTAGGATAGCACAGCGGTTTCCGGGCGTCCCATGGTTCTTGCCAAGCGGCCCTGGCGCGCCATAGAATGGTCTGCAACAGACGTGCGGGCGTCGTATAACGGCTATTACCTCAGCTTCCCAAGCTGATGACGTGGGTTCGACTCCCATCGCCCGCTCCAATTCCCTGATCCCGCTGTGCCACCACCGCACAAGCACGCTGCGGATGAGCCCACCCCCGGGTGACAATAATCCTAGATTAATCAGTTGACCGCTTCGAGGTAAGTCTAAGTGCATGGCAATAAACGAATTCATCGAAAAACCAGACTTCACCTGCCGGGTGAGGATGCTACAACCTACCCGGCAGCTGATTAATCTAGGATAATGCACCGGCGTAACAACCTTCTGTCGATGGCTGTCATACTGGCCTTGGTCAGCGCTTTTTCCGCCACCATCAACGCCACAGAGATGGAACGCTGGCGACTGGCGGAAACGCGTGTCGACGGTGGCGAATACCTTGTCTACCGGCTGTCTTACCGTGGTATCTTCACCGCTTTCGTGTGGAAGGAACTGGCGGATCTCGCCCTTATTGCCGGCCAGCGGCCGATAAATTTCGAACAGCAGCCCGGCTGCCACCTGCAACTGAAGCTCTCCACGGAAAACTACGCCGTGGCCGAAGTACTGCGCCCCACTCGCTACCAAAGACACAGCATCGTCGATCCCGGGCTGCAACGCGCCCTGCTGATTGAAGAGATCGAAGACAGCACGGAAGACGAACAAAATGCCACCTGGATAAACTGGACGGACAAGCGTATCGAGCTGTTCCGCCAGCGCCGTCAGATCACCGACGATGCCGGCTTCTTTTTCGATGATGACGACCCCTATCCCGCCGACATGGAATGGGAAGAAGATGGCGCCAAGCCCCTGCCGGATTTCCTCAACACCTGGCCTCTCCTTGACGGAAAATACACGCCGTTGATCTATGATAAATCCATCGATATTTCTGATCTGGAGTCCCTGCTCGACCCCCTGTCTCTCATTTTCGCTGCCCGCTGGCAGACGGACGATGCCTCGCAATATCGGGTTTTCCCGGTCACCTATGAAGACGAAGTTCGCTATTACCGCACCCATACCCTAGGCCGGGAAGACGTAGACATCGCTGGCGCCCGGCTGCCGGCACACAAACTGGAAATCAAGCGTACCCGGCTTGAAGGCGCCGAGGACAAAGGGTTTCTCATCATGTGGCTGAGCGACGATGAGCGGCGTATTCCGCTGCAATTTGAGATACAGACCAAGGTGGGGAAGATAAAGATTCACATCAGACCGGAATCGTTGCGCAACAATCGCAGCAACATCGAAGACTGCATCGCAACTGGCTCACCACAACTGGCATCGAAAAATGCGCTGTCAGGCGCACAATACCAGCAAAACCTGGGGGGCTGGGTCGGCGGCGTGAGTGGTGGTCATGTGACCGCCAGCGCCGATCCTATAACTGAGCGCGCCGATCTTAACTCCTGGAGTATCGGCGGCGAATTGCGCCGTGGCCGCTTTGCCTTCGGCACGGCATATGTGTGGCGGGGTGACAGTAATCTGCGCACGAAAAATTATGACCAGGAAGAAACCAATATCGGCATTTCCTGGCGTGGCAAAAAGTGGCGTGCTGCCTTGTCCCGCTCACACACCACATCATCCTTACATAACTATAAATTGTTGGAGTCGGTACATCCATAAAACTCAAGCCCTGGGCCAACTGGCGCACCGACATTGTTCGTTATGACGAGATCACAGCCACCAATGGCTCACAGCAGGCCGCAGTGTTTCTCACTGAGCTGGAATTGAGGATCTAAATACCATATTCCATTTGTCATTCCGGCGTAAGCCGGAATCCAGAATGTGCGTGACATCAAACACTCTAATCTTACCCCCCCCCCCTCTCTCTCTCTCTTTTCGCTACATTTTTATTGTCCATCAATAAACCACCCCGCAGCTTGCTGCGTAGGCTTTTTGTTCAAACGCCTAAGCGTTTGAACTGGTAGTACAATACCCCGCTTTCGCGTAGCGAAATAGCTTGCTGCGGGGTGGTTTATTGGCAATATTTGGTAGTTCCATTCGCCATGAAACACATTACGTTTGATTTGCACTTCGGCAAGTAAATCGTCACTAATTTTTTTAGACTTTTCATATTCGCTTTTGTCCAACCAAGCGTGAACTTCCAAACCTTCTTTAGTTTTTGTTGAACCAATAAGGTTAACGACAATCTCGTGAGTTTCCAATGGAACGCCCTGCCAGTTACGCGTGATATGGCAAAATAAGCGGTGCTCTATTTTATTCCACTTGCTGGTTCCTGGTGGGTAGTGACATAACTCTATCTTTAAACCTGTTTTGTTGGAAAACAGTTGTAGCGCCCACCGCCAAAGTCGAGTTCGTGGACTATTGCTACCCCCGCAGTCTGCCGTTATCAATAGTCGTTTGGCCGCAGGGTATCGCTTCTTACCCATCTTTACCCACCACCGTTCAATTGCGGCTACTGCAAATTCTGCCGTGTCATGACTAACGCAACCGATACGCCTGCTTCATTTAAAGCCATATCGTAAACCCCGTAGGGAACGGCTTTGCCGAGTGCTTTATCTGGAAAATCATGGGTGCTAACTTTCCTGGGCTTGCCTTTTGGTTGGTAAGTTTTCCCTGCATTTTTCATATTGCCTAAGGGCTCTTTCTTTTTTGTATCGATAGAGACTGCGGGTTGCTGTGCTCGCAAAATGGCTTTAACTCGTTTGTTGATGTGTTCGAATTGTGCGTTACGATCAGGGTGTTGCTTCCCTTCGATTGTTTTTCGATTAGCTTGAAGACTATAGCCTTGCGAACGAAGCAATTGCCCGATCTTCGTACTGCTAACAAAGTACCCTTGCCGTTTCAATTCTCGCGAGGGTGTATGCGTGCTTTTACCGCACCAATCCAACACTGAATTCGGTAACTTATTGTTTTGCAGGCCCTTAGTCCGCGAAACAGCAAAAGAAAAGGCCGAAGTCGTTAATGAGCTACAGGGAGTACGAAAATCATTGTTACCCGGATATCGAGTCAAAATGCTTGACGGTAACTGCATTGAAGCATCAGAACACCGGCTGGATGTGTTAAGGGAGACCAGAGCGGGTGCGCTTCCCGGAAAGTCCCTTGTTGTTTATGACCCCGCGTTGGAAATGGCTATTGATGTTTTTCCTTGTGAGGATGGCCATGCGCAGGAACGTTCTCTGCTTGGGCAATTATTACCCACGATTGAACCCTCTGATGTGTGGATCATGGATCGAAATTTTTGTGTTCGCGCGTTTCTTCTGACCATTGATGACAACGATAGTTATTTCATCTGTAGAGAGCATAAAGGGCTTAAGTGGGAGGCATCTGGTCGAGAAATAAAAGTGGGGAAAACAGGCACTGGAACGCTATATGAGCACTGGGTCAGTATCATTGATGATTTTGGTAAGAGCAGACAATACCGCAGGATTCGACTGTGCCTGAACTCAGAAACGCGTGACAGTGAAAAGGAAATTGTCATTCTGACCAATCTGACGAAAACCACGGCCAACGCCAAGCTTATCGCCGAGCTGTATCGCAAGCGATGGCGCATAGAAACGCTGTTTCAAGAGCTGGAAGCACATTTACATTCAGAAGTGAATACATTGGGCTATCCGAAAGCAGCCCTATTTGGGTTTTGTGTTGCGCTGGTTGCTTACAATGTTCTTGCCGTTGTAAAAGCCACTCTACGAGTTCAACATGGGGAAGAGAAAATAGAAAAGGAAGTATCTGGATATTATTTGGCGGGAAACATTGCCCGCACTTATGATGGAATGATGGTTGCGTTACCGGATAAAGAGTGGATTATCTTTCAAGCGATGCCTCTATTTAGACTGGCTGAGGTTTTGCTTCAGCTTGGGTCAAATGTGACGTTGTCAAAATTCATGAAGTCGAGGCGAGGCCCAAAGAAACCTCTTGTCAAGCGCAATAAATATTCGAAGCATCCACATGTTTCTACGGCAAAGTTGCTACGTGGGGAAAAACCAAATGAATAGTCACCTTGAAAGGGCTGGGGTTAGAGACCCCCGGTTACCCGATTAGCTGCTTTCACCTTTTGAATTCCGAAAAGATGAAAATCAACCCTTGCTGACGGGCTCCGCCGTGGCCGGAGTCGTGGGTGTCGCATGCAGCGAAGCCAGCGGTGCACGGCGCTCATCGGCAAAGTTTTCCAGGAAGGCCAGCGCACTGTTATAGACAATGGCGCCGGCATCGGCGGCCAGATCCAGGGCGCGATGGGCATCCGAACGCAGGCGAGCCGGCAGGCCTTCAGTGCGGGCTTCTTGCAGCATTTTCTCAGAAAACACATTGTCGCGGATCTGCTCGGAGATACTGAGAGCCATCGCCAATTCGCGTTCCAGCACATCCGCCGATGCCTCGCCCACGGCACGCGAGGCGCGAACCACGGCCCGAACCGAGCGGACAACGTCTTCCAGGCCGGTAGGTTGTTCATTGACGACAGACTCGGTGTGTGTGCTCATATTTATGCCCCCTGGCAGGTACTGGATACGGTTCAGGTTGATTCAATCAGATTATAGTACCGGAAATCAGTGTGGCAATGCCAAGCCGAACGACACCCAACCACCACCCGAGCCCAGTACTTGAACCCAGTGGCTGAACAGGCTGATCATTGCTAATATAATAGCTTGCATAACAGTAACAAATCTCAGTATGAGGCGGTCAACCGCAGATTCCAGGTTGACGCAGACGGCGCGGATAAACCTGACCACCGAGCAGCTCGCTAAATGGGGTGATATTACCATTCGGCTTCGGTAGGGTATTTGCAGCTTGCATCACCAATTTATCAGGTGCAGGCTCTGCACAAGATGTAGACGTTTGATCATGGACTGTGGGAAAAAATCATCCCGATCATAGGAGGTGGCCCATGCGAATTTTACTGGTGAATCCGAGGGGCTACTGTGCCGGTGTCGAGATGGCGATCAAGAGCCTCGAACTGGCCCTGCAGCGCTTCGGTGCCCCGCTGTATGTCTATCACCAGATCGTCCATAACGCTTATCTGGTCGAGCATTTTTCTGCGCGCGGCGTTGTGTTCATCGATGACCTGCAGGATGTGCCGGTAGGCGCAACCCTCATGTACAGTGCTCACGGCGTGTCACCCGGCATACGACAGGAGGCACAAGCACGTGAATTGAACGTTATCGATACCACCTGCCCACTGGTCACCAAGGTGCATGGTGAGGCGGTGCGCTATGCGCGCAGGGGCTATACCCTGGTGCTGGTAGGCCACCGCGGCCATGACGAGGTGGTCGGCATCATGGGTGAGGCGCCGGGCGCCATCCATCTGGTGCAGTCGGTGGAGGAGGTGGCGGCCCTTGATATCGGCAGACCCGAGCGTATCGCTTATCTGACCCAGACCACCCTCAGCGTGGCCGACAAACAGGACATCGAGGCGGCCCTGCTACGGCGTTTCCCTCACATCGAACAGCCCCGTACGGACGACATCTGCTACGCCACCCACAATCGCCAGCAGGCCGTGCGCAAGCTGGCCGCCAAGGCACAACTTGCGATTATCATCGGCAGTCAGAACAGCTCCAACTCGCGGCGTCTTGCCGATATCGCCCAATCACTGGGTACACCTGCGCGGATGATTGACGGCCCTGAAGAGCTCCAACAACATTGGTTCACGACCGTTGGCACCGTATTACTGACCTCCGGCGCCAGTGTGCCGGAGAGCCTGGTTGATGAAACACTGGACTGGCTGAGACAGCACTTCGACGCCTCCATCGAAGAGCAGAGCGCCAAACAAGAAACCCAGCATTTCCATATGCCGCCACAGTTGCGACGCCTCCGGGAAAGAATCGGTATACCATCAACCGTGAACGTCCAGGATCCGGAAAAGGCTACATTGCCATGAACCGGCAAACCTGTTGAGTCCTGAGATACCACCCGGGAAAGAATGCCGGCCCTTCCTTTACCCGCCCTCACCCCCTATCCTATGCCGCTTTCCCCGGCTTGAGGATCACTCCGCATGGCTGTTCTGCTGCAAGCTACCCATCTGATCAAACGTTTCGGCGACGTCGTGGCCGTCAACGGCGTCAGCTTCGGTCTCGAAGCGGGCACCTGCTTTGGCCTACTGGGCCCCAACGGCGCAGGCAAGACTACTATCATCGAAATGCTCGAAGGCATCACCCTCGCCGATAGTGGCGAAATCCTCTATCGCAACAAGCCTGCGGGTGCAGATTTCCGCAACGACGCCGGTATCATGTTTCAGTCCACCGCTCTGCAGGATTACATGACAGTCCGCGAGGCATTACAGATGTTCGGCAGCTTCTACCCACGCACCACACCCATCGACGAACTCGTCGATACCTGCTCGCTGGGT
Organism: Gammaproteobacteria bacterium; assembly: GCA_021647505.1. GTDB lineage: Bacteria > Pseudomonadota > Gammaproteobacteria > SZUA-152 > SZUA-152 > DRQN01. The sequence goes on from JAKIUN010000001.1 coordinate 40,922, forward strand.
GAATTTCTTGATCGCGACAGCCGCAAGCTATCCGGCGGACAGCGCCAGCGCCTGTTGCTGGCCATTGCCCTGATCAACAACCCACAGGTGGTGTTCCTCGACGAACCCACCACCGGCCTCGACCCGCAGGCACGACACAATCTGTGGGCACTGGTGAAACGCATCCGTGCACAGGGAAAGACCATCCTGCTTACCACCCATTACATGGAAGAGGCCTACGAACTGTGTGACGAAATCGCCATCATGGATCACGGTAAGATCATCACTCGCGGCTCACCCAAGACTCTGCTGGCCGAGCATTTTGACGAGGTAATACTGCAACTTCCACGCACTGATATTCCCGGCGACCCAACCGAACTCCCCCTGCCGGTCACCCTGCACGAGGAAGAAGAGACGGTGGAAATCCTCAGCCGTGACATCAATGCCACCATTCGCACCCTGCTCGATAACGACATCTCCCTGGCCGGCTTGCAAATCCGTCCACGCACCCTCGAAGACCTGTTCCTGGCCCTCACCGGCAAGGGGCTACGCGCATGAACTGGCACCGTTTTCTGGCCGTGCTCAAGGCCCGCAATCGCGAATTCATCCGCGACCGTGCGGCACTGGGCTGGAACATCATCTTTCCGATATTCATCGTCGCCGGTTTCGCCTTCGCCTTTTCCGGCAAGCCCATGGATCTATACAAGGTCGGCGTCTATGGCACAGACTCCGTGCAGAAACTGGCGGAGGCAGAAAAGACGCAGCCCTTCTTCCGCACTGACTACATCCGCTTCATCCCCGTCAGCGAACTGGCCCCCGCCCTCACCAAGGTGGAACGTCACCAGTTGGACATGCTGTTCGACCTCGACCAGCACTATTACTGGATCAACCGGGACTCACCCAAGGGCTACATGCTGGAGCGGATCCTGCACGGAGCAGACACACCGGCGGATACAGCAAACCACTCCACCGGCGACTTCCAACGGCAGACCGTCAGCGGCCGTGAAATCCGCTACGTGGACTGGCTGATCCCCGGTGTACTGGCCATGAATATGATGTTCTCTGCGCTCTTCGGCGTTGGTTACGTGATCGTGCGCTATCGTAAAAGCGGTGTACTCAAACGTCTGCAGGCCACGCCCGTGACCGCCTTTGAATTTCTCACCGCGCAGGTGGTGTCGCGTCTGTGGCTGATCCTCGCTATCACCAGCGGCGTCTACGCCGGCGCCAACCTGTTCATCGACTTCAGTATGTTCGGCAGCTACGTCCTGCTCCTGCTGGTGTTTACCCTTGGCGCCATCAGTCTCATCAGCCTCGGCCTGCTGGTGGCCGCACGCATTGCCAGCGAAGAACTGGCCGGCGGCATTCTCAACGTACTGAGCTGGCCGATGATGTTTCTCTCCGGGGTGTGGTTTTCACTGGAGGGAGCCAATCCGCTGATTCAACAATTGGCATTATTGTTTCCATTAACGCACATCATCGATGCCTCACGCGCTATTATGATCGACGGCGCAGGACTGGCAGGAATCAGCACACAGCTACTGGTGCTAACCCTGATGAGCGGGGTTTTTCTGCTGCTGGGTGCAGCGCTGTTTCGTTGGAAATAGAGATCACTGACATGAACAAAAATGAACAACTACAGCAACAACTGAGCGAACTGCGGCACGAGAACCAGCAGCTGAAATATGCGCGCGAGAACGACCAGCAGAAAAAGCAGCGCGTACATCTCGAAGAACTAGTGGCCGACCGCACCCAGGAGTTGAGCAGCATCAATGAACAGTTGCGCAAGGAGATTACCGAACGCGAACAGGCCGAGGAGATCGCCCGCCAGCATCAGGAAAAACTGGCACACGTGGCTCGCATCAACACCGTGGGTGAAATGGCCTCCGGCCTGGCCCACGAAATCAACCAGCCACTGGCCGCCATTGCCACTTACACCCAAGGCTGCCTGCATCGCCTGCGTAAGGCCGATGACGACCCGCAAAAGCTCGGCCCTATCCTGGAACAGATCATCGTCCAGGCGCAACGCGCCGCCACCATCGTTCAACATCTACGCAACTTCGTGACCAAGGGCAAACCACACCGCGAACTCACCGACATCACCCAGGTGGTACGCCGTGCCGTAAGCCTAGTACGTGGTGAAATTCTTAGCAACGAGATCAAACTGGATATCCTGCAAGACGCCACCTTACCGCCGGTCAATGCCGATGCTATCCAGGTGGAACAGGTCATCCTTAACCTGCTGCGCAACGCCATCGATGCACTGAGTGAAGTAAAGGAAGGTGTAGAAGGCGACCGCAAAGAATTAAAGATCATGCTCGACTGCTGCGAAAATCAGGAGATCAGCATCACCATCAGTGACACCGGCCCTGGCTTCAGCGACGACACCCGGGATAAGCTCTCCTCGCCCTTCTTCAGCACCAAACCCGAAGGTATGGGACTGGGGCTGGCCATCAGCACCACTATCATTGAGGATCACGGCGGTCATCTCAGCCACGAAGTCAATGATGCCGGTGGCGCCACCTTCCGCTTCACTCTGCCTGCAAACGGTCGGCGCAGTGAGCGGCACGCACAGGCCTAACCCTGGGGTAATTACTTATAAAAACAGGTAATTACCCCAGGGTTAGGCCATACTCACCCCAATACCCGCTGCTGTCGCGTGTCGCTATAGTGCGCAGCTTGGCAAGCCCACCTGAGCCAACCAAACGCTTGCCGGCCCACAAATGTGGTCTCAACCATGGCTCACAACGCGCGTAAACAGACCTACAGGGAGTTTCTCGGAATTATGGAACGCCGCCACCAGACCCGCAGCCTTACCAATACCCCGACCCGTATCAGTTACGAACCGCTGGGCATTATTAGCGCCCATATTCGCAACTTCAGCCAGAATGGTCTCTTTGTCGAACTGGATCCGGCGAAATTAAAGCTCAACCACACGGTTGAGATTATTGCCGAAAGCCTCAGCTACATGCGTGCCATAGCACCGGTAAAGGCCATCATCGTCCGCAGTACACCCAAAGGCATCGGCCTGAGTTTTCTTGAGCCCTGCCCGAGACTCATCGACACCTTAAGCTCGCTGTAAAGTACCCTTTAACAAGTAACGGGCATTACAAAACATTCCGCACCCATCCTAAATGCATGACGGACGCGATAAAACCGAATAAGAAAACAAATTATGGACAATTCCATGGACAGTGACAATCGCTGGAGTGAACGTCAGGACATACAACTGCACATCACCCTGCTATACGATGGGCAGGAAGTCCTCCAGGCCAATAGCAAAAACATCAGCATCGGCGGTATTTTTATCGATACCGCCTTGCCGGTTCTCGATATCGACAAAAGGCTGGATGTCTCGTTCAGCCTGCGCAGCACCAACGGAACCCAACAGCACCGCCTGCCGGCACGGGTGGTGCGCAACCACGACAACGGTACTGCCCTCGCCTTCAGTGACTATAACACCGACACTCTCAACGCCCTGCGCGTACTGCTCTACGACGGCTTCGCTCGATAAATCCCCGCCATTTTGGTATAAGATTGCCCGCCCCTGCGACAGGAAATCCTCCTGCCGTGGTAACCACTAATAATGCGGAATCACATCTCATGACGTTTCGAGCCCCTTCCTTACCCACCTATTTTATCGGCCTGGCCATCGCCTGCATCATCGGTGCCCTCGTCTGGCTTGTCCTCGGCAATACCGCCAGCACCCTGCTCCTGCTGATAGCCGGACTCATCATTGGTCACTTTTTCGGCAGCTTTTTTCATGCGGGAGAACACGCCGAACGCCCCAGCATAAAGGCACCCGCGCGCCCGGCCGGCGACAGTGACTGCGAAATAAAATCCATCTATGTCGGCAACGTCGCCTTCAGCGCCCCACGTGAAGACCTGCAGGCACTGTTCGAGGCCCACGGCCAGGTCGTTTCCGTACGCCTGATGACGGATCGCATCACCCGCCGTCCCCGGGGTTACGGTTTTGTGGAAATGGAAAGCCAGGCAGCAGACGCCGCCATCGCCGCCCTGAATGGCATGGAATTTTTTGGTCGCAGCCTGCGCGTCAACGAGGCCAAGCAGCGTGCACCCCATCGGGATTGAGATTGGGAAAGAAGGGGTTCCAGAACAGTGTAATTATCCGAAGTATGAGGCTCCATCAGAAAACATACTACACACTTGACTGTAGGAGTGGCCCTCTCAGGCCGCGATGACGGACTTCCTGGCACCACGGGAACCATCATCGCGGCCTGAGGAGCCGCTCCTACAGAACAATCTTTTAGACTTCAGGTCTTAAACCTGTCCGCCAGATTGCGCAATTGTGTGGCCAGCTGGGTCAGGTCTTCACTTGCCCGGGCGACCTGCTCGGAGCCGCCGACGGCGGCATCCGTGCACTGGCTGATCTGCTGGATATTCCGGTTCACCTCTTCGGCGACATGACTCTGTTCATCGGCGGCACTGGCGATCTGTGTGTTGAGGTTGCTGATCTCCTCGATGGCGGTATTGATGTTTTGCAGTGAGTCATTGACCCGGCTGGCGTTTTCCACCCCGGCCTGACTCTGCGCTTGATTTTCATCCATCACCTTGACCGCCTCCTGGGCACGCGACTGCAGGCGCTCGATCATGTTTTGAATCTCCTGCGTGGACTCCTGCGTGCGGCTTGCCAGGGTGCGGACTTCATCGGCCACCACGGCGAAACCGCGTCCCTGCTCACCGGCGCGGGCGGCCTCGATGGCGGCATTGAGGGCCAGCAGATTGGTCTGTTCAGCAATGCCTTTAATGACGTCCAGCACGCCGCCGATTTCATTGGATTCCGACTGTAACTGATGAATGACGGCGGAGGCCTTTTGGATGTCGTTGGCGAGGCTGTCCATGGCGTCGATGTTGCCATTGACGATGCTGCGCCCGTTGCTGGCCTCCTGGTTGGCCTTGTCGGCCGTTGTTGCCGCCTGTTTCGTATTGTGTGCAACCTCCTGTACCGCTGCGGCCATCTCGTTGATGGCGGTCGCCAGTTGGTCGGTCTGCATCTGCTGTTCGGTGATCTCGGAGTTGGACTTCTCGGCGACCTGGGAGAGCTGCTGGGCAGAGTTCGTCAGGCTGTCCGTGGAGCCCTTGATATCACCCATCAGGTGTTGCAGCTTGCCGACAAAAAGATTGAACCAGTGGGCGACTTCACCCAGTTCATCCTTGCGGCTTTCATCGAGGCGCCGGGTTAGATCACCGTCACCCTCGGCGATCTCCTGCAGGGCCGCGCTCAATTGCTCGAGTTTTTTACCGATGGTCTTTTTGTAGATGAAATAGAGTAGGGCGAATATGAGCAAGGCCGTGGCGAGCAGGAAGCCGGTGATTTCGTTACTCAGCGTCGCGCCATTGGCGAGTGCCTGATCGATGGGCAGGGCGACTTCCAGTACGCCACGGACATCGTTGAGCTGCCAGTCATTCTTGGGCGTATCGGCCCTGGCATTGTGGCAGTCGACGCAGGCCTGGTTGACCATCCGGTCGGCGATGGCGACGCGTACCATGGTCTTGCCGTCGACTTCCTCGGTGCGGCTGAAAACCGTATCAGGGTTTTGGCTGAGGGTGCGCCAGGCTTCGCGGCCGAAGTCGTCCATCTGGCGGTTTTCGCGATTGGGGAACGGGAAGGCCGAGTAAAGATGGATGGAGATACCCTGTTCTTCAAGCAGACCGCTGAGGTCATGGATCATGGTCGCCGGCAGGGGGATGTTGTCGGGATTGCTTTGATGGTCGATGGCCGGGGAAATGCCATCCTTGCCGGCGATCTTCTTGATCACGTTTTTCGTGTAATAGGCGCGCAGTGTCTTGAATTGCTGCACGGTGGTTTCGGCCTGGGAAATGGCTTCCTGCTCGGTATTTTTGCGTACCATATCGGGAATCAGCAGTGCCAGGGCAATGATGCAGATGGTAAAAACCAGGCTGATCGGTGTGAACAGCTGCCAGAACAAGGATTTCTTCATGGTATGAATCCCAGAATAAATTGATAGATGGATAACGGATATATAAGCAGGTATATATAAGTGAATATATACAAGCAAAAAGAGTATCGGCAGCGTGGAGATGGGCTTTAGGAGACTTCAAGTGATCAATCTGAAACACCGGGGGGAGGGGGTAAATGGAAGTACTGTTAAGTCGGCCCGGTGCAGAATTTAGGTGTTAGTATTGCCCTTTGCCTGCAACTGCCTGCTGTCGGCACAGAATCCGCGACGAGGAACCCCATGCCTGAATACCGCTCCCGCACCTCCACCCACGGCCGCAATATGGCCGGCGCCCGCGCCCTGTGGCGCGCCACCGGCATGAAGGATGGTGACTTCGACAAACCCATCATAGCCATTGCCAATTCCTTCACCCAGTTCGTGCCCGGTCATGTACATCTAAAGGATATGGGGCAACTGGTGGCGCGTGAGGTGGAAAAGGCCGGCGGCGTGGCCAAGGAATTCAACACCATTGCCATCGATGACGGCATCGCCATGGGGCATAGTGGCATGCTCTATTCGCTGCCCTCGCGCGAGATTATTGCCGACTCGGTGGAATACATGGTCAATGCCCACTGTGCCGATGCCCTGGTCTGCATTTCCAATTGCGACAAGATCACCCCCGGGATGCTCAATGCTGCGTTGCGTTTGAATATCCCCGCCATCTTTGTCTCCGGCGGGCCGATGGAGGCGGGCAAGGCGGTGATCGATGGTCAGATGGTGCATCTGGATCTGGTGGATGCCATGGTCAGTGCCGCCGATGCCGCAGTGGATGACGATACGGTAATGCAGTTGGAGCGCTCCGCCTGTCCCACCTGTGGTTCCTGTTCGGGCATGTTCACCGCCAACTCCATGAACTGCCTCACCGAGGCGCTGGGCCTGTCGTTGCCGGGTAATGGTTCTCTGCTTGCCACCCATGCCGACCGTCGCGAGTTGTTCCTCGAGGCCGGACGACGCATCGTCGATATTACCCGCGCCTGGTACGAGTGCGACGACGCCTCGGTGCTGCCGCGCTCGGTGGCCAGCTTTGCAGCCTTCGAGAACGCCATGATGCTGGATATCGCCATGGGTGGTTCCACCAATACCATTTTGCATCTGCTGGCGGCGGCGGAAGAGGGGCAGGTGACGTTCACCATGGACGACATCGACCGTCTCTCGCGGCGTGTGCCACAGTTGTGCAAGGTAGCGCCCTCGACGCAGAAATATCATATGGAAGACGTGCACCGTGCCGGTGGTGTGATGGGTATCCTCGGCGAGCTGGATCGTGCAGGTCTGCTCAACCGCGAGCTGCCCATGATTCATGCCCCGTCGGTGGCCGAGGCCCTGGCGCAATGGGATGTGATGCAGACCGGCGACGAGTCGGTGAAGACCTTCTTCCGTGCCGCCCCCGGCAATGTGCCTACTCAGCAGGCTTTTAGTCAGGAAAAGCGCTGGCCATCGTTGGACGACGATCGCGCCGGGGGTTGTATCCGTGATCTGGCGCATGCCTATAGTCGCGAGGGTGGCCTCGCCGTGCTCTACGGCAATATCGCCGAGGACGGTTGTGTGGTGAAGACCGCCGGGGTGGACGAGTCCATCCTTACCTTCAGCGGCCCGGCGCGCATCTTTGAGAGCCAGGACGACGCCGTGTCGGCCATTCTTGACGACAGGATCAAGGAAGGTGACGTGCTTGTCATTCGCTACGAGGGCCCGCGTGGGGGGCCCGGTATGCAGGAAATGCTGTATCCCACCAGCTATTTGAAATCGAAGGGGCTGGGTAAAGCCTGCGCCCTGATCACCGATGGCCGCTTTTCCGGCGGCACCTCCGGTCTGTCCATCGGACATGTCTCGCCGGAGGCCGCCGAGGGCGGCGCCATCGGTCTGGTGAGAGAGGGTGACAGCATTGAGATCGATATCCCCAATCGCCGTATTCGCCTGGCGATTCCCGATGAAGAGCTGGTAGCGCGGCGCGTGGCCATGGCAGCGAAGGGAAAGGCGGCGTGGAAGCCGGTGGATCGTGAGCGCCAGGTATCCGCCGCCCTGCGCGCCTATGCGGCGCTTGCCACCTCCGCCTCACGCGGTGCGGTGCGGGACGTGAGTCAGATCGAGAAATAGGGAGGCTGGCGCCCATTGCTGCAAGGAGCGGCTCCCAGGCCGCGATGGATGCCCCGACTTTGTCATATCTCGTGACACCGCAGAGCGGTGTGACGAGCCTGAGAATATTGGCGTCTATTCGCGTCATTTGCAGATCGCTTTTCCGCTCCATTCGCAGGCATGGCCCACTCTATGCTCTACAATGAACTCCAGCTAGATTTCTTGCGTGGCCGCAGGCTGGGAGCGATTAGGCCGAGGATGATGCCGAGGATGATGACCCCGGCGCCAGTGAGAAACCACTCGCGCTCGGCGCTGTCGCGCAGCATCTGGTTTTCCTGCTGCACCAGTTCGTGTTCGTTTTCCAGATCCAGCAGTTCTTTCTTCAGCCGGGTGTTTTCATTTTTCAGTTGCAGGGGTTTGGCGGCGACACTGCGCAGCCGGTCGAGTTCTTCGTTGAGTTTTTCATCTTCCTTTTTCAGCTTGGCGTACTGCTCGCTGATGCCGCCCGCTTTACTGCTGGTGGCCGCCAGCTCTTCCTTTAGCCGGATACTTTCCGCTTCCAGCCCGGCAAGTTTTTTCTCTGTCGCCGCCAGGCGGTGTTTGGCAATGGGGGTCGAGATCATGTACTGGTTCAGCACCCAGCCCTCGGTGCCGTCTGTGAGGCGCACCCGGCTGTATTTTTCGCCTGTTTCCAAGACCTCCATTTTTGTGCCACTGGGCAGGGTGCGGAGTATCTGGTGCTGGTTGGACTGTCCTGAGCGCAGGGTGATGACGATCTGATCGACGACATATTTTATTTCTGCAAAGACGCTGCCGCCCAACAGTAACAGGCAGAGGGCAAAGAGCAATTTTCTTGTCATGGTTTGGGATACCAACTTACTTGCGTATATTTAAGGTTGCTGACACCGGTGTGGGCCGGCGTCATCATGATGGCGTTTGTGGCCTTGCTTGCATATTGGGTTGCGATTCGCGATGTTTGATGCTACTAGAGAATGCAGGAGGCTGCGACGATAATACTCTATCGTCATGACGGACTCAAAAGTCCGGCCGGTGAAAAATCAGGCATAGTCCAAAATGACTACCGGGTGTTACAGCTTTTCAGGCAGAATTGACCTGATTGGCAGGCTTGATGTACTTTTGCGTTTGGTCGGCAGGGGGCGCGGCGTTTCTGACGGCCGAGGTCGGGTCGGTGTCGCGGTAACGGAAAATTCCAACTCATAGTGAAGGGTATTGTTCCATGACAAAAAGAAGCGGAAGAGGAATCGTTGTACTGCTCATTGTCTTGATGATGGGCGCGGGGGGAGTTTACGCGGCGGAGAAGAACATCGCCGGTAGTATGCGCGATGACGAAGGAGACCCCAAGGCCGGAAAGGAAAAGGCTGAGATGTGTGGCGGCTGCCACGGTGCCGATGGCATGAGCGTCGACCCTGCCTTCCCGCATATGGCAGGCCAGTATGCGGCTTACACGTATAAACAGGTGCGGGATTTCCAGCTGGGTAACCGCACCGCTGACGATACCATGGTCGCCATGGCCGGGATGGTGGCCGAGGGTCAGGATCTGAAGGATATCGCTGCTTATTACGCCAGCCTGAAAATGATGAAGGGGACGCCGGGTGATGCCAAGCTGGCCAAAAAAGGCGAAAAGCTACACCTCAGTGGCAACAAGAAGCTGGGTGATTTTGCCGCCTGTATTCGTTGCCATGGCGAGAAGGGCAAGGGCCTGGACAAGAAAAATGCACTGTTCCCCGTGATTGGTGGGCAGACCAAGGACTACCTGGTCAAGCAGCTCCGTGACTTCAAGTCCGGCATCCGTGCCAATGACCCGGCTGGTATGATGGCTGTGGTGGCACAGGGTATGACAGATGAGGAAATTATCGCGGTATCGGAGTATCTGTCCGGCCTCTGAGGCAAGCGGTAGTGACGAGTACTGAACGCGCCCCGGTTATCCGGGGCGCGTTTTTTTGTGGCGGGTATTTTTAGCCTAAAAAGATTCAAAAACCTTTTATCGGGTTCTTAGTGCTACCGTGCGCACAGCGCACGCTACGGGCAGGTTGTAGTGTGCGCCATGCGCACAAGATGGACTGTTGCGGACGTGCATTCAGCGCGGAAAGGCGACGAGGTGGTGGACGTCTGCGCGGATGGCAACCTGTTCGCCGATGGCGTGATCCAGGTGGCTAGGGAGCAGGGACAGCAGCTGGGTGCCGGTAGGCAGCTCCAAGGTATAGAGTGTCTCGGCTCCCTTGAAGGCCTTTTGTACGATGCGGGCCAACTGCTGGCCACCGGGGTCGGGGACGATGTCATCGGGGCGCAGCAGCAGCTCCACGGGCGCGCCCGGCGGGCAGTCGTAGGCGCGATCGCCCTGTAGTACGCCGAGCTCGGTTTTCACGGTGTCGCGGTTCAGCATGGTGCCAGGGATAAACACGCCCTGGCCGATGAAGTCGGCGACGAAGCGATCTTGGGGTTCGTGGTAGAGATTGAAGGGAGTGTCCCACTGCAGGATGCGGCCCTGCGACATGACGCCGACCTGATCGCCGAGGGCGAAGGCCTCGTCCTGATGGTGAGTGACGAGAATGCCGGTGATCCCCGCATTTTTGAGGATGTCGCGAACTTCCAGGCTGAGGCGTTCACGGGTGTCCACATCGAGATTGGAAAAGGGTTCGTCCATGAGGATGGCGCGCGGTTGACCGGCGAGGGCGCGGGCCAGGGCCACACGCTGTTGCTGGCCGCCGGACAGCTCGTGGGGATAACGTGCGACAAGATCCGACAGGCCAACCAGTTTGAGCATGCGGCTGATGGTTTCGCGCCGTTGGTGGCTCGACTGTTGGCGCAAGGCGAAGCCGACGTTGTCGCCGACGGTCATGTGTGGAAACAGGGCGTAGTCCTGAAAGACCATGCCCAGGCGGCGCTTTTCCGGGGCCAGGGTGAAGCCCGGGCGTGACAGGCTGACATCACCCATACGGATCTCGCCCTGGCTGATGGGTTCGAAGCCGGCGATGGCGCGTAGCGCCGTGGTCTTGCCGCAGCCGCTGGGGCCGAGCAGGCAGACCAGGCTGCCTTCGTTGACATGCAGGGACAGGCCGCTGACCACGATCTGTTCGCGGTAGCGGCACTCGATATTCTTGATTTGCAGTAAGGGTTGCATCGAGCGAATGATAACAGAGGCACGCTTGCCTGAGTCGGCTGCTCGTCAGCTGAGGAGGAATTCCAGCAGGGCCTTTTGTGAGTGCAGGCGGTTCTCGGCCTCGTCCCATACCACGCTCTGCGGGCCGTCGATGACCACGGCCGACACTTCTTCGCCGCGATGGGCGGGCAGACAGTGCATGAACAGGGCGTCGGGCGCGGCCTGGGTCATCAGTTCGGCATCGACCTGATAGTCGGCGAAGGCCTTCTCACGCGCCGCCTGTTCCTCTTCCTGGCCCATACTTGACCAGACATCGGTGACCACCAGATCGGCACCGGCCACGGCCACGGCGGGGGTGGCGCAGAGGTGGGCGTGGTCTTCGCTGATCGCCAGTATCGCTGCGTCCGGCAGATAGCCCTCGGGGACGGCGATGCGCAGCTGGAAGTCGAACAGGCGCGCTGCGTTGATGTACGAATGGCACATGTTGTTACCGTCACCGATCCAGGCTGCGGTCTTGCCGGTCATGTCGCCGCGATGCTCGACCCAGGTCTGCATGTCGGCCAGTAGTTGGCAGGGATGGAACCGGTCGGTGAGGGCATTGATTACCGGCACACCGGAAAACTCGGCGAAGCGTTCGATCTTTTCGTGCTCGAAGGTGCGGATCATGATGGCATCCAGCATGCGGGACATGACGCGCGCCGAGTCCTCGATGGGTTCGCCGCGCCCCAGCTGGGTATCTCGTGGTGAGAGGAAGATGGCGTGGCCACCGAACTGTGCCATGCCGGCCTCGAAGGAGACGCGAGTGCGGGTAGAGGATTTCTCGAACACCATGCCCAACACCTTGTTCTTCAGCGGCTGATAGATCTCGCCTCTGTGCTGCATTCGCTTGAGTTCGATGGCGCGCTGGATGAGGGCGCGCAGCTCGTCGCGGCTCAGGTCATTGAGGGTGAGGAAGTGTCGTACGGCCACGGTGGTGATCTCGGCAGGGTCGGGTGGAAACGTTCAGGCGAGGAAGCGGCGAATCAGGGCGGACAGGGTGTCCACCAGCAGCGTGGCTTCGTCGTCGCTCAGGATCAACGGCGGCAGCAGCCGCACCACCTGGCTGGCGATCACGTTGATCAACAGGCCTTCGTTCAGCGCCTGTTGCACCAGTTCGGCACAGGGCCGATCCAGCTCGATGGCCAGCAGCAGGCCCTGGCCACGGATTTCGCGGATGCCTGCGACGCCGTCAAGGGCGGCGCGTAAGTCATCCAGCAGTTGCTCACCCAGGGCCTTGGCGCGCGCGGCAAGCTTATGTTCGTCCATGGTGTCGATGACTGCCAGCGCGGCGGCGCATACCAGTGGATTACCGCCGAAGGTGGAGCCGTGGTTGCCGGGCTGGAACAGTTCGGCGGCCTTGCCCTGTGCCAGGCAGGCGCCGATGGGTACGCCGTTGCCCAGCGCCTTGGCGCAGGTGAGCACATCGGGCCGCGCGCCGCTGTGCTGCCAGGCGAACCATTCACCGCTGCGGCACAGGCCGGTCTGGATCTCGTCCAGCATCATCAGCCAGCCGTTGTCGTCGCATAGCCGGCGGATGCCGGGCAGATAGTCGCCGCTGGGGATGCGAATGCCGTTTTCACCTTGTACCGGTTCCACCAGTACGGCGACGATGTCCTTATTTTTGCTGAGTGCAGCGATGGCCTCAAGGTCGCCGTAGGGCACACGCAGAAAGCCGCTTACCAGCGGCTCGAAACCGGCCTGCACCTTGCGGTTGCCGGTAGCGCTCAGGGTGGCCAGGGTGCGGCCGTGGAAGCTGCCCTCCATGACCACGATAGCGGGGCGTTCGATGCCAAGGCCATGGCCGTGCAGGCGCGCCAGCTTGATAGCGGCCTCGTTGGCCTCAGCGCCGGAGTTGCCGAAGAACACTCGATCCATGCCGGCCACGGCGGTGAGCCGGTCGCCCAGGGCCTGCTGGCGCTGGATACCGTACAGATTGGAGGTGTGCACCAGTTGGCCGGCCTGTTCGCAGAGGGCGTGGGTGACGGCCGGGTGGGCATGGCCCAGACTACAGACGGCGATACCGCTGATGGCATCCAGGTAGCGTTTGCCATCCGTGTCCCATAACCAGGCGCCGTCGCCTTTCTCGAAGCTGATAGGGAGCCGTGCGTAGGTGGTCATCAATGTGTGAGTCATGCTTTGATTTATCGTTGTCGACAGACAGGTTGTTAAAAAAGCCAAAAAACAAAAAGAAAAAGGCAGTCCCGATAGAGACTGCCGCCTTGTAGATCGGCTGATTCTATCGACTTATTAATTCCGAGGCAATAGCGGGCCTTTAGGTACTTTTTGAAGGATTATAGGTGTTGCGGGGTGCTTTCGGCGTCGCTGGGGTTGTCGTTGCCGAGTAGAATTTTGACCAGGTTTCAGCGCGATCGCCCGTGAGTTGATGCAAATGCAACCCAGGCAGATCCATAATAATAGGGACAGAGAGAGAGGGGCACCAGCTACCCTGGGTACTTCCGTTATTCCAGCACCTACTCAACGGCCTTCCCCTTCTGTCCCCAATTATTCGCAAATCAGCCGCGCCGCTTTTTGGTGTCGACTGAATTTGCCTTGTTAGCTGATTTATCTACAAGCTGACCATCTATGAATTTATGCAGAATGCTGGAAACAAGTGTTTGATACGGCATACCTTCCATTAAGGCCTTTGCTTGCAGTGATCGAAGATCACGAGAAGACAAACGAATATTAATACGCGCATCTTTTTTGAATGTTGCCTTAGCAGCTTCCATATGCTGTTTAATCTGTCGTTTTGAATTTTTAGACTTCTTCATTTTTCCCGCTTCAAAAGCCTCTAGAATTTCTTCTTCTTCAGTGTCTAATTTACTCATTTGCATCACCTATGTACTGCTTAGTTGCTTTGCGACTTGGGATAATTGTTTTGAGAAATATTTCATCCTTTTCTTCAATATAGGGAACTAAATATGCGTAATCTTCTATCACTACAACTGATATCTTTTGATTTGGGTAAAGCACCTTATTCGGGTGATCGTAGATATCAACTTCATTACCTAGTTGTATATTAAGGACTATTTTTTCAAATGAGACATTCCTTTCTCTCTTGAGTGTTTCATTTTTCTCGGGGTTCCAAGCATATATTTTCATTTACAGACCATAGCTTAAAGTGTGCATTTTGTCATCAAAAAGCTAACATATCACTCAAGTTTTGGAGGGACAATAGGGGGTAGGCCGGAATGGCACTTCCTTAAGGGCGTATTTCCAATAAAAACAATGCCCTATGCCTGTCTCTACGTTAATGCTGATGGTTAGGGAAAGGCCCTTTCAACTGTATGTATAGCACTTTCAAGGTAACTACTCAGCCCTCAGCCCCAAATTCAGATAAGCCATTGAATAACCGTCCGATTTTGGTATAAGCTTTGTTGCCATGCAAACACCTCTCGACAAAAAAGCCCTCAGCGTATTAGAAAAAAATGACTTGATTGCACTGCTGATGCAGCAAAACGAAATCCTCATGGTGCAGTGCGCTCGTATCGCTGGTCTGGAAAAGGAGATCGAGGAATTAAAGGGCAAACTGGCCAAGAACAGCCGTAATAGCAGTAAGCCGCCCTCCAGTGACGGTTATGACAAACCCAAGCCAAAAAGCCAGCGCAAGATCAGGGGGCTTGCGACCAGAACGGCGGTGGCCGGTGAATGACTTTCCGGTCAGAAGCCGGGAGAGAAGGTGCCCTGTGTAGAAAGTCCAACCGCAAAAAAGGGCTGCACGGGCGTCCACAGAAATGACAGCGGATACCTTCAGCCTCAGTGGTAGCAACGGATGCCGGGGCTTCTGACCGAGGGGGTAGTGGATCATTGAGGGGTGATTCAGGAGAACCCTGATGCGTCACTTTCTTGCGGCGTGATCGGTAATGGTGTTGACGCTCAGCATGCTTGAAACGGCCGTTGCGAGTGTTCTGATAGCGTCTTCCGGCTGCATTTAGTGATGCTTTACGGGCTAAGTCTGCACAGGATTTACCGCAGTAGATATTGCCCCGGTCGCAGTGGCCGCAGATGATGACTTGGCAGTGACAACGGGCACAGTTGTAGAGACGGGCAGTGTTCTCCATCGGTGGCAACTGCCGATGAGAACTGGCATGGATGGAAAATGGGGGTCATACTATCCATGCTCGTGCTTTTGCACGGTCTTGGGGTGTGGTACCGGGGGACTGTTGAGGTCAAGATCCGGTGCCACACCTGTCTCAACGGCTCTCTCCATTTTCCCGATTTCTTTACTTGATGTCACTCGTTGTAGCTGGCTGTTTCTTCTGACTTGCTATCCGCAGCTCTTTTGTCCGGTTACCGCTGTTCGCCAACTATGCTCGGGTTTTGACCGCCATCTACACCTGCGCTTTTGTTCAATCAGAACGAACAAATACAGGCTAAATATGAGCGCCATACCAGGATGTTATTTCGTGCACGTTCCTAAGAAAGTGATTCATAGGGTAAGTGCTTGGTCATCAGAAAATAATCTTGTTCTTGGGCAAGTAATGGAGAGCCCTATTCGTTAGGCCATTAGGCCTTTTTCTTCCATGAAATCATCAGGTACATCTGATGTTTTCCATCCTGTTATCGCGAAGTAGTACAGTGGCTCGCCTTCAATTGATAGTCTATGTCGGTAGCGTTCGATGTAGTAAATATCAAGATATTTAGAGAAAATTAATTCCCTGATCATTTTTGAAAACCCTGAGTCATCGCTTCTATCAAAGAAGGTATCCTTAATATTAAAGGCCACCCACGCTTCGCTCTTGATTATATTAAAGGCCTCTAAAAATGCCTTCGTCGGAATATCGCCGAAACCTAGTGCGGCAACCGTTACCATGCAATCACATTGCCATGCTGCTATTTCTTCCTTTTTATCCTTGTCTAGGATGGTGAAATCTTCAACATAGTATGCATCATAGACTCCTGGCCTATCGCGAATTGCTGCATCATAAGCTTCGGGTATTATGTCTACACCTATTAAACGAGAAACTCCATGCTTTTTTAGCTCTTCTCCCATCATGCCATTGCCTGCACCTAAATCTAATATACGAAGCTCAGTAAAGTTATTTTGATACTGTTTTACCGCTGATTCGAGAATTGATGCTACTTTACCTGGAGATGTACATTTAAGGCGATCATAAAATATTTGTTCATACAGACCTGGTACTTGGTAAATTTCATCGTAGTCGTGGAACCTTATTTTTCTCTTACCACCTGAACCTTGAAGGTAGAAATAGGCTTCGTCTTGATTGATGCTGGTTAATTCATCTTTCGGAAATTGTATTTGGTGTCTTATCGTCATTACTTTCCCAGTTTTGTTTGGATATATATTGGCCATCACGGTAGGAATGCCGGTCACCCTTCCCCCCCTCCGCTCCCGCACGGATCCTCTTTATTGCCCAATAAGTTTACGCTAATACATTAGTTGCGACTACTTTCCTTGGATACTCAAATATTAATATTGAGAATCATTCCTGCAAAATCTTGGTGCTTTACTATAGTCTGAAGTCAATTTTATCACCTCTTTGAGCAGCAGAGGGGGTAGTTCTCGTGCAAATCGATACCACACACAGCAAATAGGGATGTGTGTTACTGTGGAGAACACACATTGGGTTTTCTTCCGTTGTTGGTTTGGTCGCCTTCCAGTTTAACCAGATAGAGTTAAAATGAGCATAAATTTTAACCGAGAGGGCAGGCCAGAATGGCACTTCCTCAGGGGTATATTTATAATAAGAACAATGTCTTATGCTTGAGTCTGAGTTAATGCTGCTGGCAAGGAAAAAGCCATTTCAACTGTATTTATAGCGTTTTCAAGATCAGTGATAGCAGCAGAAGATAAGAGTCTTAGCGCAAAATAAATGCAGACAGACTTGATTTATAAAGAAAATATCCTTAAGGAAGTGCCATTCGGGGCAGGCCGCGACAATAGGGTAGAGGGTAGAGTAGAGAGCAGGCGCCGGCTACCCCGGGAGTCTGTAGATGCTACTTCCGTTATTCCAGTGCCTACTCAACGGCCTTCCCCTTCTGTCCTCAGGGTCAGCTCCGCCAATTCGTTTACGAGGCTACATTATGAAAGATGGGTTTGAGTTAAGGAATTCTTCTGGAAAGGGAGAAGGCATTTTCGCCACCAAATCATTTACGGTTGGTGACACAGTAATGATTGGCGTTATTAAAGAAGTGCTGAATGGGAATCATTCTCATGCTTCACAGGTGGGCGAAAATAAGTTTGTGCTTCACGATGGATTAGTAACTAAGGTTAATCATTCCTGTGACCCAAATTGTGGTGTTAGAGAAAATGAAACTGGCGCACATAATTTTGTTGCAATAAAGGAGATTAGTGTTAATGAAGAAATAACTTTTGATTATGCTATGCGAAACTATATTATCGACTACTTCCCGCAGAAGTGTATGTGTGGCTCTGAGGGATGTCGCGGTAGGATTACAGGATGGAAAGATTTGCCAGATAAAAAGAAGAAAGCCTATGAAGGCTTTGAAGCTCCTTATCTGCTTGAGTTGGATGCTAAGAGTTCTTGCGCGAAAGTGGTAGGTTATACATAGTGAAAAAACCTAACGAATAAAGTTTCGTGTTGAGTTAAGTTCAGAAATTTGTGGTCAGAATGGATGCTGTGAAATTAGTTGGGACAATAGGGAACAGGCCACGACAATAGGCTAGAGTAGAGAGCAGGCACCGGCTACCTTAGGCGTCTGTAGATGCTACTTTCGTTATTCCAGCACCTACCTCAACGGCCTTCCCCTTCTGTCCGCAGGGTCAGCTCCTCCAATTTGTTTGCGAGGCTACATATAGGTTCACTTACTTGCCGGAAGAAAGCTCATGACCCTGTGTTACCACAGCGCCGCTTCCTCATACTACCGAGGCGTACGGACAATTCCTCGGACGGGACTTTAACCCGCTAGACTTACTGCTATTACTGCGAACGGACAGGCCACGGTTTTTAGAAAACCCAGGCTGTTAAATCGTGCTTTGTCCCCGATCGCCGGGTAGAACCATCTCCCAATATCGAGTTGTTTGATCTTTAGGCTGGTCATGGTGACGTTTTTAATTGCTCTTTGAGTTCGGCGACTTCCGCTTCCAGCCGACTGACCCTCTGTGCCAACTCGGACACACTGCCCCGCTCTGAAGTCGCGACGTCAATCGCAGACTGTGCTTGGCTTGCGTGTGCTTCAATGTCAATGGAACCGGAGAACATGTGCATGTACTCTGAGTCCTTGCGTCCGGGCGTGCGCGGGAGCTTCACTACCAACGGATTGCCTTCCCACTCGATCAGCCCGGCAAGGGTATCCACGACGGCAGAATTGTCGGTGAAGGCATGCAGGCGACCACTGCGCGATTTTAGCTCCCCAGGCGTTTGAGGGCCGCGCAGCAATAGCAAGCAGACAATAGCAAACTGAGATGGGTTAAACTGATATTCGCCAAAGTGTGTACTGCAAAAGCGTTGTGTGAATTTCTCAACCCCACTCTTGAAATTCTCCTCAGCGCGTATGAGATGTTTGGCCTGCAAGTCGCGGGCGGTACGTTGGACTATGCCTGGCTCCAGGGACATTAAAGGATCGCGGCTGGATTTCTGGTTGCAGGCGTTGGTAAGAGCATTAAGCGTCAATGGATATTGATCCGGCGTGACGACAGATTTCTCCATCAGACAACCGATTACGCGGGCTTCGTTGGCGGAAAAATTCAACAGCACAGTTGGATCCTCATTAAACATATTCCAATTAACTCATAACCCCTATGAATTTAGCCCCGCCATTTTTATTGCGGTTGCCATTTGGCCCGCGCCCTCCCGTATTTTGTCGTATAAGCCTAACCTTTTTAGCTATTAAGCCTTCCTTGGCAGGATGACACTCAAACTCGACGGTTGTTCCAGTCTTTAAATACTGGCAACGAACAAGGTCTGATTTACGAATCATTATGTCTGGACCAGAACCATTATCGAGAAACCCATACTCTTTATCTTTGAGCCACTTTTTAACTACCGCTTGCATATTTCACCTCAATTTATAAACGCATATTCCACGTGGGCATGAAAAGCCTGCCCACCCTATCAGGTTTTTTGTGGGGAGCCATCAGAGTCTGAACTACTACGAATTATACGAATTCCTCTATTCGAAAGTGAGCAGGATTATTGGAAAAATGTTGGAAAAAGGTAAGACTTGGTGTGGTGGGCCTTTTGGTTTTTTTGGAGGATTATGGGCATTGCAGGGCTTCGCCGAGGGTGGTGTCGGGGAGGATAATGACACCACGGCTGCAGTGCAGGGAACCGGGTTTGAGGCCGGCGCTGACCACCTTGAGGTCGGCGTGTACCAGTAGGTCGATGATGGTTACGGCCTCCAGTTCTTCACAGCCTTGGGCTAGGGGGACAAGAACGCGCGCCATGTGCGGAACCTCTGCATGTGTTTATCGAGAAGCTGCGAGACGGGCAGGATGTCGATGCCTTTAGCGGCCAGTAGCGGTAGTTCTTGCTCCAGTACCTCAAGGGTCTCGGGATAGGGGTGGCCGATGGCCAGGGCGATGCCGTGTTCACGGGCTAGACGCACGGTGCGACGCAGTTCGGCGCGGATTTTTGCGGGGTCGCGGTCGCTGTCGAGGAACACGTCGCGGCGGATGTTGGGCACCCAGTTTTCATTGGCGGCCTGTATCGCCACGCTGGTCTTGGTGGTGTAACTATCGACGAAGTAGAGCGCGTCGTGCTCACCCAGTTCCTGCATCAGCCAGTGCATGTGGCCGGGGTGTTGGGTGAGCAGGCTGCCCATGTGGTTGTTGATGCCGGCGAGGTGGGGCACAGCGGCGATGTCGTCACGCAGTTGGTGCAGGAACTGTTGCCGGGTCATGTCCAGGGTCAGGCCGCCGGGGCCGAGACGCTTGCGCTCCAAGGCCTCCATGGGCAGGTGCATCATGACCTCCTTGTTGAGGCTGTTGGCGAGGTTGGCCAGTTCGCGGGCGTGGGGGGTGTGCGGCAGGAAGGCGTAGGTGATGGCCCAGGGCAGGCGGATGGCGCGCAGGTCGCGATCACGGAGGTTGCCGAGGTCATCGATGATGATACTGATGGCCGGTCGATCCGGTTTGGCGATAGAGGGGAGAGGGTCTGCCGTTGCTGGCTGCCCAAACAGCATCCCCGTCAGCAGCAGAGCTGACAGGGATAGTGTCTTTATCAGGTTGAGTGGACGGGTTTTCATTTCTCTGGGTTGATCGATCCGCGCCTCTTGACGGAGTGCTAGCGGCTTTGCAGGATCTGTATCCCTTTGAGGATGTTCAGGGCCTCGTAAAGTTGGTAGTCCGTCTGTGCCAGAGGCAGCTCGGGTGCCTTGTTGTCGGTCTTGGCGTCAGGTTTTTCCTTGTCCGTATTCTTGCCTTCACCATTTTCCAGATGGCCGGCGAGATCGGCCTCTTTCAGGCGGCTATCCTCGGCGTGCTCCAGGGTGGTGATCTTGACCGGCTCGAGGACGATGTCCGGTTTGATACCCTCGGCCTGGATGGAGCGACCGGATGGTGTGTAATAACGGGCCGTAGTGAGTTTCAGGGCGGTGTTGTTGTTGAGCGGCAGGATGGTTTGTACCGAGCCCTTGCCGAAGGTAGGAGTACCGACGATGATGGCGCGCCTGTGATCCTGCAGGGCGCCGGCGACGATCTCGGAGGCCGAGGCGGAACCGCCATTGACCAGCACTACCAGTGGCGCACCATCGAGCAGGGTGCGCGATGTGGCGTTGAATTTCAGCTCCGAATCGCGGATGCGGCCCTTGGTGTAGACGATCAGGCCGTTGTCGATGAAAGCATCGGTGACGTCCACTGCGGCATTCAGTACGCCGCCCGGATTGTTACGCAGATCTAGCACCACGCCCTTCAGTGAACCGCCGTTTTCTTCCTTCAGTTTGTCGATGGCATCGGCCAGGTTTGCACCCGTGTGTGACTGGAACTGGGAGATGCGGAGGTAGCCGAAGCCGTCTTCGAGACTGCGTTGGCGCACGCTCTTTACTTTGATGATGGCGCGGGTGATGGTGATTTTGAGGGGCCTTTCCTCGCCTTCGCGGATGATGGTGAGGATAATGTCGGTACCCACCTTGCCGCGCATGATTTTGACCGCGTCGCGCAGGGTCATGCCCTTGACGGGTTTTTCATTGAGACGAATAACCAAATCACCGGCCTCCACGCCGGCACGCTGGGCCGGGGTGTCGTCGATGGGGGAGATGACCTTGACGAAGCCATCTTCCATGCCGACTTCGATGCCGAGCCCGCCAAATTCGCCGCTGGTGCCCACCTGCAGATCTTTGAAGCTGTCGGGGTCGAGATAGCTGGAATGGGGGTCGAGGCCGGAGAGCATGCCGCGGATGGCGTTCTCCAGCAGTTCCTTGTCGCTGACGGGTTCCACATAGTCTTTTTTGATGCGAGCGAAGATCTCGGTGAAGGTGCGCAGCTCATCGAGTGGCAACGATGCTGTGTCGTTCTGTTCCTTCTCTTTTTCGGCAAGCACACCCTGGCCAATGGCCAGCATGATGCCAAGAGTGAGGCCGATGATGAGCACCAACAGGGTGCGCGTGTTTGCTTTCATGTGTAACTCCGTGGAGGTGCCGCGATGGCTTGCGATTCAGTGGGCGCTTCTAAGGGTCGATTGTGGCCTTGCTCTGTGGGGCTTCACAATCGATCATACCGGCGTGCCTGAATACTTACAGCGCAAGATTCCGCCGATTATGCCGGACTCGCGGTGAACTTGCACACCCTACCCTCGCGACCGGCTGGGATGCTTGCTCAGCGACTTGCTACTTTTTTCGGCTTGCCACGGCACCACTTTAGCGGGTTGATGGGTTTGCCGTTGTGACGGATCTCGAAATACAGCGCGTATTTTTCGTTGCCACCGCTGTTGCCGACTGCGGCGATCGCCTCACCCGCCTCGACCCAGTCACCCACTTCCTTATACAAGCTCTGGTTACCGCCATAGAGACTCATATAACCGTCACCGTGATCAATGATGGTGAGCAGGCCAAAGCCGCGCAGCCAGTCGGAAAAGGCCACCTGGCCGTGGGAGATAGCGTGCACCCCGGTGCCCTCTCGGGTGCTGATGCGGACGCCCTGCCAGCGTAGCTTGCCAACCTTACGCCGGCTGCCGAAGCTTGCCGTGATGCGCCCCGCCGTGGGCCAGATCAGTTTGCCGCGCAGTTGACGGAAGGGCTTGCCCTCGCTCAATTCCATGGGAGCCTTCGGCGGACGCTCGGCGATGCGCTTGAGCACACGTTGCAGGCTTTTTTCATCTTCCAGCAGTTGTGACAGGCGCTGATCCTTACCCCGCATGTCCTTTTTTAGCTGGCTCAGCAGTTGTGAGCGCTCACTGCGGCCCTGTTCCATCTGTTGCCTCTCATTGACCCTTTCCGTGCGGTTTTGTTCGAGCTGATGGGTCTGCTGCTGAATTTTCTTTTCCAGCGTGGTGAGCTCTGTAAGGTGGGTATTGATGGTCTGCATCTCCTTCAGACGGGCACGATTGTAATAGTCGTAATAGGTGAGGATGCGTGCCACGGCGGCGGGATCTTGCTGACTGAGAAGGATCTTCAGGTATTCCTGTTGGCCGCTGGTATAGGCGGCGCGTAGCTGCCGGGCGAGGGCGAGGTGCTGCTGGCGAAGGTTACCGTGCAGGCCTTTCTGTTTTTTCTGCAGCGTCTTTAGTTCATGGTTCTGTCGATGGATTTGTTGGTCGAGTTCGCGCAGCAGGGCGGCGGTCTTGCCGATGCGTTTTTCCATATTGCGCAGACGGGATTGCAGGGATTGCCGGCGCTGGCGGTCGCTATCCAGCTCGCTGCGCAGGTCGTGGATTTGCTGGCGCAGTTGCTGCAGGCGATCGGCGTTGTCGGCCAGGCCGTCCATTGGCAGGGTGCCGAAAAAGAGGCTGAACAGAAAGAGTAGTGGCAGGGGCACGGCGTGGCGGACATCAGTCATGGAGTGCTGCGGATGGTACCGCAAGAGAGGCTGAGACGAGAAGCCTGCGGGGCTGGACGGCCCCGCAGTAGGTCAGTCTTCTTCGTTGCCGGCATTTTGCTCGGCATCGAGCATCACCAGCGAGTGGCCGCCCATCTCCGGCGGGATTTCCAGGCCCATCAGATGTAGCAGGGTGGGTCCGACATCGCACAGGGAGCCATGCCCCTCGAGCCGTGCCGGGCGACCGAGGTAGATCAGCGGCACCGGGTTGCTGGTGTGGGCGGTGTGTGGCTGGCCGGTTTCTGCGTCGGCCATGCGTTCGGCGTTGCCGTGGTCGGCGGTGATCAATGCTTCACCGCCGACCTTCCGCAGGGCCTCGACGACCCGGCCCAGGCAGCTGTCCAGGGCCTCGATGGCCTCCACCGTCGCATCGAACTTACCGGTGTGGCCGACCATGTCGGGGTTGGCGTAGTTGCAGATGATGGTGTCGTACTTGCCGCTTTCGATGGCGGCGATCAGCTTGTCGGTGAGTTCGGGTGCACTCATCTCCGGTTGTTCGTCATAGGTGGCGACGTTCGGCGAGGGGACGAGGATACGGTCTTCGCCCTCGAAGGGCTCTTCACGGCCACCGTTGAAGAAGAAGGTGACGTGGGCGTATTTCTCCGTTTCGGCGATGCGCAGTTGGCGCAGACCCTGTTCGGCGATATATTCGCCGAAGACGTTTTTCAAGCGTTCAGGCGGGAAGGCCACGGGTACGTCGAAGTCGGCGCTGTATTCGGTGAGGCTGATAAAGGCGCCCAGCCTTGGTTTGGCGGAGCGTTCGAAACAGTTAAAGTCCGTTTCGATGAAGGGGCGGGTGATCTGACGCGCGCGGTCGGAACGGTAGTTCATGAATACCATCACATCACCATCCTCAATGGTGACGGGGCTTTCGCCTGCGGGCACGATGGCCGTGGCGAGAACGAATTCATCGTTTTCACCACGCGCATAGGCGGCCTGTAAGGCGCTCAGTGCATCCTGGGCCTGGTGCTCGGACTGACCCTGGGTGATGAGATCGTAGGCCGCCTGAATGCGTGGCCAGCGATGGTCGCGATCCATGGCGTAATAACGCCCGATGATGGAGGCGAAGCGACCGCTGCCCAGTTCCTCGAACACTTTCTGCATGTTGGTGAGGTAGGTTTCGGCGCTCTTCGGTGGTGTGTCCCGGCCGTCAAGAAAGGCGTGCAGGTAGACGCGTTTCGCGCCGCGCTCCACCGCCAGGCGGATCATGGCCTGGATGTGTTCTTCGTGGCTGTGTACACCACCGTCCGACAACAGGCCGAGGATGTGCAGGGCCTTGTCAGTCTCGATGGCCTGGTCGACGGCATTGGTCAGGGTCAGATTGGTGAAGAATGAACCGGTGCGGATGGCGCGGCTGACGCGGGTGAATTCCTGATACACCACACGCCCGGCGCCGAGATTCAGGTGGCCGACCTCGGAATTACCCATCTGCCCGCTGGGCAGGCCGACTTCCGCCCCGGAGCCCTTGATGAGGATGTGTGGATGCTGTGCCCAGAGCTTGTCCCACTGCGGTTTGCGTGCGCTGTAGATGGCGTTGGCTTCAGGGTCTTCGCTATAGCCCCAGCCGTCGAGAATGATCGCGATAATCGGGGAGGGAGGTGTAGGCATGGATTCGTATCATCTTCTTTAGCTTGCGCGCGGCTCGCGCAGGAGCGCGGAATTTTAAACGATTTCCGCCGTGCCTGGAAAGCATGAAGAGTGATCCTGCGGGTGGATCAGATGATAAAAAACCTTTTGATTCTTCGCCCAAATGTTTTATGAGGCTCTGCGCAACCTTTCTTGCTTATTGATTTTAAACGAAATATTCTCTTGGTGGCCTGTCGTTTTCGAGAGCGCCTGTCTCGCGAGCGGGGCGAATGTATGGGTGTAGTACAAGGCTTCTGTATCTTGTTCACGCCCCTCACCTATGCCCGTGTAGGCGATATCTTGATTCGTAGGGCGAATGAAAACTTTGAGCGTAACCCTTTGCCTTGCGCGATTTTTATGCAAATGTATGAAATAGTCGGATTAGTGTTTCGGATTATTCTGAATTAACATAGTCATATATTACTGTATTTTACTTTGGTAATATTTCTGCGGGGCGGTGTATGTCCGCTAGCGTTAGTAATTCGGGCATCCTTGTGCTTCGTCAATATCGCCGTGACGGAGACGAGTGACGGCCAAATCAGGGTGTTGTGCTATGAGTGACTCGGAACATTTAATTACTCGCGATGAAGATATAGAGCGCGCCTCGCGTTCTATCAAGGCCATGTCGCATCCCTTGCGGCTGAAGATTCTCTGTGCCCTGGGCGGCAAGGAGGTTAGTGTGCAGGACATCGTCGGCATGGTGGGCACCTCGCAGAGCAATATATCCCAACATCTGGCCATTCTGCGCGACAAGGGTATTCTGGTGTCGCGCAAGGACGCCAACCGTGTCTATTACCGTATCGGTGATGCGCGAACCCTGCGCCTCATCAGTATGATGCGCGAGGTTTTTTGTTCCGCCGATTAGGATCTGTTGACGCTCTATTTTCATCACTGTTGCGTCTGAAAAAGCGCCAATCAAGGCGCGAGGAGAGAAGTTTGGTGACTGCAAATAAACGACGAGCAACGCCGAGTGGCGCTTTTTCAGACGCAACCCGCAGGGCTGGGCCGCTTTTTCCGCCCTGCGGCGTTGTCAGTCGCTTGTGTAGAACAACTACACAGCACTCCTTCCGCCTTGCAGGACAAAAAAAGCGGCTCCAGCAGTGGGGAAAATAGAGCGTCAACAGACCCTAATGCCAACTGGCCCCTGGTACTTCGGCAAGGCAACAACTCTTTAACCCGCGATACCACGCTGATGGCTTGAGTTTCCCGCCTTTCCGCTATATCGTCCGCCCACTTTCCACTCAAACGATCCCAAAAAAACTATGCAGCAACTCAGCGCGTTCTTTGTCACCAACTGGCCCCTGCTTCTGGCCCTGATCATCATTCTTTTTATGCTGGTTCGTTCCTACGTCGGTCCCGGCGCTTCCAAGCCCGTGAGTCCCATGGAACTCCTGCAGCTGATCAATCACCAGAATGCCCTGGTGCTGGATGTGCGTACGGACAAGGAACACCGGGACGGTCATATCATCAACTCCATGCATATTCCAGTGAGCAGACTCACCGACCAGTTGTCGCAGCTGGCGGCGTACAAGCACTCCTCCGTCGTGGTCGTATGCCGCAATGGCGCCCGTTCCGCACAGGCCGCAGGTACCCTGAGAAAGGCGGGCTTTGAGCAGGTGCACAACCTCGCCGGTGGCATCACGGCCTGGCAGAACGCCAACATGCCGCTGACTACGGAGAAAGGGAAGCCACCGAAGCCGGCTGTTGACGCAGATGAACCTACGGACAAGACAGAGGAAAAGAAGACGGTCAAGAAAGAGGCCAAGGCCAAGAAAAAGGCCAGGGAGAGAAAAGAGAGAGAAGAAACCAAGGCCATTGGTCAGGATGCGCCGGCCGATGAACAGACGCCGCCGGAAGAGACAGAACAGACGGAAGAAACCACCCACAGTCCGGAGATCACCATTTACACTGCGGCGCACTGTCCTTTCTGCGTACGCGCCATCCAGCTCTTGAAAGATAAGGGCGTCGCCTACATTGAAATAGACGTGGGTGGCGAGCCCGAGCTACGCGAGGAAATGACGCAGAAAGCCGGCGCGGATTCTGTGCCGCAGATCTTTGTCGATGGCAAGCACATCGGCGACTGCGAGGGTATCCATGCCCTGGATGCACAGGGCAAGCTGGATGAGTTATTGGGTAATGGTCAATCGTGAGCAACGCGATCACGGTAGACGCTTGTGGCCCAGATGGCGGTGGTTATTGCACTGGAGCTGGACAGAGGTGACGGCAGGCTCTATGTAATTTTATTCGCAACCTCGGAGGAAATCTATGGCCGATTCCCTGCATATTGTGTGTCCCCACTGTGATGGCATCAACCGCGTGCCGCAGGCAAAGCTGAGCGCCGATCCCAAGTGCGGTGTTTGCCACAAGCCCCTCTTCAGCGGTGAGCCACTGGCCCTGAATAGCGCCCGTTTTCAGCGACATCTGGGCAAGGGTGATCTGCCCCTGCTGGTGGATTTTTGGGCGGCCTGGTGCGGGCCGTGCAAGACGATGGCGCCAGTATTTGCGCAGGCTGCGGGGCAGCTCGAACCACAGGTGCGCTTGATAAAAATCAACAGCGAAGAAGAGCAGCCGCTCTCTTCCCAGCTGGGTATTCGCAGTATTCCTACCCTCATTCTCTACAAAAAAGGTCAGGAGGTGGCGCGTATGTCTGGCGCCCTGGATCTGGGCAATCTGCTGGCCTGGACACGCCAATACCTCTAGAGGTGCGGGTGCGGCGGGTGCAGAGTGTCGGGTTTACCTGTTTCAATTTCGTGGATGAGCCAGTAGACTTCCCGCACGTTTGAAACGGCCCCGAGCCGGGCCCCGCACACGGAATTATCGCCATGTCAGAACCAGAGCAAGAAGCTATCGCACAGAGCGACCAGCCGCAACAGCAGTTCGCCCTGCAAAAGATCTATCTCAAGGACATCTCCTTTGAAACCCCAAACTCTCCGGCCATTTTCACTGAAAAATGGGAGCCCTCGGTCAACGTCGAGTTGCAGTCATCGGGCAAGCCCCTGGACGAGAACATCCACGACGTGGTGCTGACGGTCACGGTCACCGCCA
The DNA here is from genome assembly GCA_021647505.1 of Gammaproteobacteria bacterium. Lineage (GTDB taxonomy): Bacteria > Pseudomonadota > Gammaproteobacteria > SZUA-152 > SZUA-152 > DRQN01. Next base: position 68,733 of record JAKIUN010000001.1, read on the forward strand.
AACTGGGTGAGAAGACCGCCTACCTGGTGGAAGTGCAGCAGGCCGGCGTATTCACCGTGGCCGGTTTTGGCGACGAAGAGCGTACCCACATGCTGGGTAGTTACTGCCCCAACATCCTTTTCCCCTATGCGCGTGAAGCCATTTCCGACTTGGTTGCCAAGGGCGGCTTCCCGCAGATGCTGCTGGGGCCGGTGAATTTCGACGCCATGTACACGGAGCACCTGCAACGCCAGCAGGCGAAACCGACCCAGAGTGACGGCGAAGTCGCCGTTCACTAGGCCTTGGCTGATCTCAGCGCAATACCCGTTACCGTTCTCGGTGCCGGCTCCTGGGGCACCGCCCTGGCCATCCAGCTGGCCCACGGCGGGCGTCCGGCCACCCTCTGGGGGCACGACCCCCGGCACATGGCCAGCCTGCAGATGGAGCATGTCAACACACGCTACCTGCCGGGCGTGTTGTTGCCAGACAGTCTACAACTCAGTGATGACCTGGCCGGCGCCGTGCAGGGCGTGTGTGAGATCCTCGTCGTCGTACCCAGCCATGCCTTCCGTGCCGTTCTCAACGCCATGCAGCCACACCTGAGCAGCGCTGTCCGCGTGATGTGGGCCACCAAGGGGCTGGAGTCCGGTTCCGGAAAGCTGCTGCATCGGGTGGTGGAAGAGGTGCTGGACGAGGCGCAGACCATGGCCGTGGTGTCCGGCCCCACCTTCGCTCGCGAGGTGGCCGTGGGTCTGCCAACGGCGCTGACCGTAGCCTCGAAAGATGCGGATTACGCCCGCTTCGTCGCCGAACGGTTACGAAGTGACACCTTTCGGGCCTATACCAGCCCGGACGTCGTCGGTGTGGAAGTGGGGGGTGCGGTGAAAAACGTACTTGCCATCGCCGCCGGTATCTCCGATGGTCTGGGCTTTGGCGCCAATGCCCGCAGCGCCCTGGTCACACGCGGTCTGGCCGAAATCATGCGTCTTGGCAATGCCCTCGGAGGTCAGCACGAGACCTTTATGGGCCTGGCCGGGCTGGGTGATCTGGTGCTGACCTGCACCGACGACCAGTCGCGCAACCGTCGCCTGGGTCTGGCGCTGGGTCGCGGCAACACCCTGGAGGCCGCGCTGGCCGATATCGATCAGGTGGTGGAAGGTGTACAGACCGCGCGCGAAGTGCACGACCTGGCCCTGAGTCAGGGCGTCGAGATGCCCATTACCGAACAAGTGTATGCCGTGCTGTACGAGGCGCGCGCGCCGAAAGAGGCGGTGCATGCCCTGCTGACGCGGGAGCAGAAAGCAGAGGGGGGGTAGGGCTAGAGGGATCCAGTGTTTAGTGCTTAGTTGTCGGGAAAGCTCACTAAAGACTGCCGGCGCAGCCGGCAAAGCCGGCCTGCCGCCATGCCTCGAAGACGATAATCGCCACCGCGTTGGACAGATTCAGGCTGCGATTGCCCGGCCGCATGGGAATGCGCAGCAGCTGATCCGCAGGCAGGGCGTCCAGCACTGCACCCGGCAGGCCGCGTGTCTCCGGGCCGAACAGCAGCGCATCATCCGGCCCATAGGCCACCTCACTGTAGTTTTGCCGGCCACGGGTGGAACAGGCCAGAATCCGCGCCGGTTGCACCGTTTCGGTAAACACCGCTAGCGAATCGTGCAGCAGCACATCAGCGAACTCATGATAATCCAGCCCCGCGCGACGCAGCTGCTTGTCAGACATCTCGAAGCCCAGGGGGCGAATCAAATGCAGTTTTGCACCACAATTGGCGCATAAGCGGATAATATTGCCCGTGTTGGGCGGGATTTCCGGCTGAAACAAAACCACGTGAAACATAGACTTTCAATATTCAGGTAGGTGAAAAAGAGATGGTGCACAAAGTGCAAAAAGACATGCTGGTGAGCGAATTCTGCGGCATGCGTTTCGATACACCGCTGGTGCTGTTGTCCGGTTGTGTCGGCTTCGGCGAAGAATACACGCGGGTCAAGGGCTTTACCAACCGTGACGCCGGTGCCGTGTGCCTCAAGGGCACCACCTTAGAGCCGCGCCTCGGCAACCCGCCGCACCGCGTCTGCGAAACCCCGCAGGGCATGATCAACGCCATCGGCCTGCAAAACCCGGGTGCGCGCCATGTGGTGGATGAAATCCTCCCCACGCTGGACTTCGATGAGACGCGCTTCATTGCCAACATCTCCGGTTCCTCCATCGAGGAATACGCCGAGGTGGCGCGCATCTTCGACGACTCGCCCATCGACGCCCTGGAAGTCAATATTTCTTGCCCCAACGTCAAGGAGGGCGGCATGGCCTTCGGCAACGACCCGGATATGTCTGCCCGCGTGGTCGAGGCGGTACGCAAACAGACCGAAAAACCACTGATTACCAAGCTCTCGCCCAACCAGACCGACATCCAGGAAAATGCCCGCCGCTGCATCGAGGCCGGCACCGACGCCTTCGCCGTCATCAACACCCTGATGGGCATGGCCATCGACATCGAGGCCCGCGCACCCATCATCGGCAACAACCAGGGCGGCCTCTCCGGCCCCGCCATCAAGCCCGTCGCCGTATTGAAGACACACCAGGTCTATCAGGTGTGTCGCGACCACGGCATTCCCATCATCGGCCAGGGTGGTATCACCACCGCCGACGACGCCCTTGAATTCCTCATCGCCGGGGCCTCGGCGGTGGGCGTGGGCACAGCGCTGTTTTATGATCCGCTGGTGTGCAAGAAGATCAACGATGGCATCGTCGCCTATCTGGAACGCCATGAACTCACCGAGGTGTCACAGTTGGTGGGGACGCTGGTGCTGAACGGTTGAGGCGACGTTCCGGTGCCTTCCAAAATCTTTATTCCCCCGGTTCAACTGCTGATTACGGCGATGTTGATGCTGCTGATTCAGTCATCCGTACCGTTTGGACAAATCGGTGGTGCGTGGGTCTTGCCCTTATCAGCCGTGCTGGGCATCGCCGGCACGGGCATCATTCTGATGAGCGGTGTGCTTTTTCTCCGGGCTAAAACCACCGTGCATCCGACGCATCCGGAGAAGACTTCAGCATTGGTCATCAGCGGAGTTTATCAAATATCAAGAAATCCTATGTATCTGGGTTTGCTGCTGATCCTGCTCGCATGGGGCGTCTTCCTGGGGAGCCTGCCCGCGTTCGTGCCGATCCTGCTGTTCATCGGCACCATCACAAAATATCAAATCGTTTTTGAAGAGCAGGCGCTGGAGAATAACTTTGGCGACAGTTACCGGCGGTACAAGTCGAAGGTTCGGCGGTGGATTTAACGGGCTGTTAGTTTCAGGAAGGATTGAAATGCGTACTAAGGGAAAAATTACATCGTGGAATGACGATAAAGAATATGGCTTTATTTCGCCTCTTTCCGGAGGAAAGCAACTATTTGTTCATATTAATGCTTTCAGTAATCGAAACCGCCGGCCAGAGATTGGTCAGGTCGTCACATACGGAATTTCTTCCGATAAGCAGGGGCGCCCGTGTGCCATAACAGCGACTTTAGCTGGCGATAGGATTCAACAGAATACAAAGAAAAATAGTAGTGGTATTTCAGTTGTTCTAGCCATAACATTTATCAGTATCGTGGCAATTTTCGTTTTAGTAGATAAATTGCCTCCCGTTATTTTTGCTGCTTACTTCGTGCTCAGTATGCTCACGTACATTGTTTATGCCGTAGATAAGTCAGCAGCAAAAAATGAGACATGGAGGACACCGGAAAGCACCTTGCATCTTTTTGCGTTGGCTGGAGGATGGCCAGGCGCACTAGTGGCCCAACAGAGATTGCGCCATAAGTCCAAGAAGGAAGCTTTTCGTTTTGTTTTTTGGCTGACGGTATTATTGAACTGCGGGGTATTCATTTGGCTGTTTAGCGCCACTGGGTCGGCACTACTGCATGCACTAATTCAAAGCGCAGTTTAAGGGCTAATCAGGTAAAGGGAATAGCTTGCCCTCCACGCGTAGGGAGTAATAACTAAAGCACACCGCACCGGATGACTATCATCATGGCACCACCGGTCTCTCTCTTCCAGAGACGAGCCTTGCTTTACTTAGAGGTGAAAAGAATTTTTTATCGCGCCTGTTAGCTGCAATGCCAAGTTAGCTATCTTTGTGTTGCAGGAAACATTTTTAAATCAGAGGTTATAAAAATGACAAAAAAATATTTAGAAATGCCTGACGAGAAGGGATACTTCGGTGAGTATGGTGGACAGATCATTCCACCCCCGTTGATTGATGTCATGAATGAGATCAATGACGCCTATGACAAGGTCACGCAGACCGAGTCCTTTCAACAGGAGTTGCAACAGCTTTATGCGGATTATGTAGGTCGTCCCAGCCCCATCTATTTTGCCGAGCGATTAACCAATAAGGTGGGCGGTGCGCGTATCTTTTTCAAGCGCGAGGATTTGAATCACACTGGTGCGCATAAAATCAACCATTGCCTTGGCGAGGCTCTGCTGGCAAGACACATGGGAAAAACCAAGGTGCTGGCGGAGACGGGGGCGGGTCAGCACGGTGTGGCCCTGGCCACGGCCTGTGCACTGATGGGTATCGATTGTGAAATCCACATGGGTGAAATCGATATCGAGAAAGAACACCCCAATGTCACCAAGATGAAGATTCTTGGCTGCAAGCTCGTCCCCGTATCGCGCGGCACCCGAACACTCAAGGATGCGGTGGACAGTGCCTTTGAGGAATATTTGAAAGATCCGGTCAACTATTTCTACGCTATTGGTTCGGTGGTTGGCCCCCACCCATTCCCCAAGATCGTGCGTGATTTCCAATGCGTCGTCGGCAAGGAGGCCAGGGAGCAGTTTCTGGCGAAAGAGAATAAATTGCCTGATGTGTTGATTGCCTGTATTGGCGGCGGCTCCAATGCCATCGGTTTGTTTACCGCATTTCTGGACGATGAATCCGTCAAGATGATTGGCATCGAGCCGGCGGGGAAGGGGCTTGGTACGGGTGAGCATGCGGCTACCCTGACGCTGGGAACCAAAGGGGCTCTTCACGGCTATGAGTGTTACAACATTCAAGACGATGAGGGCAATCCTTTGCCTGTTTACTCCATCGCTTCGGGTCTGGATTACCCCGGCGTTGGGCCACAGCATTGTTATCTGAAGGATATCAAGCGTGTTGTCTATGAATCCATTGATGACGAGGAGTGCCTGGATGCCTTTATGCAGCTTTCCCGTCTGGAAGGTATTATTCCCGCATTAGAGAGCGCGCATGCCATTGCCCATGCAATGAAAATTGCAAAAGATATGTCCAGCGATGAAACAATACTCGTTAATCTTTCGGGTCGTGGCGACAAAGATGCAGATTTTGTGGCAGAGCATTTGTCGCTTTGATCTGATATTTGATCAATCTTCATAGGGTGGGCAGTGCCCACCCTTGCCGACTGTAGCCACCCTCTTTTCTCACTAACTATTTAAAGCCCGCCAACTTAAGACTCCCTCCTACCCTGCCGCTAATCCTGTGCGGTATGAATATTGCTCTGCCTCAACAAGTTAGCATATTGCTGCCGGTTTTTTGACTCTGGTCGAGGGCTTGGCGGCTCCACTGTGGAATATTGAAACGACAAATAGCGTGATCAATCAGCAAGTCAATCTGTTCCAGCCCATGTTCCGCAAGGAGCGAAAGCTGTTGTCTTTTCGCGTGCTGTTGCAGGCCTGCGTGGTGGTATTTGTGTTGCTGATGCTGATGACTGGCTACGGCGTGCGTCAGAGCGCGCAGATGCAGGCAGATCTGGCTCAGTTGCAGGGGCAGCTGGATCGGCGCGTGGCGCAGGTCGAAGAATTGGCGATACGCCTGGCGCAACGCAAGACCGATACCAGCGCCGCCCAGGAGCTGGCGCGGCTGGAGCAGGAGGCGACGGCGCGTCGGCGGGTGGTGGATGCCCTGACCCGAGTGCGCGATACCTACACTCGCGGTGTCTCCGGCTATATGGAAAGCTTTGCGCGGCAGGCGCCGAAGGGCATTTGGTTGACCGGTTTCGTGGTACAGGCCGGTGGTGAGGGACTGGTGATCCGTGGCCGTGCATTACAGCCGGCGCTGGTGCCGTCCTTTTTACAGCGCCTGACGGAAGAAACCACGCTGGCCGGTACCCGTTTTGGCTTGCTGCAGATCGAACGCGAAGGTGCCGCCAGCCGACAGGTGGACTTCACCCTCTATACCGGCAGTGAGCCACCACCAGAGCCCGTAGAGGATCGCCCATGAAGGCGTGTCTCCAGCAGTTGGCGGAACGCTTCGATGCCTTCAGCCTGCGTGAACGGGCGCTGGTCTCGCTGGCGGTGCTGGTGGTGATGTACATGCTTTGGGATGCGGTGTTGATGAGTCCGGAACACCTGCACCAGAAGCAGTTGGTGATTGAAATGTACCAGCTCAACGAACGCATGGTGACGGTGGACACACAGTTGCAGACACTGACGGTCAGTCTTGGCGAAAGCGAAGTGCGCCGCCAGCGCCAGCGCATTGCCGAGTTGCGTGAGGCCCTGCGCGGACTGGCCAACCAACAGGCGGCGCTGACGGTGGAATTTATCCGTCCGCAACAAATGGCCGGAGTGTTGCGCGACATGCTCGGCGTTGACGGCAAACTGACCCTGTTGAAGCTGGAGAGTCTTGGTGTGCAAGCGCTGTTTCCGTCTCCTGAAAATGGGCAGGAGCAAGCGGCTACAGCGGAAAAATATGAGCAGCCAGGCATCTACAAGCACGGTATGCGGGTGAGTTTCGAGGGTGACTATTTCGCCACGCTGCACTATCTAAAGGCGCTGGAAGGCATGCCCTGGCGTTTTTACTGGGACGAACTGGATTACCGCGTGGCGGATTATCCGCGCGCCCGGGTGAGTATCACTATTCACACTCTGAGTCTTGAGGAGGGATGGATTGGTGTCTGATGCGAACGGCACGACTCCAAGCATTCACGCCGGGCGAATTGTGGCGCTGGTGTTGGCCGGCATACTGATGCCGGGCGTGGCGTCAGCGGTGCCGTTGGATGACCCTACCCGCCCGCCGACGGCACAGTCTGCCAAGGCCCACAAGGCTATGCGCAAGCCGATACGCTGGACGCTTAATTCGACCCTGGTATCGGCGCAGCGCCGTACGGCGGTAATCAATGACCGGGTGGTTGGTGTGGGCGAAAAAATTAATGGCGCACGGGTGGTGGAGATCCTGCCGATGGCGGTGCGCCTGTATCACAACGGCCGCGAGTTCACCCTGACATTACTGACAAAAAACATCAAACGGCCATCCCGGAGCGGGAGCGGAAAACTATGAAACAGAAGCAACGAGCCATCTTGAATCGTGTCGGTGTACTGGTCAGTGTGCTGGCGCTGGGTGCCTGTGCGAATAATCCGCCGCGCACTGGGGCCGTGGGTGAAGGAATCGGTCAATCGCTGGCCGAGAGTCAGGCACAGAATGCCGCCCTGGAGACCGTCCGGGTGCAGCCACCGGCGGCCGTTTCCGCTGCCCTGCTGCCGCCGTTGAATGTGCAATTGTCCGGACTGGGGCTGGGACAGGAGCCGGTGCAGCGTCGCTTTGATATCACCGTTGACCATGTGTTGGCGCGCACCTTCTTTATGAGCCTGGTGAAGGACACGCCCTACAACATGGTTACGCCACCGGATATGGAGGGGCGCATCAGTTTGAGCCTGAAGAATGTCACCCTCGACGAGGTGATGGCGACGGTGCGTGAGGTATATGGCTACGAGTACCGCCGCAGCGCCGGCGGTTATGAGATCCTCACCAAGGCACTGCGCTCGCAAATTTTCAAGGTGGACTACCTCAACGTGCAGCGCAAGGGGCGGTCGCGGGTGCGGGTTAGCTCCGGGCAGGTGAGTGCATCGAGTAATCGCAATAGGGGCAGCGGTACGGGGAGCAGCAGTGCCAATAACAATAGTGGTAATACCGGTCGACGCCAGATAGAAGCCGTGTCCGGCAGTGAGATGGATACCCGCACCCAGTCGGATTTCTGGGCCGAACTGCGAGATGCGCTGGAGGCTATCGTCGGTTCGGAGGGTGGTCGCAAGATTGTTCTCAACGCCCACTCCGGCATCATCGTGGTGCGCGCCCAGCCCGGGGAATTACGCGCCGTCGAGCAGTATCTGCAAGACACCCAGGCGGTGGTGCAGCGGCAGGTGATCCTGGAGGCGAAGATCCTTGAAGTGGAACTGAAGGATGGTTTCCAATCCGGCATCAACTGGGCGGCCATGGGTAGCAATGGTACGGACGGTATTGCCGGCGGGCAGTTTGGCGGTGGGCGTATATTTTCGGATGGCAGCAGTAATCTTGCCAGCCTCTCCAATGTGTTGAATCCCGCGAATCCAGATGCCATTGGTGCTGCTGTGGCCTCGGCCTTCGGTGGCGTGTTCGGCATGCGCCTGGCCACCGGCAACTTCACCGCCTTTATCGAATTTCTTGAATCTCAGGGCGACGTGCACGTGTTGTCCAGCCCGCGGGTCTCCACCGTCAATAATCAAAAGGCAGTGATCAAGGTGGGCACGGACGAATTTTTCGTCACCGATGTCAATACCAACAATCAGGTCTACGCGGGCAGCTCGACCAGTAACCAGAGTTTCAGTGTGGAATTCACGCCTTTCTTTTCCGGCGTGGCGCTGGACGTGACGCCGCAGATCGACGCCGACGGCTTTGTTACCCTGCACATCCATCCCTCGGTGAGCGATGTGCGGGAAAAGATCAAGCAGATCGATTTCTCCGACACAGAATCCCTGCGTGTGCCCATGGCGGTATCGACGATCCGCGAATCCGACAGCATCGTGCGTGCGCGCAGCGGGCAGGTGATAGTGATCGGTGGGCTGATGCAGAACATCTCGCGCGACAGCACGGCCAGTGTGCCGTTGCTGGGTGATCTGCCGCTGGTGGGTAGCCTGTTTCGTCATAAGAAGAAGAGCTTCGTCAAGAGTGAGCTGGTGATCCTGCTGCGTCCGGTGGTGGTGGACAACGACCAGGTATGGGACGACGAACTGCAACGCATCGGCGAACGCTTTGGTGGGCTGGATGCATTGACCCAGCTCAATGTGCAGTCGGGCGACAGCGGACACTGACAGGGGGCGCACCGTCATGTACCTCGAACACTTCGGCTTGCGGGAAATGCCCTTCTCGCTGACCCCGGACACGGAGTTTTTCTACCGCTACGGTGCTTGGCAGGAGGCCTTCGAGGTGCTCATGGTGGCCCTGCGTGGTGGTGAGGGTTTCATCAAGATCAGCGGCGAGGTGGGTACTGGCAAGACCCTGCTGTGCCGTAAGTCGCTGGCGAGCCTGGATGAGGACGAATTCGTTACCGCCTGGCTGCCCAATCCCTGCCTGACGCCTGCCGCTCTGCGTATGGCGTTGGCCGATGAGTTGGGTATCCGCTATCCGCGTAACCAGGGTCAGCATCGTCTGCTGACCTTGATCAACGAGACCCTTATCGAGATTAACGCCAGCGGCCGTCGCGTGGTGGTGTTGCTCGACGAGGCCCAGGCCCTGCCCGACGATACCCTCGAAGCCCTACGTTTGCTGACCAATCTGGAAACGGAAAAACGTAAACTGCTGCAAGTGGTGCTGTTCGGCCAGCCGGAACTGGATGAGCGATTGGCTCAACCCGGTCTGCGTCAACTGCGCCAGCGTATCGGTTTTTCGCATCGCTTGCGGGCCATCGACCACAAGGGCCTGCCGGGTTACCTCAATCACCGCCTGCGGGTGGCTGGTTATCACGGCACAGCCCTGTTCAGCGCAGAGGCGCAGGCGGCACTGTTTAAGGCCAGTCGGGGCATTCCGCGTCTGATTAACATCCTTGCCCACAAGTCACTGATGGCCGCCTTCGGGCGTGGCCTGTCCGTGGTGAACCGGGACTGCGTGGTGTTGGCCTGTGCCGATACCGAGGGTGTCGTGACAGCCCCGCGTGGCCTGCTGGCCCGCCTGCGCTCACGCCGGGGTGCGGCGTTGGCGGCCGGGGTGGGTGCGGCATGAGTCTCATCAACCAGGTGCTGTGTGATCTCGAAAGCCGTCGCGCCGTCCCGGCAACGGCCGGTGGCGTTGCCCCGTTGGCGCTGGCGGCGCAACGTGCGGCAGGCATTGACGCCCCGGCCGTCCCGGTACAGGCGACAAATAATGGCCAGTCAGGCAATGCCCAACGCTGGCTGATCGTGATCATCGTATTACTGATGCTGTTGCTGGGTTTGCTGCTGTGGTCGTCGCAGCCGCCCTGGCAGGGATCTGGGCTGGAACGCATGCCGCCGCTTGTAACGGCTGAGGTCGTCGAAGCCGTGGCCCGTGTGCCGGTGGTGTCGATGAATGTGGAGCCCGTAGCCGTCGTGGTCACGGAATCTGTTGAGCCCACCGAACCCGTTGAGTCCACTGAATCCTCTGCGCCCACCGTGGCTATGCCGCTTGCAGCGCATCCGGCCGTCGTGGAGAGCGTTGCCACCGGGCCGCTTCCCCGGCCGGCGCGTGCCGGGCTGCCGCCGAGTCAGCCTTCACTACCGTCAAAGCCCTCGCCGGCCAAAGAGACGCTGCCTGCGCAGATACCCGCCGCTGACATGCAGATCAGCATGCGAATTCGCCCCCTGGACAACGAACAACGTGCCCAGCAGGCCCTGCGCCGTGGCGTGGGTCTACTGGGACAGGGTAGTCAGGCCGAGGCGGAGCAGGCCCTGCGCGAAGCCGTGCGCCTTGCCCCTCGGTCGCCGCGTGCCTACGAGACTCTGGCGGCGCTGTATTTCAACAGTGATCGCCTCACTGAGGCGCAGACCCTGTTGGCCGACGGCGTGCGTCTGTCACCTCGCGCGGTGGGACTGGCGCAGCTCTACGCCCGCCTGCTGGCGGAGCAGGGCGAGCTGGCCACGGCGCTGGCGGTGTTGCAGCGGGCGAGCCCGCCACTGACGGAGAATGCCGATTATCACGCCTTGTTGGCGGCCCTGTATCAGCGTGCCGGCCGGCACCAGCCGGCGGTCTGGGTCTACCGTCAGTTGCTGGCCCAGCGCGGTACGCAGGCGACGTGGTGGATGGGGCTGGGCATCTCGCTGGAGGCCTTGGATGATAGCGCATCAGCGCTGGAGGCCTACCTCAAGGCACACCAGCTGGGTGCTGGGTTGAGCCCACAGGTGCTGGACTATCTGGGCAGCCGTATTCGCGTGTTGGCGTCCCGTGTGGCGGTGGCGAAGACGGCTGTCGAAATGGCGAAGAGCGAGGAATAAAGCGTGGCGCAGCTAAAACGCATTCGACTCGGTGACCTGCTGGTCGAACACAAGCTGATCTCCGAGGCCCAGCTCGACGAGGCCCTCATGGCGCAGAAAAAGACCGGCCGCAAGCTGGGCCGAGTGTTGATCGAGAACGGCTATGTCAAGGAAGATGAGCTGCTCAACCTGCTGTCGCGCCAGCTCAGCCTGCCCTATGTGGATCTGGCCAACTATCAATACAAGCCCGGGGTGGTGAAGCTGATCGCGGAGACCACCGCGCGCCGTTACCGCGCTCTGGCCCTGGAAGAGACCCCGGACGGCCTGCTGGTGGGCATGGCCGACCCCACCAATATTTTTGCCTACGATGATCTGGTGCGCATCCTCAAGCGCCCCATCAAGCTGGCAGTGGTGAAAGAGAGCGACCTGCTGCACGGCATCGAGCAGGTCTATCAGCACGGCGCCGAGATCCAGACCCTGGCCAGTGAGATCGATGATGACCTGGCGGAAAATGTCTTCGATCTGGATGCCCTGAATCAGGCTGTCAGTTCTTCCGATGCACCGGTGGTGCGGCTGATCGAGACGGTGTTCGAAGAAGCCGTGCGCGCCAAGGCCTCGGACATCCATATTGAGCCGGATGAAAAAGTACTGCGTATCCGCCGCCGTATCGACGGTGTGCTGCAGGAACAGGTGATGAACGAGCGGGCCATCGCCCCGGCGCTGGTGTCGCGCCTGAAGCTGATGGCCGGGCTGGATATCGCCGAGCGTCGCCTGCCGCAGGATGGACGTTTCAATATCAAACTGAAAGACAAGTCGGTGGACGTGCGCTTTTCCACCCTACCCACCCAGTACGGTGAGGCGGTGGTGATGCGCCTGCTGGATCATTCGGAGGGTGTGAAGGGACTGGATGAGATCGGTCTGTCCGCAACCATCAAGGCCCAACTTGAAAAGGCGATTCGTCGGCCGCACGGTCTGCTGCTGGTCACCGGCCCCACTGGCAGCGGCAAGACCACCACCCTGTACGCAGCGCTGAACAAACTCAATGATGCGACACGCAAAATTATCACCGTGGAAGACCCGGTGGAGTACCGGTTGTCGCGAGTCAACCAAGTGCAGGTGAATCCGAAGATCGGCCTCGATTTTGCGCGTGTGCTGCGTACTATCCTGCGCCAGGATCCGGATATCATCCTGGTTGGTGAAATTCGTGATCACGAGACCGCCGAGATCGCCCTGCGTGCGTCCATCACCGGTCACCTGGTGCTGTCGACTCTGCACACCAATGACGCCATCAGCACCGTGATGCGCCTGGTCGACATGGGAGTGGAGGATTTTCTCATCGCCTCGGCGGTGCACGCGATCCTTGCCCAGCGGCTGGTGCGGCGCATCTGTGAAAAATGTCACACAGATTACACACCCGATGCCGGGCAACTGGCCTGGCTGGCGGGTGTGGTGGGTGAGGCGGCGACGCAGATGTCGTTCCGGCACGGCGCCGGTTGCCCGGCCTGCAGCCGCACCGGTTACAAGGGCCGCGTGCCAGTGCATGAAATGCTGGAGATCAACGAAGACTTGGCCGACGCGCTGCGCAACAAGGACTATGCGGAGTTCAAGCGTCTGGCATTGTTACAAGAAGGCTATTTACCGTTAGTGAAAAATGCTCTGGCGCTGGCCCAGCAGGGCGTGACCAGCCTGGATGAAGTAATTCGTGTCGGCGGGTGGGTGGAGTGAGGCCGTTGGTCAGTGAAAAACGATGTAGCCAATGCGTCAGGTTCTGCTGGTGGGCAGTGCCCACCCTACAAGGGATAAAAAATATTTCACCGCAGAGGACATGGAGGCACACAGAGAATATAAATTTTAATGGTTTCTCCATGTTCCTTCGTGCCTTCTTTGGCAAAAAACCAAAAACCGTTTTGCGATGGATACTTGTTGGCGGAAAAAATACCTGATGCCCCTGTTCCGCTACAAGGCCCGCGACCGTCACGGTGACGCCATCAATGGCACCCTGGAGGCGGCCAGTTCCGATGCAGTGGCGACACAGCTGCTGGAAGGCGGCATGACGCCAGTGGATATCGCCGCAGCGGCAAAGGAGGAATCGCACAGCCTATCCTTGCAAGCGTTGTTTCCCGCCAAGGTTACGGACACGGATCTGATCCAGTTCTCGCGTCAGATGCACAGCCTGACCAAGGCCGGCGTGCCCATGCTCAGCGCCCTGCACGGCTTGGCGAAGTCCACCCGTAATCCGCTGCTGGCATCGGCGATTTCCAGTGTGGCGCAAAGCCTGGAGGCCGGGCGTGATCTGGCCACAGCACTGGGTGAGCATCGTGAGATATTTTCCCTGTTCTATATTTCCATGGTGCGTATTGGTGAAACCACCGGCCAGCTCGATGATATCTTTATCCAGTTATCCCGGTATCTGGAAAAAGACAAGCGCACTCGTGACCAGATCAAGTCGGCGCTGCGCTATCCCGGTTTTGTCATCATGGCGATTATTGCCGCCATCGTCATTCTCAATTTGTTCGTGATTCCGACCTTCGCCAGAGTCTTCGACAATTTTGGCGCCGAGCTGCCATTGGCAACACAAGTATTGATGGCGACCTCCCGTTTTACCGTGGCGTACTGGCCGGAGTTGCTGACCCTGTTAGTGGTATTGATTCTGAGTGCACGTCATTACGTGAAGCGTGAGCAAGGACGCTACAACTGGCATAAGTGGAAACTGAAGCTGCCGCTGGCCGGCGATATTATCTATCGTGCCACCCTGGCGCGTTTCATGCGTTTATTCGCCATGTCCACCCGTGCCGGGGTGCCGTTGATCACAGCGCTGACGGTGGTGGCGCGTGCGCTGGACAATGATTATGTGGAAGAACGTATCCTCAGTATGCAGACCGGCATCGAGCGCGGCGAATCGATTACCCAGACCGCTGCCGCCACCGGCCTGTTTGATGCCCTGGTGATGCAGATGATGGCGGTGGGTGAAGAGACCGGCTCCATCGATACGTTACTGGCCGAGGTGGGTGAATTCTACGAGGCCGAGGTGGAGTATGACATCGAGCGTCTCAGTGCGCGCATCGAACCTATCCTGACAGTGGTGATTGCCATCATCGTATTGGTGTTGGCGCTGGGCGTATTTTTGCCCATGTGGAGCCTGTCGGGTGTGGCGATCAAAAATTAGCATTTCTTGTTGGCGGTTGATGCGATTTGTGGAACTCACCACATCCTACACGGCTAATAATATATTTTCATGTCGGGCCTGGCGCGGAGTGACGAGGAGGGATCCAGTAGGGTGGGCACGTTTTTTGTGCCCACGCGGATTGTGGAGAGCGGAATAACGCGTGGGCACAAAAAACGTGCCCACCCTACATGACTGCGGTTATTTTTCAGATTTTGCTATGTCCAACTCAGGCCATTCTCTGATAGCCAGATGACGTTAAGTTTTACAAATGCCGACCGATAGGTAGAGCGAAGCCGATGGCGGGTCATAGGCAATCGTCATCGAGCGACCAAAATCGAGTGGAGAAAGAAATGAATAGAGCCAGTGGTTTTACCCTGATTGAATTAGTGATGGTAATTGTGATTCTCGGTATTCTTGCCGCCACCGCCCTGCCGAAATTTATCGATACCACGGGCGAGGCACGTACCGCCGCCGTGTCTGGTATCGCCGGTGGCCTGGGTTCCAGTAATGCGGTGAATTATGCCGGTTCACTGGCCAAGGGGCGGGTGGTCGGGGCGGTCCTCGCTTCCGAGACGGCCATTACCGGCATTACCGATACCACCGCAGGTTGTACCAATACGGTCGCCGGCAATCTGGTGGACGGTACGAGCTTTGCCGCAGCCGGCTCGGGTTCGGGCACCTATGTCCTGTCCGGTGGTTCACCGACCAATGTGGGTGATACCGTGACCTGTACCGTGACCAGCAATGATGATAACACCAAGACCGCGACCTTTGTGCTCACCGGCACCAAGTAATGTGGACAGAGACTGACACGGATACGGACACGGACGGGGGCTGAGATCCCATGCTGTTTATTTATCCAGGCCGGATAGTTTCGCTGTCTGGCCTGTTTCATTTTAGGCCGGGATATGTCTGTTACTAGACTGCTGGTTCTGTTCATCCTGTTATTTGTCAATACTAGCCTGTCGGCGGCGGTGGTCAAGGGTGCACAGCATGGTACGGCGGTGAGCAGTGGCAATGGTGTGGTGACGGTGGGTATCACCGCCGTCGATCCGGCCAAGTCATTTCTGGTCTTCCAGACCCGTTCTTCCAGCAATCGTCCGCCGGGCTCCATGATCATCGGTCGCCTAAATTCCGGCGGCACCGCAGTGGAGTTCGTGCGCACCACCACCGAGACCTCGACCATCAATATTCAGTGGTCGGTCGTGGAGTTTCTGTCCGGGGTGTCGGTGCAGCGCGGTGAGGTGAGCCAGACTGGTTCCACAATGAATGTGCCCATCACATCCGTGGCCTCCACTGGCCAGGCCTTTGTGCTGTGGTCGAAGACTCCGTGGGCGGGGGATAATACCTGGAGCCTGGATGATCCCATCGTCGGTGAATTGACCTCTACCGGGAATCTGCAGTTTCGCGTGAACAATGCCAACAGTGGTCATCGCATCGCCTGGCAGGTGGTGGAGTTCACCAACGTGGCGGACATCAATGTACAAAAGGGCTCGACCTCGTTGCTGGGTACCATTGCCAGCGTGGATATTATCCTGCCCACGCCGGTGGATGTCAGCAAAACTTTCGTGTTGACCGGATTTCGCACTGCTGGTAGCGGAGCAGGCGTGGGTGAACGCATGATCCGTGCGCAGCTCATCGACAGCAATACTCTGCGCATCGACCGCAGCCGCACCGGCGACAATTTAACGGAAATTGTCTGGCAGGTGGTGGAGTTGAAGGACGGCAGCAGCGTGCAACGCGGCAGTGAGTCCTTCCCGCTTGGCGCCATACAGCGTTCGGTAGCCATCACACCAGTGGATATCAACCGGGCGGTGACCTTTGCCTCGGTGCAGGCGGCGGCCGGGCAGTCAATGGGAAATACGGCCTATGATTTGGACGACATCATCGGCGTGGCCTCGGTGACCCTGGGGCTGTCGTCGGCCGGTATCGACATGCGTCGCAATTCGGCGAACGGTCAGACCGACATCGGCTGGTTCGTGGTGGAGTTCAACGGCACACCTGCGGTCACTTTGCCCAATTCCGTGGCGGAATGGCGTCTGGACGAGATGAGCTGGAATGGCACCGCCGGTGAGGTGACGGACGCCAGTGGTAATGGCAATCACGGTGTACGCGTGGGGACTGCGCAGACGGTGGCCAACGGCAAGGTGTGCCGTGCTGGTGCGGTAGTCAGCGAGGGTTCGGCCATCAATACAGGACTGGATCTGGATGCCTCAGTGGGATCGGCGGGTACCGTGTCATTCTGGTTTCGTCCCAACTGGAGCGACAGCGGCTGGGAGAGACTCCGTAGCCGGGTTTTGTTCGATGCCTCGCTGCGCAGCCCTGCAGGCAATGGCGCCAGCAAGTTTTTTAAACTGATCAAGCGGGGTGGCTTTTCGGCCAATTCCCGTTTGATGTTCCTGTTCGAGGATGGTGCCGACAGCGATTTCTTCGTCAGCGCAAATGTTTCCCATCTGATTCGTGATGCCTGGGTTCACGTCGGAGTGACCTGGGATTACACCAGCAACCGCTTTCAGATCTATTTCAATGGTGTGCGGGTCGCCAATAACAGTCGGGCGACAAATCAAGTGATGCCCAATCTCGACAGCCTGTATTTTGGCGACAATCGCAGCAGCTACAATTTTTTTGGTTATACCCGTGTAGCCAACGGCACTTTCGATGAAGCGCGTATCGACAAGCGTGTACTGACCCAGGCCGAGATCCAGGCCGACATGAACGCTACGTATCCCTGCCCAGGGTTGCTGGATCATTTCGTCATCGGACATGATGGGGCAGGCATTAATTGTGTAGCGGAGATCATTACCGTGACGGCGGCGGCTGCCGATGGTTCGGCGGTCACCACCTACACCGGCAGTATTAGCCTCGATACCCAGACTACCACCGGCAGCTGGAGTCTCAATACCGGTGGCGGCAGCTTCGTTGATGCAGTAACCGGTGACGGTCTGGCCAGCTATGCGTTTGCCGCGGCCGATGCCGGCGTGGCGAGTTTTAATCTCGATTACCGCAGCGGTCCGGCGGGTATCGATGTCGATGTCTTCGCAGGCGCGATCCGTGACGATGATACGGAAGGCAATCTGGTATTTTCGCCCAGCGGTTTCGTCATCACCGCCGCGCCGCTGAGCAATCCGCCACCAGCGGTGATCGATCAGACTATCGTGGCGCAGACTGCGGCCAGCAATTTTCCGCTATACATTGCCGCCTATGGGCAGACGTCGACGGATCCCGTTTGTGGCATTATCGAGGCCTACGACGGCGCGAAGAGTATCAAATTCTGGTCGTCATACCATGACCCGGTGACGGGTACGCTGCCGGTGACGGTGGACAGCAATACCGTTGCCGGCAGTGAGGCCGCATCTGCCGTGCAGCCGGTCAGCTTCGTGCAAGGGCAGGCTGCTATAAGCGTGAACTATGCCGATGTCGGCGACATCGATATCGCCATCAAGGACGATGCCACCGGCAACCCGTCATTGCCGACAGGTATTCGTGGCGTAAGTCAGCCATTTATCGTTAGACCGGCCGGTTTCGTGCTGAGTAATATCGTGCGCACGGGCGATGGTTTTGCCAATCCGGTGGCCACGGATGAGAACGATCCAGTATTCATCGCTGCGGGCAGTCCCTTCTCCGTAACTGCCACCGCTATCAACAGCCTGGGCAATGCCACACCCAACTACGGCCGGGAGTCGATCCCCGAGTCCGTGCTGCTGACCTCCACCTTAGTAGCGGCTGGTGGGGCCAACAATCCGCCGCTGGGCTTTACTACCGGCTTTGGCAGCTTCGCCAGCGGCGTCGCCACCGGTGTTGATTTCAGCTGGGGTGAGGTGGGCATCATTACTCTTACCCCCAGTGTCGGTGATGGCAACTATCTCGGCGGCGGTGATGTGACGGGCACCGTCAGCGGCAACCTCGGTCGTTTCACGCCTGCCGATTTTAATGTAGTGCTGGATAACTCTCCGGCCTTCGCCAGCACCTGCGGCAGCTTTACCTTCATAGGACAGGCGTTCAATTACGCCACGGCTCCACAGGTCACCATCGTCGCGCGCAACAGTGCCGGCAGCATGACACAGAATTACGACAACAACTGGTGGAAGCTGGCGGACTTCAGTGAGAGCTATGCCCACAATGGCAGCCTGCCGGCCACGGCGTCGCTGGATGCCAGCGGTGCGGGGCATGTCGCTATCAGTTGCAGTAATTGCAGTGGCACAGTGACGACGAGTTTCAATGGCAGCCTGAGTTACAACACGTCAACGCTGGAGGCGGTGCCCTTCAATGGCGCAGTAGATATCCATTTTCCCATCACCGACAGTGACGGCATCGGCTATGCCGGCAATCCTTTCACCATCAGCGCCATCGGTTTCGATGCCGGCAGCGAGCAACGTTCCGGGCGGGGTTTTGCACGGGATGTCTACGGCACCTATGCCAATACGGGTGATGTACTGAGCATGCCTGTCGGCACGCAGTATTATTCCGCCGCCAGCACCTGGCTGGATAACAGCGTCGATAATTGCACGACTTACAGTTATGCCAAGAGCGACAGCGGCATCACCACGGCGGCGACGCCGGTCAGCCCGGTGAACGTGGCGGCAGGCAAGGGTGACTTGGCCATCCAGCTGTCGGGCGACAGTGGTGATCCCGGTGGTTTTGCCAGCTTTACCTTTACCTGGCCGGGCTGGTTGACGGGTAGCGCCAGCGCTACCGCTACTTTTGGCATCTTCCGTGGTGACGACCGTTTTCTCTACTGGCGGGAAGCGCCGTGACACATCAGCGTGGATTTACCCTCATCGAGATGATTGCCGTAATGGTGATCATGGCCACCCTTGCCGTGGTGGCCATAGGTAGTTTTAATCCCAATGATTACCAACTCAGCGCCAGCCGTGACGAACTGGTGGCTGCGCTGCGCTATGCACAGTCCCTGTCGCTGAGCCACACAGGCGCAACGAATTACGAGGTCACGTTGACAGGTCTCGGTTACAGCGTGACTCAGGGTGGTGCGGCGATCGCCCATCCTGTCACTGGCGCCAGTGCCTACAACAGCAGTTGGAGCAATGTCACCCTGGGCAGCAGCGGCACGGTCAGTTTCGATGGCTACGGCGAGCCCAGCCTGGCCGGCGGACTGGCGTGGAGTGGTAATCAGCTCGCGGTGACGGTCACTGTTGGTAATGTCAGTGATTCGCTAAGGGTTGAACGCATAACGGGATTTGTACGATGAGCGCACGGTTTCCTCGAACCCGCCGGCAGTCCGGTTTTAGTCTCATTGAGACCATTCTGGTGATCGTGTTGCTGGGCGTGGCGGTGGCCGGTATGGCGGCGATGTTTATCAATAATATCAGCAAGAGCCACGAACCCTACCTGCGTCAGCGCGCACTGGTGGTGGCTACGGCCTTCATGGATGAGATTATGCACAAACGCTGGGATGACTATTCGCCGCTGGGCGGCGGTTGCGTGAATACCGGCAGCGTATTGTGTTCCAGCGGCCCGGCGGCGGCGGGCATTGGCAGCGAAGAGCCGTTACGCCCGGACTGGGATGATATCGATGACTTCAATGCCATCAGCAATCAGTCGCCGCCGCAGGACGCCTCCGGCAGTGTTATGCCCGGCTATGCAGGCTTTACGGTTTCCGTGAGCGTGAGCCAGCCTGGCGCCTGGAACGGTGTGCCGGCAACAGACGTGAAACGCATCGACGTACAGGTAAGCTCCAACAACGGTGAGACCCTTTCACTGTCGGCCTACCGGGTGAACTTCTGATGCCGGTAGGTCGGCGGACACGCGGTTTCACCCTGGTGGAGATGATCACCGTGATCGTTTTGCTGGGCATCATCGCCGTGGTGCTGGCGCCATTCATCGCCCATGCGATACAGGCCTGGCACGACGGCAAGGCACGTGCCGAGTTGATGGCGCGAGGTAGCCTGGCCCTGGAGCGGTTGGCGCGCGAGGTGCGCCAGGCGGTACCCAACAGTCTCGAAACCCTGGATGCCGGGCAGGGCATTCAGTTCCTGCGTTCGCGGGCCGGAGGGCGCTATATCGAACGCTTCGACAATTTCGGCGCAGCATTTACGCGCATGAATCGACGCTTTAACAAAAGCACCATGCTGGCCAATGGGTTGTACAAAATGGGCTCTGGGCTGAGCGTGTCGGCCGGAGACATTCTGGTGATCGGCAATACCTCCCCGGCGGCCTTGAAGAGCTTTCCCGGCAATGGCCCCGCCGTGGCGTTGACGGGGATCAATGCCACCACCTTGGCGACCGATGGCACTAGCCAGGGACAGATACTGGGCTTTGCCAGTCATCGTTTTCCGGTCGATTCGCCCGGGCGTCATTTTGCCATTGCCGATCAGACCGTGGAGGTCGGGCTAACGGGAAATACCCTGCGCTGGCACACGGCGGCGGGCCTGACCAATTACGATGCCAATGCCGACTGGGGGGCATCAGATCCGGTGTTGGTGGACGGCGTCAGTGCCGTGAGCTTCACCTATGCGCCGGGCACGCCAGCGGCGACCGGCGTGTTGCGTATCGACCTGCAATTGGCCATGGACACCAACAACAGCATTCGTCTCTACCACGAAGTGCATGTGAGGAACACGCCGTGAGCCGGCCATCCATCAAGCACACTGACCCACTGCCGCTATTAAAGACAGAGGTAGGTTGGGGTGGGCCCGTGAACCCCAACGATTGGGTTCACCCCAGGCCTCGGCTGTTGGGTTTCGTACCTCAACCCAGCCTACGTGGTACGCGGCAATATCACATGGAAAGAGCACTAGCCGTCCGTCAACGTGGCGCCTCGCTGGTGATGGCGATATTTCTGATTACCGCGCTGGCGGCATTGGGCGGGCTGCTCATGCAACTCTTGGTGCTGGGTTCCGAGGAGACCATCAATGAATGGTATTCCGTCCAGGCTCTGTATGCCGCCGAGAGCGGTGTGGGATGGGCGGCACGGGACATCAGCGCCGGTGGTGCGGGCAGCATCAGCAATGGCGTAGTACTGACGGATCGGGCCTGGATGACCACCAGCGTGAACGCGGTGAGCATTGGCGGACGAACCCTGTATACCATTACCAGCACCGGCAGCGCCGGGGGGTTGGTGGTGGCCCCGCGCACGCAGCGGCGCATCGTGGTGCAGTTCATGCCGTGATGTGGTTTTTTGGTGCCGGTTTGCACCATGAAGGACATGAAGATCATGAAGTATTAAAAAGGTAACAGTGAATGGGCCTATCGGTCATTGGTGCCGCCACTGGTGTTCACAAGGTGCTCACCTTGATGGTGACTATCGTACAGATTTACTGATTGAAGACTGGATTGTCCTGACGCCGAAAAGTGCGGAAACATTGCAGGGTATCAAAGGCTTTGTCCTGTGAAACCTTTATGCGCTTCATGTTCTTCATGGTGTCAATAGTTGTTTTTTGTAGGAGCGGCTTCAGCCGCGAAGCATTCTTTACACAGCCTTCGCGGCTGATACCCAAAGGGCGCGATAAGCCGCTTCCACAGTAACTCTTTGCCGTCGCTAAAGTGATTGAAAGGATAAAATTATGTTCAGTCTTTTTTCAAAACATTCCAATACCGGTTACGCCGCCCTGGTACCGGGAGAGGCGGGGCTCTGTGTGGCCAGCATTGCCGGCAACAGTAAGCAGCCACGGCTGGCGACCTGCGATTTCATGCCCTGGCCGGAAACCGGCAATAACGACAAATTGCTGGCCGAGGTGGTGCGCCGCCACCGGCTGGGAAAGCGTGCCTGCACCACGGTGATGGAACTGGACGATTACACTGTATTGAGTGTGGAGGCGCCGGACGTGCCGCCGGATGAGCTGCGCGCAGCGATTCGCTGGCAGATCAAGGACCTGATCGATTTTCACATCGACGATGCGGTGGTGGATATCTTCGATGCGCCGCCCAGCGGTGTGCATGGCCGGCAGAATACCCTGTATGTGGTGGTATCGCGGCTCTCCCGGGTGCGCGAGCGTGTCGACCAGCTACAGGGCGCCGAAGCCAATCTCACCACCATCGATATTCCCGAGCTGGTGCTGCGCAATATCACCATGCGCCTGCCGGAAGACGAGGCCGGAGTGGCGTTTGTTTATCTCACCCGCGAGCGTGGCTTGTTGATTATCACTCGCCAGTCGACATTGTACTTTGCCCGCACCCTGGATATCGGGTATGCCGTATTGAGTGATGGTGATCACGCGCAGTACGACCAACTGGTGCTGGAAGTACAGCGCTCGCTGGATTATTACGACCGCTATTTCGTCCAGCCGCCGGTGGCGGGCCTGGTGCTGGCGCCTTGCGAAGCGCCATTGGATGGGCTGGAGGACTATCTGCATGAATCCCTGGGACTGGCCGTGCGCAGCCTGGATCTGCGGGAGGTCGTTAGCTGTGATCACGACATGGACACCGCCACCCAGGCGCGCTGTCTGCCGGCCATTGGCGCGGCCCTGCGGCAGGAACAAGCGGTGTTGTAGGAGCGGGCCATGCCCGCGAAAAAACCCGGTTCATGCGTAGGGTGGGCATTGCCCACCGCTTCCGACGTGGCTGGACACCATAATATTCGAATCCGTTAAATGGTGGGCGGTGCTTACCCTATGGAATTGCGGACATAAAAAACGGGCCCGAAGGCCCGTTTTCCTTTGCTACCGTTACCGCTAAGCCCTGACGGGATTAGAAGGTACCGATGAACTCCAGGGTAATGGTGGAGTCGTCGATGATGCCAGTGATGGCTTCGCCGGAGGTGTTTTCTCCGTCGGAGTATTCCAAGGCCACCAGCAGGTTTTCTTCGACGTTGTAGCTACCGTAGATGGTCATCCTGGTGGAGTCATCGGCGCCATTTGCTTCAAAGGAGACAACCTCGTAGCGGGCCTTGATGGCGGCCTTGTCACCGATGGCATAGCTGCCCCACAGGTTGCCGGCACTGTCGACCGCCTTGTCGGCCATCAGGACATCCAGACCCAGGGTGAAACCGGCGATGCCGTATTGGGCGTTGAAGTCGAGGACGTTCTCAGCACCGGTCTCCTGGGTGACATAACCCAGTTCAAGAGCCAAGCCTTCCATTGGGTTGATATTCAGCACGGCGGCGATGGAGTTCTCCATGCTGCCATCGGTGTCAGTGGCGTGACCGATGTCGTTCACCACGGCCAGGGTGCCGGTGAACATCTTATTGCCACCTGCGACGGCAACACCGGCAACATTGTTGCCGTTTAGCGCAGTCTGGTCATCGAGGATGTTGTAGACAACACTGTGGCTGGCGAATTCGATGTCAGGGGCGTCTTCCGCTTCCTGGCCGATGGGGTTATTGAACACACCACCGATCACGGTGACAGCGTCCATGGCCTTCCATGCGAAGAAGGCTTGCTCCAGCTGACCCGAAGTGCCGTCCAGGCGCAGGTCGACATCGGCGCGCACGGTCACAGCACCCTTGGTGGCTTGGATATCGATTTCGCCATCGGCGCCGAAGGCGTTGGAGCCAGGGCCGTCGTCACCGTAGCTGTTGTAGTAGATATCGACAAAACCGCTGACCGACGCGGAGTCTTCAGCCTGAACGGCCAGCGGGCTGGCGATGGTGGCCGCGACGGCCAGTGCAATCAAGTTCTTTTTCATTGGTTTTACTCTCCCGTGGATAAATCAAAAACGGTACTTACATGTCTGTAGCAAATAAAAGCGCACGACGGGAATATACAGGCAGTTGATGGGGGGATTCAATACCCCGTGGTGTTTTTTTGCAACATTTTTGTAGTAATTGCTGGGGTATCAGTGTGTATGGCTGGGTTATTTGTTGCGATAAAACAACAATTCATGGTTAGATTCCCAATTCTTTGATCTTGCGCGTGAGCGTATTGCGGCCCCAGCCGAGCAGTTTGGCGGCGTCCTGTCGGCGCCCCCCCGAGTGCTGCAGGGCGATGTCGATCATGATGCGCTCGAAGCGTGGCACGGCGTCGGCGAGCAGGTCGTTTTCGCCGCTGGCGAGGCGCAGGTCGGCCCACTGGCGCAGGCCTTCCTCCCAGCTACCGCCGGTCTGCGTGCTGGCGCCTTCCTGTTGCAGTTCGGGCGGCAGTTCATCCATGTGCACCCTCTGCCCCGGCGACATGACGGTGAGCCAGCGGCAGGTGTTTTCCAGTTGCCGCACGTTGCCCGGCCATTCGAGCCGTGACAGGTAGCGTTCGACGTCGCTGTCGAGCTGCTTGGGGTCGACACTCAGCTCCTGCGCGGCGCTGGCGAGGAAGTGGCGCGCCAGCAGCGGGATGTCCTCGCGGCGCTCGCGCAGGGGAGGCATATGAATGCGGATCACGTTGAGGCGGTGGAACAGGTCTTCGCGGAACTGGCCTTCCTTGACCCGTTGTTCGAGATCCTGATGGGTGGCGGCGATGATGCGCACATCGACCCGTGTCGGCGTGTGGCCGCCGACGCGGTAGAACTCGCCGTCGGCCAGTACACGCAGCAGACGGGTCTGTAATTCGGCGGGCATGTCGCCGATCTCATCGAGGAACAGGGTGCCGCCGTCGGCCTGTTCGAAGCGGCCGGCGCGGGTGGCCTGCGCACCGGTGAAGGCACCGCGCTCGTGGCCGAACAGTTCGGATTCCAGCAGGTCGCGGGGGATGGCGGCGGTGTTGAGGGCGATGAAGGCCTGGTTGGCGCGTGGGCTGTGGCGGTGCAGGGCGCGCGCCACCAGTTCCTTGCCGGTGCCGGATTCGCCGTTGATGAGCACCGTGATCTTGGAGCGGGCGAGGCGGCCGATGGCGCGAAACACCTCCTGCATGGAGGGCGCGGCGCCGATAATCTCCGGCATCGCCTCCTGCGGGCTGGTCTGGGCGCCGGTGCGGCGTGAAGCGCTGTGCTGCACGGCGCGGCTGACCAGTTCGGTGGCCTCGTCGATGTCAAAGGGCTTGGGCAGGTATTCGAAGGCGCCGCCCTGATAGGCGGACACGGCGCTGTCCAGATCCGAGTGGGCGGTCATGATGATCACCGGCAGTTCGGGATATTTTTCGTTGATCTGTTCCAGCAGCTGCAAGCCGTCGATGCCGGGCATGCGAATATCGGTGAGGATGGCGCTGGGGGTTTCGCGTTCGAGGTGTGCGAGGATGCCGTTGGCGTTGTCGAAGCTCTGCACATTCATGCCGGCCTGTTTGAGGGCTTTTTCCAGTACCCAGCGGATGGCGTGGTCGTCGTCGATGACCCAGATGGGGTTGCTTTCCGTCATGGTGGGTTTCTCTCTGTCACGGTGGTTTTCTCTGCGCTGGGACTACCCTGTTCCAAGGGTAGTAGCAGACAGAATCGGGTGTGGCCGGGCCGGCTCTCGCAGGTGATGAGGCCATCGTGCTGGTTGATCAGCGACTGGGCGATGGACAGGCCCAGTCCGGTGCCGTCTGCGCGGCCGCTGACCATGGGAAAGAAGATGTTTTCCACCAGCTTCTCGGGGATGCCGGGGCCGTTATCAATGATGCTGATCTGGCACACCAGACGATGCTGGCGGCTGCCGATGGTGAACTGGCGCCGGGCGCGGGTGCGCAGAGTGATCTCGCCGTTGTCTTCCAGGGCCTGTACGGCGTTGCGCACCACGTTCAGTACCGCCTGGATCAGCTGGTCGCGGTCGCCGGTGATGTGGGGGATGCTGGGGTCGTAATCGGTGTGGATGTGGATGCCCGCCGGCAATTCGGTGCTCACCAGCTGTCGGATGTGCTCCAGCACCTGGTGGATGTTGAGGGATTCCTTGTGGGCGATGGTATTGGGGCCGAGCAGGTGATCCACCAGATTCCTCAGTCGGTCAGCTTCACCAATGATGATGGCGGTGTATTCCTTCAATTCGGCCGCCGGCAGTTCGCGTTCCAGCAGCTGTGCCGCACCGCGCAGGCCGCCGAGGGGATTCTTTATTTCGTGCGCGAGGCCGCGCACCAGGGTGCGGAAGGTTTGCTGGCGGGCGATCTGCTGTTCCTCGCGTGCTACGCGGCGTTGATGATCCAGGGGCCGCAGTTCCACCAGCAGACCGGCGTCGCCGGGGTGTGTGTCGAGTGGCGTGACGGTACAGTCTGTGATGAGCGTGTGCTGGTTTGGCAGGCTGAGCTGTACTTCGTACTCGGTGATCGGGTGGCTGCTCTGCAGGCCGCGTTTGAGGGCGGCCAGCAGGGGGCTTCCGCCGGGCAAAATATCTTCTGCGGACAGCCCCAGCAGGCGGCTGGCGCTAATGGCAAACAGCATTTCCCCGGCCGGGTTAATGAAGACCAGCCTGAGTGTGGTGTCGAACATCAGCACGGCATGACTGAGGTTGTCCAGTATGCGCTGATGAAGCCCGGTCGGCAGATTGCTCTCAACGTTCATAAGATGTGTTTAGCAAGAACCAAACCAAGTATTGTCGTTTTGTCTATTGATCGGCAGGCAATCAATAAGGCCGCTTAAACTTAAATTAATCAGTGGGTTAATGGGTGGGTTGGTTAGTCACGTGAGCAATAGCCGGCAGCGGGAGAGCTTGCTCTGTCGTGTCTGGCCTCAGATTAGCGCAAAACGGGCCTACGCGCACCATGTTGGTGCGCCGAGAGGGCGGTGTGATGGTCAGGGGCGGGGGATGGTCGCGCGCAGCATGTGAAAGGTCACGCTTTCCGAACTAATGATGACGTCGTCGTTAGCGTCCACGATCTGTACTTGAAGCGTGTGGGTGCCACGATCAACATTTTGCAGTTGCAGCGTTGTGCTCTGTCCTTCAGTGGCCGGGATGCCATCTATGAACAGCACAAAACGGTGGGCAGGCTTGAGGGCGGGAGCAAGGCCTATGCTGACCTTGAGTCTACCACTGTTTTCCCGTATCGGGCTGTCGTCTGCGGGGTGGGTGATCGAGACGAATTGGTAGTTTTGGCTGTCGCTATCCTGATCCATGGCCTGACTGCTGGGGGGGGCGTTGGGTATGGCAGGCGCCTTGTAGGTGATGGGGGGGCTTAGTTCGATGGGCTTGGCATCTTCAGAGCTGGGCCGGTCGGTGAACACGGTGTTGCCCTCGGCGTCTTTTTCCATATACACCGCCGTTGCTGCGGGGAGGCTGAGCAGCAGGGTAACGAAACCAAGAAGGATGGTGCAAATTTGTCTGTTCATGGGTCAAATGTAGCCGAATTAGGGGGGCTATACAAACGCCCCACCGGGCCGGGGATGCACCCATAAAACTGTATCATTGAATGTCGTGATTTCACCGTCGTTATCAAATGCATTTCCTGCAATATCTGCACGCGTAAATGACTGGGCAGAACCGCAGTCCGCTATTACGGCTTCAAAATCAGCGAAGCTATAGGGTGTGATGGGCGCACCTAGTCCACCGTTAGCAGTATCATCCCATCCTGACGCTGTTGTGCATGCCAGCGATGAGCCGCTGCCAGAACCTGTAGTGGTTATGCTGTTGATAACATCACTAATAGCCGTGCTGTTGAAGGCCGGCCCGCCTGAATCGCTAGCTCCGGCGGGCGTGTAAGACCCTTTATAAACCGCATTGTTATAGACGGAAAAGATTCGCTATACATTGTTATCAGAATCCTCATAGGGGTAACCTGTCGCCCTGCTTGTGTGGAAACTTTCGAGGCTAAATCACTTCAGCTTACGCTTATGGTCTGCTGCCTTGCGCACGTCAGGCTTAACTTAAGGGCATTGGGTTGCGTCCTCTTTTTGAACGGCGAGCTGTCAAGCCATTGTTCTGCACTGAGAAAAGACGACAATAAAGAAAAGCCGGCATCGCGCTACGATGCCGGCTTTTTTTACTGCCAGGGATAAAGACTCCTTTGTCCCTGGCTTTTCTTGGTCGCGATCAGATCGGTGCGCATACCTCGCCGATGCCTCCGGGGATGGTGATACAAGCCTCCAGACCGCTGCTGCCAGCCTTGATGCGTCCGCCAGCCAGGGTGGTGCATTCGCCTGCGTAACAGTAATCACCGCTTACTTCGCCACCGATGCCCTGATTGCCCAGCAGCAGCTCGATGTCGCCACGGAACTCGCCCTTGGGCAGGACAACGTTGGTGTTACAGCCGCGCGGGATGTCACAACTTGCGGGCACGGAGCAGGTGTTAGCGATGTCACAGGTGCTGGCGATGTTGCAGGTGCTGGCGACATCACAGGTGGCAGCAATTTCTCTACAGCCTTTTCCCGTGACAAAACTACCGATGCAGTCAAGGAAGCTGCCCACCCATCTCGTGCCACAAATGGCGGCATTAGTAACGGAGTGGTAGCCGCAGATGGCGCCACTGGTGACGGTATCGAAGCCGCAGATGGCGGCATCGGTAACGGCATGGTAGCCGCAGATGGCGCCATTAGTGACGGTGTCGAAGCCGCAGATGGCGCCGTCCTTCACCTTGTCATAGCCACAAATAGCGCCATTCACCACCCATTCGACCGCTGTCGAGCTAATGGGGATGGTAATGCCGGTATTGCCGCGCATCTCGATACCGCGGGCATCGATTTTGCCGCTCATGCCGATGCGTGTCAGCGGAGTGACGAAATCGCCGCTGACGAACATGCCTGCCGTGCTGACCTGCAGCTTTCCCTGGCTGATGGGGGTGCCGGCAATCTCCATTTGGCCGCCGATACCGATACCCCAGTCGGTGGGGGAGCCGGTGAAGTTGGCGTCCAGTTGGGCATCACCATCGAAGCCGACGCCGGGATAGATACTGCTGCGGGTGAGACCGGTCAAACGGATGCCATTGCGGTCGGCGCTGAAGGTCGCACTGGTGGTGTTCAGGTCATTAAGGTCGATACCGACCAAACGGCCCAGGCTCGAGGCATCGAGGTTGAATTCACCCTCGCCGCGCAGGAAGGACTGGGCGATGTCATCGCTGATCAGGCCGGCCATGTTGACCGTGGCGCTGGGGCGGATAGGCACCAGTTCCGGCGGCAGGAAGTCGGTGTCGGGATCGAGCATGCCGCTGAAGTAGGCATTTTGTTCGCCATCGGTAATCTTGATACCGAGGCTGGCGCTGCCCAGCTCGAAGCCGAAGCTGAAGAACTTGAGGAAGTCAATGCCGACGTTGAGGATGCCGTTGCCGCCGTATTCCACATCCGGTGAGAGACTGTTGAACAGGGTCTTGCCATCGTTGTTGACGTCCACGTCGACCACCAGTGAGCCGTCCAGGTTCAGTGGCAGGCGGGCGAAGGGAATGACACCCTGCAGATACAGGTTGGCATCGAAGTTGCCAATCTCGTCACCGATACCCCAGGTGGTGTCAGGGACGAAGGGAATCAGACCTTGCAGGGACATGGCGATGCCGAGGTCTTCCACGCCGCCAATCTCAGACAGGCCGGGCAGACTGCCAGTGAGGAAGAAGAAGGGGTCCAGTGGGTCGAGCACGAAGGTGACGGACTGACCGCCAGGGGCCTCGAAGCCGATGGGGCCGATGCTGGCCTCAAAGCCGGCACTGAACTTGAAGAACAGGTACTGACGGCTATCCACCAGTGGTGCCTCGAGGTCGGCCAGATTGCTGCCGTAGTCCAGACCCACATCGGCAATCACCGGAGTGCCGATTTCGGCATCGGCGAGGATGCCTACACTGGGGAAGGGAACCTGGGCGGTGCCGCGCAGGCGCTCGATGCCGGCCAGGGCAGAGTCGCCGTATTCGAATACCAGCTCGGCTTCTTGCAATACTATCTCGCCCAGCGGAGTCAGCAATAGCAGTGAACCACTGGCCTGCAGGCTGGTGAGAATGCCATTGATGTACTCCTCTTCGAGATTGTCCTCGCGTATGCGGAAGGTGATCTGACCCACTTGCAGGTCACGGAAAGCACTGGTGTCGACCACGTCGGCGGGGTTGCAGCCGGCGTTGTTGACGGTGTCGCCGGCGGCATTGTCGGGGCACAGGTCGAGTTCGTCGGGCACGCCATCGCCATCGCTGTCGGCCTCGACAATGACGCTGATACGCACGCTTTGTTCGAGGCCGGCGCTGGGCAGGCTGGCGCTGGGCAGGCTGGCGCTAAGGGCCAGTTCGAAGCGTCCGGCTTCGAGGCTGGTTACCGTCTGACTGAGGCGATAGCTGTTGCTGCCGGAGGCGAGGCGGATGGTGCCGCTGTTACTGTTACCCAGGCGCAGGCCACGGTCGCTGCTCTCGCGCAGGTTCAGGTCGCGGAAGGTGCCATCGGGGTTGAAGGCCAGCAGTTGGTAGCTGATGTCACGGGTCTCACCAAGGCCCATGCGCAGCTCGAGCTGACCGGCCTCGAAGCTGAGGCTGGCTTTGCGTTCGGCCTCGATGATCCACACGAGATCCTCGACGCGGAAGGGCAGGCTGAGATCGCGGCGCAGGACGAAGCTCTTGCTGCTGTCTTTGCTGCCGTTGGCGATGACATTGTCGAAGCTCAGGGTGCCGTCAATAAGGGTGATGCCGTCCGGGGTCTCGACGATGCGTGCGGTGACCCTGCTGGCGGGGAAGTCGTCATTATTCAGGCTGGCGCGGTAGGTGTATTCCATGGTGCTGTCATCGATTTGGCGGCTGCCCTCCAGAACGTAGCCGTCAATCTGTGCCGTTGCGGTAAGGATTTCCTCCTGCAGACTATCCGGTGCATTGGGCAGGGGTACGGGTGTGCTGGTGCCATTATCACAGGCACTGAGCAGCAAGGTGAGCAGCAATACGGCACTCAGCCAGAGTCCGGGGGGCGAGCTGCCGTTGGGTTGAATGTGCATTCGGGAAATATCCTCTCTACTTTTCTATATGTTGTTTGCAGCGCAGAAGGGTAGCAGCAGACATTCGCCTCCGGTATTAGCCAAAGGTCTAATCAGGTAACGGCGAGTGGGAGTGTAAACTCGGTACTTGTGTTTTATATGTGGAGACGTGTTTTGAACCAGGTAACAGATAATATATCGCCCGAATTCGCGGCACATATTCACCGGGAAAAGATTCACTTGTTGCGGGCGCAGTTGCCCTTCGTGCTGATTGCGGTGATTTTTGTCGCCACGGGTATCGCCATTATTTTCTGGAATGTGGTGGACGCATGGATATTGGTGCCATGGGTGGGGGCGCAGTACGGACTCAGCCTGCTTCGCTGGTGGTTGTCCAAACGCTTTGACCAGGTTGACCTCGATGATGTCGAAGCGCGCCGTTGGGGCTGGATCTTTGCGCTGGCATCGGGGGTATCAGGCTGCCTTTGGGGCAGCACAGCCTTTCTCTTCATGCTGCCGGACAACCCGTTTTATCTTATCAGCCTGATTATGATCATCCTCGGTATGGCGGCTGGCTCCATGCCTTCGCTGTCGGCCTATTTGCCAGCCTATGCCTTCTACGTCACACCGGCGTTGATCAGTCTGAGCTGGAGCCTGGCCGGGATTGGTGACCAGGGTTACATCCTTGCAATCCTGACCCTGGTCTTCCTGGGGGTGAATCTGATGTTTGCCCGCAACGTTCACGATTCTCTGGTGCAGTCCCTGCGACTGCGCTTTGAGAATTTGGCGCTGGTCGAGCAGCTGCGTGAGCAAAAGGCCATTGCTGAGCAGGCAAATCGCGCCAAATCACGCTTTCTGGCGGCCGCCAGCCACGACCTGCGTCAGCCGCTGCACGCCCTGGGCCTGTTTGTCGATGCCTTGAGGGGGGTGCAGGATGAGGCCACGCGTATCCGTTTGTTGTCGCAGGTGGATGTTTCGCTGGATGCCTTGGGCAAGTTATTCAATGCCCTGCTGGATATTTCGCGTCTCGATG
The DNA here is from genome assembly GCA_021647505.1 of Gammaproteobacteria bacterium. Taxonomy (GTDB): domain Bacteria; phylum Pseudomonadota; class Gammaproteobacteria; order SZUA-152; family SZUA-152; genus DRQN01. The sequence goes on from JAKIUN010000001.1 coordinate 100,679, forward strand.
CCGGGGTGGTGGAGGCACAGGTGGAGGACTTCCCGCTGGCTCGCGTGCTGGAAAAGCTGGAGGGGGAATTTCGCGCTCTGGCGGAGCAGAAAGGGCTGAAATTCCGCCTGTTGCCTTGCAGTGTGGTGGTGCGATCCGATCCCCTGTTGCTGGAGCGCATTCTGCGCAACCTGATCAGTAATGCCATTCGCTACACGGAGATAGGCCGCGTGAGCGTGGGTTGTCGTCGCCGAGTGGGCTGCGTGGAGGTGCAGGTGTGGGATACCGGGTACGGCATTTCCGATGAAGATGTCGGGCATGTCTTCGATGAATTTCAGCAGCTCGACAATCCCGAGCGTGACCGCGCCAAGGGCCTCGGTCTGGGCCTGGCCATCGTAAAACGTTTGTGTGAACTGCTGGATTATCCCTTGCAGGTGCATTCAAGACCGGATAAGGGCTCGGTGTTTTGCATCGGCCTGCCTCTGGGCCGCGCCGAGGCGGTGCTGGAACGACGCAGCGGCGTAGTGCTACCGGGCATGCAGACGGCACAGCAGCTGGTGCTAGTGATCGACGATGAGGTGGATATTCTCGAGGGCATGCGTGAGATTCTGCTGCGCTGGGGGTTTGTGGTGCTGGTGGCGGAATCATTGCAACAGGCGGAGCAGGTGTTGGTGGCCTATGGACGCGGGCCGGATGCCATCCTGGCCGATTTGCGTCTGCGTGATCATCACACGGGTATCGAGGCCATTGAGACCTTGAAGGCCATTTATGGCACCCATGTGCCGGGCCTGATCCTCACCGGCGATACAGCCCCGGAGCGTTTGCAGATCGCCGGTACAGCGGGCTATCGGGTTCTGTACAAGCCGGTCAAGCCGGCGCGCCTGCGGGTTGCCCTGCAGCAGCTGCTGGCAAGTCGTCCGGATGATCCTGGATGATTCAGTTTGATGGGGTATCGCCGGCCAGCAGACCGAGGCGCCGGGCCTTCTGCGCACACTCGGTGCGGTTGCTGACCTTGAGCGCCTGAAACAGCGCACCAAGATGGGCCTTGACCGTGTGTTCAGTGAGGTTCAGCCGTTGTGCGATCTGCTTGTTGGCGAGGCCCTGGGCCAGCAGGGCCAGCACTTGGTGCTGGCGTGAAGTGATGCCCTGACTGGTGGAAGTCCTGTCGCTCGCTGCAAGTTGATCGATATGCGCGCGGATGCTGTCCGGCAGATAGATCTCACCCTTGTCGAGTACTTGGTGGATGGCGTCCAGCATTTGCTCGGCGTGATGTGACTTGGGGATGAAACCCAGGGCGCCAGCGGCGAGGGCAGCGCGAATCTGGTGCAGGTTTTCACTCGCCGAGACCACCACCACTGGCACCATGATGGCCTCTTCGCGCAGGATGCGCAGCAGGCCCAGTCCATCGGTATCGGGCAGCCCCAGATCGAGCAACAACAGATCGAATTCGATTTCCCCGCGCAGCAGTTGCAGGGCCGCCTCACCGGCTTCGGCACAATGGATCTGCACGGTTTCATCCAGTTGCGAGAGGATGTGACGCATGCCGGCGAGAAACAGCGGGTGGTCATCGGCGAGCAGTATTTGCATGGACTTTCCCCGTCCCCGTGTTTGTTATTTACGCCAGAAGGCCGGGCTGAGCAATACCAGCAGGGTGAAGATTTCCAGCCGCCCCAGCAGCATGGCGAAGCACAACATCCACTTGGCGACATCATTGATGGAGCTGTAGTTGGCGCCCACTTCGCCGAGGCCCGGGCCGAGATTGTTCATGGTCGCAGCGACGGCAGAAAAGGCGGAAACCTGATCCATTCCGGTGGCCATGATGACCAGCATAATGACGGCGAAGGAGCCGACATAGAGTGCAAAAAATCCCCACACCGCATTGATGACGTGTTCCGGCACGGGTTTGTTGCCGATCTTGACCGGACGCTGGGCATTGGGATGGATGAGGCGAAACACCTCGCGCATACCCTGTTTTATCAGCAACAGGAAGCGGATCACCTTGATGCCACCACCGGTGGAGCCGGCACAGCCGCCGATAAAGCTGGTGAACAGCAACAGTACCGGTAGAAAACCGGGCCAGGCGTAGTAATCGGCTGTCGTGAAGCCGGTGGTGGTGCCGATGGAGACGGCCTGGAATATGCCGTGATGCAGGGAAGTGGCGAGGCCATCGAAGGTGCCGGTGAAGTACAGGTAGAGACTGGAAATGGTCGCACTGGTCGCGAGTACAGCGGCGTAGGTGCGTACCTCTGGATCCTGCAGATAGGGGCGTGGGCTGTTACCGCGCCAGGCGACAAAGTGAATGGCGAAATTGATTCCGGCCAAGATCATAAAGACCACCGCCACGGACTCGATGGCGGCGCTGTTGAAATAGCCTATGCTGGCGTCGTGGGTGGAAAAACCGCCGATGGCGATGGTGGAAAAGCTGTGGGCGATGGCGTCGAAGGGTGTCATGCCCGCCAGCCAGTAGGCGGTGGCGCAGGCCACGGTGAGGCCCAGATAGATATACCACAGGGCCTTGGCGGTCTCGGTGATACGCGGCGTGAGCTTGGCGTCCTTCATGGGGCCCGGCGTCTCAGCGCGATACAGGGACATGCCACCGATACCCAGCATGGGCATGATGGCTACCGCCAGCACGATGATGCCCATGCCACCCATCCACTGTAATTGCTGACGATAGAACAGGATTGAGTGTGGCAGATCATCGATGCCGGTGATCACCGTGGCGCCAGTGGTGGTCAGTGCAGAGATGGACTCGAAGACAGAATCTGTCAACGACATTTGTGGATAGTCCGAGAGTATAAAGGGCACCGAGCCGGACAGGCCCAGCACCAGCCAGAACACCACCACAATGATAAAACCACCACGCAGGCGTACCTCCATGTTGGCGTTGCGTACCGGCAGCCACAGCACCGTGCCCAGGCTGAGGATGGCGGAAAAGGCGGTCAGAAAGGGGACGATGGCACCGTCGCCGTACCACAGGCCGACGGCTACCGGTGGCAGCATGCTGAGGCTGAAAACCATCATCAGCAGGCCGACGATGCGTTGTATGGTGTCGCGTTGCATGATGCGTTACAGGAAGGTGGCGCTGACCTGGAACAGGCGCTCCACGTCTGGGATACGCTCCTTGTCCACGACGAACAGGATGACGTGGTCTTCGGCCCGAATCACCGTATCATGATGGGCGATGATGACTTCGTCTCCGCGCACGACGGCGCCGATGCTGGCTCCCGGCGGCAAATCGATGTCCTCGATGCTGCGATCGACTACGCGCGAAGACGATTTGTCGCCATGGGCCACTGCCTCGATGGCCTCGGCGGCGCCGCGGCGCAGTGAATGCACGGCAGTGACATCGCCACGGCGCACATGGGTGAGCAGGCTGCCAATGGTGGCCTGCTGCGGCGAAATAGCGATGTCGATGATGCCGCTCTGCACCAGGTCGACGTAGGCCGCACGGTTGATCAGCGCCATCACCTTTTTGGCGCCGAGGCGTTTGGCGAGCATCGCGGAGAGGATATTGGCCTCGTCATCGTTAGTGACGGCACAGAACACATCGGTGTGGTTGATGTGTTCGTCCAGTAACAATTCCTCATCAGCGGCATCGCCGAGCAGCACCAGGGTCTTTTCCAGTTCCTCGGAGATCTTTTTTGAACGCTCTGGATTGTGGTCGATGAGCTTGACCTGATACTTGTCTTCCAGGGTCTTTGCCAGGCGGATACCGATATTGCCGCCGCCGGCGAGGATGATACGCTTGACCGGCTTGTCGAGGCGCCGCAGCTCCTTCATGACGACGCGAATATGGCGCTTGGCGGCAATGAAAAACACTTCGTCGTCGGCCTCGATGACCGTATTGCCCTCGGGTACGATGGCCTGTCCGCGGCGGTAGATGGCGGCGACACGGGTCTCGATGCCTGGCATGTGTTCGCGCAGGGCCCTCAGCTCATGACCGACCAGCGGGCCACCGTAATAGGCTTTCACTGCGACCAGCTGTACCTTGCCGCCGGCAAAATCGAGTACCTGCAGGGCTCCCGGATGTTCGATGAGACGTTGTACATAGTCGGTAACCAGCTGCTCGGGGCTGATCAGCACGTCCACCGGCAGTGCCTCCTGAGTAAATAATTGCGGATGCGAGAGGTAGCCGACGCTGCGCACACGGGCGATCTTGGTGGGGGTGTGGAACAGGGTGTAGGCGACTTGGCAGGCGATCATATTGATCTCGTCGCTGTTGGTGACGGCGAGAATCATGTCGGCATCTTCGGCGCCGGCACTGGCCAGCACCTCTGGGTGGGCTGCCTCGCCCTGCACGGTGCCGATGTCGAGACGGTCACGCAGGGCATCGAGCTTTTCGCTGTCGACATCGACAACGGTAATGTCGTTAGCCTCGCTGGCGAGGACTTCTGCGACCGATGTACCGACCTGGCCGGCGCCGAGGATGATGATTTTCATCGTGTTTCTAATTTAGGTGGTTGTTGAGTTTGTGGCTAATTATGTTTGTCGCGCCGGGTATCTATTCCCAGTGATTTCAATTTTCTGTACAGGTGGGTGCGTTCCATGCCCACCTGCTTTGCCACCTTACCCACGCTCCAGTCTGCCTGGCGCAGGTGGTATTCCAGATAGACCTTTTCGAATTGTTCGCGCGCCTGTCGCAGGGGGAGATTAAAATTGGTGGCAGCGGGCTCGCTGGTTTCCTGTTGGTTGCTGAGGATGATCTCAACCTCATCCAGTTCGATCTGCGATTCCAGCCCTCCCACCAGCATACGCCGCACTAGATTTTCCAGCTGGCGGATATTGCCCGGCCAGTGGTAGTAACGCAAGCGATTTTGTGCCGCCACGGAAAAACTGCGGTAGGGCAGACCCTCCCTGTCGCCGAGAAGGTTAACATAATACTGGAGCAGCTCGGTGACGTCCTCGGCGTGTTCGTGCAACGGCGGGATACGGATCGGTGCCACGTTCAGCAAATGGTAGAGATCCTCGCGGAAACGGCCGGCATGTACCTCCTGCTCCAGGCGGTAACGGGTGCCGGCGATAATGCGCACATCAAGGTTCTGCACTTCACTGCCGTTGATGCGTACCCACTGCTTGCTGGTCAATGCCATGGCGAGGTTTTCCTGTAGGTCGGCATCCAGCTCAGCGACGTCATCGAGATACAGGGTACCGCCATGGCATTGTTCCAGCAGGCCCGGGGTAATGCCGTCGGCACTCTCGCTGCCGAGCAGCAGGGCGGCGCCGTTGCCGTCACGGAAACTGCAGCTGTGGATGTCCATGAAGGGGCCGTTGTGGCGCTTGCCGCAGCCGTGCAAGTATTGGGCACAGAAGGTCTTGCCGCTGCCGGGTTCACCGATCAGCAGTACCGTGGTGTCGAAGGCGGCGGCGTGTTCGAGGCGTTCACGCAGGTGTTGCATCTGTGTACTTTTGCCCAATGGCGCGCTGTAGCGGGGCTGTTTTTTCGGCCCTGCTGATGGCGCGGCGGCGAGGGTTTTTTCCACTGTGTGCAACAGTTTGGCCAGTGACAGCGGTTTTTCGATGTAGTCCTTGGCGCCCAGCCGTGTGGCCTCGACGGCGGTTTCTACGGTGCCGTGGCCGGACATCATCACCACCGGAACTTGCAGACCCATGTCGGTAGAGAATTCTTTCAGCAGACTAATGCCGTCGATATCCGGCATCCAGATATCGAGCAGGATCATGTCCGCTTGCTGGCGGCGCATGATCTGCCGGGCGGCATTGCCATTTTTGGCGGTGATAACGGTATAACCCTCATCTTCGAGAATGTCCTTGACCGAGCTGCAGATATCCGGCTCGTCGTCCACAACCAGAATGGTGGCTTTCATGATGAATCTATGTTCCTTGGATCAATAGTCTGGATTAACGGCTTTTCACCCTGTCCGGATGTAATTGCGTCACATTGTCGACAGGCTGTTTCAGGGCCGGCAGGCGCACCACTACACGGGCGCCGGTACGGGTGTTTTCGGCAAACAGGTTGCCCATGTGTTCTTCGACGATACGCTTGACCACCGCCAGTCCCAGCCCGGTGCCGCGGGGCTTGGTGGTGGCGTAGGGCTCGAAGAGTTTGTCGAGCATGTCGTCGGGGATGCCCTGGCCATTATCTTCGATGGCCAGTTCGACAACGGTCTTCGAGGCCGCCTTGCGGCTGGCCAGGGTAATACGGATTTGTGCATCATCCTGTCCGGAAAGTGCGTCGATGGCATTGCGAACCAGGTTGTGCAACAGTTGCCGCAGGCGTCCAGGGTCGGCCTCCACCAGCGGTAGGTTTTGCTGTTCTTCAAAATGAAAGGAAACCTGGGTGCCATAACCACGATACAGGTCAAGCACTTCACGAATAAGCTCACCGAGGGACAGTGGGCGCAACTGGATTTGGGGAGTCTTGGCGTATTCTGAAAAGGCCTGCACCATTTCCTTCAGCGCTTGCACTTGCTGCACAATGGTGTGCGTGGAGCGGTCGAGCACCTCGGCATCCTTTGGATCCATGCTATCAAGGTATTTGTGTCGCAGGCGCTCTGCGGAAAGCTGGATGGGGGTCAGCGGATTCTTGATCTCGTGCGCCAGTCGCCGCGCCACTTCACCCCAGGCGGCATCGCGTTGGGCCTGTACCAGCTCGGTAACATCCTCCAACACCACCACGTAGCCAGCGGGGATACCTTCCATGCCGGGTAGCCGGGTGCCGTGGCAGGTAATGATCTTGTGTCCACCACTGCCATACAATGAGACTTCTTCGCGCCAGTCGGCTTCCGTTTCATTGAGGTGTGGTAGCAGGGTTTGCACGAACGGGGCCACTTCCGGGTAATCTATTTCAAGTTTTGTGAGTTTGTGTCTGGCGCTGTAGTCAAGGTTAACGCCGAGGATGTGGCTGGCGGCAGCGTTTACGGCGCGTACGGTGAGATCGCGATCCAGGGTCATTACGCCCGATGACAGGCGTCCCAGCACGGCGCGCAGATAGGCGCGTTCGCGGTCGGCCTGACGCTGGCTGCGCATGGCCTGATCCTGGGCTTCGGCGATGCGCTGGGTCATTTCACTGAATGACTGCACCAGCGAGCCCAGTTCATCGTTGCTGGTGGCGGGTAGTTTCTTGTGATAGTTACCGGCCGCCACGGCGCGTGTACCGATGGCCAGGATGCGAATCGGCGAGACCAGACGCTGGGCGAAAAAGAACGCCGCCCATACCGCCGACAGCAGGGTGACCAGCAGAATCAGAAATAGGGTGAAGGCAAAGGTCTGCTTAAGAGGTTCACGCAGATACATCAGTTCCTTGTATTTGGTGTACGCCGATTGCACATTCTCTGCCATTTGGCCGATGCGCTTACTGACCGGATACAAGGCAATCAAGACCCTTGCCTTGCGGGCAGTGGCTGTCTGCTTGAGGGGGATGGCAACGCGAGTGTGCAGGCCCTGATTGCGGATTGGCGCCAGACCGATGTAGAACTTGTTGTCTCTGACTTGTTGCAGCACGGCCTCATCGGGCAGGCTGGGAATAATGGTGCTGGGATCGGCACTGGAGGAAGCGATCACCCGGCCATTGGATTGGGCGATCAGTAGTTCGCTGGCGCCAGATTTTTCGCGTAATTCATTGAGCCGGAAAAGCAGTGCACCGTCATTGGTTTGTTGAAGCTGTCGGGCAAGGCTGCGGGTTTCCTTGAGTTTTTCACGCATACGCATGTCGAGTGCGGATTTGCTTAATGCCAGCGCTTCGGTCATGGCGCGGTCGATGCGCACATCAAACCAGCTGTCGATACCCTGCTGTATGAAACCTAATGAGAAATAGAAGACGATAGAGACGGGCGTAACGGCCATCACGACAAAGATCAGTACCAGCCGGGCAGTGAGGCGTGAGCCGGTGGCCGAACGGCGGTATTGATGAATCAGGCGCAGCAGGCTGACGCCGATCAGGCCGGTGAGCACGATCAGGCCGAGGATGTTGATGGCCACCAGCACGATATGCAGACGGCCGAACTGGGCAGAGTTTTCTGTGGCGGCGGATAGCAGCCACAGCGAGCCCAGCATGAAGACGCCCATCAGAGCAACCGGGATGAAGCTGGTCGATATACGCCGCAACCAGGCGATAAGGGTGTTCATTGCTCCATTCCCAGATCCCAGCTGTACCAGCCGCTGGTCAGCCACCAATTCTGTGATATATAGGCGCGCATGCGTAAGGGAACCGGCAGGCTTTCAAAGTCCAGATAAGAGCGGATGCTGACCATATAGTACTCATCAGGGTCGAGGAGCTTGGCATCGATGATGGGCAGGCTGCGGATATCACCGAGGGCGCGCAGTACGCTGGCTAACGTTGAGTAGCTGGCTTCGTGTCCGCTGTTGAGGTTACGCAGCAGGTATTGCTCGGTGAGGGCAAAATATTGGATAGTGGTGCGTTGTTCGAGGCTGGCGATGTGCTCGTCCCACAGATAGCGGCGTGGCTGGCGGACGTCGATATCCAGGGCAAAGGTCAGGGGAATGCCGTTGTCCAGGGCTTCCAGCACCTTTTTCGGTAGTGCGAAGGTGAGGAGGGCGTCAAGGCGGTAGACACCGTCTGTCAGGGTGGTTTTTGCTCCCTGCACACTGAAAGGCTGCGCTGCCAACAGCGGGCCGGTGCAGATCAGCAGCGCGCACAGCCAGCCCAGCAGATGGTGGTTGTGCCGTCGGGGCTGGCGCGTCAGCGGCGGGCTGTGGCGCGTTTGTGTAAGCATGCGTAGTAAAAACCGTCCATTTGGGCCGTACCGCCGGGCAGAATCTGGCGACCAATGCCCGTGGTGCGGCCCCAGTCTGCGTTGATGTCCCGGTGCTCAGCATCGGGCCGTTCGGCGAGGAAGGTGCTGATGCGCCGTTCGTTTTCCTGCGGCAGCACGGAGCAGGTGGCGTACAGCAGGATACCGCCAGTGCGCAGCAGAGGCCAGATGGCGTGCAGAACCTCTCCCTGCAACTCTAGCAGAGTTTCGATATCTCCCGGGCGGCGCAGCAGCTTGATGTCAGGGTGACGACGGATAACGCCGCTGGCGGAACAGGGCGCATCGAGCAGGATACGGTCAAAGGGGCGGCCGTCCCACCAATCTTGCGGCTGGCGCGCGTCGCCGCGACAGGTGACTGCGGTCAGGCCGAGGCGCTGCAGGTTATCCGTCACCCGTTGCAGGCGTTGGGCCTCGATGTCCACGGCCAGCAGCTCAATGTCGTCATTGTGTTCGAGAATGTGCGCGGTCTTGCCGCCGGGGGCGGCACAAACATCCAGCACCCGCTCACCGGGCTGGGCATCCAGCAGCGTGGCGGCCAGCTGAGCGGCCTCGTCCTGTACCGAGACCGTACCCTCGGCGAAACCTGGCAGCAGGCTGACATCAACGGCCTGTCGCAGGCGGATACCGCAGTCACTGGCGGTGGTTACTTCGGCGCCAATGCCGGCCTGTTCGAGGCTTGACAGATAGTCACTGCGTGACTGTCTGTGTGTGTTGACGCGCAGGGTCATGGGCGCACGTTCATTATTGGCGGCAAGGATCTGCTGCCAATCATCCGGCCAGGCTTGGCGCAGGGTGTCGATCAGCCACTGGGGATGGGCCCAACGTCCGGGTTCGCTGTCGTCGGCCTGGGCCAGCAGCGTTTCTTGCCGGCGCTGGAAGTTACGCAGCACGGCATTGAGCAGGCCGCGCGCCCAGTCTTTGCCCAGGGCGTTGACGGCGCCAACGGTCTCGGCCACGGCGGCGTGGGCAGGAATGCGCATGGCGGTGAGCTGGTATAGGCCAAGCAGGATCAGGGCCTGTACGTCGCGATCTTTTTTGCCCAGTGGTTTGCGCAGCAGGGCGCCGGCGATGTGTTCGAGGCGCGGCCAAGCGCGCAGAGTGCCGTAGCAGAGTTCCTGAATCAGGGCGCGGTCATTGTCGCGGGCGCGCGGTAGGTTGTCGTCGAGGACGGCGGTGAGCGAGGCGCCATTGACGACGCGGGCGAGGATTTTGGCAGCGAGGGCGCGGGGATTCGTGTTTTTCACGCGGTGCCTAACCGCTTGCCCAGCAGGCTGTGGGCGTTGAGGTAGTCGGCCGCATCGATGGGTCGCCCGCCGGGCAGCTGCAGGCGAGTGATGCGCAGCAGGTCGTCGCCGCAAACCACGTCGATGCCGTCGCGGCCTTCGGCCACCACCGTACCGGGGAGGGTATCGCTGCCGCCACCGATGGCATCGGCCAGCCAGATACGCAGGTTCTGCCCCTGGTAGGGCGTGTGGGCGACGGGCCAGGGATTGAAAGCGCGCACCAAGCGGGCCAACTCAGCGGCGGGCTGTTGCCAGTCGATCCGCGCCTCGGCCTTGTCCAGCTTGGCGGCGTAGGTGGATTGCGTGTCGTCCTGCGGTTCGGGCCGGAGGGCGTCGTTCTGCAGGCCGTGCAGGGTGTCGAGCAGGGCCTGCGCGCCGAGGGTGGCGAGGCGGTCGTGCAGGGTTTGCGCGGTATCGTCGAACCCGATGGAGGTGCGGGCCTTGAGCAGCATGTCGCCGGTGTCCAGACCCTCGTCCATTTGCATGAGGGTGACGCCGGTCTCGGCATCGCCGGCAAGGATGGCGCGCTGAATAGGGGCGGCGCCACGCCAGCGCGGTAGTAGGGAGGCATGCACATTGAGACAGCCCATGCGTGGGGTAGCAAGCATAGCGGCGGGCAGGATCAGGCCATAGGCGACGACAATCATCACGTCGGCGTCAAAGGTGGCCAGCTCGGCCTGTGCTTCGACATTGCGCAGGGTCTTGGGTTGCAGCACCGGGATTTCATGGGTCAAGGCCAACTCTTTCACTGGGCTGGCCTTGAGTTTGCGGCCACGACCCGCAGGGCGGTCGGGCTGGGTATAGGCGGCGCGTACGTGGTGCGGCGAATCCAGCAGGGCTTGTAAACTGCTGCCAGCGAATTCCGGCGTGCCGGCAAAGATGACGTTCAGGCCTTCTGGCACAGAATGTTCCTTCTAATAGGAGGGTGGTGCAGGCCGGACTCACATGGCATGCAGGCGCTGTTTTTCCAGCTTCTTGCGGATGCGATTGCGCTTGAGGGCAGAAAGGTGGTCGACGAACAGCTTGCCGTCGAGGTGGTCGATTTCGTGCTGGATGCAGACGGCCAGCAGGTCATCGGTCTCCAGTTCGATGGCCTTGCCGTCGCGATCCAGGGCGCGTACGCGGATGTGCTCGGCACGGCGAACCTGCTCATAGATACCCGGCACGGACAGGCAGCCTTCTTCGCTCTTTTCACTGCCCGTGGCCTCGATAATCTCCGGGTTGATGAAACACTGGGGCTGATCCTTGTGTTCCGAAATATCAATGACAATGATGCGCTTTAGGATGTTGACCTGCACCGCAGCGAGACCGATACCCGGGGCCTTGTACATGGTTTCAAACATGTCATCGACGATACGCTGGATGCCGGCATCCACCGTGGTGACAGGTTCGGCCTTTTGGCGCAAAAGCGGGTCGGGAAAATGCAGAATATTCAGTACTGACATGTGAAGTCCATCAATAAAGCCTGTAAATGTCATCAAAGATATGTTCTTGAGGGCCGATGATTATACGCAGGTAGCCGGCAATCCGGTAGAAAGCAAGCTCAACCCAAGTGAAGTTTTGCCGCTATCTCTTTCATTTTCTTTTATTAATAATGCGGCGTATAGCGCTGACGTCACTGGAGTCCAAGGGATGATTCGTCTACACTCGGGCAAATCGATGAACAGAGGGATGACGATGTCGAAGAGAATGCTTCTGGGCCTGTTGCTGTATCTCAGCATGGGCGTGGTGCTGGCCGACACGATCAAATTGAAATCCGATCACCCTGACCGCTATGTGGTCGTCAAGGGCGACACCCTGTGGGATATTTCCGCGCGTTTTCTGGAAAGCCCCTGGCGCTGGCCCGAGGTATGGAGCTTCAATCCACAGATCAAGAATCCGCATTTGATTTACCCGGGCGACGAGGTCTATCTGGACTATGATGCCGAAGGTCGACCGATTCTGCGTGTACAGCGTGGCGCACCGACGGTAAAGCTGTCACCCAAGGTACGTGCTGAGCGTGTGGACACCCCCATTGCCACTATTCCACTGGATGCCATCAGCCAGTTCCTCGGCCAACCCCGGGTGCTCAGTGAGCGTGAAGTGGAAGATTCCGCCTATATCGTTTCCGGTAGCGAGCAGCGCCTGATCTCTGGCGCCGGCGATACCGTCTATGCCCGCGGTCTGGTGCCGGGGCAGGATCCAAAATCGCGTTACAGCGTATTGCGTATAGGGCAGCCTTATCGCAACCCGGGGGCCGCCCGTGGTGATATCCTGGGCTATGAGGCCTTGCATGTCGCTGACGCCGTTGTCGATGAGTTTGGTGATCCCAGCACCCTGCACATCATTTATTCCAATCGCGAAGCCCTGGTGGGTGACAAGTTGGTGCCCAAGGGGGTGAGTGATGTCGACCAGGCTTTTCTACCGCACTCACCGAAGATGCCTGTCGAGGGCAAAATTATTGCTGTGGTGGATGGTGTCTCACGTATCGGACAGTTCCAGACCGTTGTGCTGAACAAGGGTGAGCAGGATGGCCTGGAAACAGGCCATGTGCTGGCGGTGTATCAGAGCGGCGCGGTGATTCGTGACAATTTTGCTGCAAAGCGGGGCGAAAAGGTCACCCTGCCAGATGTCCGGGCAGGTATTGTGCTGGTATTTCGCACCTTTGACCGCGTGAGTTATGCGCTGGTCATGGAGTCTGAAAAGGCCATGCGCCTCTACGACAGCGTGCGTAATCCCTGATTTCGATCTGCCTGGGCGGGATGCCCGGGTTTCATGGAGGCGTCGGCAATGGAAGGGCCGAACGGTGGGGCTGTGCCCCAGGATGATCTACGCTATTGGCTGGCGCTGCATCGTACACCCGGCCTGGGTGCGATAGCGTTTCAGCGTCTGCTGGATCGGTTTTCCTCTCCCCGTGAATTTTTTACGCTGCCTGCGTCCGAGCGGCGTTGTGCACTACCTTTGCCACCAGCCGGTCGTGCCTTTCTCGCCGCACCCGCTTGGGACAAGATCGAGTCCGACCTGCGCTGGGCGGAAGCTGAATCCCGCACTGTTCTGACACTGCATGACCCCGACTACCCACAGCTGCTGAGAGAGATTGCGGATCCACCGCCACTGCTGTTTGTGTGTGGGAATCCGGCCCTCCTCTCCCGGCCGCAGATCGCTATCGTTGGCAGCCGTAATCCCAGCGCGGGCGGACGCAGCCTGGCGGAAGACTTTGCCTTGTCCCTGTGTCGCTCCGGCTTAATCGTCACCAGCGGCATGGCACTGGGTATCGATGCCGCGAGTCACCGGGGGGCCTTGCGGGCAAAGGGTGGGACGATTGCCGTGGCGGGTACCGGCCCAGATCGTATCTACCCGGCCCGGCACCGGAGTCTGGCGCAGGCCATCGTCGCGCAGGGTGCCATCATCAGCGAGTTTTCACCCGGCACACCGGCACGGCCTGGCAACTTTCCGCGCCGCAACCGTATTATCAGTGGCCTTAGTCTCGGTGTGCTGGTGGTGGAGGCTGCCTGTAAAAGTGGTTCTCTTATCACGGCGCGCTTGGCGGCAGAACAGGGACGGGAGGTATTTGCCCTGCCCGGCTCTATTCACAACCCTCTGGCTCGGGGTTGCCACCAGTTGATCCGGCAAGGCGCGAAACTGGTGGAAGATATTAGCGATATTCTGGAGGAACTGGGGCCACTGGCGGCAGTCACAGGGTATAAGTCCGTGGGCGTTGGGGGGAATATTACCGATACCGAGACATTGCCCGCTGACCAGCTGCAACTATTGACATCGTTGGCTTTTGAACCGGCAAGCATTGACACCCTGGTAGAGCGCAGTGGATTGACGGCGGACGTGGTTTCCTCCATGCTTTTACATATGGAGTTGCAGGGACGCGTCACATCAAGCGGTGGCCGATACTGCCGCGTCGACAAAAGTAGGTAATCATGAAAGAAGATGTGCTTGATGTACTGATGTATCTGTTTGAGAACTATATGGACGATGACACCGCCCTGGATGAAGATCCAGAGACCTTGCGGGTTCAGCTCCGTGAGGCGGGCTTTCTTCATTCAGAGATCAGTAAGGCATTTACCTGGCTGGAAGATCTGGCTCTGGCCCAACGCGGCACAGCGCCACAGTCGCTTCAGGCCGGGCGCTCCATCCGCGTTTTCAATGCCAGCGAAGAGAAGAAGCTGGATATCGAAAGCCGTGGATTCCTTATTTTCCTCGAACAGATGGGTGTGCTGGATGACGCCAGCCGCGAACTGGTCATCGACCGCATCATGGCGCTGGAGTCGGCGGATATCGACCTGGAACAGGTGAAGTGGGTGGTGTTGATGGTGCTGTTCAACCAGCCGGGCCTGGAAGAAGCTTTTTCCTGGATGGAAAACATGGTGATGGAAGAGTCGTCCCAGCAGTCTCTGCACTGATTTCCCTCGGTACGAAAAAAGCCTCCTATCTCACGCGTGTGGCAGGGGGCTTTTTTGTCTCTTGACGTTTTTCCACAATACCCGTGCCGCTTGTTGTATGGGTTGTTGAGTTAGTGCGTATTCCGCGTGGGCATGGAAAGCCTGCCCACCCTACCAGGGTTCTGTGGGGACTCCTCAGCGATTAAAGTTGGCTGCTTACACCATGAAGAACATGGAGAGCATGAAGTACGGCTCAAATATGGGCTAGTACTCCGTCAACCCTGTCGGGTTCAGTCCACGGCAGGAACAAACGGATCGGCGTAAATGTCCTTGAGTGAGGCGCCTGCCAGAAAGGCCTTCTGACGGGCGGATTTCACCATGTCTTCGCGGCCACACAGGTAGATATGCCAGCCACCCAGTTTGCCGGTCTCTTCCAGTGCCTTTTGGTCTGCGCGCCCAGCGGTCATCCCCTGCGGCGGGTCACCCTGGGAGACACAGGGGTGGTAGTGAACATTGGAGTGAGCGACATCCAGTGCCTTCAGTTCATCGATGAGGTACAGGTCTTCCGCCGTACTGCTGCCATGGTAGAGGTGGATTTCGCCTGGGTGATCCTGGCGCAGGGCATCACGCAGGATGCCGTAGAGTGGAGCCAGTCCGGTGCCCGTGCCGATCAGGAGCAGGTTTTGCCCGGGCTGGCCCGGGGTGTAGAAGCAGTCGCCGGTTGCCGGACTGATGCTGACCCGGTTCGTGACTTTCAGGACGGTATGTATCCAACCGCTGACCTTGCCGCCCGGGATGTGACGAACGTGCAGTTCAAGGAAGTCGTCGTCATCGGGAAGACTGGCCAGTGAATAGCTGCGCTCGACGCCGTCGGGGTTTTGCAGATTGAGGAATTGGCCGGGGAAATAGCTGTAGTTCTCCGGTCGCGCCAGCCGGACGCGGAGTACATCAGCATTGAGCCTGTCCAGCGCCAGCACGTCGGTTTCCATGCTCTGAAAATCCCTGCCTGGTCGGCTGATGGTGATATCTTCCTCCGCAACACAGGAGCACATGAGGAAATAGTTCTGTGCCTTAAGGGCATCTTTGAGGCCTTTTTGGGATGCCTCCGACGGCGTGCCCTCTTTCATCATCATCATGCAGCTCTGGCAGATACCGGCGCGACAGGAGTAGTTGACGGATACGTTATGCCGGATCAGGCAATCGAGAACGGATTCACCGTCTTCGGCCAGATATTCCTGGCCATCAAATGCTATTTTTGGCATAACCCATCCGTCAAGTGTGATGAATCCGTACGTTGCTAACCCTGCCTTGATGGAGTACTAGCGACCTAGAACGTCGTTGCGGGTGGTTTCAGCGATGGCGGCGACTTCTCCGATCAGGTCATCAGAAACGCCCAGCTCTTTCAGCGTGCCACCGAGGTTTTCGACCACGGCATCAAAGTGGCTGTCATTCAGGCCACGGGCAACCAGGTGTGCGTGGCCCTTACGCATGTCTTCGCCGGTGTAGCTGTTGGGGCCGCCAAAGGCCATGGTCAGGAAGGCTTTTTGTTTGGCGGCTTGTTTATCCATGTCGACATCGGCAAAGAATTCGCTGATACGGTCATCGGCCAGCACCTTGCGGTAGAAAATATCGACGGCGGCATCGACAGCGGCTTCGCCACCCAAACGGTTGAAAAGTGAATCGGACATACGGGTAGAACTCCTCGGTTAGCTGGTATCAGCGATGGAATATGCACCAGCACGGTGGGTGTCTGGCGCGGTTATGGATACTCAGGACTCTATTGTTGACGACACAAAAAACCACGCCTCTGCGCGGAAATTGAAATATCTAGCTGAAGACAGCTGGTCAAATGATGTATTCTGAATATATATAATATGCTCGGGTTGTCGATGTCAAGGTAGCCAAGGTAAAAGGACTACAACGGGTCATAATGATAGGAATGCACTGATGCAACTGACACTACATACCGATTATTCCCTACGGGTATTGATTTACCTTGCCCAAAAAGGAGACGCCCTGTCGACCATTAGCGAGGTCGCCAGCTTTTATGCGATTTCACGTAATCATCTGGTGAAAGTCGTGCATCATCTGGCCGGCGCCAATTTTATCCAAACCCTGCGTGGCAAGAACGGGGGCATGCGCCTGGCACGGGCGCCGGAAGAAATCTCGGTGGGCGACGTGGTGCGGCAGATGGAGCCCAACTTTGATATTGTGGAGTGCTTTAATGCGGGTAAGAGCACCGGCAATCGCTCCTGTGCTGTCGCCTCCATCTGCGCACTGAAAAATGTACTGCAGAAGGCCAGCCGTGAATTTCTCTCCCTGCTGGATGGCTATTCACTGGCCGATGCCGTCGCTGGTGGCAGGCAGGCGGAGATTGTTTTTCCATTGGAACAGTTCAAACGCGTCCGGTAGCTGCTTAAATCGCCGCAGCTGCGGGCTGTTGCGGGTTATGGGCCGTCGGTAGTGGCGTATTAATTGCCTTCAGAATGTCGTTGATGGTACCCAACTGCTGCATAAGATCCTCACTCTGGGCCTCTAGCAGGGCGATATTTTCCGCAAGCTTTTCCCGTGATTTCTTTATTTTTTGCAGATTGGCGAGGCGTTTTTCCAGCTGTTGCTTGCGTTCCCTGATGCGTACCGCCAGCGGGCGCATGACCGAGCCCGCCCAGTCCTCGGCGTCCTGATTGGCGCGAAAGAAAATATTGCGCGCATGGCTCACCATCGAGACGAAGAATTTCTTTACCACGAAACTCTGCTCAGTCATGGTGGTGACGCTGCTATTGCGGAATTCTTCGGCCTTTTTGTACAGCTGATCCAGCTCGCGGGTGTACGAAGCTGTCGCAAACAAGCTGGGATTAAGGTTGGAAAAGCCGTGTTCGTCGCGGAAACGGTCATAAATGGACTGGACGATGGCGTTAGATTTTTCGGTCTGGTGGTTGACGTGAGTCATGGTGTCCCGCGCGCCGTCAAAAAAGGTTTTCATACCGCCTTTCATGCCGAGGGTGGTCCAGCTGTCGACCATCCCGGCACGGGTTTTGGCGATCAAGTGATCCAGTGAGTCGAGCCCCAGGGATTCCACCAGGGCAATAAGCTGGCGTTTCAGCACATGGCGGCTGGTCTGGAAGTTTTCCACGTCCTTCTGATAAATATTCTGTTCCATGCGCAGTTTCTGCATGGTTTCCATGAGCACGTCTGCGCTTTTTCCGGAGAGGGAGCGCAATTCATCCATCTGTGTCTGGATGTCATCCAGACGTTGAGTGAGCACTCCCTTGGTGCCTTCGATCATGGCGCCGATGCGTGAGGTGATGTTGCTGCCTAGCAGCTGTTGCTTGGCGGGCAGGACTTCATTGGAGAGCGTTGCTTCCAGCGCCAGCAGGCCGCTCTTCTGCAGCAGGGCATCGTCGTTCTTGACCCGTGCCAACAATCCTTTTTGGGCGGTCACCGGGTAGACGTTTCGGCTTTCCACGCCCAGTATGTCGGCGGTATCGCTGCACTGTTTGTCGATATTGCGCTGTACGGCGGCCTCATCCTGCAATTCATCCCACAGGGTGTCTATCTTGTTCAGTACCACGATGAGTCCCGTCTGGCGATTGCCACGGAAGGTTCGTGCATGGGTATTCCAGATATCTATATCGCTCTTGGTGGCTCCGGTATCGGCTGCCAGCACAAAGATGACTGCCTGGGCGTTGGGCAACATGTCCATGGTGAGTTCAGGTTCGGTGCCTATGGCGTTGAGGCCGGGGGTGTCAAGGATCACCAGGCCCTGTTTCAGCAGGGGGTGGGGAAAGCTGATCATGACATGGCGCCACAGGGGAATTTCGATGCTGACCGGTGGCACCTCGGCCTTTTTTTGTTCTTCTCGGGTGTAGAGGCCGAGCTGAATGGCGTTGTCAACGGGAACGGGCTTGGTCTTGATGATTTCCTGAAAGGCCTCGACCATGGCTTGTGGGGAATCGATATCGAGATCGATACTGATCCAGTGTGCGGGATCCTGCTTGAATTCGCTGATGCTGGTGTCTTCGAGGCGCGTTTCGATGGGTAGCATGCGGATGTAAGGTTTGTCCGTCTTGGCATCGTGAAACAGTTCGGTGGGACACATGGTAGTGCGACCCGCCGAGGAGGGCAGCAGCCGTCGTTTATAATTGGCGAAGAAAATGGCGTTGATCAGCTCGGTCTTGCCACGTGAGAACTCGGCGGCAAAACCGATGGTGATGTGGTCGGATTCCAGTGCATCAATAATTTCATAGATGCGCAAATCATCTTCCGGAGAACTCATGTCGTGTGCCGCCAGCCAGTCACGATAGGCGGTGATTTGGCGCCTGGTATTGTCCTTCCAGCGGCTATAGGCGTTGAGTTGTTGTGTGAATTGTTCCTTCACCTTGCCTACCTTTATCGTTGCAAAGAGTTTTGAAGCAATGACGGTGCGCAGAGCGATACGTCGATATCAATAACGGCCGGTGAGTGAGGAAGTTTAGAGGGATATGAACGGCTCAGGCGGTGAAGGTAGAGGTGATCGATACACAGCCGTTTGTTGCGCCCGCTCTTGCCGCAGAGCAGGCCTTTCTGCGCATGTGGCGCACCAAGTACCCTGAAATTTGAATTGGGCACTGAGGGCCGGCACATTGTTGTCCCCACTTACCCGGTAATCAGTCCTCGGCCCAGATCCTGGATGGGAGTGACGAGGAGAATTTCGAGTAATTGCAGGCCGATAAGCACCAGAATAGGTGACAGGTCAAAGCCGGAAATAGGCGGCAGAATGCGCCGCGCCCGACCCAGCAGGGGTTCGTTAAGGCTGTGGATCAGCGCTACGGCGGGGTTGTAGTTGCCGGGACTGACCCAGCTGAGGATGACCTGGATCAGGATGGTGAAAAAATAGATAGTGAACAACAGTGACAATAGCCCGGCCAGGGTGAGCACCAGCAGCCCCAGCGGCTGGATGCCGAAGCCTTGCACGGCGGCAATGAGCAACAGCTGGGTCGCCTGCAACGCGATCAGCAATACGATACTCGCCATATCGATGCCCATGATGCCTGGAATAATGCGGCGCAGGGGCAGTAATGGCGGGTTGGTGACCTTGACCAGAAACTGTGACACCGGGTTGTAGAAATCGGCCCGCACTATGGCCAGCAGGAAGCGTAACATCACGGCGCCTGCATACAGGCCAAACAGGGTCTGAATCAGAAAGGTTCCGGCATTGCCGGCGTATGAGCCACCCATTATGTTTCGTCCAGCAGTTTGGCCAACTCTCGCGAGCGGTCGCGGGCGGCCTTCAGCACCTTGTCCAACAGGGCGTCGATATCACCTGCCTCCATCGCCTTCAGGCCCTGCTCGGTGGTGCCGCCGGGCGAGGTAACGCGCTTGCGTAGGGCCGCGATAGGTTCGCTGCTCTCCAAGGCCATACGGGCGGCGCCGAGGGCGGTTTGCAGGGTCAGCAGGCGGGCGCTCTGCGCAGGCAACCCTTGTTCAACAGCAGCCCGCTCCAGGCCCTCCATGATGCGGAAGAAATAGGCCGGGCCGCTGCCGGAGAGGGCGGTAACCGTGTCCATTTGCGCCTCATCGTCGACCCACAGTGTGAGGCCGGTGGCACGCATAATGGCTTCGGCCAGATCGCGCTGTTGCGCGGAGACACCAGCGCTGGCATACAGGCCGGTGGCGCCGGATTGCAGCAGCGCCGGGGTGTTGGGCATGGCGCGTACAATGGCTGGGTTGGCGCCGCCCAGCCAACGCCTGAGGCTGTCGGTACGCACCCCAGCGGCCACGGAAACGACCAGCGGTTGCCTACGCTGCACGGTATCGATGAGGTCTTTACAGGCCTCGTGCAATACCTGTGGTTTGACCGCCAGAACGATGACGTCGGCGCTGTCGGCGCAGGCGGCGTTGTCCTCACGGGTCTGCACACCGAATTGGGCGGCGAGGCGTTCCCGCTGGGCGGCGTCGCGGTCGGCGACGCACAGGCGGGCGGGAGAAACGTGGTCGGCCAGCAGACCACCGATGAGACTGGTGGCCATGTTGCCACCACCGATGAAGGCAATATTGACGTCTTTCATGGGGGCTTACGATACTGAGTTATTGCCGTTTGCGCCATGCCCTACGCGTCTATTTTCGCGCCCCGAAGATATCACTGCCCACGCGCACGAGGGTGGCGCCTTCGGCGATGGCTGCTTCCAGGTCACCGGACATGCCCATGGACAGGGTGTCCAACGCAAGACCGTCTGCGTTGAGCTGGTCGAATGCCTCTCGCAAGCAGTGGAAGGCGGCACGCTGGCGTTCAAAATCATCTTCCCAGGCGGGAATCGCCATCAGTCCGCGCAAACGCAGGCCAGGCAAGGCGTTAACACCGGCAGCCAGCAGGGGCAATGCATCGAGCCCGGTGCCGGACTTTGCCGCCTCGCCGCTGATGTTGACCTGTAGACAGACATTCAGTGGCAATAGATCCCGTGGACGCTGGGCGCTGAGACGCCGGGCGATCTTTTCGCGATCCACGCTATGCACCCAGTCGAAATAACGGGCGATGGGCCGGGTCTTGTTGGACTGGATAGGGCCGATAAAATGCCACGCCAGGCTTAGCCCGGTCAGTGCTTGCTGCTTGTCCAGCGCCTCTTGCAGATAGCTTTCACCGAAGGCGCGGTAGCCGGCGGAGGCCAGCTGCACGATGTCGGCTACTGGGCGGGTCTTGCTTACTGGCAGCAATTGTACGCAACCCGGTGAACGCCCAAAGCGTGTTTCAGCCTCGCGGATACGTCGTTCGACATGGGCGAGGCGCTGCTTGAGTAATTGATGGGTGATCACAGAACGGATTTCCGGCATGGTCAACAGGTTGTAATATGCGTTATGTTTAGTACCCGGGTGGGCGGTGGTTCCGTAAAGGATTCTACCGCATAGGTCGTTATGCTCGGGCAGTACAACGCCTTTTTATTCTCCAAGATCGCAATAAACGCAGGAACCCATGCATGGATATCTCTGAACTGCTTGCCTTCAGCGTCAAGAACAACGCGTCGGATTTGCACCTCTCTGCAGGTGAGCCACCGATGATCCGTGTCGACGGTGAGATCCGTCGCATCAATGTGCCGAATATGGATCACAAGATGGTGCACGCACTGATCTACGACATCATGAACGACAAGCAGCGTAAGGATTATGAGGAATTTCTTGAGACCGACTTCTCCTTCGAGATCCCCGATCTGGCGCGCTTTCGTGTCAATGCTTTCAATCACCAGCGAGGCGCCGGCGCGGTGTTTCGTACCATTCCCAGCACCATCCTCAATCTTGAACAACTGGGTTGTCCGCAGATCTTCGAGTCCATCTCAGAGACGCCGCGTGGTCTGGTGTTGGTGACCGGGCCGACGGGATCTGGCAAATCCACCACCCTGGCGGCGATGATCGATTACAAGAATGACACCGACCATGGCCACATCCTCACCATCGAGGATCCCATCGAATTCGTGCACAAATCGAAGAAGTCGCTGATCAACCAGCGTGAAGTACATCGCCACACCCTGGGCTTCAACGAGGCCCTGCGTTCGGCGCTGCGAGAAGATCCGGATGTGATCCTGGTCGGTGAAATGCGCGACCCGGAAACCATCCGCCTGGCGCTGACTGCGGCGGAAACCGGCCATCTGGTGTTCGGCACCTTGCACACCAGCTCTGCGGCCAAGACCATCGACCGTATTATTGACGTGTTTCCGGCGGCGGAAAAGGAAATGGTGCGCTCAATGCTGTCCGAGTCGCTACGTGCCGTTATCTCGCAGACTCTGATGAAAAAGGTTGGCGGCGGACGTATCGCAGCACACGAAATCATGTTGGGCACGCCGGCCATCCGCAACCTGATCCGCGAGGCCAAGGTGGCGCAGATGTATTCGTCCATCCAGACCGGCCAAGGCCTCGGTATGCAAACCCTGGATCAAAACCTGCAAGCACTGCTGCAGAAGGGTATCATCACCAAACAGGAAGCGGCCCACAAGGCCGCCCACAAAGATACCTTCTTGTAGGTAAATACAACAGACGCTGGACAACTGATGGCGACGAAGAACTTCGATATTCTCCGGGATTTTACTTCACTGCTGAAAATGATGGTGCGCAAGGATGCATCAGACCTGTTCGTCACCGCCGGTGTGCCGCCCAGCTTGAAGATCAATGGCAGCATTGCACCTATCTCGGACGTGTCCCTGAATGCGGATCAGGTGCGCAAACTTGCCTATTCCATCATGAATGAATCCCAACGAGCGGAGTTCGATCATACGCAGGAATGCAATTTCGCCATCGCCTTGCCGGATACCGGACGTTTCCGTGCCAACGTCTTCCAGCAGAAGAACCATGCCGGCATCGTCCTGCGTCGCATCAAGATCGAGATTCCGACCTTTGCCGAACTGGGTATTCCTCAAGTGCTGGAAAGCCTGGCCATGGCCAAACGCGGTATGGTGATCATTGTCGGTGCTACCGGCACCGGCAAGTCCAGCACCCTGGCGTCGATGATCGGCCACCGCAACCGCCACAGCCATGGTCACATCATCACCGTCGAAGACCCCATCGAATACGTGCACGAGCACAACGGTTGCATCATTACCCAGCGAGAAGTCGGCGTCGATACGGCGAGCTTCGAAGCGGCCCTGCGCAATACCCTGCGCCAGGCGCCGGACGTTATTCTCATCGGCGAGGTGCGTACCCGCGAGACCATGGAGCACGCCATCGCCTTTGCCGAAACCGGCCACCTCTGCGTCACCACCCTGCATGCCAATAATGCCAACCAGGCCCTGGATCGCATCCTCAGCTTTTTCCCCAAGGATCGGCGCGAGCAGATTTTGCTGGATCTCTCACTCAACCTGCGCGCCATCGTCGCCCAGCAGCTCATTCCGACACCCGACCAGCAGGGCCGCTGTGTTGCCGTCGAAATATTGATGAATACACCGCTGGTGGCACAGATGATCCGCGACGGCAATGTGGCCACCCTGAAGGATGTCATGAGCAAGTCCAATCAGCAGGGCATGAACACCTTCGACCAAGCCCTGTACGAACTCTACAAGGCGCGACAGATCACCTACGAAGCGGCCCTGCATCATGCCGACTCGGCCAACGAATTGCGTTTGATGATTAAACTGGGAAAAAAGGCAGGGTTGAAAAAAATGGAAGCATCGCTAAACGGCGTTACACTGGTAAACATTGATCAGTTGTAAGTTTTTCCATGTGAGTACTCCATAGACAAATCAGGGAGATGATACGGTGCTCGGTTTTCAATCTGTTTTCAGAATTTTCACCGCAGTCGTTTTACTCACGGCGGTGATGCCTTTGCTGGCGGCCAGTGTGCGCACGGAAGCCTTGGTAACGCTCTATTCAGAAGGTAAGGCAGTCGTGACCTATGAGGCCGTTGATGCCGGTCATGCCGATGGTAATTGCTATATTTTTCATGTCAGAAAGGGTGTGCGGGACGTGGAGGTGCGGGTGTGTGGTACCTACACCGTGGAGAAAATCCGCTAAGTGATTGTTTGCGCGCATCGCGGTGCTGACATGCCGGACTATCACGGGCATAGCCCGCTCAGGGGGTTCTCTGCGCGGTCGAGGAAAAGTTCTTCTACTGGCATCGATGGGCCGCAGTACTTCCCTGCTTGGCGCCCTGTGCGACATGAGCCGGCGTCAATCGACATAAGGGCCGTGCTGATATATGGGTTCCCCGTGGGGACGCCCCAGGCACAACATGAGCCGGCAACCGACCTCTGAATCCATCACAATACGTGAGACATCGGTGACGAAACAGGCGCTGCCGGCATCGATATCCTGACCGGAAACCCACGCCTGCCCTTGCAGCAGATAGGCTAGGCCGGTAAAGCCCTCGGGCAGTATTTCCGCAAAGTGGCCACCCGCCTCTAGCCGCAGTTCGCTATAGTGGACAATGCTCTGCAGTTGCAGCGGCGAGCCCTCGCCAACAATAGTTTTCTTCCAGCCCGTCTCGAAATGCTCAATAGGAAAGGCATCGGCATCCACCTGTTGATAGGCTGGGGTGGTGTCTTTCAGCCGCCCGGGCAGGTTGATCCACAGCTGGATACCGGTGTTGTCGCCAATACCACCGGGCATTTCTGAATGCACAATGCCCCGCCCAGCGGTAAAGCGCTGCGCTCCACCGGCCGTGACCGTGGACTGGTTGCCGAGGTTGTCGGTGTGTTGCATGCTGCCATCCAGCATATAAGTGATGGCCTCGAAACCGCGATGCGGGTGGTCAGGAAAACCTGTGCCGGGAGCCACGCTGAAGTGATCCCAAAGCACAAAGGGATCAAGATTGCGCAGCCCCGGCACGGGGAACAGGCGCTTCACCGTGACGCCCGACCCCTCCAGGGTTTCCACCGCCGCATGGCTAATGGCCTTTCCGTTCATGCTCATGTCGTACTTCTCCTCAGTGGTTGTTGTTATTGCCGATGCTGTCGATTGTGCGAGGCATCCAGATCCAGTCGGGGCCCCAGCGGTACGATCCGCGTCGGGTTGATGCTGGTATGACTGTAATAGTAGTGTTGCTTAATGTGTGTGAAATCGACCGTTTCGGCAATACCCGGCAGTTGGTACAGCTCACGTAGATAGCCGGACAGGTTGGGGTAATCGGCAATGCGCCGCAGATTGCACTTGAAGTGACCGACGTAGACGGCATCAAAACGCACCAGGGTGGTGAACAGCCGCCAGTCGGCCTCGGTGATCTGTGTGCCGGCCAGATAGCGCCGGCTGGCGAGGCGCTGCTCCAGTTCGTCCAGGGCATCGAACAGGTGCCGGAAGGCCCGCTCGTAGGCCGTCTGGCTTGCCGCAAAACCGGTGCGGTAAACACCGTTGTTGATGTTGCCGTAGATGAAACCATTGATGCTGTCGATGTCTTCCCGCAGGGCCTTCGGGTAGTAATCAGGCCCACTGGCACCGCAGGTATCGAAGGCGCTGTTGAGCATGCGGATGATTTCCGAGGACTCATTGTTGACAATGGTCTGGCGCTGTTTGTCCCACAGCACCGGCACGGTAACGATGCCAGTGTAGTCAGGCTGGGCCAGGGTATAGATCTGGTGCATGAAATCAAAACTATTGGCATCATCGTCGGTGGTGCCGGTGAAGGGCTCACCGCCGGCACTGGCGAATTTCCAGCCTGCGTCACCCATATCCGGGTGTACCACCGATAGCGAAACCCTGTCCTCCAGCCCCTTCAGTTTGCGGAAAATCAAGGTACGGTGGGCCCAAGGGCAGGCGAGGGAGATGTACAAATGGTAGCGCCCCGGTTCGGCCTTGAAGCCACCTTCACCGCTGGGGCCGGCGCTGCCATCCGCGCTGATCCAGTGACGGAACTGGGAATCCTGGCGGATGAACTCGCCGTCTTTTCGCTCGGACTCCAGCCATTGCTCGCGGAGAGCACCATTGATCAGCAAACTCATTATGTTGTGTCCTGTACCGTGCTTTGGTGGTTGATACCCACTACACGGGCAGGTGTTACAGGCCTTATGCGTCCACTCGGGTTGAATTTTTGTTGCATTTTCTTTCTCCCATATCTGGTTTGCGTAAGCCCTATTATGGTTCGTTAAAATGAATATAAAAGCGCATATACTTGCTAGTAATTATCGATTATTTAGATACTATGTGAGCTATGAAGGCAACCCGAGTCACTCTGGATCAATGGCGTGCCCTGCAAGCTGTGGTCGATTGTGGCGGTTATGCGCAGGCCGCAGCGCGGCTGCATCGCAGCCAGTCCTCGGTCAGTCACGCGGTGGCACGGATGCAGGATCAGCTGGGGGTGCGCCTGCTGCGCATCGAAGGGCGCAAGGCGCAGCTGACCGAGATTGGACGTTTACTCCTACAGCAGGCACGGCAGCTGCTCGATGACGCGGCACGGCTGGAATCACAGGCCAGGCAGTTTGAACAGGGCTGGGAGGTGGAGCTGCGGCTGGTGGTGGATACGGCCTTCCCCACTGCCCTGCTGATGCGGGCACTGCAGCACTTCGTGCCGTTGGGAGGAGGTACGCGAGTGCAGTTGGAAGAGATGGTGCTGTCCGGTGTGGACGAAGCCTTGCAGATGGGTACGGTGGACATCGCCATTGGCGGGCAGGTGCCGCAAGGTTTTCTTGGCGATCCTCTACTGCACATGGAATTCATCGCTGTGGCGCATCCGGCGCACCCACTACATGCCCTTGAACGGCCGCTGAGCGCTGCCGATCTGCGTCGTGAAACCCAGGTTGTGGTGCGTGATTCCGGCACTGTCCACAAGCGTGATTCGGGCTGGCTGGGGGCAGAGCAGCGTTGGACGGTAGGCGGTCTGGAGACGGCCTTATTAGCCGTCTGTCACGGACTGGGCTTCGCCTGGCTACCCGATCATCTGATTGCCTCGGCACTCGCCGATGGTCGCCTCAAGCCCTTGCCCCTGCGTGAAGGGCAGCGCTACTCCGCCTCCCTTTGCCTGATTGTCGCCCACCCGGACCGGCCCGGCCCGGCGGCCCGGGAGCTGTTGCGTATCCTGCGCGAAACAGCGGCTACCTGGCCGGCGACGAACTGATCTCTGTCGATTTCCCAAGCTATATTCGGGTTACATTCCTTAATAGCTCTCATTTGCTAATTAATGGATATTCGAGGGTGAATGTATTGCTGGTGCTGCCGATAGGATAGGCGTGGACGTGAGCTATCGGCATTCTCCCAAGGGGATATGTCCATGCAATGCCGGGATATCATGACCTTTACGCAGGCCGGGCATTGTTTCCGTCTCCGGAAACTGTGGCCAATTCCCCTGCGCCATCGCCACTCTGTGGGGCCAGGATTCGAGCTTGGGCGGGATCATGGCAGGGAAAAATAACAGGAATCAGGGCAGACCGATGATGAAACGTGAAGTACTTGAGAAGAAACTAACGCAACTGAAGGCCAAGCAGCAGTTAATGGAGAAGGCCTGGAAAGAGGCTGGTAACCGCGAACTGATCCAGTTTTTTGTCGATATCATGCCGCGTACCCTGGATACGGAACGCTGTAGCATCTTCATTCTCGACCCAGTGGATGAGAAAGCCTGGCTGCAATGCGGCACAGGTATGAGCGAAAAACAGCTGCAGGTTCCCACCAAGAATTCTATCGTTGGTCGCGTCATCTCCAGTGGTCAACATGTGGTGGAAACCGACCTGCAGGAACAGGTCGGTGTGCACGATGTGGTGGCGGTAAAAACCGGCTTTATCACCCGCAATGCCCTGTGCGTGCCGGTGCATGGCGTGACAACAAAAAAGATCGTCGGGGCCATCCAGGTGCTGAACAAGAACAATGGCATGTTCGATGATGAAGACCGTAAGACTCTTGAACGCCTGGCCTTCCACCTGGAAATGAACATCGAAAATATCTACCTGCGCCAGGAGCTGGCGAAGATCTCGCTGGAAATGGGTAAGAAAATCCGGTTATTGGAAAGAAAGCTGGGGATCAAATAAGGGCATGGAAGATCCGTGTACCCATAGACAGCCTCGTTCTCCGTAAACCCATTTTCAGGTGCTCCATACGGGCAAATAAGATCATTCTCCCCGGCCTCAAAGCCGTTCATCTTCGACACGTTCAAGGCTCAGATTACGGGTGAAGTGGGAGCGGGTTAATTCGCTTTCTCCTCAAATATCTCAATATTGGCCTTGCTTCTGAGTTCTTCGATGTGTGCGGCAATCATCTGCGGTTTACGCTGGTTCTGTAAATACCGTTTGATGAAGTCCCTGACTTCTTCATAAGGTGTTTTCCCGGCTGGCCTTTTATCCATCAGCTTTGCAATGTGGTAACCAAACTGTGTCTCGAATACAGCACTGACCTCACCTTTTTTCAAAGAAAACACCACCTCGTCAAACGCTGCAGGCATGTAATCTCTCTTGATATACCCAAGATCACCATCGGCCTCAGAGCTGTCGGAGTGTTCTTTGGCAAGCTCGGCAAAGTCCGCGCCATCAACAATCATCTGTCGTAGTTCCTCGGCCTTTTGATGAATCTTCTCTTTTTCTGCGGGTGCTGTATCTTCTTCAACGCTCAATAGGATGTGGTTCAGGCGCAGGCTCTCATCCCTTTTGAAAGGCATTTGTTCATAAGCTGAACGTACCTCTTCCTCGGAGATTTGTGGAGTAACCAATCCCTGGTTTTTCAGATACTCATCCATAGTCAGCTTGCGTTTAGTGATTGCCAACATCTGCCCGGCGCTCAGGCTGTAGCTTTTCAGGTAGTCTTGAAAGCGCTCCTCGGAACCGAGCCTTGTCTGTATGGACTGTAATGTCTCTTCGGCTTTTTCATCGATGTCAGGAATATCGAGGGCCTGTGCCTGGCTTGCCTGATACAGAAGCTCCTGTTCAATAACTTTCTTAAGCGCATTCCTCTTTGCAGTACCCGTCGAACCGGCACGTGGATTCTTGTGTTTTCGTAATTCTTTCTGAAACTCCATCGAAATTTGATACTCAAGAATCGGTGTGCCGTTGACCTTTGCCAAAATCTTTTCGGGCTTCTCCGCAAGCGTTTCCCTCTGTTCATTACATGCCGACAAAGTGAGGGCCAGACAGGGCAAAAGCCACATCAAATAGCCTGTCATATTCTGTGTTTTCTTGCTCCATTTAGTCAAGGTCAACTCCTTTCATTTTAGTTTAAGATAGTGATATCTGCGAAGGCACCGATGCTACCGAAGGGGACGAAGATAAGTTTGAAAGTGGTGCCGGTGGCATCCAGGTCGAAGGAGACCTGCTGGGGATAGTCTTCTCCGGGACTGTTGAAAATATGCACCGCCATCAAGTCCATTCTGAGGCGATCATTCTCGACAACCAAGAGGAGCACCGCATCGAGGGAGTCGTTTTCCAGGGTTATCTGATAGAAAGTATCTTCGAGGGTGGTTGTCTTCAGGCTGTCAGACCATGTTGGCTCTCTCACCAGGCTGATGGATGTGACGGAAGGGAAGGTGGTGGCTTCACTCACATCTACCAGGCCAAACCCATATTCCTCATCGCGTCCGGGTTTTCCCAGATCTATGGCGGTCATCTGCAGCTGCTGTCGCACATCCCGATTGTCTATCACCCCGTCACTGTTTACATCACCCACTCCGGCAGCCATTACCAGGGCTGCAGTGCCGGTGACATGGGCGGCGGATTGGGAGGTGCCGCTCTGTTCGATATAGCCGTTGTATTGGGCCGTGGATCGTATGCCCAGACCTGGGGCCGCCAGTTCAATGGCCGGGTCGATGGGTGTATAGAATCCACGTTGATCCGCTGGATCAGTGCCCGTCACAGCGATGACTGAATCATAGGCGCCCGGAAAGGCAGCCGCAGCGCCAAACGTGTTTCCCGCAGCTGCAATGATCAGTACACCTGCCGCATAGGCGGCATCACAGGCTTCCTGAAGTATTTGCGAGTCGATTCCGGCAAGACTGAGATTGATGATGTCCATGTCGTTTTCCACCGCCCACTGGATACTGGCGACGATTGTGCCCAGGGTGCCAAAGCCTCCACCGTCCAATGCCTTGACCGCATAGAGTGAAACTTCGGGAGCCACACCAACGACACCGGTACCGTTTGCTTCCGCACCGATAATGCCAGCAATGTGAGTGCCATGACTGTTCCAGCTATCGTCCATGGGGTCGTCGTCGTCATAGATGAAGTCATAACCGCCGCGGTAATTGGCATCCAGATCTTCGTGGTTGTAATCGATGCCGGTGTCGATCACGGCGACCTTGATTTCCTTGCCGGTAATGCCCTTGTCATGCGCTACTTTGCTGTCGATATGCTGCACTCCCCAGGCATCCTGATACTCGCTATCTTCAGCAAAGCTTTCAATGGAGAAGGGCTTTTGAATCATGGCTATGTACGGCAGTTCTATCGTTGTAACGACTTGGTCTTCCTCCACATAGGCGACAAGTGGATGTTCACGTAACTCGGCCATGGCCTGTTCCGACAACTGCGCGACGATGGCGGGAATCAGACGATAGACACGATCAACCGTGCCGCCGGCACGCCGGATAAGCTCCTGTTCGGGCTGTCCCGGTTGCTGATGGAATCCGATGATTACTGAATATTCCGCCGTCAAGGCTGTGGCGGAGAAGGTGATGCTCATGAAAAAGAAGGTTGCAGCAGAGATATATTTATTTTTGAAAGTCATGGTTCATCCCTGGGTTCAGGTTGTTTAAGGAGAAAAACTAATTGCAAATATTGCCCGGTTATTTGTTGATGTTTTTATGGGTCTCGTCATTCCTTTTGTGAGGGTTTTGACATCAAAAGGTCAAGGTCAAAGGTTATCGGCCACCCATTCCACGACCGTGACAGGCGCGGCAATTACGTTGCCAGAATGTCTCTGTCTGATGGTGGACATTGGTGCTCCGCATGGGGCTGCCGGTAATCACATACACCGGATGGCACTGCAGGCAGTCTCTGAAGGGTTTGAGTGTGTAATGTGTCTGTGTATCATCCCAGATAAACTCGTGGCAGCTTGTGCACTCATAGGGCTCGCCGGGTATTCCGCCCGGGGCATCAGGAGCCTTTGATTGGCTTGGATCCGGAATCGGTGTGCCGTTCAGGTGATGATGCCGGTCGGGGTTGGGCATTTGGAGTTGAGGAAACCGCTCCAGGTCTTCGTGACAATTTCGGCATTCCGCTTCGGTTGGAAATCCTGCGAATATACTCATCATTCCTCCGCCGCCCATTCCTCCGCCGCCCATCCCTCCGCCGCCCATCCCTCCGCCACCCATTCGGGCATGGCCATCGGGCGAGTAGGCTGCGCTGACGGCAAGTAGCGATACTGCACAGAGAATCCAATTGAATTTATACATTGTGAAGCTTCCCTTTATTTTTTTTGATGTTTGCTGCCTACATAAAAAAAGGGAAGGGGGCGTATTCATCAATGCCCCCTTCCCTTGGTATTACCTCCTTTTCATGTTGACAGTCGGTCGTGCCAGTTGTCAGTTACACGAGACCTCTTTGGATGCGCTGCCGAAGATGCTCTCGACTTCCAGACTTCCACAGGCCGTCGTACCGCAATTGGCGACGATTTCACTGTCGCTCCATGAATCAACGGAGCATGCTGTGGTAGCGATGGTGACGCTGGTACCGGAATCGGCGGCATTCAAATAGGCGCCGAATCCACCGCCAGTAATGGTGAAGCTACTGCCATCTGCGCTCACCGTATCGATAGTCACCTGGGGCCCTACAAGCAGCGTCATAGGATTACTTATGGTATCCACCCCCTTGACGGCGCGCAGGTAGTAGTTGCCTGGGCTCAGATCTGCAGGCAGGGTCACCTCCATCTCAGACGGCGAGACGGTCTCTGGCGTCAGCTCAACCGTGGTGCCATCGAGTTCCGTCAGGCTGACTCTGGACTTCAGTACCATGGTACCCATGAAGGAGAGCACTTCATTGGTCAGGGCTTGGCCACTGACCGTAATGGTTTCCGCAGAACCGGCGGTGACACGCTGCTTACTCAGTCCCAAAATCTCCGGAACGATGGGGCCAGAGAAAGGCGCAGGCATGCCGGAGGCTGACAGGTAGCCACCATGACAGCCGTGGCAGTCCTGGGGAGAGCTGCCGACATGACCGAAGAACGGCTCTTCTCCACCGACGGTGACGACGCCATCATCATTGGAATCGAACTGGATATTGTGAATCGACTTTATGCCATGGCAGTCTTGGCAACGTCGAATTGCCCAGTCTGTGTTCATCTGGTCGTGGCAAATGGTGCAGTCGAGATCCGAAATACCGGGTTGGCCGATACCTGTGCTGTGATGGTTTATATCGTTTGTGGGTATAAAGCGTCCGGTCACATCGTCGGTACCCTCGTTATGGCAGAAGTCGCAGGCGCCCTCGCCGTTAGGCCCTTTACCGCTACTGGTGCGCGGCGTGACCAATGTCGGTGTACGACCGATGGGGATGTAGTGGCCATCACCCGGGTTATCAATGCGGGCACCGTGGCAGTGCATGCAGTTGAGCGCCTGAGCTGGTGCCGTCAGGTGGTGGACGGATGCCTGCCCCGGAATCTGCTGATGGCAGTTCAAACAGTTGGTGAAGTTGTCGACGATTTCGAAATACCCGACGTCTTCGTTGTACTCAACGATATGGCAATCGAGGCATTGATAGTTTTCGCCCGGTACGCCGAACGGGGAATCCGTGGGATCCTGAATGACGGTTCCTACCCGAAAATGGTGGCGGTCGGTGATGACTCCCGGTTTGACTTCCGGCGGCGCAAAAGTCCAGCCAATGTCATCCAGGTCATCCGGGGTCAAGCGGACGGGGATATGGCAATACCAGCAGTTTTCCCTCACCAGGTCGTTGAATACCCCATCCGGAATGCCGATGTTTTGATTTACCGGGGGGGCCGGTACGTTTGCCAGGGTTGTCGCACTCATTCCTCCTGCCACGATGAGTGCGCATAGTTGGAGTAGCAGTCGCTTAAACATGATCAGTACCTCCCTTTATCAATCTTACTTTAGCGTTAGCGGTTTTCATGGTCTTTCTTTCCTCACTAGAATCACATTGGTTTGATTTGATTACGTATTACTCGATGTCGCCATGCCGTACTGAAGATATGTACTGATTGCACATTTCACGCCATTTTTAATTTTTCCTTTTATGTCAGTCATATATGTCTGGTTATGCTGAGGAGGGCTGTTCTGAGCACTTAAATGTGTCTCTATATAAATACACCTGTAAGTCATTGGTTTATCATAACGCATTGAAAAATATACAAATGATAATGTCTTTGATTGGCGACACCTGCTGAAGAATGATGTACGAGTGGGGGTGATGACTGATACAGGAGTGTGTTAACCAGATGATCATACAGTCGGGAGGTTACAGGCAATATACGGGGCGGGGGAAAGCGGTGTACAGGCAAGGGGTATGCCTAACTTGGAATGGTGTAAGTTATGCCGAGAATGGGTGCGAGGTAAGCTCAGCTTATGATTGGCAGGGGATATTTGCGAGCAATATAGGGAATATTTCTGGTTGATTTATCACCCTGACCCATGGCGGAATGACGGGCAAAAATGATTGTTAACACCCTTTAGAGACTTTTTTAGGACAGAAGCGATGATAATGATCAGTTTGGGGTGTCCCAAATAAATCGCAGCCCTCTATCGAAACTCTTTACAGATACCATTCTTCAGGCATCTCGCAGGAAGGCATGGGCGCAACCTGTTCGCGCCGGGCTTCACTGCCTTTGGGCGTGATCTCCACTTCCACCTGTTCGGCATCACGACCTTTGCTGAAGCGCGCGGCGATGCGTGCAGCGAGGGCGATATCGTCCGCACCGGGTTGGCCGTCAAGCAGTACCAGCGGGCCGGGATGGCTGAGAGTGCGAATATGGGTGAATTGCTTACGGTAGCCCTCAAGGAAATTGTTTTCTCCTTCTTCGCGACCGATGATAAGCTTGAAATTCGGCCGTGGGCGCAGGTGACGTCCCACCTTGAGCAGCATGATGTCGTCGATTTCGTACTGACGTTCGCCGCGTGCATTCCACAGGTCGGCGAGCTTGTGCGAATAGGCCTCGTCGGTGAGGAAGCAGCAGCCACCGGAGGGCTGGGCATAGTCTTCGATGCCCATCTCACGGGCCAGGGCTATCTGTGGTTTGCGGCCACGGCCGGAAAATCCGTACAGGTGTTCGCGGTCGATCCAGCCCTCGCGTTCAGGCAGGGTCTCGGGCAGGTTCTTGCCACACAGGGGGCGTAGCAGGCGGTCTTCGGCACCGGATTCACGCTGGATCACGGGCATGGTGTCACGGCGCTGGGACATGGGCCGCTGACCGACCACCTCGCCGGTGATAATGAAGTCGAAATCATGTTCCTTGATCCACTCGTGGGCCTTGCGCACCATGAAACACTTGCAGTCCAGGCAGGGGTTCATGTTCGAACCGTAACCATGCTTGGGGTTGATGACCACGTCCTTGTATTCGTCGATGACATCGACGATGTGCAACTTGATGCCGAGAGTCTCGGCGACCCACAGGGCGTTGTTACGCTTGGGTTTGGCGCGATCTTTCTTGCGGATGGCGTGGGTATGGCCCTCGACGCAGAAGCCGGTGAAGAAATTGACCCCCTCGACGTGGATGCCCTGATCCATGATCACGCGGGTGGCGAGCATGGAATCGAGTCCACCGGAAATGAGGGAGAGGGCCTTGCGCTGTCTGGACATGGTCTGCGGGTCGATGAATGGCTGCGAGCCGGCAATTGTAGCCCAAAAATGGGGGGCTGGGCATGTGGCCGGTGCAAAGTCGGTGTGAGTGGAGGCTCTGTAGGCGTGGCCCCTCAGGTCGCGAAGCCCCCCACCATCACCATCACGGCCTGAGGAGCCGCTCCATTTTGTTAGGGACGTGCACGTTCCTTAATGGCGGCGTTGCTCGTGCGGCCGCACCAGGGTGCCGATGCTGATATCAGTGAGGGTGTCGCGGGCATGTTGGCTGCCGGTGGTCTCCCACAGTTCAAAGGCGGTCAGCGGATCGAGGGCCGGCTCGTCGGCGCCCAGGTCGCGCATGGTCTGCAATACGTCCATAGCCGGTACAAAGCGCTCGCTGAGCTGTGCATAAAGGCGGCTGAGGGAATGGTTGGCGGCGCTGTGTAGCTGGTAATAGGCGCCAATACCGAGGTCGACGTAATAGTTAACGGAAACACGCCGGCGCCTGGCCCGCTGCGGGTAAAGCCCGGCGTACAACAGGCAAATATCGCCCACGTCGCGTAGTTTCTCATGCTGCTGATGCCCCGTTGAGAGCAGGCCGGCCAGGTAGTCGAGGGCGAGGATGCGTGAGGCGATCTCCGGTTTGCTGAGAAAGCGCTGCAAGAGAAATACCAGATAACTCTGCACGTCTTCGCCCAGTTCGTGCCGTGCTTTTTGCTCCGCCTCGCACACCAGTGCATGCCAATGTGCTGCGGCTGTGGGTTGCAGTTCGATATCGCGCATATACACCTCCAAATCGTGTACTTTTGCAAACACCTCTTGCTTACCTTATCGGGCCGTTTACCGGGCGGCTTGAACCGGCATGGCATTTTCGGCTTACGAGGATTTCTCCGAGCCGTCCAGTAGTTGGCGGATATTCTGACGATGCCGCCAGATCAGCATCGCGCTGATCACCACGGAGACTCCGATCAGTTCCGGTACTGGGCGCAGCCACCCCATGAACAGTGGCGACAGGGCCGCTGCCATGAGCGCCGCCAGCGAGGAAATATGGAATACCTTGGCCATCAACAGCCAGACACCCAGCAGGCACAGCGCCACCGGCCAAGCCAGGGCGGTCAACACGCCGAAGGCAGTGGCGACACCCTTGCCACCTTTGAAACCGAAGAATAGCGGGTACAGGTGGCCGAGAAAGGCGGCCAGCGCAGTCAGTGCCAGCACCGGAGTGGAAACCGCCAGCGCCTGCGCCAGCAATACCGGCAACAGGCCCTTGATGGCATCACCGGCGAGGGTGATGGCGGCCGGTTTCCTGCCACCCACGCGCATCACGTTGGTAGCGCCAGGATTGCCCGAGCCCTGGCTGCGTGGATCCGGCAAGCCCATCAGGCGGCAGGTGATAATAGCGGCGGAGAGTGAGCCGGCGAGATAGGCGCCAAGAATCAGTGCAATATCAATCATGGGCTCATTATCCCGTGCTGGTACGGCTCAGGGCAAACCGCTATAGTTCTCAGGAAATTCCGGGGCCCAGGGTTGACCCCCAAATCACCCCCCCTAACATAAAGCGAAAGAACGAATACGGCATGGATATCATTTTTCTACACGATCTGACCATTGAAACCATCATTGGCATTTACGACTGGGAACGCAAGGAAAAACAGTCGGTCATCCTCGATCTGGATATGGGCGCTGATATCCGCCGTGCTGCTGCCAGTGACGCCATCGAAGATACCCTCAACTACAAGGCCGTGGCCAAACGCCTGATTGAATTTGTTGGTGATAGTGATTTCCAATTAGTTGAAACCCTGGCCGAGCGGGTGGCCGAGGTCGTGCTCACGGAATTCGATGTAACATGGGTGCGTCTGCGGGTGAACAAGAAGGGCGCAGTGCGTTATGCCGGTGATGTTGGCATCATTATTGAAAGAGGTATTCTTGAGAGAAGTATTGAGACTGAAAGAAGTATCGCGCAAAGTGTTATGGACGGAGAGAACGGCTGATGCCACAGGTGTTCGTCGGGGTTGGCAGCAATGTTGAGCGCGCTACCAGTATCCGCGCCGGCATCGCCGATTTGCGTGCCCATTATGGTGAGCTACGGTTGTCCTCAGTGTACGAGAGCGAGGCGGTGGGTTTTATCGGTAATGCCTTTTACAACCTGGTGGTGGGCTTTGATACGCAAGAACCGGTCAATAACGTAGCGGATGTATTGACCTCTATCGAGGATCGCAATGGCCGCTTGCGCGGCAGTGAGAAATTCGCCCCGCGCACCCTGGATCTAGATCTGTTGCTATACGGCGATGCGATCATTAGCACGGCGCGTTTTCATGTTCCGCGCGACGAAATTCTGCGCTATGCCTTTGTGCTCTGGCCGCTGGCCGAAATTGTACCGAATCTGCGCCACCCGGAGACGGGTAAAACCTTTACACAGTTATGGGAAGACTTTGATAAGGACGGCCCTGTACTGAGACCGGTTGTGTTTTCGTGGCAGGGGCCGACAACGAAAGCGAAATCCTGATTCAATGTGCCAATAGTATCGAGGGAGGAAGCATGAACGAGGGGTTTGCTGGAGGCGCCACAGCAGTGAAAGAAGGCAAGCCGTTGATCCTGATCGTCGATGACTCACCGACAATTCGCATGTCGTTGAAACGTGCGGTACAGGATGAATTCCAGCCGCTGGAAGCGGAGGACGGTGAGGCCGCCTGGACGCTGTTGCTGCAGGATGCCAATATCGAATTGCTGATTACCGACCTCACCATGCCGCATCTCGACGGTTTCGGTCTGATCCGACGCCTGCGTGAAAATCCTGCGGCGCGTATGCAGAATCTGCCGGTGATCGTCGTTACCGGCGCGGATGATACTGCGGCCCGTGAGCGCGCCTTTCATGCCGGTGCCAATGATTTTCTGACCAAGGACAGCGACCGTATCGAACTGTTGGCGCGTTTGCGCGCCCATCTCAAGCTGGCGCAGACCATTCGCCAACTGGAGGCCAGCCAGCATGAGCTGCAGGCGCAAGCCAATACGGATCCACTGACCGGGCTTGCCAACCGGCGTTTCTTCGATGAGATTGCCGGCAAGGAATTGTCGCTGATGCGCCGGCAGCAGGATTATTTCTGCGTACTGATGATTGATATCGACCACTTCAAGGCGGTGAATGACACCTACGGCCACCCGGCCGGTGATGAAATTCTCAAGCGGGTGGCGGCGGCCCTGTCGGGCAATCTGCGCGAAGAGGACACGGTGGCGCGCATCGGTGGTGAGGAATTCGTGGTCTGCTCACCAGCCACTAACCGATTGGCCTCTATTGTCCTCGCCGAGCGTTTGCGCAAGGCTGTGGAATCCCTGGCGATTGAGTTCGAAGGTAGGCGGATTTCGGTTACCATCAGTCTGGGCATTGCCTTGCGTCCGCTCGATGGTGATGATCTGCAGGCGTTGTTGGCTGTAGCGGACGAACGCCTGTATCGCGCCAAGCAGGACGGCCGCAATCGTTTCTGTGTCGTGGACAAGGCGTCACAGGATGATGACGGGTTTACTGTGGGCCGGATCTGCCCGCGTATGGATGCGGCGCTGGCGATGATACGCCACGGTAATCTGAACCGCCTCAAGCCGCACCTGTCCACACTGCTGGAGGAGCTGATCCCCTTTTTGGAGCTGGTCAATCAGCAGTCGGCGGAGGCGCAGGTCGATGTTGGCCTGATTCGCGAGATTGCCGAAAATCTGCAGGATTAACCTGCCTTATCGCTGCCACACCAGGATACGATTGTTGGCTGGCATTTCATGGTCGGCCACAGGTTGCAGGCCCTGTCCCTGAGCCAGTTCATCAAGCTCGGCACGGTCGCGGATGCCGCTCTTTGGGTCTCGTTGCTTTAGCCAGACATCGAAGTGTGCATTGCTCTCGCTGGTGAATTTTCCGTCCCGGTTGAAGGGGCCGTAGAGACAAAAGCGCCCACCCGGAGCGAGTACCTGCCCGACGCCTTCGAAGAGCTTTTCCACCTCCGCCCAGCCCATGATGTGCACGGTGTTGGCACTGAAAATGCCGTCGTAGAGGTACCGTGGCCAGGGGTCGTGGCTGACATCCAGCGTCAGCGGCAGGTGCACATTATCGCCGCTGTTTTCGTTCAGCCAGGCGAGGATGCCGGGGTGGTTTTCAGCACAGTCGCTGGTTTGCCAGTGTAGGTGCGGTAGTGCGTTGGCAAAGAATACGGCGTGCTGTCCAGTGCCGCTGCCGATTTCAAGAATTTCTGAGGCCAGTGCAAACTCCTCGCGTAGCACGGCGAGGATGGGGTGTTTGTTTTGTTCGCAGGATTCGGCGAAGGGTTTCATGGTCAATATACTTTTTGGTAGTCCGTAGCGCTCCGCGCCACTTCATCCGCGCTGGAATAATCCGCTAGCTATTCAACGACCGCCCACCATCCACTGTCAGCACCTGGCCACTGGTGTATTCGGCATCACGAATCAGATACAGCACCGCCCGCGCAATATGCTCCGGACT
Organism: Gammaproteobacteria bacterium; assembly: GCA_021647505.1. Taxonomy (GTDB): domain Bacteria; phylum Pseudomonadota; class Gammaproteobacteria; order SZUA-152; family SZUA-152; genus DRQN01. Next base: position 139,607 of record JAKIUN010000001.1, read on the forward strand.
GCCCTGCCGTTTAAGAAAGGTGCGGTTGATGATGCGTTGCTTGGTGACTTCATCCATGTCCGTTTCCGGCCACAGGATGGCGCCCGGTGCGACGGCATTGACGCGGATCTCCGGCCCCAGTTCACAGGCCAGCGCCTTAGTCAGCATGACCAGCCCCGCCTTGGCCGTACTGTAGATGGGGTGGCGTTTGAGGGGGCGGTCGGCGTGAATATCGACGATATTAACGATACAGCCGCGGCGGATTTTGAGGTGTGGCGCGGCAGCCTGGGCGAGAAAAAAGGGCGCCTTGAGATTGGAACCGAACAGGTCTTCCCACTGCTGCGGCGTGGCCTTGCCGATGGGGGTGGGATAGAAGGTGGAGGCGTTGTTGATCAATACGTCCAGCCGTTTCCAGGCCGAGTAGGCATCACTGATGAGGGCGGGCAGGGTGGCTTCGTCGAGCAGGTCGGCGCAGACCAGCACCACGGAATCGGCGCGCTTTTGGTTGAGTTCGCTTTGCAGGGTATGGGCGGCATTACGTGAGCTGCGGTAATGCAACACCAGGTTTGCCCCCTCGGCATGCAGGGTGCGCGCGGTGTGTGCACCGATACGATGGGCGCCGCCGGTGATCAGCACGACGCGCCCACTCAACGGGCCGTTGTTGGCTTCTGTGGTATTATCCACGACTTATCCTCCGAGACTGATTCGACACTGTAACCTACCTGCGCCGATCTTGCCCAGCATGAACATCCCCGTTTCCCGAGCCACTTCCCGGCACACCATTCGGCAGGCTGGCGAGGCTTTGGCACGCCTCCCTGAGCCGGATGGGGAGGCCCAGGCGCACAGCATGGCGCTGATCCGCTTGATCGTCGATGAGATTACCCGTGCTGGCGGGCAGATCAGCTTTGCGCGCTATATGGAGCTGGCACTGTTCGCCCCCGGTTTGGGCTATTACAGCGCCGGCAGCCAGAAGTTCGGTGCCAGCGGGGACTTCGTGACCGCACCGGAAATCTCGCCGCTGTTTTCCCGTTGTCTGGCGCGGCAGACGGCCGAGGTGCTGGAAAATCTGGGTGGTGGCGATGTGCTGGAGGTGGGTGCCGGCTCCGGTATCATGGCGGCGGATCTGCTGGCCGAACTGGCGTTGCTGGGCACCCTGCCCGAGCAGTACTTTCTGTTGGAGCTAAGCGCCGATCTGCGCCAGCGGCAGCGCGAAACCCTGGCACAAAAAGTGCCGCATCTGCTCGCTCGGGTGCAGTGGCTGGACAGCCTGCCCGACGACGGCTTTCGTGGCGTGGTATTGGCTAATGAGCTGCTTGATGCCTTGCCGGTACACCGCTTTCGTGTCGAGGTCAGCGGCCTTACGGAGCGCTGTGTAAGTTGGCAGGATGGGCGCTTCCAGTGGCGCAGCGCCGAGATTGACGACGCGGCGCTTGCGCAATGTCTGGCGATGCTGGGTGAAGGCCTGCCCGAGGGCTACGAGTCGGAGTTGAATCTTGCCGCCGGAGGCTGGATCGGTTCCGTCGCCGCCCTGTTGCAGGCCGGCGTGGTACTGTTGATCGACTATGGTTTTCCGCGCCACGAGTATTACCACCCGCAGCGTGACCGAGGCACCCTGATGTGCCACTACCGCCATCGCGCTCACGACGACCCCTTTGTCTACCCCGGCTTGCAGGACATTACCGCTCATGTGGATTTCACCGCCGTTGCCGAGTGCGCGGTAGATAGCGGCCTGAATGTGCTGGGCTACAATACCCAGGGCCTGTTTCTGCTCGCCAACGGCATTACCGAGTTGCCGCAGTCGGATGACGAGCACGAACAACGGCGTTTGGCACAGCAAGTACGCACCCTGACCCTGCCGGGTGAAATGGGAGAGCTGTTCAAGGTGATGGCGCTGGGGCGGGACTACGATGCGCCGTTGCGTGGTTTCATGTTGCAAGATTTACGCGGCAAGTTGTGACCATTCTATGGTAAAAGAGAGTCTCCTATGAGTGGGCTCAGCCGTGATTAAAAATTGATTTTTCTCGCCTTTACATATCTGTAATTAGTATGAAATACTAAGCTTATAAAACAGGAAAAGATATGGAAGGCAAGCTCAGGCAGACCCAGGACATGCTGGCCAGACATCACCGTGACGGTGCGGTCTTCGCGCAGATGATGAAGGACACCTTCGATGACCGTTTCAATGAGACCTTCTGGGAGATGTGGGGACAGCACATAGAACCTGCGTTGTCCGATGTACCGGTGATTCTTGACTTGGGCACCGGCCCCGGTATGCTGCTCAAGGTTCTGGCGGCACGCTACCCAAAGGTACGTGCCATCGGTGTGGAGTGTGCCGACTATATGCTGGAGGCCGCTGTCGAACTGCCCGAGGGCTGTGAGACTATTGTCGCAGATCTCCACAATCCCCTTTTGCCGTTGGAAGATAGCACTGTCGATGCGGCAGTAGCTTCCATGGTGCTGCACGAGATGCAGCAGCCGGTGCGCGCCCTGCGAGAGGTCGCCCGCTGCCTTAAACCGGGCGGTTGCCTATATATGCTGGACTGGGTGCGTGCACCGCTGAAGCAATATTTCGACGATACGGAGCTGGATGTGTTTGCCGCCGATACTCCGCTGGAGGCGCTGGAAGACCTGTTCATCCACTTCGCCGAGCATAATCGTTTTTCTGCCGATGATCTGGTGTTCATGCTCGAGAATACCGGTTTCCGCGTGCTGGAGGCCACCGCACTGAAGGACGGCCGTCAGGTGCGTATCATTGCCGAAAAGCTGTAACTGTTCACTACAGAGGCACGGAACACACAGAAAAACGGACTGCAAGGCCGCACAGATGCGGCAAGAAATGACATCTTGGTATACTGGCTTTTACGCCCATTCCCTGGTTTTACATTCCATCCATGCATTCTCTGCGTTTTTCGTGTCTCCGTGGTGTGCTGAATAGTGATCAAAACCTTCGACTTATTATAAGGACTGATTGACCCCATGGATCACCTGCACGCCATTGCCTTGGCCCTGTTACAGGGCTTTACCGAATTTTTGCCCATTTCCAGTTCAGCGCACCTGATATTGTTGCCGCGCCTGCTTGGCTGGGAGGATCAGGGTCTGGCCTTTGACGTTGCCGTGCACCTTGGCACCCTGAGTGCGGTGATGCTGTATTTCCGCCATGAACTGGTGCTCATGGCGCGTGACTGGGGCCGCTCGCTGGTGACCCGCCGGCAAACGAAAGACAGCCGGTTGGCCTGGGCGGTGCTATGGGGCACCATTCCTGTGGGCCTCGCCGGATTGGCCTTCAAGGGCTATATCGAGGTTGAGCTGCGCTCGGAACTGATGATTGCCGTCACCACCATCGGCTTCGGCCTGTTGTTGTGGTGGGCGGATGCCCGCGGGCGCGGTGAGCGCGACGAGCATCATCTCGGCTGGAAAGATATCCTGATTATCGGCATTGCCCAGGCCGTGTCGCTGATTCCCGGCACCTCGCGTTCCGGCATCACCATGACGGCCGGGCTGATGCTGGGCTTGTCGCGTGAGGGTGCGGCGCGCTTTTCCTTTCTACTATCGATTCCGGTGATCGTGCTGGCTGGCGGCCTCAAGGGGTTGGATTTGATTAAGGAAGCGGTGCCGGTGGACTGGGGGGTGATGATCATTGGCATGGTGACCTCGGCCATCACCGCCTACGTCTGCATCCACTTCTTCCTCAAGCTGCTAGAGCGCATTGGCATGCTGCCCTTTGTGATCTACCGCCTGGTACTGGGTGGGGTGTTGTTGGTGTTGTTTATGTAAGGAGTGCGCACTGTGGGATGCAGCGAGGGCGCACGAAATGACTTTACCACTTAACTAGAGTGCCAGAGTGGAAAAAAACCATCGCGGCTCAGGAGGTAGAGCTGGGTGTGGGCTGCGCCGGCTACTTGCCTGTTGACGGGCTTTCTGTATCCGCATTTAGTATGAGACACTACACTAGTGTCATGTCACGGGGCTAGAGGCCGTTTTTACAAGGATCATCGATGGCGATTTATGCGATTGGCGATATCCAGGGATGCTTTGACGAGCTTCAAGCCCTGTTGGCGATGTGCCGTTTCGACCCGGCGATGGATCAGCTCTGGTTCACCGGTGACCTGGTCAATCGTGGCCCGGACTCGCTCAAGGTACTGCGCTTTGTGCGCGGCTTGGGTGAGGGCGCCATCAGTGTGCTGGGCAATCATGATCTGCACCTGCTGGCCGTGGCCGAGGGGCTGGGTAAGTTGCACAAGCCCGATACCCTGCAGGCCATTCTCAAGGCCCCGGATCGTGACGAGTTGTTACACTGGCTGCGCCAACGGCCCCTGCTGTACTACGATAAAGACCTGGATACTGCGCTGGTTCACGCTGGCCTGCCGCCGCAGTGGGATCTACACGAGGCATGTGCGTACAGTGTGGAGGTGGAAGCGGTGCTGCGCGGTAATGACTACCGCGATTTTTTCGCCCAGATGTATGGCGACAAACCCCGCCGCTGGGCGATGGGACTGACGGGCTGGGATCGGCTGCGTTTCATCGTCAACTGCTTTACGCGCCTGCGCTTTTGCCGTGCCGATGGCAAACTGTGCCTAAAGGCCAAGGGCGCGCCCGGCACGCAGCCCGCAGATTGTATGCCGTGGTTTCAAGTGCCGGGGCGTCGTAGCACACAGACGCGAATTGTGTTTGGGCATTGGTCGACGCTGGGCCTGTATCAGGATGATAACGTGCTGGCACTGGATACCGGCTGCCTGTGGGGCGGCCAGCTGACGGCCGCGCGCCTGGCTGGCGATCATGGGTTTGTCTCCTGTGATTGCAGTGGCTATCGTCGGCCGGATGCTGAGGTGTGAGGGCCGGTCATAGCGCTATGAGGGTTATTAATGGTTGGGTTGATTAAGTATCGGGGAGGGCAGAAAGACGTGAACATAAAAAGACAAATATTTATGGGTACGGTGTTGTTATTTATCGCAACGATTGCCGTGGCCACGCCGAAGGCGGAGATTCTGGAGTACGGCTACTACGAGTTCAGCACCTCGGCAAAGCGCTCGGCACATCCGGCGACCACCTCCGGCTTTGTGCAGACGGGTGAGGCCCAGTTGGTGAAGCAGGCAGAGCGTATTCCTATTGAACAGGGGCGCCTGTTCGGTTTTCGTTTTATCATCACCGGCATGGATCCGAATATCGGTCAGCTCCCGGTGGAGCTGGTCGTGACGCATCCAAAAATGGACAAACCAGATGGCACCAGTTCGACGGGCTATCACTACACCCTTGACCTGGTGCTGAATCAGGGCGTTGTGGAAGACAAAACCGGTTATCGCATGAATGAAGAATATGAGATGGTCGAAGGTGATTGGGTGTTTGAATATCTCTTCATGAACAGACCGCTGATGGTGCAGCGTTTTACCACCTACAAGCCTTGAATCTGGATTAATCAGCTGAGCGTTCCGAGGCGGATGTAAGCATGTGATAATCAGCGAATTTATCTAAAAAACCAAGTTTCACCCGTTGGATGAAAATTGAGGAAACCCTGATGATAGATACCGAACAAATGGATACCGAGCAAAAAGAAAAAATGACCCCGCAAGAGGCTTGGACCCGCGGCCTGTTTATGGTGATGTTTTTCATCCTTCTCCAACTGGCCAAGATCGTCGCCGGAATGGTGGTCGTATTGCAATTTTTGTTTACGATTTTCACCAACCAGACCAATGATAACCTGTTGAATTTTGGTGCCAGCCTGAGCCGCTACATTTATCAGGCTTGGCGTTTCCTGACGTATAGCTCGGAGACCCAGCCTTTTCCGTTTACGCCATGGCCGGCTGCCGATGAAGCTGGGCCGGATGAAATGGCAGACAGAGACGGGGTGACCGTACAGAGTGAGCCGAAGGCCGAAGGAAACGATTCCGGGAAGTTGCCGCCGGGGAAAGACTGACCGGTTCCGCCGGGACATCGCGCAGCGGCGGACGATAGACGCGATGGTTTGCTGCGGAGGATAATGGGGGCACAGCCCACCGCCCCAAAACGCGCTGTTTGCAACGAAATCGTGCCCTGGGGGGCTGCTCCCACACCACCACTGATTCCCCTGAGTCTCATCGAGTTTTCCCCATGCCGTCCGCCACTGCCATTTTCAGTTACCGCAAACACTGGGCCAGCCGTTTCGGCACTGCGCCCGAATTGCCCATGTCGCGCGAGGAGATGGACAACCTGGGCTGGGATTCCTGTGATGTGATCCTGGTCACCGGCGATGCCTATGTGGATCACCCCAGCTTCGGCATGGCGGTAATCGGCCGGGTGCTGGAGGCGCAGGGCTTTCGTGTCGGCATCATCAGTCAGCCGGACTGGAATGATGCCGATGGTTTCCGCCGCTTGGGCCGGCCGAATCTGTTCTTTGGCGTTACCGGCGGCAACATGGACTCCATGGTCAACCGCTATACCGCCGAGCGCAAGCCACGCTCCGATGATGCCTATACGCCCAACGCCGAGGGCGGCAAACGTCCCGACCGCTCGGTGATTGTCTACAGCCAGCGTGCCCGCGGGGCTTACAAGGGCGTGCCGCTGATCATCGGTGGTATCGAGGCCAGCCTGCGCCGTATCGCCCACTACGACTACTGGTCGGACAAAGTGCGCCGCTCGGTGTTGATGGATGCCAAAGCCGACCTGCTGGTGTACGGCAATGCCGAACGGCAGGTCGTCGAAATCGCCCACCGTCTGGCCCGCCGTGAGCCCGTGAGCGAGATCCGCGATGTGCGCGGTACGGTTTTTATCTGTCGTGACGCCAATGGCCGCCCGGATCGTGTGCCTGCGGGCTGGAGCCTGCTGAATTCGAGCGAGGTGGATCGTCCGGGGCGCATCGAGGCCCACCCCGACCCCTACGCCATGGGCGAGGCCTGTGACAAGGTGGCCAGTGGCGAAATGCCGCACGAAGAGGGTTCGGTGGCGGTCACCGCGCCGCAGCGGCAACTGCCCGACCCGGCGTGTACCCTGGTGTTGATTCCCGGCTATCACGCTGTGCGCGAAGACCGTGTGCTCTACGCCCACGCCTCGCGCGTGCTGCACCGCGAGACCAATCCCGGCAACGCCATGGCCATCTACCAGCCCCACGGTGAACGTGGCGTATGGCTCAATCCGCCACCCGTCCCGCTCAGTACCGAGGAGCTGGACGCGGTGTTCGAGCTGCCTTATACGCGCCGCCCACACAGCGCCTATGGCAATGCGCGCATCCCGGCCTACGAGATGATTCGTTTTTCCATCAACATCATGCGTGGCTGCTTCGGTGGCTGTACCTTCTGCTCCATCACCGAGCACGAAGGGCGTATTATCCAGAGCCGCTCCGAGGACTCCATTATCCGTGAAGTGGAGACCATCCGTGACAACGTGCCCGGTTTTACCGGCCACATTTCCGACCTCGGTGGGCCGACCGCCAACATGTGGCGCCTGAAATGTAAGGACGAGAAGGTCGAGGCCAGCTGCCGCCGTCCTTCCTGCGTCTATCCCGGTATCTGTAAGAACATGGATACCAACCAGATGCCGCTGGTACACCTCTACCGCCGCGCACGCAAACTGCCGGGCATCAAAAAGATCTTTATCGCCTCCGGTCTGCGCTACGACCTCGCCGTGGAGACCCCTGAATACGTCAAGGAATTGGTTACCCACCACGTCGGCGGCTACCTGAAAATCGCCCCCGAACATACCGAAGGGGGGCCGCTGTCAAAGATGATGAAACCCGGCATCGGCAGCTATGACCGCTTTAAAAAAATGTTCGATAAGTATTCGCAGGCGGCGGGCAAGGAGCAGTACCTGATCCCCTATTTCATCTCCGCCCACCCCGGCACCACCGACGAGGACATGATGAACCTCGCCCTGTGGCTGAAGGCCAACGGTTTTCGCGCCGACCAGGTGCAGAACTTCCTGCCCTCGCCCATGGCCACCGCTTCGGCCATGTATTACTCGGGCAAGGATCCGTTGCACAAAGTCAGCCGCCGCGCGCCCGACATGCCGGTGCCCAAGGGCACCCGCCAACGGCGTCTACATAAGGCCTTCCTGCGCTACCATGACGCCAACAACTGGCCGTTGCTGCGCAAGGCGTTAAAGCAGATGGGCCGGGCCGACCTCATCGGCAACGGCAAGCGTCACCTCATTCCCACCTGGCAGCCCGACGGCACCGGCGACGCCGGCGAGGGTAAGCGGGCCTTTCGCACCCAGCACAGTGGCCTGCCACAGATGCCCGCCGGCAAGCCGCGCCGTGCGGGGGCCCCATCAGCCAAGCCCGGCAAGTCTCGTAGCAAGCCAGCAATAAAAATCTTCAGCAAATCATCACGCAAGCCTCGCGGCCGCCGCTGACGTTTCGGGTTTTTGTTGTGGTGTATGAGTGTGGGAGCGGCTTCAGCCGCGAAGGTCATTTCCGGCGCGGTTTCGCGGCTGAAGCCGCTCCCACATGGTAGTTGGTGGGGTTCCTCTCCATGTCTCAAATTCGTGGTAAGAGCGGGCCATGCCCGCGATCAGTTTTGCCAAAACAGGCTGGGATGCAGAGGTTGCAAAGGCGCAGAGAGCGCAAAGATTTCTAAACTATTTTTCTTTGTGTTCTTGGCATTGATTGTCACTATCGAAAAAAGCGCCTCGCGGGCATGGCCCACTCCTCCGAAATTAAGCAGAATCACAGAGTGAGCATTGCCTACCGCAGATGCCCATTGACAGGTCGTGTCACCCTGCACCTTTGCGGCTATGATTCTCCCGCTTGCCGCCCGGCACTGATTGTCGCAGACTGTCCAGGAATCTGAACCCAAGGAGATCGACCCATGGCCAAATCCATCAAAGGTACGCAAACGGAAAAAAACCTGCTCATCGCCTTTGCCGGCGAATCCCAGGCACGCAATCGTTATACCTATTTCGCCGGCGCCGCACGCAAGGAAGGGCTGGTGCAGATCGCCGAGGTCTTTGCCGAAACAGCCGATCAGGAAAAGGAACACGCCAAGCGCTTTTTCAAATTCCTCGAAGGTGGCGAGATAGAGATCACCGAACGTTTTCCCGCCGGTGTCATCGGCAACACCCTAGAGAATCTGCGTGACGCCGCCGCCGGTGAAGAGCACGAGTGGACTGAAATGTACCCGGCCTTCGCCAAGGTGGCGCGCGAAGAAGGCTTCCCCGAAGTGGCCGCTGCCTTCGATGCCATTTCTGTCGCAGAAAAGCAGCATGGCAAGCGTTACACGGATCTGGCCAATAATCTCGATGCAGGCCGGGTGTTTCGTCGCGATGGCAAAGTGGTCTGGCGTTGCCGCAATTGTGGTTATCTGCACGAAGCGGAAGAGGCCCCGGAAGTTTGTCCGGCCTGCCTGCATCCGAAGGCCTATTTCGAACTACTGGGTGAGAATTGGTGAGTAAAGGGCAGAGCGGGATTCAGTTTCCACACAACAATAATGCTGGGAGATTATTATGGGGAATCTAGAAAAATATATGGATCAGGCGATTGGTCTGAGCATGGCCTATGGCCCTAAACTATTGTTGGCGCTGATTGTGCTTGTTGTCGGTTTGCGGCTGATTAAATCTGTGGTGAAGTTGCTGAATCGCGCCATGGAAAAAAGCCATACCGAGGATACGCTAAGAACCTTCCTGGAGAATCTATTGGGTGTTCTCCTCAAGGTGCTGTTGCTGATCAGTGTTGCCGCAATGGTCGGCGTGGAAACCACCTCGTTCATTGCCATACTCGGCGCCACGGGTCTTGCCATTGGTCTTGCGCTACAGGGTAGTCTGGCTAACTTTGCCGGCGGTCTTCTTATCCTGTTCTTTAAGCCCTTTAAGGTCGGCGATGTGATTGATGCTCAGGGGTATCTGGGCGTAGTGCGCGAAATTCAGGTATTCAATACGATCATCCTCACCCTGGATAACAAGAAAGTGATTATCCCCAACGGGAATCTTTCCAATGACTGCGTAGAAAATGTCTTTAGTGAGCCCACCCGCCGGGTTGATCTCACCTTTGGTATCAGTTACAACGATGACATTCTCTTCACCAAAGAGGTGCTGCGTAAAGTGATTACCAGTGATGACCGTATTCTGACGGATGACGACCATGCGCATGAGATTTATGTGGCAGAGCATGGCGATAGCTCCGTCAATCTGCTGGTGCGCGTCTGGGTCAAGACTGAGAATTACTGGCCCGTGCACTTTCATCTTATGGAGCAGGTTAAGCTGAGTTTCGACAAAGAAGGCATTTCCATTCCCTTCCCGCAGCGGGATGTACATCTCATTCAGCAGGCAGGATAGTCACACTCTTAGACTTTTTGTATTAACTTGCTGCGCAAAAAACGTTAATACAAAAAGTCTAATGTGTTTGCCAAGAATTGCTCCAGGATAAAACCTTCTGAAACAATTTCTTGCAAGTTAATACATGTCAGAATGGCTATCGGAAACAATGCAGATTTTACATGCGGGGGGGTATTCGCGGCCTTGAGGAAGGAAGGCCGCCAGCGGGCAACATGCGCTCGCTGTCGGTCGACTCTGTTTCACCCAGGTTTCAGAAACAGGGCTTCTCAGGTGAGGCCTTGAAGCGCTCTACGGAGGCCAGGATTTCGGCCTTGGCTGCATCGGTGCCGACCCAGCCATCGATCTTCACCCACTTGTTGCTTTCCAAATCCTTGTAATGCTCAAAGAAATGGGCGATCTGATCCAGCAACAGGGGTGACAGATCTTCCAGCTTTTCCACACCACGATACTGCACCGCCAGCTTGTCCACCGGCACGGCGAGAATCTTGGCGTCAATGCCGGATTCGTCGGTCATCTCCAGCATGCCCACCGGGCGGCAGCGAATCACCGAACCGCTGATCAGTGGTGTGGGGGTGACCACCAGCACATCCACCGGGTCACCATCTTCGGACAGGGTGTGAGGCACATAACCATAGTTGCAAGGATAGTACATGGCCGTGTTCATGAAACGATCCACGAACATGGCGCCGGTTTCCTTGTCAACTTCGTATTTCACCGGATCGCTGTGCGAGGGGATTTCGATAATAACATTAATGTCGTTGGGCACATCTTTGCCGGAACTGACTCGGTCTAGGCTCATTCTTCTCTCTCTCCTGAAAATAAAAATCGTCGAATAAAAAAGGCCGACAGGTCGGCCTTTTCCAGCGTAGTGGGTCGAAACAAGATCCGCTTCCGGTTATGGTGCTACGCGGCGGTGATCTGCCCCGCTCGATGGAAACAAGGACGGCTTCGCCCAGTAAGCAATTTATACCCACATATTCAGATTAATTCCACCACTGGTTGTGCCCGTATTGTAACGCAGATAAGGTGGCCAAGAAACCGCTTATTCCATACAAAAATAGCGGATGCTGAGTGCAAGATGTTGGTTTCATAGTGGAATCAAGAGCTTGTGCTATGCGCCGTCATGAAGCCACGGATTCAGGTCTTACTTAAGCTTGAAGGACTTCTTCAGCTTCTTTTTTACCGCCACATTCTTCAGTGTCACGTACTGTGGCAGGCCTTTCTTGAAAGGTGGATAATCCTCACCCTGAATCAGCGGCTGCAAATAGGCTCGACAGCGCTGGGTAATGTGAAAACCGTCTTTGCTGATGTAATTTTCCGGCATCATTTTTTCCCTGTTCGCCACCTTGGCCAAACGCGCCTCGACAATTTTCCAGCGATAGGGCTTGTTGGAGATGCGCTTGATCGCCGGCATCACGGCATTTTTTCCAGCCAGCGCCATCTTCACCGCCGCTTTGCCGGTGGCGTAGGCCTGCTCCACATCGGTCTTCGAGGCAATATGCCGCGCCGCACGCTGCAGATAGTCCGCCACCGCCCAGTGATGCTTATAACCCAGCTTTTTCTGAATAATCTGCGCCACTACCGGCGCCACACCACCTAACTGGGCATGACCAAAGGCGTCTCGCGCGCCACTCTCGGCGAGAAACTGACCCTTGCTGTTACGCACCCCCTCGGACACCACAATGGCACAACAACCATATTTCTTAACCGACTTTTTTACCTGGGCAAGAAATTTACGCTCATTGAACACCACCTCCGGGAATAAAATGATATGTGGTGCATCACCCTCGTTCTCTGCCGCCAAGCCACCCGCTGCAGCGATCCAGCCAGCATGCCGGCCCATCACCTCCAAGACAAAAACCTTCGTCGAAGTCTTGGCCATAGAGGCCACATCGAAGGCCGCCTCGCGAATCGATACCGCCACATATTTTGCCACCGAGCCAAAACCGGGACAGTTATCGGTAATCGGCAAGTCATTATCGACCGTCTTGGGAATATGAATGGCCTGAATGGGATAGCCCAGCGTTTTAGAAAGCTGTGAAATTTTCAGGCAGGTGTCGGCGGAATCCCCCCCCCCGTTATAAAAGAAATAACCGATGTTGTGCGCCTCGAACACCTCGATGAGACGCTCATACTCGGCGCGATTTTCCGCCAAACCCTTCAGCTTGTAACGGCAGGAACCAAAGGCCCCGGACGGCGTATGGCGCAAGGCCGCAATAGCACGGGCCGACTCTTTGCCGGTATCAATAAGATCCTCGGTCAACGCACCAATAATACCATTACGGCCCGCATACACCTTGCCGATCTTGTCCTTGTTTTTGCGTGCGGTCTCGATAACACCGCAGGCACTGGCATTGATCACCGCAGTCACGCCTCCTGACTGCGCATAAAAAGCATTCTTCTTCGTCATTTTTACTGTCGTTTTCGCCATGACAAACTCCCTGCCGTTCAAATAATTCGGATCTTTTTGTGCGCTTTCCCGCAAAGAAAAACTGCCGTAGCCACAACACTATTCTTTCCAGAGTGCCTGCGCAGTAAGAAAGAGTATTAACACAACCAGCGGGGAGCTGTTCAATAAATCTGCACAAAAAACAAAATGATTTTCTACGCCAAGAGAAATGTCCTCCACATTTGTTATGCAGTATGCGGAAGATATACAGGAAAAACAGCAAAAATATGAGAAAACACCCTTTTTCCGCATTGACTTGCGCATATTGAAAGGGGTAGGTTTACAGCGATAAACAGTAAGCAGCACTCATTGGCAACGCTTGTTTATGCGCTTGACGAAGGGAGACAGTCGATTATGAGGATTGTCCTGATTGGTGCGCCAGGATCTGGCAAAGGCACCCAGGCCAAGAAACTGGTCAGCCGCTACGGGGTACCACAGATTTCCACTGGCGACCTGCTGCGCGCCGCCGTCGCCGCAGAAACACCCCTCGGCCTGCAAGCCAAGGCCGCCATGGATGCAGGGCAACTGGTCTCGGATCAGATCGTACTCGACATGATCGAAGAACGCATGGCTGAGCCCGACACAGAAAAAGGCTTCATCCTCGACGGCTTCCCACGCAACATCCCACAAGCTCAGGCACTCGATGCCATGCTGGATAAGCTGGGACGCCCGTTGAAAACCGCCATCCTCATCGACGTGGACTTCGACCTGCTGATCCAACGCATCGCCGGCCGTCGCACCTGCTGTAGTTGTGGACAGATGTACAACATCTACACCTCTCCGCCGAAAATGGATGGCCTGTGTGATGTCTGTGGCGGCAAGTTGCACCATAGAGCCGACGACAATGAAGACACCATCACCAATCGCCTACGCGTTTACGAGGCGCAGACCGCACCACTGATCAACTATTACAAGGCTCAGGGCAAGCGGTATATCGTCGATGGTACGGGCACGCTCGATGAAATTTTCCAGCGTCTGTGCAATATCATCGATGGATTACCCACCCACGAAAGTCTGGAATCTGCCAGAAAGGCCGCCAGATTTGAACAAACTATTCAAGAAATGGTGGAAAAGGCCGAAGCCAAGCCCACCCCAGATACGCAAACAACTCCAGTCGCCAAAAAGGAAACCCGGATCATGACGGCAAAAAAGAGAACAGCAACGAGCAAGAAGGCGGCGAGCAAAAAATCAGCCGCAAAGAAAAAGATCGCCAAGAAAACCGCCACAAAAAAGAAAGTGGCCAACAAGAAAAAGACTGTAAAAAAGAAGGTTGCCGTTAAAAAAGCTGTCGCCAAAAAGAAAAAAGCCGCTGTAAAGAAATCGATGAAAAAGAAGGTGGCGACCAAGAAAAAGACGGCAAAAAAGAAGGTAGCTAAGAAAAAGGTAGCCAAGAAGAAGGTCGCTACCAAGAAAGTATCACCGAAGAAGAAATCTGCAAAGAAAAAGGCCGCCGGAAAGACGCCTGCGAAGAAGAAGGCCCCGGTCAAGAAGAAAGGGGCAAAGAAGAAGGCCGCAGCCAGAAAAAAGCGCTGACATAACGAACCACCCCCGGCTTGTTTCCTGCCGGGGCCAGCCTTACAATCGGGCGCACAGGGTGACTTGTGCGCCCGAGCTGTTTCCGGGCCACCGATTTTCAGCCCCCCCCCCCAGTTTGCGAATGCAGGAGTAACCTAGTGCCTAATCTCGATGCCGGCCACGGCCACTTTTCCGCGGTACGCATCGCCGCATGCGCCGCATGCGCCGCGATGACTTCAGCCGCCGGCTGATGCGCGAATCCGCCCTCAGTGTCGATGACCTTATCTATCCCATGTTTATTCTTGACGGTGAAGATCGGCGTGAAGCCGTACCCTCCATGCCTGGCGTCGAGCGGATCAGTATCGACCTGCTGCTGCAAGAGGCCGACGAATTGGTGCAGCTGGGCGTGCCCGCCGTGGCGCTGTTTCCAGTCACCCCAGAATCCGTGAAAACCGAGGATGCTCGCGAGGCCTTTAATCCAGACGGTTTGGCACAGCGCGCGGTGCGCGCTCTCAAGGCCGCCCAGCCGACACTCGGTGTCATCACCGACGTCGCCCTCGATCCCTTTACCACCCACGGTCAGGACGGTTTGCTCGACGAGGCCGGCTACGTCATGAACGACGAAACCGTGGCGGTACTGGTCAAACAGGCCCTCGCCCACGCCGAGGCCGGTGCCGATGTGGTGGCCCCCTCGGACATGATGGACGGCCGCATTGGCGCCATCCGCGAGGCACTGGAGGCCACCGGACACATCCACACCCGTATCCTCGCCTATTCCGCCAAGTATGCCTCCAGCTTCTACGGCCCCTTCCGCGATGCGGTGGGTTCCGCCGCCAACCTGGGCTCGGGCAACAAATATACCTATCAGATGGATCCAGCCAACTCGGACGAGGCATTGAAAGAAGTGGCGCTGGATCTCAAAGAGGGCGCGGACATGGTGATGATCAAGCCGGGCATGCCCTATCTGGACATCGTGCGCCGCGTCAAGGATCAGTTCGGCGTGCCGACCTACGCCTATCAGGTCAGTGGCGAATATGCCATGCTGATGGCCGCCAGCCAGAACGGCTGGCTGAATGAAAAGGCCGTCATCATGGAATCCCTGCTCAGCTTCAAGCGCGCCGGGGCCGACGGCATCCTCACTTATTTCGCCAAACGCGTGGCGCAGTGGCTGAAGGACGATTGAGTCCCAGGCTACCGCCACCAAGGAGCAAGCTGTGCCCCAATCCACCATTTCCAGCCTGTTCGGCACCTCACCCATCAAGCCCTTGCAGGGGCACATGCAGGTGGTGCAGGTCTGCGTTCAACAGCTGATCCCTTTTTTCGATGCCGTGCTGGCAGATGACTGGGACGAGGCCCGCCGCCAACAGGCAGAAGTTTCCCGCCTGGAAAACGAGGCCGACGCGCTCAAGCGCGAACTGCGCCTGAACCTGCCCAACAGCCTGTTCATGGCCGTGCCACGCCGTGATCTGCTGGAAGTGCTGACCATGCAGGACAAGATCGCCAACAAAGCCAAGGACATCGCCGGACTGATCACCGGCCGGGAAATGCGCCTCCCTGAGGCCATAGCGCCAACCATCAAGGCCTATGTACAGCGTTCCATCGACGCGTCCGCACAGGCGCAAACGGCCATCAACGAGCTGGATGAACTGGTCGAGACCGGCTTTCGTGGCAACGAAGTGAAACTGGTCGCCTCTATCATTAAAACCCTGGATGAGATCGAGGGTGATTCCGACCGTATGCAAGTAGAAATCCGCGCCCGGTTGTTTGCCGTGGAAAAGGATCTGCCGCCGGTGGAGGTCATCTTCCTCTACCGCATCATCGACTGGATCGGTGACCTGGGTGATCTGGCGCAGCGCGTCGGTAGCCGTCTCGAATTAATGTTGGCCAAATAGCCAGCTCAGCACTCAATTATTACCGCAAAACGGGAGTTTTTGCCGTGGAATATGGCCTGATTTTTATCATCCTTGCCTGCCTGTTTGGTTTCTTCATGGCCTGGGGCGTGGGAGCCAATGACGTCGCCAATGCCATGGGCACCTCAGTGGGCTCCAAGGCAATCACCGTTAAACAGGCGATCATCATCGCCGCTATCTTCGAGTTTGCCGGCGCCTTTCTCGCCGGTGGCCAGGTGACCGCCACCATCCGCAAGGGCATTATCGATGCCAGCGTCGTCTCTGGCACGCCGGAACTGTTGGTCTATGGCATGCTCGCCTCGCTGCTGGCGGCGGGCATCTGGCTGCTGGTCGCCAGCCACTTTGGCTGGCCTGTTTCCACCACCCACTCCATCATCGGCGCCATCGTCGGTTTCGCCGCCGTGGGCATCGGTATGGACGTGGTGCAATGGAGCAAGGTGGGCACCATCGCCATGAGCTGGGTGGTATCACCGCTGTTGGCCGGCTCCATCGCTTTCGCCCTGTTTGTCAGCGTACAAAAGCTCATCCTCAGCACCGAAGACCCGCTCGCCAATGCCAAGCGTTATGTTCCAGTTTACATTTTCTTCGTCGGCTTCATCATCGCCCTGGTATGCATATTCAAGGGACTAAAGCATGTCGGGCTGGAACTGAGCACGGCTGAATCCTACAGCATCGCGGTATTAGTGGGCGCCATCACGGCAGCCATTGGCATCGTGATGATTAACCGCCTGAAATTTGATCCTGAGGCCGATCGTGACTTCCATTTCACCAATGTGGAAAAAATCTTCGCCGTGCTGATGATGATCACCGCCTGTGCCATGGCCTTTGCCCACGGCTCTAACGATGTTGCCAACGCCATTGGCCCGGTGGCTGCCGTGATAAGCATTGTCCAAAATGACGGCATGGTGGCGCAAGAATCCGCTCTACCACTGTGGATTCTTGCCCTCGGTGGACTCGGTATCGTCATTGGCCTGATGACCTATGGCAAAAAGGTCATGCTCACCATCGGCACCCAGATCACCGAACTCACCCCCAGCCGTGGCTTTGCCGCCACCCTCGCCGCCGCCACCACCGTGGTACTGGCCTCCGGCACCGGGCTGCCCATCTCCACCACCCACACCCTGGTGGGGGCCGTGCTGGGAGTCGGCTTGGCGCGCGGTATCGCGGCAATCAACCTCAACGTGGTACGCACCATTTTTATATCCTGGGTCGTGACCCTGCCGGCCGGGGCGATTCTTTCGATCATCTTTTTCTTCATCCTCAAAGGCATTTTCGGCTGATGGGCGACCCTTTCGACTTCGCTGCCAAACCCGACGCCTACGCAGTGATGGGCAACCCCATCGCGCATTCGAAATCACCCCAGATCCACGCCGCCTTCGCCCGACAGACCGGCCAGGGTATCGAATACACCGCTATCCAGGTCGACCCGGGTGGTTTTGAGCAGGCCGTCGGCAACTTCTTCGCCAGCGGCGGCATGGGCCTCAACGTCACCGTACCCTTCAAACAGGAAGCCTGGAAGCTGGTGCACGAACACGGCCCGGAGGCCGAACGCGCCGGCGCGGTGAATACCCTCCTGCACGACAGCGCCGAACACTTCATCGGCCGCAACACTGACGGCATCGGCCTGGTGCGTGACATCCTGCAAAATCACCGTGGAAACATCAAAGGTCAGCGGGTATTGTTGGTAGGCGCTGGTGGCGCCGCGCGCGGCGTGTTGCAGCCCCTGCTGGCAGAAAAGCCGCAACGACTGGTGATCGCCAATCGCACCCCGGATCGCGCTGTGGAGCTGGCCCGAGATTTTGCCGATATCAGCGCCGCCAGCCTGCTGCACGGCGGCGGTTTCCCTGACCTCAGCGGCGAGACCTTCGACCTCATTATCAACGCCAGCGCCGCCAGTCTGCATGGCGAAGTGCCACCTCTTCCCGGCGATATCCTCGCCGACGGCGGCTGGTGCTACGACATGATGTACGGCGCTGCACCCACCCCCTTTGTGCGCTGGGGCCTTGAGCACGGCGCCGGCGTCTCGCTGGACGGCCTCGGCATGCTGGTGGAACAGGCCGCGGAATCCTTCCACCTGTGGCGTGGCGTACGCCCCGACACCGCCCCCGTGATTGATGAAATTCGCACCACCTTAAAAGCCGACTAAGCCATGATCCACCTTGCCGACAGTGACCGGGACATCAGCCGCTGCATCCCCGTGATGGGGCAACTGCGCCCACATATTCCGCCGGCAGATGCCGCAGGGCTACCGCCTGGCTATGCTCGAACGCGATGACACCGTGGTCGCCCTGGCGGGCTTTCAGTCCGTAAAACCAACCCGTCAGTGTTAACGGGTGGTTGTTGGGTTTTATCGCTTTGGCTTTAAATTTGACTGAATGCCTCGCCGAAACCTCGGCACAGTATTCGGGGTCAGCTGTCTTGCTCGTCGGCAGGTTTCTTGCTGGGCAGCACCTCGAATTCCACCTTGATCTCCAGGTCACCGTTATCCACACCAATGTGTGCCACATAATCGCCGGGGGCGGTCTGTGCATCGGTGCTGATAAGCAGGGTCAGCTTTTCGAAATCCTTGGGGGCGATGTCCAGGCGCTCCGGCTGAAAACACAGGGCGGTCTCGGTCAGGGGCTGGCCGGCACTGATACGTGTGCCACGCATGTCCTGGCAGGCAAAGACCAGGTTTTCCATGGGTAGGTCGGCAGGGTTCTCCATCGACAAAGGGATGCGCAATGTCCCACCCTGATGCACTCTGGGGAGGCGTGCCGCAGCACGGTCTTTTTCGGGGGTGCTCATGGGCTCGGTGGCCCGGGCGTCTGTCGATGCGTCCTTGCCTGATCCACTGTCCGCTGTTCCGCCCGTAGCCCCGCCCACCACTGAGACCACGAGGCCAATGACGTTGGTCAGGGTGGTCACCCCATAATGCACCATCTCGCCAAGTGGCCCCTGCGGGGTATTCGGGTTGGCGACGGGTTTACCCACTGCGGTGACTTCCGCCAGGGTTTTGGTAATCGCCGCACCCACGCCAAAGGCCGCATTGATGACGTCCGAGACACCTTCTGCCAGCGATGGGTTGGCACGGTTTTCCTGCTCTTCGCCCTGCTTTTGTTTGCTCATGATTTATTTATACCTCTAAACGATCCTCAGCTTCCTGGCGTAGGGTGGGCAGTGCCCACCCTACAGATAAGAGGATTGTGTATTTTGTGGTGGCACACGCCTCACGCTAAGACTTGTTTAGAGGCATATGATTTTTTGCTCGGTGATGGTTATTTCAGCAACACGGAAAGCCTGGGAACTGGCGTCAAGGATTACCCGGCGGCGTGGTTTTGGGTTGTGGGCAGGGATTATCTTCACATTGCTGAGGGGTGGCTACCGTGGCACCCGTCAGGCGCAGGGACATGACGCGGTTCTTGCCCATGCGCAGCTCCATGACATAGTCGGATGCGATATGCCAGGGATTGCAGAAGCGCAATTGCAGGGGCGTGCGCATTTGCAGTGCGTGGTGAATGGGTTCGGCAAGTGCCGTATTCACCTTCAGGGCATGATCCAGCGGTTCGATCTGGTGGGTCTGATGATGATCGTTGGCAAAATGGTGGGCCATACGGACATGTAACGGGGCCTTTTCATCACCCTTGAGGGTGATTTCGCCGGATACCTTGCATTCGCAAGGGTGCTCTGCATCCCAAGACACCATGTGAACCAGTGGTTGCTGGGGATGGGTCGCATGTTGTACTTGATGTTTGACCGGTGGTTTTTCAGCGTCACCATGTAGTTGCAGGCCGCCATCGTGCTGAAAGCGGTCGCCGGTCTTCTGCCCGATGACGAGGGTTTTGCTTTCCCGGGATTTTTTTTCTGCCATGAATCACTTCCTGCCGCTCAGCGGATTTGATAGACATCCATGATGAATTCATTGTCACAGACCCAGCTTTCCAGCCGGATCTCCACGTCGTGGTCACCACCCAGGCAGGCATGGGCGAACTGGATACCCGCCTCGTCTGAATCATGCAGACACAGTTCTTCATTGTCCACCAGCACCCTGAAGCCGCCGGGCAGCTTGAACTGGAAGCGATAGACGCCGGGATTGAAGCAACCCAGGCCCCGCCATGCGGCAGGATAGGGGATGCGCAGGTCACGCAGGGTCTGGGGCTGGAGATCGCTGCTGGGCACGCCGTCGGTGCAGGCGAAGCCCTCCGGGCCGTGATCCAGTGATTCGCGGGCGATGGTGATCCACACCGGGCGGCTGGCTGAGGCCAGGTGGGCCAATAATTTCGCGGCGAACACCAGGCCCATGGTGGCTTGCGCCACTTCGTTGACGGTGGACATCTCGCCGGTTTCGAGCCGGTTCAGACGGGCCATGGCGGTGTAAGCGATGGAGGCAGTGGCAGGGGCGTCATAGCCTGTGTCGTTCGTACTGCCCACGTCACCGTGGCTGGCATCATCGGAATTCCCCGAGTCCCCGTCCTTGATCAAGATGGCGTTGACCTGCATGCGCAGATTGTCACGCAGGCCCGCTTCGAACAGTTCGTAAGACAGCGATCCCTTGGCTACGAACAGATCCAGGGTCATCGGCGTGAAGGGCGTCAAGCCAATGGTGTTGCCTGGGCCGGTGAAGGGGGGGGCGGTGGTAAAGCGGACGTGGGCGAAGCTGCTGGCGGGGCTGCTGGTGCCAGTGCCACTGAAGGGGGCCCGAATGAGGCTCAGGGATTCCACGAAACCATCCACTCGCTGGGCGCGCTGGTCGCCGAAGGCGCTGAGGCTGTTGTCCAGGGCGACGGCGTGGATACGTCCTCTGGCGGCGCTATATCCGGTGTCGTTCTCCGTGCTGACAAAGAACTGTGCCAGCCGCCCATGGGCCTGGGCCTCGCGGATCATCTCCAGTTGCTGGCTCACGACCAGGCGTTCCGGTGATTGCAGATTCAGTTCCAATATTGCCGTGCCGAGATTGGTGGTGACGACCTCGACGAGCGCCATATCATGTTGCTCTCTGTCACCCGCAGTCTGGTTGCGGGCAAGCACCGACACACTGACCACCAGCCCTACGACCATGGTCAGATTGAGCGGTGAATCCAGTTGGTCACGGCTGATGCGCGCCGCCTGCTGGATTTCGTTGCCCGACTCGCTCTGCGTGTGTTCGATGAACACCGGTTCGGCACGATTCATGGCGTCGCGCAGGATGCCGATCTTGGTCAGACGCTCATTGAAACGTTCCGGATCGCCGTCGATATCACGCACTACGTATACGCCGCTGCTGCCGTCGCTGTGAATCAGGGTGACACGCACGAGGCCGGCGCGCCCGACCTCGATCTTCTGTACAAAACCTCGTACCGTTGCCATGACAAAACTCCTTTCTCTCGATTCAGAAAATAGGTTCAATAACGCATTGCGGCGATAATGCGGCCAGACAACCGTTTGTCGTTATGGATCCGGGCGCGGCATGCGTCCCATGCCGCGCAGATCCTCGGCACTGCGTGACAGGCGCCGGATAGACAGCTCACCGGGAAACACAAAGCCAGCGCGGAACACGGTGATACCGGTCAGACAGCTGGTAATTTCCGCAATGCCATTCACCACCGGTGGGATGGGTTCAATAATGGCGCCCTGTTCGTTGGCGATGTCTTCCGCCACCTCACCGCCCACCCTGTCGATGGTGATCTCGATGACAATCAGGGCGATCCAGCCGGCGATGGGGATAATGATTTCCAGAAAGACGTCACAGCAACTCTGATCGAAATCGAAGTCGCCTACGACGGGAGAGTCAATCACCAGTTCACAGCCGTCTTCGCTGTCTTCGCGGTGTGCACGCATGAAAACAGGCCCTTCGAATTCCACCGTGGGGTCCCACCAGCAATCAATCTTGACCTTGGTCTTGCCGCTTATCCACAGGTGCCCCTCACTTTCTTCGTGTTCACCGGGGTCGGCCAGGGAGACGTTGAGTTCGTAGAGCACGGCATCGCCTTCCGGTGTTTCTATCAGTTCGCCGTCATCGCTGCTGACACCGGGAAATTTCTCGGTGATCACTGCCTGAATTTCTTCCTGCACCTTCGCCGCCCCCACTGCCAGAGCCAGCTCGCGGCCGTCGAGGAAGTTGTCCGGCACGGCATCATCCGCCGCCGTGCCCGAGCGCCGATTGAGCAGGATGGCGAGGACGCCGTCGTCCACCAGCAGAAAACCCACTGGACTACTCAGTGGTTCGCCTTCGTCGCCGGATCGGGGGCTGTAGACGGGATATCGGCGTGTATGGATGTAGGTGGCGACTTCATCCTGCAATAATTGCCGTGCCGCCGCTTCCGTGAAGGCCGGTTCGGTGATGACACTAAAGGCGCTGATCATGCCTCTTGCCTGGGAGGCAAGAGAGAGAGCGATCTGGCTGCTGGCGAAGTGAGGGTTGTCCAGCTCTACCGTGGTGGCAAGATCGGCATTGGTGGGTTCGGCAGTCATGTCTATGGTGACGCTGGTGTCTGTCTGCTCTATCTTGCGATAGAAGATCAGTCGGCCGAAGGAGCTGTACTCTATGTTGATAATCGGCACAACGGGGATCAGCACATGGATGGGCGCCGTTACCTTGAGATACTGCTCGGCAGCTATCGTTTCCAGTGCCACTTCAATGTCGTAAGGGGTCGCAGCGTTGGGCGGTGCCAGCGTGCTATCGCGATTGCCGTCGTAGAGGGTGACGGTGTTACCGCCTGAGCTGAAGGTGTGAACAGGCATGGCCTCATAGGCGCTGTGCACCACATTGCGGAACTGCTCCACACCAATGCTCGGCACTCCGCTGAGGTCGCTAATGTCGACATCGGCGCTGGTGATGCCAAAAAAGCTCAGTCCCAGTACCTCGTCGCCATCTTCATCCCAGGCGGTCAGCAGGGCGGGAATGTTGGCCTGTGCCTCCAGCAGAATTTCGCTCAAGGCCGGGTCGGGGGCGTCTGCCGTCTGTGCCTGCAGTTCAAAAGGAAAGGAAAACAGGATGTGCTTTTCATCCTGAAAACTGAGATTGGCGGGTTTGTCCTCGTCATCCAGAACCCGCACATTGATGGTGAATTCGCGCCCGGAAAAATTTCGCGTCACCGGCCCCACATTGTGGGGATAACGGTGTTCAGATTTGAAGGCCAGGTGAAAGATTTCCTTGACGGAACTGATCCCCAGCTCGACGCAAAAATCAAAGTTGGAGGTCAAATTCATTTTTTGATCTCCGGCTCCGGCAGTGTCACTTTGCGGAACCAGCGCCGAAAGACGTTGTTTCGTTTGCCCTCCTTGATCAGGCGATAACTGTAACGGCTGTGCAGGCGCAGCCCGCGTCGTTGAATGATGGCCAGCTCCAGTAGGTCTCGGGCGACGGGGCTGCTGTCTTTGTAAAAATAAAGATCTTCCAGGCTTAAACGTTTGGGGGTGCGTTTGGCCGGTTTGAGTTCAGGCAGGTTTGCGTCCAGATCCAACCTGCGTACCGAAGGTGGCAGTGCCTGCAGACGCACCCGCCCCGTGCGTCGTGGGCGTGGCGGGAGATGTGAGTATCGGTGCGTACGTTTCGGGCGCAGGGCTTGCAGGCGTTTTTCCACGGCCGAATCCTGCGGTGACGTATAGCCCGGGGTGAGATCACCGATATCCAGCGCTTGCAGTTGCAGCTTTTCAAATAATGTTCGACTTAGCCAGGCCGAGTTGTTCGGCCGGGGAAGCTCGCACAGTATTTCCTTTAAATGCGCCTCCAGTTCCTCCCGGCGTTGACGTAGGGCCGGCCGGTGACGCAGGCGTGAAAGAATGTGGTGAACCACGGGGCGGGAAAATTTGACGCCCGCCTCTTTCATGGCTAGTACTGGATTGATGAACAGCATGGCGGCAAGGCCGGGTTGGGCATTGAGTAAGCGGTTTAGCTGCGGCCCCAGTGCGCCCAGTGTTTTTTCATCCTGGATGTCGATGATGCGGGTCTTGGGGGTGTTTCTTTCTGCCGCCACGGCTTTTTTGCCTGATTTACTGGATGTAGACGTCTTTCTCTTTCGGGGTGCTGTCTTTGTCGTACGCGTCTGTTTCTTTTCGGTCATGTCGACCCCCGCATGAATACGGAGCGACCCCCTTGTTTCCCTGATGCGACTGGCAAATCTAGAGTGGGGGTCAACGCCGTTGGACTTCTTGTTGGCCTATGTTTAACGCATTAATCGGAACACGGCAAGGGGTTACTGATGGCATATTACTAACCCGATGACATAGACAGTCGTCGGGTTACTATATATCCACAGGCAGCCCCAAGATATTGTCAGCAGTAAAAGCGCTTGACCTTGTGCCACAGGCCTTATAGCTTTTCCTGCCTCGGTCATGGCTTCGCAGTGATCATATCCTGGCGCAGTTGTGTCAGCCGGGGGGCACAAGGGGTGCCACAAGGTGCGCCGCAATAGGTACATCGTAAACAAACCGATAAACTTCAGCATGATTGATGTAATCAGCTGTTTGTCACCATAACGGAGTGTGTTGTAGTAATGCCGGCCAACCTGCGGCCTCGATCCGCACCATGCACTGAACAGCCTGCCATCGCCCTGGGGCCTGAAGGCCCCTTTCCCCGCGTCCATCTGCGTAAAGTGCTGGAGCGCCGTTGGCTGCACTACGCATTTTTGTCGCGCGATCACGAGCTGGGCATGGTGGCCAATGTGGCCTGGCTGGGGCCGGGGCTCGAGGCCGGGGACGCAGCGCCCCGCTGTACATCCATCCTGCTGGTGCACAAGCGCGGCGAAGGCTGGTGTGCCAGCCAGTTCAACACCATCACGTCGACACCATTGTGGTCTGCTTTCCGGCAACCCCACGTCCCACACATGCCGGGGCCCCTGACATTGACGTCCACCTCCGCCAGCCCTGCGGTTGATCTGCAATTGGCGCGCAGCAGCCGGCCCTGCACGAGTCAGTGTGCGTGGTTCGCCCCCGACCAGCACTTGCGCTGGCAGTCAGAGACCGGCGTCATTGCCCGTGGCCGTTGGACTTTCCAGGATCAAACATTCGATAATGTGGAGGCCATTGGCTATCACGAACGGGTGCGTGGTTACTGGGGCTGGCCGGAACTGGGTGGCTGGGTGTTTGGTTTTGCCAACGACCCGGGCGGCGCCCGTGACCAGGCGCCGCCTGCGGCCTTTGTGTTCACCCTGATCCAGCCTCGTGGGCCGGGGGACACAGCGGCCGGCTCGGTGATGGTTTGGCGCAATGGCCGTCTGCGGCGGCATTTTCCACGCCGCTGTGTCACCTTCGCGGTGCGTGGTCAGTTACAGCGTGACAAGGTGCAGCAGGTGCCGGCCTTGTCCAAGCTGTTCGGGGTGCCGCCCATGGAGCCGATTCCGCAGCAGTTGATGATTTCCGCACGCATGGGCGATGACTGGGTGACCTATGACTACCACTGCGATGCCGCGGCGCGGGTGGTGATTCCCAGCGAAACCAGCCTGCGTCCCTTCAGCGTGCACGAGGTCATCGGCCCGGTACATGTGGAGGGCTGTATCAGTGGCGAGCATTTTGCCTTTGATACCTATGGCATCGCCGAATTTGCCGGGGGCGCCGATGACGGTTGACAGCGCCGCCCAACTGCTAAAGGCGACCGTCGACGAACTTTCGCGCCGCGCCCCGGCGGTGATCGCGGCGGCCGCAGACCAGCTTCGCGGTATTATCCTCGGCCTGCACTTCGGTGACGGCAGCCACAGCGAGCTGCGCGCCGACCACAGCCGGCTGGTGGTCACTGGGCCCAATGGCGAGACACCGCATGTCGAGGTCTATTTCGATGATCGCGCCATGAATCTGTTGTTCGACCTGGAGCGCAGGCCCGTCGACCAGGTGTGGGCGCAGAGCCTGGACGTGCGTGGTGATCGCCGACAGGTGCTCGCCGTCTGGCGTACCTTTCAGGTGCTGTCCCAGCGCGGCTCCGGCCTGCGTGCAGTGCAAGGCCTGTGGCGTAGTTACCGTGATCGGCATCCCCAGCGGTGGGGGCAGCCGGCTGAACCGCCCGCCGATACCCCTTCCCGCAATCCCCAGCATGCCCGCAATACTGGCTGGCATGCCCTGGACTATCTGGATCGCCGTTACGCGGAGGACATCGCCAAGGCCAGCAGTACCGTGGGTGGCGCCGTGTACACCGATGCCCGCAGCCTGTGGGACGGTTATGAGAGCAAGCCCTGGTGGCAG
The DNA here is from genome assembly GCA_021647505.1 of Gammaproteobacteria bacterium. Lineage (GTDB taxonomy): Bacteria > Pseudomonadota > Gammaproteobacteria > SZUA-152 > SZUA-152 > DRQN01. Next base: position 165,827 of record JAKIUN010000001.1, read on the forward strand.
TTTGCCGATGTCGCCGATACCGATCTCATGGAGACCCTGCAGGCCTGCAAGGATCGTGTCAGCCGGGAATTCCAGCGTATCGTCCCGGATCGCGAGCCCAAGGCTGAACTCTACGATTTGATGCGCGAATACCCTGCCCGGGAGGGCAAGGGCCTGCGCCCCACCCTGACCATCGCCACCTGCTGTGCACTGGGCGGACGCGACGAGGATGCCGTGCGCACCGCTGCCGCCGTGGAACTGTTCCACAATGGCTTCCTGGTGCACGACGACATCGCCGATGAATCCACTCATCGTCGTAACGAGCCCACCCTGCACGAGGCCCATGGCATCGGCCTGGCGGTCAATACCGGCGATGCCATGAATTTGCTGGCGGTGGACGCCGTGCTCTCCAATCTGCCCACCCTGGGCTTGGCTCGCACCCTCGGCCTGATCCACGAAATCATGCACATGTGCCGCGAGACCGTCGAAGGCCAGGCCGTCGAGCTGGGCTGGATCCGGCACCTCACGGTGCCGGAAAGGGATCAGGACTATTTCGACATGAGCACTAAGAAGACCGGTTGGTATACCTGTATCAGCCCCTGCCGGCTGGGCGCCATTTGTGCCGGAGAGACGGATCCCAGAAAACTGGACCGGTTCACGGAGGCCTTCCGCCTTATCGGCATCGCCTTTCAGATTCAGGACGATGTGCTCAATCTGTTGGGTGATGAAGTGCTCTACGGAAAGGAACCCCTGGGTGACCTGCTGGAAGGTAAGCGGACGTTGATGATGATCCATCTTTTTCGTGAGATCGCGCCGAAACGACGCCGGCGGCTGCTGGACATCATCCGTCTGTCGCGCACCGAAAAGCGTTTCGAGGATGCCGAGGAAATCCTCGCCGCGATGCACAAAGCGGGCTCCATCGAGTACGCGGTGAAAGTGGCTGACCGCCTGGCCCATGAAGGCGTGCGGCGCTTTGAGGAGGATCTGGTCTTTGTTCCCGAGAACGAGGCCAAGGCCCTGCTGCGGCAGATCGCCAACTATGTCACCACGCGTCCGTTGTAGATGGCCCTCTCACGGTGGCAGGGACGCCGCAGGGCCGGGCTTGGCACTGATTCTGCTACCATGCGCCTTGGTGTGAATTCACCGCATAACGCCAGCGCAAACAAGCTCGGGAACACTGAATGACATCAAAAGAGTCGGCAAAAGAACTGTCGCCGGAAGATCTGGCTCTGTTGGCCGGCCTGCGACGCGGCAACGACTGGTTGCGTGCCGTGCTCTGTACCCTTGCCCGGCGCGGGCTGGGGTTTCGTCAACAACATCCGGCGCGATCCGAACAACTGCTGGCCGTCCTGTCGCGCTATCCTTATTTCAAGGCCGGGCAGTTTCTGTTCGATCTGATGGAGTGGGAGGATTTTATGCTGGACGGCGAGGCGCCGCCGCTCGCGCCCACCACGCTTGACGGCCCGGCCTTGCAGCGCATGGCCGAATTACTCAATACCTTCCGCGCTCATCTCGATGGTGGCCAGCCGATAGTGGTGCCCGAAGTGGATACCCTTCTGCCCCTGTTTGTGCCCGAGGATGAAGACCTGCCGCCACTGGCGCCCAGTCTCTATCTCTATCACGAAGTGGTGCTGGGCATTCTCAGCAGCGCACGACCCCTGTTGCAGGTTCAAACGCCGCCTGACGGGGAAGCCTCGCGACCGGCAAGCTGAGAAGGTGGTGCGAGAGCAGCGGCCTTATACTCAGTCCTCAGCCCTATCTTCTTCAAAACAGTTCGATATCTTCCTCTTCACGCCTATCCTGCGTGCGGCTGAGGTGCAAGGCCTCTTCGATACTGGCGCCCTTGAGAATGGCATCGAACATGGCCTTGTCGGATTCCATGGTGTAGCGGGATTTGATGTCCGTCTGCAGTTGATTCCACGCCTGTGGGCTGTAGAGCCGGTTGGGACTGGCCACCAGGTCGCCCAGCGAGGCCAGGCTGTCGGTGAGATGGCCGAGGCGCTGGTTAAGCTTGTCATAAAACTGAAAGGCAACGATGGCCGTCTGCATCTGGCTGGCGATGGCGCCGCAGTTTTGCATGATGTCGTCCCGCTGGCTGGATTCCTCGGGCAGGGTATCGGTGACGGATTGTATGGTGGTGATATTGTCCATCATGGTGGTAAATGACTCGGTGAGAGTTTTCACGGACTCGTCACCATCCTGCATGGCGTTGCTGATCTGCGCCACGGCGAGATTGAGCATCATCACCGTTTCACGCACCTGGCTCCAGTCCAGATCCGGGCGATCAGCGGGTGAGGGCTGAAGTTGTTGAGCATTATCGTTCATGTGTTGCATCCCGGGCATCTTCTTCGGCAGTACAGGACACAGTGTCGGCAGCCCCGCAGGAGACTGAAGGGCTACAAGTCCAGGTTTATAGTACGTCCAAGCTGCAATCGGTGTCTTGCTTGCTCCGGTCATCATTTACGGGCCACAGGAATCACAGGGCTGCCGCGTAAAACTTTAGGAAGTACAGTGAATTATTAAGAGGTCGCCGTGAGGAATAGTAGGGAACCATTAACCACTCTATCCGTCGAAGAGTTCGAGACGTGCCGTTATCAAGCTATCCTTGCCTCATCGGTATTGAGCAGGCGCAGATTTTATCAGCAAAATGAGCGATGTCCCGAGTCTTGTGAGTTCGTCGACAAGAGGTGCGGCTTCGCCCACTGATTTTGCCATATGATACAGCGACCTGTATCGTCACAGATATGCTTGGCGGTCATTATTGAAAAATTTGAACGACACTCGAGTCTGCCGGTTAATGGTGGCGTTGAGGCTGTAGGAAAACTCAATATGTGAAATTTTGCTATAATTTTTGGTGTGGGGCGTCGCCTAAAACTGGCTGAAGTAAGCTGGCCTGGAATTCACATAGGAGTGTATTTTATGGTCGATGTTCCAGTATGATTTGTGGACTGTATTTTCCTACAGTCTCGTTAGGTATCCGTAATAACTCGGCAGCGGGTGCTAGATATATTCTCGCCGAGAATAAATGAAATAGGAGTAGATCCATGAATGCTAAATCATTAGGTCTTATAGTGGTAATATGGTTCGCACTTATGCATGGTGCATGGGCAGAGACCACGCAGGGTAAATCTTCATCCGATACTGCGGCACCAGTTGTGATAGCTGTGAAATTCTATGCAGATTGGTGTGGGTCTTGCAAGGCAATGGCTACTACCTATGAAGAGTTTCAGACCAAATTTGATACCCAGCCAGTTCTTCATGTTGTTCTCGATCATACCCGAGAGTATGATCGACAACAGTCAGCATATATGGCCGCATCGCTTGGGTTAGACGAGGTATGGGCTAAATATGGCAACAAAACAGGTTTTATTCTGCTTGTTGATGGAAAGACACGAAAGTTAATAACAACCTTCACAAAAGAGCATAGTCTTAAGGAGATGGGCGCTGCTTTACAAGAGGCCGTAGACAAGGCATCTTCTGCTCTATAGTCACAATGTCAGCCTACGTTTAAAGTGGCTAAAGGAGTCAGTTTAAGGAGTCAAAGCCCTTTGAGAAAAAGAATCGAGAAGGGTTTTGGCTCTGATAGTAATTTCTTTTCGGAATGTTCTGAATTTACGATAGAATTCATCGGATCTTGATTCAGGTTTTACGATAATTTCCATATTCACCCCAAATGTTTCTACACAGAAGTTTTTGACCATGGCTTTGGCGGCATGGTCAGTCATGCGAAGCTGGCTGACCATAGGGCAAAAGCGTGCGAGGTGAAATCTTACCTCCGCCTTTTTTTGGGTCTGTTTTTTGACGTAAAGCGTGTAAGGAAAAAGGCGGCATTCCAATGGGCGGTCTTCGTAAATGAAACAGCCGCCATTTTTCCAGTTAGGACATATTTTCTTTTTGTCAGAATTAATAATATAAATGAACCCCTCTCGCTTGGCCGTCACTTTCCCCAAATCCACATGATGAGAAAAGCAGAGGTCATACTCCGCTGTGGTCAGGCGCAATCCAACGAGATTTGTACAGCAATCCTGATTTATGGAGCAGGCCATACAGGGGTTTTCGGTATTCATGATTTTGACGGTAGAATCACGTCTCCTGTTTGTTTTAGGCGGTAAGGTTATATATCATTCAATGTCCAAATAAACTATATCTAACGACTCTTCATGAGTCTGTGTGGAATTACCGAAGCCACGTAGGGTGGGCACGTTTTTGTGCCCACGCGGTTGGCACATATTCCTCGTGGGCATGAGCCTGCCCACCCTGCCGAGTTTTTGTGGGGAGTTCTCAGAAATTAAAGTAATAGAGTAGAACCACTTACACCATGAAGAACATGGAGGGCATGAAGTATTGAAAAGTAATAGTGAATGAGCACATTAGGGCGTGCTTACCTTCTCGATCATCAGCCAGATAAAGCTGTTATCTGCCTAAAAAATCTCTCGAGGTAACGCAAGGCAACAGCGCCAAGGATAGTAACCTCTCGAAATATCAGTCTGATAATTTCGGCGATGATGACATAGCTTTTGTTGAATCACAGGCCGAGATATTTTCCGAAGAAGATTACAGCTTGGAATTTGACGAACCCACCCAGCCAAATGCGAACAAAGATGCACAAAGAAGTTCAAATGACAGGCCCTTATTAAGTATTGGCTCTACAGAAACAGGGGGACTCAAATCTGAAAAATATAAAAAAGATGTTCAAGTTATATATCGAGAAAGAATAAAAGCCTCGCCAACTAATAATGATGGTTCACCGCACAAACGAAATGATTTGAATGGAACGCAGGAAGAGGTACCTTATTCAATAGTCCATCATGCTGACGAGAAATCTAGGCATACCATCCCAACCAATATAGATGACAGTTCCAGTGCCGAAGAGAAGAATCGGTTGCCACGCCCCAAAAGTAATTCCTCTGTCGAAACAACACTTCCAAGTTTATCCGTAGACGATGAGACTACTGAACAACCAGACATTGATGAGAATATCGGCACAGATTGGGTAGACGATGATGATTTTGAACTCGTCGAAAATGAGCAGTTATTTTCGGATGAATTGTTAGAATGGGTGAGTTTCAGATATACGGTGAGGATTTCCACATTAATGAGCCACGACATTGGAAGATGTATGATTATGTAATTGCTTCTATGGATCGACTTAAAAATGAGAATCATCTGGAATCACTTCAGCAGGCTGGGCCATGGGATTTGGTCGTATTCGATGAGGCCCACCGTCTCAGTCGCCGACAATATGGCCTAAAGCTGGATTCATCCCAACGATTCCAGTTAGCAGCTAACCTGCGAAACAATACAGACGCAATAATACTGCTGAGCGGCATCCCCCACCAAGGTATGCAGGATAAATTTCAGGCACTACTGGAGTTATTACGCCCGGAACGTAAAGACGAGATAACCACCCTGGCGCTGAACCCTGAAATTATTGGTGAAATGGTCTTTCGCAATAACAAAGCCGATGTAACCGATGCAGAGGGTAATTTTATCTTCAAAGGCAAAACCACCAAGGCAATCCGGGTGCATGTTTCGGAAGCAGTACTGGAATTTGATAGAAGCCTGCAACACTATCTAAAGCAGGGCTATGCTGCGGGTGCCGCGTTGGGTTTTAGAGGCAACGCCATCGGCTTTGTGATGACGGTTTACAGAAAGCTTGCTGCTTCCAGTGTGGCAGCCATTCACAATGCCCTGCTTAATCGCCGTGCCAGGCTAGAGGGTGAGGTGAATAATGGCTACACCATAAATGAACTGGATGAAAAAGATCAGCGATTCTTCGGCGAGTGGGAAGAGCAGTTGCAGACCGACGCCAAAGAATTCTTTGAAGGTGAACTTGAGTTACTGGATGAGCTGATTGGCGATGCAGCGCAACTCAGAACGGATGACCGGAAAATTCAGCTTTTCATGGAAAAATTGATCGACAATATATTGGCAAATAATGAAAATGAAAAGGTATTGATCTTCACCGAGTACCGAACTACCCAAAATTACCTTAAAGAAAAACTTGAATCAAGGTTCGGCCAAAATCGTGTGGAGCTGATCAACGGTTCCATGCCCCATCAACGTCGCCGGGAGGCTATTGCCAGTTTTGAGGAGGATGCCCAGTTCCTGATCTCCACTGGGTTCTTCGAAGAATTGTGTGAAGGCCTATGGGGCCATTTTCAGGCCACCACAATAAAACAATATGCTATTTCTGAATCCATCGAATGAACGATAACCCCTGGCATTCGACTTGACGGTCTGAATCTTCGAGTTCAGTCCTTCGGCAACCGCGTTACTAATCCGATGTTGGAAATAGGTTAGCAAGTTGGGCAAGTGACTTTTAATCATTCTGGCTTTTGCCTTGATCGGCTCCAAGCGGCTTCTAATAGCCCATGAATACCACTTGTCAAAATGTCGCTCAGCACAGCCTGCATAGGTATACGCCCAAAAGTGTCGAAAGAGTTCCTTGATGGCGCAGGCCCTGGCGACCTTTAAGTCAGAATTTCTAAGGTGGCCGAAGGTTTCATTGAGTTGTTCATTGACGTTTTCCTCATTA
>JAKIUN010000082.1 GCA_021647505.1 Gammaproteobacteria bacterium
TCCGCGTATACTGAAAAATCAGAATGTCAGCGTAGAATAATAAATCGAAATCGATGGGATAGTTTAAAGTATCAATTTCATGATCTAAAAGATAATGGAGGTTAAATGTATAATCGTGTTCTTTTTCGCACACATACGTGATATGAGTTTTCATCAAAACCTCCGTGTCACTACGATACCGTTCAGACGAAGCGCCCAAGTAAAAAATGCTGACTTTAATAATATGTATATCAGATTCGATTTGAATTTCCGTCTCTTAGTATCACATTAATAACAAGGGGTATGATATATGTATGTGATAAATTGCATAAATGTAGTGTGAAAAAATTACTCTTTTCCTGTGCGTGCGTAAGAAAAAAGGAAGGGGTTATTGCTTGACCCTGCACTACCCCACCACCTTTGTGCTATCGGGGGGTGAAAATCACCAGCAAACTCTAATCGTAGTTGTCGCGCCATATGGAATGAATCTAGTGATCCATCAATATAAACTTGTTGAATCACTAGTAGAGCAGATGTCCGAAGACCTGATGAGGTGGGAATGCGTGGACTCCATCAGGGCTGGAGATGACAAAATACCTGACCCAAGGCCCTTTGAGCGGGAGGTTTCTTCTATCATTGCGTCAGAAATTTGGCACGCAGCGGGTATTTTGCGGCGCTCCGTCAGCCTGCCGTTCGTCACCGGCTTCGCGGAGCGCTTGTTCGGCCCGCGCCAGCACCTGTCCCGGGTCATTGTCGCGGTGGCGATGAATCAGAGTATAGCCGCAGTGCAAGGTGCAGGTTGTGCCGTCGGTGATGTCCAGGTGTTTGTGTTGCTGGTTGTAGAAGCTGTCGCGCAGTCGCTGTAGGCAGGGTTCGATGCCGTTGCGCTTGGTTCCGATCAGCAGCAGGGCGAATTGATCGTCGCCGAGGCGTGCGGCGAGGTCTACCTTGCGGCTCACTTGCAGCAAGGCGTGTGTCAGCAGTTTGACCGTGCGGTGGGCGATTTCTTTCGGCAGCGTATTGATTCCATTCAGCCGGATGCGTATCACACACACCGGTATGTTGCGACGTGCGAAGTCGTAGGCGCGGGCGAATTCGATGTTGAAGCGGCGATGATTGGCGAGCCCCGTGAGAGGATCCGTGCGGTTTTGTCGCAGTAGCTGTTGCTGTTGTGTACCAAGGTTGTGGCGGATATCGCTGAGCGCGGGCAGGATACAGGCAGCCTCGCTCAGGCCGGGGGATGGGGGTTCGGCATCGGCACGTCCGGAGGCCAGTTGCTCGATATAGTTGCGTACTTGCTGAAAATCGCCTCGATCCGACGGGTGTGACGGCGGATCAGTAGCGCCAGACTGCCGACGATGAGCAGGAAGGCGGAAATGTTGAAGATCACCAAGCTGATAAAGCCGGGGCTGGTGTGGCTGGGCGCGGCCTCGGTGAGTTGTAGTTGCCAGTTGCTGTGGCGGATCGGCAGGCTGGCGCTGTGCGTTGTGATGTCCGTGGCCACGTGGCCCCACTGGGTGATGACATCACCGTGGCCGTCGCGCAGGGTGAATTGCTGGCCGTTGTGGCTGTTGTCGCGCAGCAGTGCTTGCAGCTTATCCAGACCAATGCTAACAAAGAGCAGGCCGAGGGTGTTGTCGGCCTCATCAAGCACTGGGGTGGTGAGATCGAAATGGGCCAACTGTGGATCCCCCTGGTGTACTGGCGGCGACTTGACGTGATTGCCCAGGCTCAACTGCCCCAGATCCGACAGACACCGTGGGCCGAGCTGCTGGCTAATGGGTTCGCCGAGTATATTACCGCTGCCGTCGAGCAGGGCCACGCCGCTGGCCCGGGGGAGAAAGCGGCGTATCTGCAAGGCCCAGCGTTGCGCACTGGCGATGTCGCTGAGGGCGAGAAGATCCTGCGTGGTAGGCTGCCGGGCGATGTGTCCGATCAGTTCATGCAAGTAGCTCAGGCGGTTTTCAATGAGTTGTGCCTTGGCCTGCAAGCGGAGGCTGAGGTTGTTGTCCCCCTGCGGTTGATAGTACAGCCTTGCTAAGTTTAGGTTGATCGCCGATATGGTGAGAAACAGGGCGATGACCAGGACGGCACCGAGATAGGTGCGGGTCTTTACCGAGAGAGTTTTTTGAGCCGGGATCGTGAAAGAGTCCTTGGGCGAGGCAGAGATTGCGGGGTCGCCGTGTTCGGGGGACTGGTACATCGGGTAGTCGTCCTGGCTATGTGGGTCTGGGGAGGATTCAGGGTCAACGCTGTGGCGTCGTGTTTGGTTCCATTGCCGGGAGAGGGCTGCGGTAGTGTTGGCGGTGAGCGTGGCCTATTTGAGGGCAGAACGGTGGAGATTATAAGCCGCAATTCTGTGTTTACCGGTCGTGAATTGCTTAATAATATCCATCGGAACGTCGTTAACCCTTAGCGATTAAGCCTTCCCCTGCGGTATATCGGGTAAACCACCCTTTTCTCCAGGCGGGATAAATAAGGTATCCTGCGCGGGGAATCTGTGGTGAGTATGCAAATGATACGGCAAACTGTTTTTTCGCTCTGCCTGCTGGCGCTGACGGGTTCGCTCTGTGCGCAGGAGGGGGGGCAAACGCCGATGCCAGCGGTGGGCACCACACAATTGCTGTACGAAGCGGGTCAGCTGTTTGGTGAGATGCAGGAGCTGGCGGTGGAGCTGGAAATTGCCCGGCAGCCACCGCCGCAGGATCAGCTCCTGGTGCTGGTCTCCCTGCTGCCGGATGAGCGCTTCGAGCTGGAGGCGGTACAGGTGAAGATCAATGGTGATTTCGCCGCCTTTCACGAATACAGCGCGGCGGAGATCGAAGCCCTCGCGCAGGGGGGCGCGCATCGTCTGCTGCTAAAGCGTCTGCCGGCCGGCCGGCATGAGCTGGTGGCCCGCTGGATCGGTAAGGCTCACAAGGCGAAGCAAGAAGAGATGGTGCGTGAGGTTCGCTGGGCCTTCCGCAGCGGTGAAACCCGACGGGTCGTGGAGCTGGAGTTGTCACAGGGCGAGGAGCAGACTTTTCCGCACTTTTTTCTTCGGGAGTGGAACTAGCGATGGCATCGCCGATTCGGGGTATTGCGCTGCTGATGGCACTAACCGGCCTATTGCTGGCGCTGCCTGCGGTCGCCTCGTCGTTGCTCGATCCGCAGATCCGCGCAGTGCATTTCGAGGCCCGCCTGGGTGAGCCGCAGCTTGCAATGACCCGCCTGCAAGCCGCACGCCGGCAGGGTTTTCTGGATCACCAGGCGCAGCCGGCGGATCTGCTGCTGGGCGATATGTTGTTGCAGCAGGGCTTGGATTTGCCGGCGGAAGCGGTTTTGCGGCGTGTCGGCAAGGCGGGCGATGAGCAGGCGGATGCAGCCTGGCTCCAGCTTGGGCGTCTGCATTACCGGCGCGGTGAGGATGAGGCGGCGTTGGCGGCCTTTACGCGCATCCGTGGCTCGTTGAGCAGGGTTGCGCAGCAGGAGCGCCTGCTGCTGGAGGGTGAATTGCTGCTGCGATCCGGACGCCTGGCCGAGGCGGAGCAACGTCTGCGGGCGTTGCTGAAAGGGCGTAAAAAGCGTTCGGACTGGGTGGACTATGGGCGTTTCAATCTTGCCGTAGTCCTGTTCCGCTCCGGGCGAGAGGATGAGGCGCGCGAGTTGCTGCTGTCATTGAGCAAACAGAATACAAAAGATACTACCCTGCGCACCCTGTCTGACAAGGCCAATCTCACCCTGGCCTATGACCGTCTGGAGGCCGGTGATATCGACGCCGCGACGGGCTTTTTCAAGAAGGGCAGGCTCAGTGGCCCGGTATCGAATACGGCCCTGATGGGGTTGGGGCGCGCCTGGGCGGCACAGGAAGAATACAAAAAGGCCCTGGTGCCGTGGCTGAGGTTGAGCAAGCGCGATTCCGCCGATCCGTGGGTGCAGGATGCCTTGTTGGCGGTACCCTATGGTTTTGGCAAACTGAATGCCTATAAACAGGCATTACAGTATTACCAGCAGGCGCTGAGTGTGTTCGAGGTGGAGCTGGAGCGTGTCGGCAAGGTCGAGGAGCAGGTCGATAATGGCGACATGCTGCGTACTCTGGCCACGGGTTTTGGTGTCGATGATGTCCTTGATCGTGACGTGTTGCCGGCCTTGCCCAAGGCGTCCGGCGCCTCCCACCTGTGGCAGTTGTTCTCCACTCACGAATTTCAGGAACTGCTCAGGAGTTACGTGCGGACAGGTCAGTCATTGAAGAAAATCACCCGCTGGACGTCACAGGTCAAGGCGGACGACAGTCTTCCGCCTGCAAGCCGCGAGGCCTTACTGAACCGTGCCGCCACCCTGGAGACTCGCTTGACCACATTGTCCGGTAAATTGCAGGCCCATATGCAGTCTCTCGCCCTGCAGGAGTTGGCGCAGCGCCGCAAGCGCATTCAGGCCTACAGCGCCGAGACGCGTTTTTCCATTGCGCAGATCTATGATTATGCCGCCAAACGCTGGGGTGAGAAGTGATGGACATCGCGACAGGGCGCAAGTCATTTTAAATCCAGGTTTAAAGGTGTCCTAAATGCGTCTGTATCATTACCTGCCTTTTGGGGTATTGCTGCTGCTATCGGCCTGCGCCAGCACCGAAGAGACCTTGGGCGATCTCGGTGAGTTGGATATCCAGATCGAGGATGATGCGGCCATCCTTGGTGCGCGCGACAAGGCCATGGACAACTACTGGGAGTTTGCCGCCAGTTCCCCGGAGAAAGAACAGAAAGTTGAGGCCATGCGGCGTTTGGCGGATCTGGAAATGGAGCGCAGTGACGAGCGTTTCCAGCGCCAGGTGGAGGTGCTCGACCGTATGACCGAAGGTGAGGGCGCCGATATCGATACCCTGAAGGCGGTGGCCTATCGAGGCGCCATCAAGCTCTACGAGGATGCCCTGAATGTCGCGCGCGACGGTTCTCAGGAGCCCATCCTGTTGTACCAGCTATCCAAGGCCTATGAGCAGGCGGGCAGGCGTCAGGAGGCCCTGGATACCATGCAGGCCCTGCTCGATTTGCGACCGGAGGCGGAAAACCGTGATGAATTGCACTTCCGCCGTGCCGAGCTGTTGTTCGATATGCGCCAATTCAAGCAGGCAGAGTTCGATTACGGCAAGGTGCTGGAGGTGGGGACGCAGTCCCAATATTACGAGAAATCGCTCTCCAAACGTGGCTGGTCCGCCTTCAAACAGGAGCACTACGCGCGCGCGCTGGACTCTTTTGTTGCCCTCATTGATCGCAAGCTGCGGCAAGCGGATGGTCGCATCGTCAATGATGAGAGCCACCTCAGCCGTGGCGATAAAGAATTGCTGCGCGATATTTTCCGCGTGGTTATTCTCAGCTTCAAGGAGCTTAATGGTACACAAGGCATCAAGGCCTATTTCGAGGATTACGGCCACCGTGATTATGAAGTGCGTCTTTATCAGGCGATGGGTGATTTCTATCTCGCCCAGGATCGGGTGCAGGATGCGGCAGCAAGCTATAATGCCTTCGCGCGTGATTTCCCCATGCATGAACAGGCCTTTGAGTTTGATCTAAAAGCCGTGAAGGCCTACACCGATGCCGGCTATTCCCAGTTGATGATCAAGGCCAAGCAGGAATTCGTACGGCGTTATCGGGTCAATGGCAATTTTTGGCGCCGACACCTGGATCAGGAAGAAACGGTATTGGCGCGTCTGCGTCCCCTGTTGCGCAGCAATTCGGAAGACGTGGCGCGTCACCTGCATGCACAGGCACAGAAAAGCAAAAAGCCAATGGATTATCAGCGTGCCTTCCTCTGGTACAAGCAGCACTTGAAATGGTTTGCCAAGAGCCCCACGGCGAAGAAACTGAACTTTCTGTATGCAGAATTGTTGTTTGAGGCCGGGCAGTTCGAGGCGGCGGCCAGGGAATTTGAAAAAACCGCCTATCAATATATCCGCTTCGGCAAAGACGCCGAGGCGGGTTATGCCTCGTTGCTGGCCTATACCGAACGTGAAAAACAGCTGACGGGAAAAGAGCGGGAAACCTGGAGCCGTATGGCGGTAGGCAGTGCCCTGCGTTTCGGTAAGACCTTCCCTGACGATTCACGCGCCGCCAGCGTATTGACCAAGGCAGCGGAAAATATGTTCGCGCTGAAAAAATATGATCAGGCTGCGGTGGCCGCACGGCAGATTCTTGAATTGTCCACCGAGACATCACCCGAGGCCCGACGCACGGCGTGGAAGATCATTGCCCGCGCGGAGTTTGAAAAGGGGGATTATTCGCGCGCGGAGGTGGCCTATAAGGTGGCGCTTAGCCTGACATCGGCAGAAGATCCAGTGTCACGTAAACTGCTGAAAGAGGGGCTGGCTGCTGCGGTGTACAAGCAGGGTGAACTAATGCAGGCGAAGGGAAATGTGCAAGGTGCGATTGCCCAGTTTTCGCGTGTTGATGCGGATTCGGCCGTTGCCGAGGTCGCCGAGTTTGATATTGCCTCCAGCCTGCTGAGTAGCGGAGAATGGTATGCCGCCATCGAGGCCTTGGGGAATTTTCGTGACCTGAACCCAACCAGCAAACTGTTGGCCAAGGTGTCACAGAACCTGATTCTGGCGTATCAGAAGACCAACCAGCCATCCAGAGCGGCCGGGGAACTGGAGCGCTATGTCGGCCTGGTGGAAGACCCGGAGCTACGTCGCGAGGCACTCTGGCGTTCCATTGAGCTTTACGAAAAGGCCGGTGATATGGCCAAGGTGCTGGCAGGCTACGAGCGCTATGTCGACGAATACCCGCGGCCACTGGAGCAGGCCATGGAAGTGCGCCAGACACTGGCGACTATTTATGGTGATGTCGGAAATGCCGCCTCGAAACATTTTTGGCAGGAAGAAATCGTCCGTCAAGAAAAGGCGGCGGGCAAGGAAAGTACGCAGCGCATGCGCTATCTGGCGGCTAAGGCGGCCTTTGAACTGGCGCAGCCGGTACTGAAGGCCTATCAGCGGGTCAAACTGGTGGAGCCGCTGCAGCAGAGCCTGAAGCGCAAGAAAGAAAAGATGCAGCTGGCAGTGGACACTTTCACCGCGACAGCCAACTATGGAGTTGCCGGGGTGACCACCGCCTCCGTTTATATTCTGGCGGATATTTATGCGGACTTCGGGGCTGCGCTAATGGGTTCGCAGCGCCCGGCCGGCTTGAGTGAGGAGGAGCTGGAACAATACGATATTCTCCTCGAAGAACAGGCCTATCCGTTTGAGGAGAAGTCGATTACCATCCACGAGTCCAACGTCGAACGTATTGCCGATGGCGCCTATGATGAGTGGGTGCAGAAAAGTTTTAACAGGCTCAAGGAGTTGAGTCCTTTCCGTTATGCGAAGGTGGAAAAGAGTGAGCCAATGATCGGGGAAATCTATTGACTGTTATTGCTGGAGGGCTGTCTGTGCCTGGACGAAAATGGATGGGCTTATTGCTGGCGTTGGTATTCCGGCAAGGTAATACTGATGAATGCAGAGCCTCCCTCCGGGCGCGCCGGGAAAGGGTCATCCACAGTGTTGCGTCTCTTGGCAATGGAACAACCATTGCCCGCGAGACGCGCCTTGTGGCTAACCCTTTCCCGGCACGCTGCATCCGTCAGTATTACCTTGTCGGAGTACTCATGGTCGCCGGGCTGTTTACGGGTTGTGCACTGACCGGGCCGCAAGCGCCTCAAGAGACCGAGGAAAAAAGTGCGGAAACCGCCGGGCCTGCCGTAGATCCCGCAGCCAGTGCAGCCTTTGACAGCGCACTGAAGGCCATGGCGAGTGGCAAGGATGCCCAGGCCGAGCAAATCCTCTTGACGATGACGCAGGATTTTCCGCAGTTCTCCGGCCCGCATGCCAATCTCGGCATCCTCTATTTTCGCACCGGCAAACAGGATAAGGCCGAAGCCGCTTTTTTACGCGCAGTGGAAATCAAGCCGAAAAATGCCGTCAGTCTCGACTACCTCGGTGTGATCCATCGTGACAAGGGGCAATTCAAAGAAGCCGCCGGATTTTACCAGCGGGCCATCAAGGCCGATCCGAAGTACGCCTATGTACATCGTAACTATGGCATCCTGCTGGAACTCTACATGGGCAAGCTCAAGCAGGCGTTGGCACAATACGAGCAATACCAGAAGCTGACCAAGGGCGAGGACACACAGGTGGGGAAATGGATTGTTGACTTGAGCCGGCGCACTGGTGTCAAGAAATGATACGACCGGCCGCTCTGTTGATCAGTGCCCTGTTGCTGGGTTCCCCGGTCATCGCCGAGGATCGGCTGGACATGGACGCCACGGCCATCAAGGGTTCGCGTGAACTGCCCAAGGTGCTCTACATCGTGCCGTGGAAGAGCTCGCGACTGGGGGCCCTGGTTGCCGGCGCCGGCAGCGAATCCTTTTCCGCCAAGTGGGCGGCGGTTGATCGCGAGGTATTTCGTCGCCAAGTGGTCTACTACGATTTACTTTATGTGGATTAGTGGTTCTCCGGGGGTGCACCAAAGGGCTTTCTGCGCTAAAGTTCGGCGTCGATTTGGCCGACCTTTCCGGGTCAGCGTTATCGGCTATCGAGATTTGTCGTGATGCCTGCTCGAGAAATGTGAATTCAGTCAATGTAGCCCGCAGGAATTTGCGGCATTGTTGGGCTTCAGGCATAACCGCATGAAGTCATCGATTCAGGCCGACCATGCCTGACTACGATTTGTGAGGAGATAAGGTATGGATGGCGTTAACGCGATCGTGAAGTTTTTCCAAGAGGGTGGGATGTTCATGTATCCCATTATTCTGATATTTGCGCTGGGCGCGGCAATCGGTCTGGAGCGTTATTTCTATCTGACCCGGGCCAAGCTGATCAACCGCAGCATGTGGGATAAACTGACTCCGCTGGTT
This sequence comes from Gammaproteobacteria bacterium, assembly GCA_021647505.1. Classification (GTDB taxonomy): domain Bacteria; phylum Pseudomonadota; class Gammaproteobacteria; order SZUA-152; family SZUA-152; genus DRQN01. The sequence continues at coordinate 8,839 of JAKIUN010000082.1, forward strand.
AAGGCCAATAACTACCAGCAGGCAATGGCCATTAGCAGCAGGTCGAAGAGCGATGTGGGCAAGATTCTCGCTTACGGTCTGACCCGTTTACAAGCCACCAAGCGTCGCGACGACATCGAGATGGCCATGGAAGAAGGGCTGATGGAGGTCATTCCGCGCCTGGAGAAACGCACCCATTACCTCGCGACCTTCGCCAATATTGCTACCCTGCTGGGCCTGTTGGGCACCATTATTGGTCTGATCCAGGCCTTTACCGCCGTTGCCAGCGCCAATCCCGCCGACAAGGCGGATCTGCTGTCCGCCAGTATCTCTGTGGCCATGAACACCACTGCCTTTGGCCTGATGGCTGCCATTCCGTTATTGCTCATGTACACCGTGTTGCAGACCAAGACCACCGAGTTGGTGGACAGCATGGAAATGGCCACGGTGAAATTCCTCAACGCCATTACTGAATACCGCCAGCCCAGCCACCGCAACGCAGACTAAGCGGGATCGATCACGATGCCTGTCAGAGCCCGAGTGAGGCGCGCTCGTCGCAGCGTGCCTGAACTGAACATCACCGCCTTCATGAATCTGATGGTGGTGCTGGTGCCGTTCCTGTTGCTGTCCGCCGTGTTTTCAAATCTGGCCATTATCGAACTCAATCTGCCGCCGGACAATCAGCAGGCCGAAGACAATAAGAAAAAAGAGCGCAATTTCGAGGTGATCGTACGCAAGGACAGCCTGGTGGTGGCCGACACCCTCGGCGGCGTTATCAAGCGCATCCCGCTCAAGGACGGCAAGCAGGATTTCAAGGCGCTGTCCGACCTGCTGATCGCCATCAAACTGAAATATCCCAAGAAAGAGAACATCAGCCTGTTGCTGGAAGCGGAGATCCCCTACGACACCCTGATACAGGTGATGGATACCGTGCGTGTGGTCAAAGTAGTGGAAGTGACCTCGGTGGTGAGAAAGGAATTGTTCCCGCAGATCGCCATTGGTGACGCACCATGAAGGCCTCACGCCGCGCCAAGCGCATGAGCCGGCACCACGCCCGCAGCAAGCGAAACGTTGGGCTGAATATGGTGTCGTTGATGGATATCTTCACCATCCTGGTATTTTTTCTGCTGATCAGCTCGTCATCGGTGAAAGACCTGCCCAATGCCAAGCAGATCCAACTGCCGCAATCCATTGCCGAGCAGTTGCCCAAAGAGACCGTGGTGATCATGGTGAGCGACCGCGACATCATCGTACAGGGGCGCAAGGTGGCCGATGTGAGGGACGTGATGAAGAGCGCAGACGGCGAAATCAAACCCTTGAAAGAAGCGCTGATACGTCTGGCCGGACGCAAACTGAACCAGGCCCCACAGGCCGATGGTAAACCGGTGGTTCGTGAAATCACCATCCTCGGTGACAAGACAATCCCTTTCCAGTTATTGAAGCGCATCATGCTGACCTGCACCCAGGCCAGTTACAGCAATATCTCGCTGGCGGTCATGCGCAAGACGGAAGACAAGGGGTAACCGGGTTGTGAGTAGCGCCTATCGCCAGTTTGTTTTGCCCTGGACGCGTGTCGCGGAAGAAGACCGTCGCCTGACGATTGTCATCGTTACGGTGCTATCGACAGCCCTGCTGCTGAGTGTGGCGATTCCGTTTATTCCCATCCCTGAGGAAGATCACAACAAGGTCAAGGAATTGCCGCCACGGCTGGCGCAGCTGGTGATGGAAAAGCAGAAACCCAAACCCAAGCCGGAGCCGAAAAAGGTCGAGAAGAAAGAAGAGAAAAAGAAAGAGAAGGAAAAAGAGAAGAAAAAGGAAGAAAAGAAGCCGGAAAAGAAAAAAGAAGAGCCCAAGCCGAAGAAGGTCGAGCCACCGAAGCCAAAGCCCAAGGTTGACCGGGTTGCCGAGGCGCGTAAAAAGGCCGCCAGCGCCGGCTTGTTGGCCTTTACCGATGATTTGGCCGCTCTGCGTGACGCCCCTGTCGCCCCCAAACTGAACAAGGGTAAGCCACTCTCCAAGGGGGGCGCGGCGGCGAAGGTGCGCGAGCGCAAGATACTCACCTCCGGTGTCAGCAGCAGTGGCGGCATCAATACCGCCAATCTCAGCAGCGGCGTCGGCAGCACCAACCTTGCCGGCCGCCAGAGCACCCAGGTCGAGAGTCCGGTGGATATGGTGGCCGCGGCTGCCTCGGCGACGCCCACCGCCGGTGCGGATGCGAAGAAAGCGTCGCGTACCTACGAAGAGGTCTCGCTGGTCTTTGATCGCAACAAGGGCGCGATCTATTCGCTCTACAGCCGCGCCTTGCGCAAAGACCCCACCCTGCAAGGCAAGGTGGTATTGGAAATCACCATCGCTGCGTCGGGCAAGGTCACAGCCTGCAAGATTATCTCCAGCGAACTGAATAATCCCCGCCTGGAACGCAGGTTGGTGGCGCGAGTGAAGATGCTCAATTTTGGCGCACGGGATGTCGAAACCTTGATCGTTACCTATCCCATCGATTTCCTGCCCTCCTGATTACGGACGGAAAGTCTCGTCCCATAAAAAAGCCGGCGTCACCAGTGACGCCGGCTTTCTTTTTGAAAACAATCGGCTGGGACGTCTGGCGTCCTGAGCACGATCTATTTCTACTTTGTCATATTAGATTTCAATAAAATCATGGTGTTACGGATTTAATGCCTATTTCGTAACGATTTGCACCATGAAGAACATAAAGCGCATAAAGGTTCACAGGGCAAAGCTTTCGATACCCTGCTTCAGCAGCTTTACATTGAAATCAATCAGGAAGCCCTGTTGTTTTTTTGCAAGCTGTTAGATGGGTTAGCAATTGTGCCTCATGGATATCCGGCAATGTTCCTACACTTTTCAGCGCCAATACAATCTATACGCTAGCCACTATCGAGGTGAACGGCTTTGTATTCAACAACTACATGGCTTCATGCTCTCCATGTTCTTCATGGTGTAAGCAGCCAACTTTAATCGCTGAGGACTCCCCACGGAAACCTGGTGGGGTGGGCAGGTTTTTCATGCCCACGGGGAATATGCGCCAACCGCGTGGGCACAAAAAACGTGCCCACCTCCACTTTAGTGGATTAGCCTGGCTTTCTTGCGCCACACCGCAGAGCGGTGTAGCGAGTCAAATACAAAATGATACTGAGTCTTGTAAACGGCATGACTATCGTAGTGATATTCCATGCCCTACCCCCCTTCATCAGGGCAATGGCCAGTATCGCAGATAAATCTGACTGCCTAAAGGCGGTGGTTTAAACCTTTTAACCGGGACTAATAAAACAGGTTAGGAGCGTGCACGTTCCTTGGCATGGATCTGAAAATTTGACCCAAGGCAGGGCTGGCTCAGGCGATGAGATTTATCCCGACGGATTTTTGTTCCGATGTGCCAGTACTGCTTGTCTGGGTATAATTTTCCACGGCCCTGGCCTGTGTGCGCGAACGGTCATCGTCGTCTCCCGAAAACTGCTGTGCCGCCAGCTCAGCTCTTGCCTCAGCGGCCATTTTCCCGGCGCTGGCGGCGATGGCAAGATCCTGCTGAGAGGGTTTGGCCGGTGCCTGTGCGGCGGCGCGAATGGTTTCGGCCTTTTGTAGGGTTTCCTCTGGGGAATTGCCAGGCGAAGTGTTAATGCTCACTTCGCCGCCAACGGCGTAGCGGCGGTTGTCCGGCCCGGTCTCATAGCTGTAGCTGGCGCCGCCACGTGCTAGGCCGCCGGCGGCAGCCATGTGAGCGGCCTCGTGGGCGCGTACTTCACGGTCGCGGCTCTTCAGTGCCTGCACCTGCGCCCGTTGCTCTTCCGTCAGCTGCTGATTGGTCGCGGGAGCACGGGAGGATTCCGTCTTATCGTTTGCGGCGGGATTGGTCGGGGGCGTATCCGTTGCTGCACGCGGGCCGGCCTGCGGAGGCGGGAGGCCGGAAAGGGATGAGCCGATTTGCATTATGTGGACGGGTGAATCAGACCCGCTCGTCGAGCAGGCTGCCCAACATCTCGTCGGCGGCCCTGACTACCTTGACGGATGCCTCGGCCTGGTGCTGATTGGTGCGTAGATCGACCAGTGCACGGGCGATGTCCGCCGGGCTTGTCTTGCCGCTGGCGATTTCAGTGGCATTGCGGCGCATGCCGTCGAGGCCAGTGTTAATGCCGGCAATGCCGGTTTGCAGGGCGGGGATATTCATGTCTTACCTCATCCCGGTTGTTGTGAGCCTGGCGGGGAAAATGGGTTCTTATTCAGTGTTTGTCGGCCATGCGGTCTCAGGCTTGAGGGCGTCCCGGCTGCCAGAGCACGTCGCCACTTTGCTGCGAGTGATTGAGATGGCGCGCCAGGACGAAGAGCAGATCCGAGAGGCGATTGAGAT
>JAKIUN010000083.1 GCA_021647505.1 Gammaproteobacteria bacterium
TTCAGACCGTCAAGTCGAATGCCAGGGGTTATCGTTCATTCGATGGATTCAGAAATAGCATATTGTTTTATTGTGGTGGCCTGAAAATGGCCCCATAGGCCTTCACACAATTCTTCGAAGAACCGAACTGCACATGCACAAAGAGTGATCTTGTAGGGGCATCAAGGTTTTACTGGGACATGAATGGCTCATCGACGACAACCGTATAGGCGATGAGATATTTATCTGTTTCCTCGGCAAGGATTTCCTCCCCTTTTTTTCTAGATCATAAATCAAAGACCTGACCCTATGCTTTCTATTTGCTCACCTCTAATAAATCTTCAATTAGATGTGTGCAAATCTGGGGCAACTTCCTGAACCTTCTGAAAGTCCCTCTGGATGAGTTAGCCCGTGGTTGATTGTGACTGCATATATGCTATCATAATGCCATGGCTGATACAGTAGTTATTGATACAAGTGTTCTTATTAGTGCCTTGATCGGTGCCCAGGGGCCTAATCGAGAGATCATAAGAAGGTGCCTCTTGGGTAAGTATAACCCATTGATTAGTAATGTCTTATTTCAAGAGTACGAAGATGTGAGCAAACGAGAACAAGTTCTTGATATTTGCCCATTAACTCAGAAAGAGATTTTGGAATTCCTTCATTCCTTCTATAGCGTTTGTCGCTGGGTTCCAATTTACTATTTATGGCGCCCAAATATTATTGATGAAGGTGATAATTTTTTAATTGAGCTTGCTCTCGCAGGCAATGCCACACACATCATTACCAATAACATTCGTGATTTACTAAATGCTGAATTGAAATTTCCCAACTTAAAAATCTCAACCCCTGAAACAATATTGCAAGGTGAATGATATGGCAACTTTAACTGTCCGGATACCTGATGATAAACACAGCCGCCTAAAAGCCTTAGCTCAACATAGACATGTGAGCGTAAACAAATTAATTGAAGAGCTTTCAACGCAAGCTCTTGCTGAATTTGATAGTGAAGTGCGATTTCGCGCCCTAGCCGCAAGTGGAAATATCGACAAAGGTCTAAAATTACTCGATAAACTAGACGCTCATTTTTCTAAAGGCTAACGCCTAGATAAGCGACGCTCCACCAGGCCTAATCGCGCAGCGCCACAATACTTTTCAGCGTCGCTTGATCGATTTGTGTACGCCCAGCATGGGCATGAACTAATGAGGTGAAAGTCCTCTGTAGGAAGATCACCGTCGAACACCGTGTTGTTAGTAGACGATAACTACTAGCGAATGGCAAGGGCCAACCCGCGAGGGGCGGTCTGAAGGAAGCCGGACGCAAACCTGCGAGCTGATGAACAAGAACATCATATGAGGCGTAGGCTGGAGGCGAGATGGCAGAGCCTGCCCCACGAAGTGCTTTAGGTACAAGACATCGAAGCCACGTGATCTAACGGCCACCGTAAATGATGCAGCGGTGCAGGGAAAGTTCATGCTCTTATCTGGGGAGATATGCTTAACGAGCGATCGGTAGATAACCAGTGAGGTCACTGGTCGATCAAGCCTTGGCATGCAGGGTTCATCGCCCTGCATGAGCGAATCTGATGAAAACCGATAGCGCCAGCAGGGGCAACTCTGTGGGTGATTAAACAGAAGACAGAAAATTGCTCCTGCATTTTCTGCATACACGCCATCCTTGGCGTTATCAGCAGAGGACATACGACTCCATGGAGAAGGTGAGATCGGGAACTGATCGAGAGGCTGGCCTGGGCCATGGAGGAGATCGGGCGACGCAGGAAGCCAAAGCCGAGTAGCTGAATGCCCAGCGTAATGGTTGGGACACGGTGAAGGCCTGAACATTTAGAACAAAGGAGGGCCTTGTCACACTTGAATGCACGAACGCCGTCTCCTTAAGGCCCCTAAAAGGGCTTTGACCCCTTAAGTTCCCTTGACTGCCTTGACTGCCTTGACTGCCTTGACTGCCTTGACTGCCTTGACCGTCTTGGCTCTGACCCCTTGATGTTTTCTTTTGTTGACAAACACCGATCTCAACCATAGGCTGCTTGAGTGATTAATCGGCCATCTTTGTTGACAAACACCGATCTTCAATCATGTAGATATTGAAGCAAGGCACCCGTTTCATCAGGGATATGCACCGACGTAGATGGAATTATATAAGCTCCTGTGAAACTTAGTCTCTTACCCGAAATCTCTGAAGGTGGCTGACACGATCCTCAGAGCCCAGGCGCTATAGCATGCTTATAAAAAGGAAAGTATAATATGGATAAATCGCAACAAATCACATGGACTCCCAGCGCTCAATATGACACAGGGACGGCTAGCAGCCTCGACCTAGACGGCCAAGGAAACTGCCTAGAAACTCATGTGGGTGGGACGCGACTTTACTATCGAATTGGGGGAATTAATAATAGTGACAAAAGCATCGATTTTGGAAGCAGTACTTCGTACGCCAATGGTACTGTTACAAACATCGCTTTAGCCAGTGATGGTAATTTCGTCGAGGTTCATGTGTCCAATGGCAAGCTCTATTCCCGTGTGGCTCAGGCTAGCTTCAGCAATAGAACAATTGAGTGGAGGAGGGGGACGCCCTATGACCGATACAGTCGTGGATCTTATTGCAGCATAGCCGTAGACGACCAGGATAACTGCTTAGAAATTCATATCCATTCATCGGATCTCTATTATCGAATCGGCAAAGTGAATTTTTCTAGTAAAAATATTAATTGGAGCGGGCGTAAAAGTACAAGATTCGACAAAGGTTCTTATTCCCAGTGCAGTGTTGCTTTAGACGCTCAGGGTAATTGCATTGAAACTCATGTTGGCGATGACCGTCTTTATTGTCGCGTAGGGAAGTTGAATGGAGATACCGTCGCTTGGGGTGAAAGCACTCAATACGGTGAAGGGTCTTTAACCAATGTTGCTCTGGGTGAAGGAGGTGACTGTATCGAAACACATGTCAAAAATAATCGCCTGTATTATTGCCTAGGTAAGCTGAATACTGACAATCAGACTATTGTTTGGGGTGAGAGTATTCAATACTCAGAAAATGATCGCGAGAGATTTACATTTACCAATGTTGCTATCGATTTCCAAGGCAATTGCTTCCAGACTCACGTCATTGCAGGCTCTCCAAATCGTCTCTTTTATCGATCGACCCAAATTCAGACTCATATGACCACCCTCTGGCATATTGGAAAGGAAAAACCTAGAAGTGAAATTGGACACAAAATTGGAAGCTGGGAAAAACAGTTTAACTATACCGTGGGAATGGATGCCGAACCAATTGACAATCCTAACCTGCCGGAGTTAATTGCCGTTGCAGACGAAAAAAATAGTGTGTTTTGCACTAAAACGCTCCAAATCTACTTTACTTTAGAACAGGATTACGGCCCAGATTGTCTGACTCTTCTCTATGGATTTTTCGGAGAAGAAGAAAATAGAATTTTCTTAGATGGACAGTTGTTATTTAAAGACTTCGGTATTTCATCGACAGAAATCCGACACAATCGAATTCCTTTTCCTCGTATTGGAGCTGGCGAACATATTTTAAAAATTTCCGCTATTGGTAAACGGAAAGGCTACCATACAATTAGCTACTTGAAGCTAGAAGCCATTGAAGGTGAATTAGAATCGGCGCCAACTATCGGTTTATATGATGTAGTAATGCAGTGCTCTGGTTGATTTAAATAAAGGGTTCCGAATTTTCATTATGAGGCAATCAGGAATGCGTCCAGTTTATCAGTGTCTTTCTTTTTAGTAATAAATTTGAAGAAGAGAATAAAGGCACTTCAGAGGATGCGGCATCGCGGAAAAGTGAGGTTGAAAAGGGTTCTCCAGCACTATCCTACGAGAGCAGAGTCGAGTTGATCTGTCTGACGAAGGAAAAGAAAGAACAATTTATAATTTGCTTAGATAAAAGAGATTTGGAGAATTTATGGCTTGGCAGTTGTTAGAAGAACTGAAGCGCAGGATTGAGAAAACGGTTCGATTGTATGAAATAGATGATCTAAAGCAAGAAATTTCGACTTTATTAGAATACGGTGACTTGACGCCAGAAGAATGCGATTACCTAATTTATATTAAGAGGAAACAACTTAAGATTGTTCTTAATCTAAATTTACTACCGGATCGGGCATTTATCTCTCGTAGATTACAACAAAACTATTCTCAAATTCCAATTAAAGCAGACTTTGATGAGATATTAGAGGAAGAATTTGAGATCATCGAACAGGAATGTATTAATTTGAATCTGGGTTGGGTCGCATATATTCAATCTAACAATAAATAATAGTAACTACATTAGCCTAAAAAAATGAAAGCCTATTGAAAAAGCAACAGACATATGATATGCCGTACGCATTGCTCCGCAGACTTATCGGATCAATCGATGGCCGGCCATGAAGCACGGCAGGTTTTTGACCTTCCAAAGATAAAAAATTTCGTCACCGAACATCGTGCACAGATCAAAATCTGCCCCCATTGCGACACACGCAGCAGTAAAGCCGAATTTCCTAAGTCGCCTGTTGCGTGCCGGTTGAAATGAACTCCCGGTGTTGTCAGTCGACAAAAACAAGAGGCGCGGGAAAAATAAACAGCACAAAGTTAAAAACTTCCATGATCGCTCGGTCAATTTCCTTCTTCCTTCAAAAGCTAAAATGTTTCGTGGGCGAGCTGAGTAGTTACAAGTAATATTAACTATTGCATCACTATTTGAGTAACTCTGTGGAAGACGAGACCGAGTTGCGCATGAAAAAGTGTTGTGTTTTTATGGGATAACTGGTAGAGGGGGAAGCTAAAACCCCTTTTTTATATTTTCAAGAGTTTAATATGGCAAAAATAATCATTACGGCTTATGGGACAATGGGGGATATACTGCCATATTTAAAATTGGGGCAAGAGATGAAGGCTAGGGGGCATGACGTTTATGCGGCAGTTCCTCAGGAAATGCATTCCCATAGCTTGTCGGTAGGGTTGAATCCAGTCATTGTTGGACATGAACCCGTTAATTCTGAAAAAGTAAAAGAAGCCGCACTTTTATGGGATCATTGGTTAACTAATTTAGGTGACCTCGACGCGAGAAAAAAAATGCCAGGATCTAATACCTGGTTTAATATCGAAAAAAGTATTAACTGCTTGCTCAATACTTGTTATGACGCAGAGTTAATTATTTGTAATCCACAGCAGGAGCTAGTGGCAGCAATTGTTGCTGAAAAACTATCTATTCCTTTAGTTCGAGTATTGGTTACCCCGGCTTTGTTGTATCAACCGAATAATTGGTGGAAAATCACACAGCAGTTAAGACAAAATAGCAGATTTCATGATTCCTATCATAAATTACGACAGAAACAAAAGTTAACAGGTTCAGAACCTTGGGAAACTTATTGGCAATATGACCACCTGATCTTTGCTGCTAGTCCGTACCTTTATCCATCATCTCCCTGGTGTTTTCCAGCGAACCAGACAGGTTTTTGGTTTTATGAATATCCCCAATGGAGTGAGTGGCAACCCGATGCAAAACTTAAAGACTTTATGACTGCAGGGCCGAAGCCTCTTGTGCTTTCTTTTAGCAGTCAACCAATACGCAATCGTGAAGAATTTATTGCCGTTCATGTCTCTGCAGCCATGAAATTAAATCGTCGCATTTTGATTCAAGGAGGTTGGTCGGGCTTTAACGAAAGTCATTTGCCTCCGGAGGTTGATCGAGACTTAGTGATGTTTGCAGGTTTTATGCCCCAAGACTGGTTATTTTCTCACGCCGCTGCCGTCATTACTCATGGAGGTATTGGAACAATAGCGAGAGCTTTACGTAATAGCTGTCCGATGCTTTTAGAACCCTATACTTACGAGCAATGTTTTAATGCTCACAAAGTCCTTTCTTGGGGAGTTGGTGCGGCGATGTTTCCGACTAATCTGACAGCAGTAGGTATAGCTAGCGTTTTAGAAAAAAAGGTATTGACGGAACACTGTCAACAACGGGCTCAAGAAATTAAAGTTAAAATAGATAGCGAATCTGGGATTGATAAAGCTTATAACTTAATTGAGGCTCGATTTTAATAGTGTGGAACGTTTATCTAAAAATGCGCATACCGACGATTGCTTGCGCGTAATGAGTGAGCAGAGAATCATTGAAAAACAGAAAGACTACAAAGCAACCACACCTAATCAGGCCTGTTGAAACACAAAATTATGTAGTAAGGTTTACTGTCTTTGTTTGTCTGGATATTTAATGAGATTTCTATGTTTTGCACTGCTATTATTATTTTCTAGAAAACTATATTGAACTTTACAATTTTAAAAGATAGATATAATTTTTCACATGAAGTTAAAAAGAAAGATTTTTGGTAGTATTACAAGTGTGCATACTGATCAGCATGTTGCGGCGATAACCTTTGATGATGGGCCACATCCAGAATCTACAGGCCCTTTGCTTGAAGTATTAGCGGAACATAATGCCAAAGCAACATTTTTTTTGGTGGGAAAACGCGTTGAAAAATACCCAGATTTAGTAAAAAAAATAATTAGTCATGGTCATGTGATTGGTAATCATTCTTTTGACCATAAGTCTTTTCCTGAGCTCGATTTTTGGAGTTGTATACAACAGATCAATAAGTTTAAAAAAATACTACGCCCATATGCCAGCTATTATGTCCGTCCACCATATGGACATCAATCAATGAGTACAAGAATTATTCTTGGTATGCTTGGATTAAAAACCATTATGTGGGATAGTGATGCAGAAGACTGGGTAAGTCAGACTGCAAACTCAATTGTCAAAAAATTGCAAAATGAGTTAAAGCCAGGAACTATCATACTTTTGCATGAAAAACTTTATAGTGTGCCGGCGATGCATAAAAATACAGTTTCGAATGTTGGAAATATTGTGAAGGCACTAGACTTATTTTTAGAAAAAAATAAATCACAATATAAGTTTTTGACTGTACCTGAGTTATTAAGAACAGGCAAAGAGAGAAAAATTTTATGGTTACGAAAAGCTCCGGTGGGCTGGTTAGAGCAATTAAAGTGCTGTGATGATTGAGGCGGTGTTTGTCAACAAAGATGTATAGGTATCAAGGGTTGATACGTAGATTCAGGCGATGTGACCCATGAAGTAGCCGGTCAAGGATGGCATTAGCCAGTGTCGCTTCACTGATGTAATCGTACCAGTGCTCGATGGATAACTGACTGGTAGATGAGGGGAGGTCGTCGACCATGACGATCCTCAATATCTTCTACACACGCGTGTACACGAAGTTTTGCGGTCTTGGTAAAGGCTCCTCAGAAAGTTAATGCCCAATCTGGCAGAACGGTTACTCATCAAACTGTAGTGAGGCTTTAAGTTGTTCGGGAATATGGGTTTGTGGGGATTGCTTGCCTTTTCAATGTTTCCTATGCCGCCGAGGCTGAGGAGTAGCAACGACAGTATTAGGCAGGATTCTCGGTTCCATTAATTCTGGCAACAGTGTTTATAGGAAAGATTATCTGGTTTGGACTCGTCATCACAAGGAACCAGATGAACTGAAACACTTTCGGGAGACCTTTATTCGATTGCCCTCACGGGATTGAATGTGTGTTCCAATCACGGCCAACGGTATGGATAGCTGATTTGAATTATTACTGCATGGCTGGCCTACCACTGCCGAAGACCGTGTATAAACCAAAGCACGGAATGGACTACAGCCAGATCATGTAGCCCGTTTCAAAACGGTGTGCCAGCAGCGGATGGAAGGGATGGATGCGCAGCTGGTAATACTGCAGACCGGACAGACCCGGGCAGAGGTCCAGCTTGAAGACGGTCTCGCCAGTATCCGTGATGCCATCCGGGCTCAAGGCGTAATTCTCCCGGAGAGTAAAATCACCAGTACCATCCTCGGTTCCCACCAGGCATTCCACGATGACATCTTCTGCCTGTAGCCCGTTGAGATTGGCGGCGATGCGCAGGGGAATGTCTTCACCACTCTTGACCTGTGTGGGTGGTTCTTCGAGCTGGCGAAGGCTGACGCCGGGCCAGGCCTTGCGAATGAGCATCTTCCAGCGGGCAAGTTCGGCGGCACCGGAAAAGTCGCTTTCCGCCATGCGCGCCTGATGGCGGGCGGCCGGGCCATACATCTGCCGCACATAGTCGCGCATCATGCGTTGGGCGTTGAAATGCGGAATGGTGGTGTGCATGGAGGCCTTGGACATGCGTACCCAGCCTTCTGAATAGCCGCGGCCATTGTGGTCGTAGTAGAGCGGAATGACCTCCTTTTCCATGATGTCGAGCAGATCCTTGGCCTCTTCCTGGTCGCGATAGGCGGGTTCAAATTCCGGCCCATGTGGGGTGATTCCCCAGCCGTTGTCGCCCCGAAAACCCTCACCCCACCAGCCGTCCAGCACACTGAGATTGATCGCGCCGTTGATGCCCGCCTTTTCTCCCGAGGTGCCGCTGGCCTCCATGGGATATTCTGGTGTGTTGAGCCACACGTCGACACCGGTCACCAGCTTGCGTGCCAGTGACATATCGTAGCCCTCCAGCAGCAGTACCCGGCCCTCGAAATCAGGCTGGCGGGAAAATTCATAGATGGTACGGATCAGCGCCTGTCCCGGCTGATCTTTGGGATGAGCCTTGCCGGCGAAGATCAGGATCACCGGCCGATGCGGGTCGTTGAGCAGGCGCGACAGACGCTGTGGATCGGAGAACAGCAGCGCGGCGCGCTTGTAGGTGGCGAAGCGGCGCGCAAAGCCCATGATCAGCGTATTAGTATCGGTGGGCTCGATGTGTTTCAGTAGGCGCTTGATCTGTGCCTCGCTGCAGCCGTTGCGGTGGTGTTGATGCAAGGCACGGCGATGCACACCTTCCAGCATCTCGCTTTTCAGTGACTGGCGCAGGCTCCAGTAACGGTGGTCGGGAATCTCGTCGATGATCTTCCAGTAATCGGCGTTGTTGAGTTCGTTGCGCCACTGTGGATAGCGCACATCGAGCAGGTTGACCCACTCGCGGGCGAGGAAGGTCGGCACGTGCACACCGTTGGTGATGTGGCCGATGGGGTTTTCTGCGGTGGGTACCTGCGGCCAGATGTAGCTTTCCATCTTCGCCGCAAACTGGCCGTGGATGCGTGATACACCGTTGTGAAAGCGTGAGCCGCGCAGCGCCAGCGAGGTCATATTGAAATTACCCTTGTTGTGGTCGGCGCTCTCGCCCAGGGCCATGAAGGCATCGATATCCATGCCCAGTTGCGGGATGTAGCTACCCAGGTAGTGTTCGATGGTGTGGCGGTCGAAGATGTCATGGCCGGCAGGCACCGGCGTATGAGTCGTGAATACGGTGCCTGCCGCCACCTGTTCCAGGGCCTGGATCTGATCCATGCCTGTATGGGTGAACTGCCGGCAGCGTTCCAATATCTGAAAAGCGGAGTGGCCCTCGTTGATGTGCCATACGGTCGGCTTGAGACCCAGTGCGAGCAGGGCGCGCACGCCGCCGATACCGAGGACGATTTCCTGTTGGATGCGGGTGCTCTTGTCGCCGCCATAGAGGCGATAGGTGATGGAGCGATCCTGCTCGCTGTTTTCCGGCAGGTCCGTATCCAGCAGGTACAGACAGATGCGTCCGGCCTGGGCCTGCCAGACCTTGACCTGGATGTCGTGGGCATTGGCCTGCACCGTGACGCGGATTTCCTCACCCTCAGTATTGGTGGCGGGGGTCAACGGCAGGTCGTGGAAATCGGTGGTGGCGTAGTGGGCGCCTTGATTGCCCTGATTGTCGATGGTCTGGCGGAAATAGCCCTGCCGGTAGAGCAGGCCGATGGCGATGAAGGGCACGCCCATGTCGCTGGCGGCCTTGCAGTGGTCGCCGGCGAGAATGCCGAGGCCACCGGAATAGATGGGCAGACTTTCGTGCAGGCCGAATTCGGCGCAAAAATAGGCCACCAGGTCGTGTTTGGGGTCGAGCAGACTGGCCTCTGCGGCTGGGGGTTGTTGCAGATAATTGTCGTAGGTCGTCAGTGCGCGGTAATAATCATCGAGAAAGATGCGGTCTTCAGCGGCTTTTTCCAGGCGTTGCTGGGCGACGCGGCGCAGAAACAGCTTGGGGCTGTGGCCCACCTGTTCCCATAATTCCGTGTCCAGGCGGTAAAATAGCGAGCGTACATTGCGATCCCAGGTGTAAAGCAGGTTGTTGGCCAGCTCTTCGAGACGGCCGATCCTGGGTGGGATGCGGGGTTGGACTTCGAGTGAAAAACGGCTGCCCGGCATGGTGCTGAAACCCTCCTGAGACTAAAATAAGGGCAACATACCACTCCCGGTACAAAATACCGATGCCAAATTACCGCTGGCTGCTCCATGTGTAGAGCGGCGATTTGGGGTGGGATCAGGCGGGGAACTGACGGGCCAGCAATTCGAGATCCGGGCCGGCGGTGATGATGGCCTCTAATGCGGCCTCGGCATCCTCAACAGACAGGCCCAGGGCGGTGAGTAGTTCCTCCGGTAGTTCATCGGATTCCGCATCACCAATATCGTGCCGTTTGAGCAGGCGGTCGGCCACTAGCACGGTGTGGGCATAGCCGGCATGTTCGCCGGTGTAATGGGGGTGGTGGTGCTCTGCCACGGAGATCACGATCTCTTTCTGCAGATTCCAGCGCTGTAACAGCCAGGCGCCAATCTCCTGATGATCGGCGCCAAGCATTTCGCGTTCGATATCGACCACTGGACGTTCCGCATCGGTCTCGATTCGCTGCGCCAGTTGCAAGGCCTCGCGACGGAACAGGTGAGCTACCA
Source organism: Gammaproteobacteria bacterium (assembly GCA_021647505.1). Taxonomy (GTDB): domain Bacteria; phylum Pseudomonadota; class Gammaproteobacteria; order SZUA-152; family SZUA-152; genus DRQN01. The sequence continues at coordinate 10,732 of JAKIUN010000083.1, forward strand.
GCAGCACGCCGAAGTTGTGTAGCAGGCCGGCGAGAAAGGTCATGCCGGGCTGCAGCCGCGGCGGGCGGGAAATGTTGCAGGACAGACGTTGGCACAGCGCGGCGCTGTATACCGCGTGGCGCCAGAAGGGATACAGGCCCATGGAGCCGAAGTTGGGGATATTGAAGGCCTTGCCCAGCGATAGGCCGATGGCGATGTCGAGACTCAGTCCATAGCCCAGCACGGCGGTCACCGCCTGTTGCAGCGAGGTGATCTCAGCGCCATAAGCAAAAAAAGCCGAGCGTGCATAGCGCATGATTTGTGCCGCGATGCTCGGGTCATGTTCGATGATATTGACCAGATCCTGAAGATTACCGCCTGGATCGTTGGCGAGTTTGAGCAGGGCCTGTGCAATTTCGGGCATGGCCGGTAACTCGGTGGTGGCTTCTATGTGCTGCCGGATCTCAGCGATTGCGAGGTGTCCATCATCAGAGGGAGTCATTGATTGAATTTTCTCTACCAGTATTTGCTCTTGCTCGCTGTCTGCCTGTATTTTCGGGCATACTTCATGCAATTGAATTAATTGTTGTGGGAAATGGGTGGTTTGGGTCTGTATGAGCTATCGGCACAAATCGGCGATACTGAAACAGGTGCCTTTACACAGCCTGGCAATGGTCATTTATTCGTATTTATTCTATTGTGCAGATTGATGTTTTCATCGAAGAGTTTTCCTTTTATCCGCATTTGCGGTGTCCTGTACCTGCTGATTGCCGGCCTGGGCCTGAGTGCCTGTAACGAGCCGGGAACCCCGCCATCCGCCGCCGAGCCATTTGCTGCGTCGCCGGACGACATGGTGCTGATCCCGGCCGGCCCCTTCATCATGGGTAGCGACAAGACCGACGACAGCGGCAAGCAGGACGAATATGGATTGGTCAAGCCGCTGTATCTCGACGAACACCCGCAGCGCACGGTGGAGTTGTCGGCCTACTGGATCGACAAATACGAAGTCAGCAATCGCCAGTACCAGGTCTTTGTACAGGCCCGCAAGATGCCGGAACCCTTCGAGTGGTCACAGAATGGTTACAACCTGCGTGAAGACCGTCTGCGTGCCTCGAACCTGGAATCCCTGCGCTGGATCGCCACGGAATATTTCAAGCTGGACATCGACACCCGCCGTAGTGGGCGTGACGAATTGCTACGCCTGATGCTGGCCGATCAGCAGGCCAAGGGTATGTTGCCGGTCACCAGCGTCACCTGGTTCGAGGCCAATCGTTACTGCCACTGGGCCGGTAAGCGCCTGTCCAGCGAGGCTGAGTGGGAAAAGGCCGCGCGCGGTACCGACGGGCGTGAATTTCCCTGGGGCAATGACTGGGATGCCGGTCTGGCCAATACCGGTGATAACGAAGACTGGGACGAAGGCATGGCCCCGGTGGGTTATTACGAAAAGAGTCGTTCACCCTATGGGGTGTACGACATGGCCGGCAATGCCTGGGAATGGGTGGCCGATTGGTACAAGCCCTATCGGGGCTCCGATTATTTCGTTGCCGAGGCCTTTGGTGAAAAGAACCGTGTGATTCGCGGCGGCGGTGGGGGTATGGGCCATTATGCCCTGTCGGAGTTTTTTCGCAGTGCCATGCGTGGCTTTGCAGCGCCGGACAGTAAAAATACCGATGTGGGCTTTCGTTGTGCACGGGATGCCGAGGTCGTGCCGTAGGAGCGGGCCATGCCCGCGAGGATTTTTTCTTCGCCACGGAGCTTGTTGCTTTGGACATTGTGTAAAGTGGACCCCATAGTCAAGACAAAAACCACCTGAGTTTAAGTTGTACTTTCCACTTCACATACAGCTGCACGGCGCTGCCCCGGTTCTGCCATGGCCTCTGGCGCTGACGTTTCCTTGCCAAACCTGTCCACAATCATCGCCCCACCACCTTGACCACTTTCATAAACCCGGTTTGGGGTTTGGTTGGAAAGTGACTGATGGGGGCGTTCACCGTTGTAGAAGGTGAAATA
>JAKIUN010000115.1 GCA_021647505.1 Gammaproteobacteria bacterium
GAGAGTGGTGAGGTGCTTGCTGATTGCGTGAATTTCCCAACGCTCACCGCTGCTGGATACGTGAGAGACAGAAGCAAATCGATGTTATCTGAAAATTAACTGTCCATTTGAGGTTGACACGTTCCGGAACCGTGGGTGCCAAAATGGATGATCGCGTCGGCGCCATAGTATGTAGTGACGTACAGGTAGACTGCCAGATAATAGTGGTTAACAGGTATCGTCATGCTGTGATACAAACTGGCTTTTCCGTCTTCACCATCGGATCGGGATGGCTTTGGCAGCACAATAAGATTGCCAAGTTTCATGCGTGGAATAATAAAATACTGTTCGCCATCTCGTTCTGTCAGCAGTCTGTTTTGGCTGGGAGTCCCCCAGCGCTGATTGATGCTGTCCTGAACCTGCTTTGGAATGGTCGCAAACCATTTTTTATAAACCGATAACGGTAGATAATCGGCATAACCCTTTTCAATCAGGTGGCTGGTATCTTCCTTGCGATAGACAGGGCGCAGCAGCAAATTTGCACCTTCGATAAAGAATTGTTCGTCTGTGGTGTTGACTGTATAACCTGCCTGCTTGAGACTGTCTATGGTGTGTTTAAGCGATGTGGGGACATTCAGATACGCCGCGCCAATATTATGTTCACCGGGCGGATAATTCCAAACCATCACAGCCAGTTTTTTTTCACTGTTTCCGAGGTGAGCCAGTCTGGCATGCTTCACTGCTCGTTCGGCCAGCGCGTTGAGCTGTTCGAGTATTGTGGCTTTCCGTCCCTGTTCAGAATTTGCTGCGAGAACAATCGGGTTAACCGTGCCCGCAGTTTCCGGCATTACCAGGAAAAAAGCGGTCATCGTAGAGCTGATACCGCTGTGATCATCATGATACTCATCGGCTGTGCCCTGATAGTTTATGGCCTGAATGACCGGAATATTTAGTCCGATGAACTCTTCCTTACGTTTTTCTGCATAGTGAATGGAACGATAGTTAATAATTATATCCGGCCTGGCGAGAGGATCCATTAACAGGGGTAGATAGCTGGTCTCTGTTTCGACGCTATGTTCAAATACGCCGTAGGCTTTTGCCCCCAGGGATTCAATACGTGCGATTAAATTGTCGATTACTGCCATATCATCGGCTTCAATCGCTGCACGATGGAAGGTGATTGCTATCATCGGCTGTTTGTCCTGGCGACCCAGCAGATCAAAAAATATCTGGCTGTTGCTGTTAACCGCCTTTTTTATTGAACTCTGTTCATGGCCAATGGCAGAAGATTTCTTTATTGCAGGATAATAGTATCCTGTCTTTGGCAAATAAACCGTTTCATCGAGCTGGTCTTTGCTCAGTGAAAAAATATTTGCAGCAATAAACACCCCGATATTATCGAAATTTTTCCGTCCACCGTTGACATAATAGTCGGCCAGCACTTGAGCCTGTTTGAGCGTAACATTAGCATTAGCTTTACCTTTGGGGTCACGCAAGGAGACGATGGCTGTCGAGTTGTCTTTTGCCATGATATCTGCATAGGGGTTGAATGCTTTTTGGCTCTCAACCTGGTTCAGTCCCTCCAGTAGAATCAAATCATACATCGCCATCAGTTTTATAAACTGGCCATGATTTATACCTTTTGCGCTCTGGGTGCTGATCGCAATATCAAATCTGGCCAGGCTTTGCTGCAAAAGATTCAGGCGCCCTTTATTGTTGTGACCAATACCTATTAACAGTACCTGTTTTTCGGCTGCCGTTGTCGGCGCAACAAGTTTTACCTCGGGCGACTGAATTGGCGGCTGGGTGCTGCTCAGTGGCTGGGTTGGTTCATTGGCAAGGCTGTTTCCCGTTGTTAGTAAAGTCAGTATGGCGACAAGATATAAGACTGTCTTCATATGGAGCTTACCTGCCGGGCGGAATACGTGGGCGGTGGCTTAGGACTCGGACAACAATAACTCTCCGTTATGCGCTCTTTGCTCATGATATCTACTCCTGATCTGATGTGGTTTCCGGCACGTAAATCATCGAGCCATTCTTTAAGCGATAAGCCACGCCAGCCCGTGATCCTTCACCTTGCCCGATTTCTCCACTGGATTTATAGTGTTCAATCTTTTCACCTTTTTTGATGATCATCTCCATGTCTGCCTGACCGGGATTCTTGATCACGGTCACATCATCAGCGGAGAAGGGGTTCATAGGGTTCTGTGCGATAGCAATCAGCAGCGCGGCAATCACGACCAGAAATACATCCACCAGATTTGCCACCGAGAGAATAGGGTTCAGCTCTTCATCTTCATCCAGCAGGCTATTCGTAAAACTGTGTGAAATTCCGGTAAAATACCCTGCTTTAGCCATTGATTGGAGCGGTTTTTTCCATGGACATAGAAGAGCATTACAGCCAGCTACTGGGTGTCAATTCCCCGTGGGAT
>JAKIUN010000084.1 GCA_021647505.1 Gammaproteobacteria bacterium
TGAAAAAAAGCGGTTTTTTGCAGGTTTTCAGTGGAAGGCCTGCTTTATTATAGCTTTCTTCGCGCCAGGAATGGAGTGGTTTTTTATATTAAATCATGAGGTTGGATAGTTTTCGGGCGGGCACTACTTAGACTTTATGTATTAACTTGCTACGTAAGAAGCGTTAATACATAAAGTCTAACTTGTTGCTCATGATTGATATTCCTCTGGTTGGATCATTGCTATTCACCCCACCAATCCACCGAGAGTGGATTGAGTGTGGAAAGGGATAAAATACAGCGATGCATTTCACCAAAAGTTCGAAAAATCCGTCTCACTACGATTGCCCGGAATTAACAGATTCCTGTAAAAACTGGAGTCCATGTGCACCGGCTACTGCGCCGACTATGGCAAGCAAATCACATTGGGCGCAATATTCTCAAGCATCGGCAAACTCCTTCAGCCCACAGGAAAAGGCAGCCAGGCTCGATTTTGGCAACAGCTTCAGAGCCTTGCCGTGTTGCTTGCAGTGACGCACAATCCGATCGACGGCATCATGGCTGATACAGTCCAGCGGGCAAAATACCACATCGGCCCTGGGTAAGAGCGCGGTAAGTCGGTGAGCACTCTCCTCTTTCCCGCCATCATGGTGGATGAAACGGCCATTTTGTTGCTCCACAAGTGTACGGAAATGGCTGCACTGTCTATTTCTGCCGCCCACATAGAGGACGCAGCGTTTACACAGATCAATATTCTGTTCGTCAAGGCCACCATTTCCACAGGGTGAAATCCGGGTTGATAAATGCTGATCCAATGTGTTTTTCAGTGTATCTCGTTCGGCTGCAAGCTCCACGGTCTGCTGTTCAAGAGAGCGGTTTAGGGTGGTAGACTCATCCGCCACCCGTCGCCACTTCTGTGCGGCGGCTTCGGCTCGTTCCGCACGCACGAGCGTTTTGTCAAGCTTGTCGGTATGTTGTATCAGCAGGTTGCGCAATTGGCTGAGGGTTTTACCGCTCTCCAGTTCATCCAGGTGTTGCTGTGTTTCACAGAGCTTGCGTTCGGTTTCCAGTTGCACGGCGAGACGCTTGTTCAGAGTTTGAATGGTTTTGTCTTTTTCCCGCATTCGGTGCAACAACTCGGTGCGGCTCTCGGCCAACTCGTGCTCCAGTGTCGGAACACGCAGGCGCAGCCGCTTCAGGGCCTGCATGTCGAGACGAATGGATGCACCCGAAAGATGGGAGAGCATATGTACCTCTCCGAACACATGGAAAAGCAATTTTTCCGACGCCTGTGGATGAGTCACCACTGCCCAGAATGCACTGGCGACTTCTCCTTGAGCAACCGCTTCATTCCATAAATTGAGCAATTCCCTCGGGCTGTTGGCCGGATCAAAATGTTGAATTGCCATCCGGTATTTACGGTCGAGATATTTGTTCGCCGGACGTGCGGCATGGGAATTTTCAAGGATGCCCACAAAGGTGATATGCAATTCATAGTCGCTGATGGGCCCCTTGGTTTTTCCCTGGGCCTTGCGGCAAAACCGGCGCAATTCGTCCAGTGTGAAACAAGTGCCCGCAATGCTGCAATGAAAGCGGTGCTCAAGCTCCCAGATTTTCTTGCGTCTTTTCTTGCGTCGCAAACCCGGGGGGATGCTGATGGAAAACCCGGAATTTGTCTCTTTCAGCAACAGCGCCTCAGAAGATGGATTTTCGTTTTGCTTGTATAGTCTGATACACATAAAAAACCTCCTCAAAAATATCCCAACCCTAGCGACTTGGCTGGCTACCTTTGCCTGGAGGCTGGGTGGCTGGCGTGGTGTTTTGCAGGAAGTGCCCTTGGCGTATTATTTGGTTAGAATCAACTTGTCCTGGCGGGTAATCCGTAATCGGTATGCGTGACCTGCGTGTTCGATCAGGATCTCCTGCCTGCCGTGGAAGAGATCCCGACTGTCATAGGTTTTTTCCACTGTTTGTTTTGGCGGCGACTGTCCTTCTGGTGACAGGCTTGTTCGTTTATCTTTCATGCTGCACCCTGTTTCATTGGATTTGTGTACTGCGTCATCGTAGCCGTCGTTGCAATATCCTCCGCACATCCGTCACAATCCAGGCAAACATCCCCCATATTCCCGGCCTGTGCCCGCTGCACAAGCGAGATATCCTCGGCACACCCCAGCAGAAACAACTCTTTTGTCAGCTGCTGTATTCCCGGTTGTTGTCTGTGGGGCGCCTCTTTTCGCAACACCTCCCGTACGGGTTCTCCACGTGGGCTGCTGATTTTTCTGAGACGCCACAGCTGCTGTATCACGCCAGTCTGTGCGTTCACAATCCCCAGCCGGGGTTCACCGTGCTCTAGCCATGCATTGATCTGATAACTCATCTTACGCCGTACCCTTTAGGTTTCAGGCGTATCCCTTACGCCCGTGAATTCAAATGATAGTCATTCTCATTTGTATGTCAACCTTAATGATTGTGATTCTCATTTACATTTTATTCTGGCTCCGCCATAATTCCACTCAGCCAGCTAACCGACCTGCACAGGTCAACCCAGTAGCCAGCCAACTCGTCCTTAGTCCAGCTCGTGCTCTTTAATGTTAGAGGCAGGGCTTTAGCCAAGGCGGCTTTGTCATAAAAATGGCAGCAAAAATCCGTGGTTTTTGCGCAAGTTCAGAACGTAAGATATTGATTTAATGATGAATTAAGACCTTACAGCCTGCTTCGCGACGATCTGGCGGATTCCGCTGAAAACCTAAATTGAGGAAGTAGAAAAGTGAAAAAACGTAACGGCTTGTTTCGCGGCATATTCGCCATTGCCGCACTGGGTATGGCAATACCTGCTGGCGCTACGGATGATGATTCAGGCACGAATCCGGACGCCAAAGTACTGGATAAGGTGATGGTAATCGGCAATCCGGCCAATATCGATGAAATGCCGGGCTCCGCTTATTCGGTCACCACTGAGGACATCCGCGAGCAAAACTACGATGATGTCAACCAGGTGCTGCGCAAAGTGCCGGGGGTTTATGTACGCCAAGAAGAGGGCTTCGGCTTATTTTCAAGCATCAGCCTGCGTGGCGTGGATACCACCCGCAGCGCCAAAGTGACAGTGATGGAAGATGGTGTGTTGACCGCCCCGGCACCTTATTCCGCCCCGGCCGCCTACTATACGCCGACCATGGGCCGGATGAGTGGGCTGGAGATCCTCAAGGGCTCCAGCCAGGTAAAATATGGCCCGCAGACCACCGGTGGCGTTATTAACTACCTGTCCACCCCCATCCCGCTGCAGCAGACCGTCTACCTGAAGTCCTCTTTCGGCAGCTTTGGTGATCAGCGTACCCATGCCTATTTTGGCAATACCCTGACCACCGGAGCGGGCCAGGTCGGCTTCCTGCTGGAGGGTTATTTTCGTAAGAATGACGGCTACAAGACCATCGATGAGACAGCGGATTTCCGTGCCGGTGAGGATACGGGCTTCTCCAAGTCCGACCCCATGATCAAGCTCTCTTGGGAGCCGGACACCGCCATGTACCAACGCCTCGAATTCAAATACGGCACCTCCGAGCTGGATGCGAATGAGACCTACCTGGGCCTGAGCGAGGCCGACTTTGCGGCAGACCCCTTCCAGCGTTACTCGGCCAGTCGCTTCGACAACATCAAGACCCAGGAGAGACGTAGCTACCTGCGTTATGCCCTGGCGCCCTCGGATGACCTGGATATCATCGCCACCCTGTACCAGAACACCTTTTCGCGTAACTGGTACAAGCTCAAGGACCTGCGCGACGTCAATGGTATCGCCGACAATAACTATAGTCTCTCCTCGGCCCTGGCTGAGAATGGTGAAGGACTAGACTGCTTGAGAGGCGACGTGGCTTGTACCCTGCGCGTGCGCGCCAACAACCGTGATTACGAGACCCAGGGTGTTGATGTGGTGAGCTATTATCGCTTTGGCACCGGTGCGGTGGAGCATGAGATCGCCACTGGCATCCGTTTCAACCAGGATCAGATAATCCGCTTTCAGTGGGACGACCGCTATTCGCAACTGGCCAACGGCTCCATCGACGGCATGACCCCCGGCACCCCCGGCCGTGCGGGTGATCGCCTACAAAAGACCGATGCCCTTGCTGTGTTTCTGCAGGACACCATCAAGGTCGGTGCCTGGGGCTTTACACCGGGCATCCGTATTGAGCAACTGGATCAGACCTATATTGAAAACTATGCAGGTGTCAAAGCCCCGTCCGTAACCAAGACCAACACCATGAACCTGTGGGCCGCCAGCTTCGGCACGACTTATAAGTTCAATGATTCCTGGATCGGTTTCGGTAGTGTCAATCGCGGCTCCTCTCCGCCTAGTCCCAAGAGCGCTACCGGTGGCATCAACGAAGAGACCAGCCTGGCCTATGAACTGGGTGCGCGTTACACCAATGTTCGGCAGGCCCTGGCGGTGGAGACGGTGGCCTTCTACACCGATTTCAGCGACATGATCGCAATCGACAATATCGGTGGTACCGGTACCGGCGAAACTAGAAATTTCGGTAAGGTGCGCAGCTATGGCCTGGAATTCTCCAGTCAGTATGACGCCGGTATCGCCAATGGCTGGAAGATCAAAAACCCCTGGTATCTGACCGTGACCTACACCAATGCCACCCAGCAGAATGCTGCGTACTCCGATGATCCAGAATCTATTTTCAGTTATGGAAAGGCTGGCAACCAGGTGCCCTATATCCCGGAATGGGTTTTCAGTTTGGGTACCGGTGTGGACGCGGCACGCTGGGGTAGCCACATCAGCGGCAGCTATGTCAGCAAGACCTTTACCACTGCTAACAATGTTAATGGCCAAGTCAACGGTGAGGGCGATCTTGATGCCCGCTTCGGCACCACCGATGCTTATTTTGTCGCCGACATCTCGGCTTACTATCGGATTGCGAATGGGATGAAGCTCTTCGGCGGCATCCAGAACGTGGCGGATGCACGCTATAACGTGTCACGCCAACCGGAAGGGCCACGCCCGGGTATGCCCCTGTTCGCTTACGCGGGTCTGGAAATGGATCTCTAACAGCAGTTTATTAACCGGGTGGCATAGCGAAAGCTACGCTGCCCATTTTTTGTGAGTGGAAGGTCATTATGTATAGCTTATTTCAACAGGGCGGGGCAGTCATGTATGTGCTGCTGCTCATGTCTGTTCTTGCCACCACCATTATTCTGTTGAAACTGTATCAGTTTTCTCGTAGCGGCCTGCGCCGCTCGGCATTCGTTGATGATGTCGTCTTGGCCTTGCAGCGTAATGAGAATGGTCAGGCCCTGCAGAATCTGCAGCAGCAGAACAGCCCGGTCGCCCGAGTGCTGGAAAGCGCGGTACGTTGCGGTGCCGATCCTGCTATGTCCACCGGGGATGTCGAGGCAGAAGTGAGCCGGGTGGGCAGCGCACAGATCCGCGCCTTGGAATCCTGGCTGCGGGGCCTGTCGTCCATCGCCCACCTGAGTCCGCTTCTGGGGCTGCTGGGTACGGTAACCGGCATGATTGCTGCTTTCATGAATCTTGAGGCGGCCGGTAGCCGAGTGGATCCCTCTATTCTTTCCGGTGGTATCTGGGAGGCGTTGCTCACCACCGCCTTCGGCCTCACCGTGGCGATCCCCGCCATGGCGGCTTTCTATTACCTGGAAGGGGAGGTCGATCATGTGCGTGCTGACATGAAGGACGCCAGCATTCGGGTGCTGCGCCATTTCGGAAAGACCCCTCATATAGGCACCCACGATGATGAGCGCATCGAGGATGAGCCCCATGGAATTTGAAGGCCGGGCTCGCATTCATTCTCATCTGGATATCGCGCCGCTGATCGATATCGTCTTTCTGCTGCTGGTGTTTTTCATGCTCACCAGCACCTTCATGGTACCGGAGGCCATTGAGCTGGAGTTACCGGAATCGAGCAGTGCCACGCTCACCGATATCACCCCCATTATCGTGTCGCTGGATCAAACGGGGCAGCTTGCCCTCAACGGGGAGCGCATTGAGCTGGAACAATTGCGTGGGGCTATCGAGCCCTTGTTGAAAGTGGATGCCGATGCCGCCATCACCCTGAAGAGCGATGCCCGCACCGAGGTGCAACAGTTGCTCGCGGTGATGGACGAGATTCGCGCTGCCGGGGGCACCGACGTGGCCCTGGCAACGTTGCAGAAATAGGCGGAACCGGTGTCCATCACTCGTCTGCACATGAGCGTGATGTTGGTGCTTGCCCTGGCCTTGCACGGGGCTCTGGCCCTGTGGCTTACGCCGCCGCAAGCGAGTCCACCGGAACCGTCACCCGAGGTGCCGTTGCGCATCAATCTGCTGGCGATGGTGGCGGATAGTGCGGTGAATGCCGCGTCGCAGCCTGCTGCACCGGTGCCGGAGCCACTTCCTGAGCCAGAACCAGAACCCTTGCCTGAGCCCAAGCCACTTCCCGAACCTGAGCCCGAACCGGAACCACCGCCCGAACCGGAGCCCATTCCCGAACCCAAGCCTATTCCCGAGCCGCTTCCCGATCCCAAACCGGTGCAGGAAACACCACCGCCACCCGCGCCGCCGCAGGAGCCGGTCGTCGATGTATTACCGGAAACCGTACCGACACTGGTCACGGAGCCAGTTAGTGCGCCGCTGGATGCCGTGGCCACTGCGCGCTACGAGCAATTGTTGGTGGCCTGGCTGGAAAAACACAAAAAATATCCGCGCCGCGCCAAGCGGCTGCGCATCGAAGGGGGGGGGATGTTGCGGATTCGTATCGACCGCAGTGGCCAGGTCTTGCAGTCCAGCCTGGAAAAGCGCACTGGCAATCGCTTCCTCGACAAGGCCGCGCTGGAGATGGCGCAACGGGCGAATCCGTTTCCGCCCATGCCGGACAACGATCCACGCGCAGAGCTGGAATTCCGCGTGCCGGTGATGTTCCAGCTGAATTGAGGTGTTGTCTTTCGTGGGAGGAGACCATATATGGGCACGTTTTATGTGCCCACGCGATTGATTCACGTTTCCCGTGGGCATGAAAAGCCTGCCCACCCTACACCACTTCCATCAACTCGCGCAGATAACGAAACAGCAGGCGCGTCGAGCGCGGTGGTTTGTTGGCCAATTTTTCCTTGCCAGCGTTGCGCATTAGTTGACGCAGATACTGACGGTCGACGTCTGGATGCCGCGCCACCAGCTCTTCCAGTACGTGATCGCCGTCCTCCAGCAGCCGGTCGCGCCAGCGCTCGATACGGTGTAGCTGTGCTGCCGCTTGACGTGACTGGCCACGCAGGGCGTCGAGTTTCTCGCGGATGGGTGCGGGATCGACGTCGCGCATCATCCGTCCCACGTATTGCAGCTGGCGCTTGAGGGCGCCACGGCCGTGGATGCGCCGTGCCTCTACTACGGCGTCGTGCAGCGCCTCGGGTAGTTTGAATTTTTTGAACTGCTCGGGTGACAGGTTTACCAACTCCTCGCCCAGCACCTGCAGGGCGTGCATGTCCCGTTTCAGTTGGGATTTGCTCTTGGGCGCCTCGCCGGGGTCTGACTCGAGGTTATCGTCGTAATCTGTGCTCATGTCTGGATGTCCTACAGCAGCACCTGTTCGATGCCGCCTTGTTTGATGCGTGCGACGAATTGCGCCTGCCAATCCTCACCGAACAGGCCGCGCGCCACTTCCACGACGATGTAATCGGTCTCCAGGCCGGTGTCGTCGGCATAGCGCGACAGGCCCTGCACGCAGGCCGGGCAGGAGGTGAGTATTTTCACGTTGCCGTCTTTTACCCGTGGCGCGCCGGTGAGTTGTTCGATGCCCTTTTGCAGCTCTTCCTGCTTGCGGTAGCGCAGCTGGGTGGCGATGTCCGGGCGTGACACGGCGAAGGTACCGGCCTCGCCACAGCAGCGATCCGATAGCAGCACGTCCTTGCCCAGCAGGGTGCTGGCTACGCCAAGGGGGGCGTGAGTCTTCATGGGCTCGTGGCAGGGGGCGTGGTAGAGATACTGTTGACCCTCGACGCCCTCCAGTTTAACGCCCTTTTCCAGCAGGTACTCGTGGATGTCCAGTAGCCGGCAGCCGGGGAAGATCTGCTGGAAGCGGTATTTTTGCAGCTGATCCATGCAGGTGCCGCAGGAGACGATCACGGTCTTGATATCGAGGTAGTTGAGGGTATTGGCGACACGGTGGAACAGCACCTGGTTGTTCACCGACAATTCCTGCCCCTTCTTCTCATCGCCGGTGGCGGTCTGCGGATAGCCGCAGCACAGATAGCCCGGTGGCAGTACCGCCTGTGCACCGGTTTCATACAGCATTGCCAGCGTCGCCATGCCCACCTGGCTGAACAGGCGTTCGGAGCCGCAGCCGGGGAAGTAGAACACGGCGTCGGTATTTTCGTTGACCCTGGCCGGGTTACGCAGGATGGGGACGTTCTTGTCGTCCTCCAGTCCCAGGGTTTGGCGCATGGTTTGCGCCGGCAGGTGGGCGGGCAGGGGTTTGCGCACAAAGTTGACCACATGCTCCTGCATTTTCGGTTTGCCCGTGGTGGCCTTGGGGCGTTTGCCGTTGCCGATCAACTTGAATCGTTTGGCCAGTCGGTGGCCCAGGCGTTGCCCCTTGAAGCCCCATTGCAGCAGTGCCTTGTACATCAGCTTGATGGTGCGTGGATCGCCGGCGTTGAGATAGGCCATGGAGGCGCGCGTCGCCAGCCCGGTGCGCTTCTTGCCGAAGGACTTGAGCAGCTTGCGCATGCGCACCGAGACATCGCCGAAATCGATATCCACCGGGCAGGGGTTATAGCACTTGTGGCAGATGGTGCAGTGATCGGCGATGTCGTTCATTTCATCGAAGTGACGCAGGGAGATGCCGCGCCGGGTCTGCTCTTCGTAGAGGAAGGCCTCGATGATCAGGCCGGTGGCGAGGATCTTGTTGCGCGGCGAATAGAGCAGGTTGGCGCGCGGGATGTGGGTGGCGCACACCGGTTTGCACTTGCCGCAGCGTACGCAGTCCTTGATGTCGTCGTTGAGCGCACCCAACTCGGAGGCCTCGAGGATCAAGGCCTCCTGTTGCAGCAGTCGCAGAGAGGGGGTGTAGGCATTGTCCAGCCCGGAGCCGGCCATTAACTTGCCGGGGTTGAAGTGCTGCTCGGGGTCAACCTGCTGTTTGTAGTGGGCGAAGGCCTCGACGGTGGCCTGATCGAGAAATCGCATCTTGGTGATGCCGATGCCATGTTCGCCGGAGATCACGCCGCCCAGGGATTTGGCCAGCGCCATGATGCGCTCGACTACTTCATCGGCCTCTTGAAGCATCAGATAGTCGTTGGAGTGCACGGGAATATTGGTGTGTACATTGCCGTCGCCGGCATGCATGTGGGTGGCGACGAACAGGCGGCTGGCGCGGATTTCCTTGTGAATATTGTCCATGCGCGCACGTACGGCCTCCAGTTCGCGACCGCCAAAAATAGCCTTGAGCGGTTTTTCCACCGCCCTGCGATAGGAGACACGCAGCTCGCGGCGTTGCAGCAGGCGGAACAGAGTGTCGCTGTCTTTTACCTTGCCGAGTTGTGGGTCTTTCAGCAGGGCGAAGGTCTCAGGGTGTGCATTGGCGGGCGCGTCGAGGTGTTCGAGGATACAGGCCCATTGTTTGCGGATGGTCGCCAGGTGTTCACGCGCGGCGGCCTTTTTGTTGTCGAGGATGGTGGTGGTTTCTTCGCAGGGAGCCTCGGTAGGCTCGAAGTCACGCGTCTGTCGGTGCTCCGGCAGGTCGCCGCTGAGGTAATCCAGCACCGCGTCGATCATGCGCAGCTTGTTGCGCGTGGAGCATTCGATATTGATGCGCTCGATGGCCTCGCTGTAGTCACCGAGGCGATCCAGCGGAATGACTACGTCCTCGTTGATCTTGAAGGCATTGGTGTGCGCGGCGATGGCGGCGGTGCGTGCGCGGTCGGCCCAGAAGCGGTGGCGGGCCTCGGCGCTGACGGCGATGAAGCCCTCGGCGTCGCGCGCATTGGCCATGCGCACCACGCTGGAGGCGGCTTCGGCGACGCGGTCGGCGTCGTCGCCGGCGATATCGATGAGCAGCACCATCTTTGGCTGCTCGCTGCGCGGCGCCTTGGTGCTGTAGTTGACGGCGTGCACGTAGCGTTCGTCGAGGTGTTCCATACCGGCCAACTGGATGTTCTCGGCGGCGTCCAGATAGTCCTTGGTTTCGACGATGGCGGGTACCGCGCGGCGCAGGTCGTCGCCGAAGAATTCCAGACACACGGTGCGAATATGCGCGGGCATCTTGTGCAGCACGAACACCGCCGAGGTAATCAGGCCGTCACAGCCTTCCTTTTGCACCCCGGGCAGGCCGCCGAGAAACTTGTTGGTGACGTCCTTGCCTAGGCCTTCCTTGCGTAGCTCGCTGCCGGGGATGTGCAGGGTCTCCACGTCGCCGAAGGGGGTCTTGCCATCGGTCTCGAAGCGGCGGATGCGGAATGCCGTCTCGGCCTGTTCGTGGATCTTGCCCAGATTGTGATTGATACGCTCGACTTCCAGCCAGCGGCCGTCCGGGGTCACCATGCGCCACGACACCAGATTGTCCAGCGTGGTACCCCACAGCACCGCCTTCTTGCCGCCGGCATTCATGGCGATGTTGCCGCCGATGCAGGAGGCATCCTGCGAGGTAGGGTCGACGGCAAACACATAGCCATTGGTGTTGGCCAGATCGGATACCCGGCGTGTAACCACGCCGGCCTCCACATGCACCGTCGGTACCTCGTGATCCACACCGGGCAGCTTGCGTAGCTTGACGCTGCCGATGGCGTCCAGCTTTTCCGTATTGATGATGGCGCAGCGTTCACGTAACGGCACCGCACCACCAGTGTAGCCCGTGCCGCCACCACGAGGGATCAGCGACAGGCCGAGGTCGATGCAAGCCTGTACCACGCGGGCCATTTCGGCTTCGGTATCCGGGTGAACGACCACGAAGGGATACTCGACGCGCCAGTCCGATGCGTCGGTGACATGCGACACTCTGGCCAGCCCGCTGAAATCGATATTGTCCTTGCGGGTTACCTGCTTGAGTTTTTGCAGGGTCTTGCGGCGCAGCCGTGCCTCGGCGGAAAAATTGTCTTCGAAATCCTTGATGGCCTCTTTGGTCGCCTCGACCAGCTCCAGCGCCAGGGGGTTCGCTTCGGCGCGATTGATGATCTGTTGCAGGCGGTGGTGCAGGGCGTGGATCAGCGACTCGCGGCGCTTGGGGTTTTGTAACAGGTCGTCCTGAATGAATGGATTGCGAGTGACGACCCACAGATCGCCCAGCACCTCGAACAGCATGCGTGCCGAGCGGCCTGTGCGGCGGGAGCCGCGTAGTTGATTGAGCGTCTCCCAGCGTTGTTCGCCCAGAAAGCGGATGATAATTTCTCGATCCGAGAAGGAGGTGTAGTTATAGGGGATCTCGCGTAGGCGTGTGGTGGCTGGGCTTGTCATCAGGATGCGGTGCAGATTCGTGTCAGATGGTGTTGCAGGCTGCTGTGCAGGCCCCATCTATAAAGCAAGATGGCGCATGGGGTGGCAACGGCGACGCTAAACCATGTATTTAATATTAAGGGAGCCGCACAGTTTAGCACAAGGCCATTGCGGCCTGACGTAAAAACGTGCGGGGAGGCGGGGGCTGTTGACGCCGGGGAGGCCCCGTGTATAATCGCCGCTCGCTGGTTGAGGCCAGCGACTGAAGCGGTCGGAGGATTGGCCGAAAAACCTTCAGATAGGCGTTGACAGGCTTCAGGAAGCCCGTATAATTCGCGCCTCGCTTCGGCGGTAGTGTTGATCCTGGTTCAGGATGTTGTTGATGCCTGTCGGGGTTAGTGCTAGAGTGATCGGCCCGCTTATCGGGGATTATGACCTTAGTTTTATTGCTCTTTAAAAATTGAGATTAGGTAATTTGTGTGGGCGCTTGCGTTGACGGTTTGGCGAATGTCAAAAGACTGTTGATGATAAGTGACCTGTCAAAGAAATTCCAAGCGAATGAAATTGGCAGGATCTCTCTTCATTGAAAAAGGTTTGGTTGCGACCTATGCAACTAAGTTGATTAAACTGAAGAGTTTGATCCTGGCTCAGATTGAACGCTGGCGGCATGCCTAACACATGCAAGTCGAACGGTAACAGGAGAGAGCTTGCTCTCTTGCTGACGAGTGGCGGACGGGTGAGTAATACATAGGAATCTGCCCAGTAGTGGGGGACAACTTGGGGAAACTCAAGCTAATACCGCGTACGCTCCCTTTCTTAATTGAAGGGGAGGAAAGCAGGGGATCCTTCGGGGCCTTGCGCTATTGGATGAGCCTATGTCTGATTAGCTAGTTGGTGGGGTAATGGCCCACCAAGGCGACGATCAGTAGCTGGTCTGAGAGGATGATCAGCCACACTGGGACTGAGACACGGCCCAGACTCCTACGGGAGGCAGCAGTGGGGAATATTGGACAATGGGGGCAACCCTGATCCAGCAATGCCGCGTGTGTGAA
>JAKIUN010000013.1 GCA_021647505.1 Gammaproteobacteria bacterium
CTACCAGTGATTGTTTGTCTTTTGTGTTGAGATCGAAAACATAGGCATCCGCCCTGTATTCGGTCTTGCGCCATGATACGTCACCAGCTTGAAATAACCTGGGGTTCTTGCGCTGAATTTCTAGCTGGGTGGCCCCAGCTGGCAGATGGAAAAAAGTTACGATATCGATATCCTGCGGTGGGCGACTTTCTATAAGCTCTATATTTTCCAGAAAACTGCCATCCAGCCATTGAAAACCAGCTATCAAGCCAACAGCATGCAATGCCTCGCGATAGCGCAAGAAACCATCAAGAATCACTCGACGTTCAGGAGATGTCCCAAAACGCAAAACAAAATCAACTAATGAGATGTCGTAGGGAGAACGTTCGGCACCGATAGGTTGCAGCTCATTTATCGGAGGTATGATGCCTACGGTGTTCCAATCTGGCAGTGTCATGGTTGTCATTCATCGATTCCCTGATCTGGGATTAATCACGCTCGGCAGCAAAAATCGTCAATTGTAGCTCTTCGCCCAGCAACTGATATTCTGGCCGCTTAAATAGGCGTGCCAGACAGTCGGGAGAGATCTCTTTTTTCGATTCGTTTGCTCGCTGGTAGTAGCGGCCATTGCTGGTGCGTACAAAGAGGCTTTTTCGATCTGTACATAGATCACGGGCAATTGATTTCCCTGCTGATCCGGTAGTTCGATGATACGGCTATAGATATTGAGTGGTGAGGCGATGCTGTCCTGGCTGGCTCGTGTTATCAGACCCTGCACAGCATCGATTTGATCTTCCTGGATGCCGGTGACTTCGCGAGTTTTATTATCCACGCCTAGAATAATATACCCCCCTTTGGCATTAGCAAAGGCGGCAAATTCTTCCGCTTTTCCTTCCAGTGAGAGCCAGTGCGCGAGGTAGGCTGATTGATAGAGTGTGTAGTTCAAGGATACTGCTCCTTGGGTTTGGTATTCAGCGGGTTGTATTGCTGCTCTTTGCCAACTTTGCCGAGAAATTCCCCGACCGCCTGACGAATCACCCACGCAACAGACAACCCGCTCCCTTCGGCTAGCGCCTGTAGCTGTTTATACTGATTCTGGGGAAGAGATACCGTGGTTCGAACTGATTTCATGGGCTCACCTGTTTGCATCACCTTGCATCATCTTACCCCTTTGCAGGCAAACATCTACCGGCTCATGCGGTATGCTGAAGAAATAGGGAGATCGAGGTTATACATCTTGAGTGTGATTGCCACACCTTCTGCTGCGCACCGTCTTCACTGCGGTCATTCAATGAGACCTCACGTCCCACCAAACAGACTCCCGGCCTCGGTTGTCAACCGCACCCGCAATCGGCGGAACGTCGTGACATCCAGACTGTCACGGGCCAGCACCAGTGAGCATGGCAACCATTGTCCCTCCACACGCAGATTCAGCACCACCAGCCAGGGGTGCATGTAACTCGATGGCCGCAGCCGGGCCGTCAGCATTTCCCCATTGCACAGTTCCAGCCGCCATTCGTTTTCTGTCTGCCAAATAAGACGCTGGATGCGTGTGGGACTGCGCCGCCAGCCCAGTCCGCCCACTGTAAACCACAGGCTGGCCAGCACCACCACGACCAGTAGTAAACGCACCGGCCACGGCCATTCGTCCAGCGCCAGCAACACGGCAATGGCGCCGCCATGGGAAAACAGTATCAGTGACAACAGCCACCGCGAGGGACGCGGCTCAAGGACAAGCGGCGTGGCGTATTTTGGCGACGACATCGGCAGTGTCCAAATCCTTGGGCGCGCTGCGACCCATGAAGTATTCGAGCAGCAGATTGTCTTGGGTGGTGAGCAGGCGCTCGAAGGTCATGCGTTGCGTATCGTTCAATTGCGAATAACCGCGCTCGAGAAAAGTCTGCAACAGTTCGTCCAGCTCGCGCATGCCACGACGGCATTGCCAGCGCAGACGGGGCGAGGCGGAAACCACCGTATCAGACATGGTGTTTCAGCATCAGTTTTTTAATATTGCCAATGGCCTGGGTGGGGTTCAGGCCCTTGGGGCAGACATCCACACAATTCATGATGGAGTGACAGCGGAACAGGTGATACGGCCCCTCCAGTTCCGCCAGTCGGTCACCGGTGGCCTGGTCGCGACTGTCGGCGAGAAAACGCCAGGCCTGTAACAGTGCCGCCGGGCCACGAAATTTATCCGGATTCCACCAGAAGGACGGACAGGCGGTGGAACAACAACCGCAAAGAATACATTCGTAGAGGCCGTCAAGCTGATCGCGCTGTTCCGGGGTCTGCAAATACTCGGTTTCGGGTTCCGGGTCATGCACCGTGAGCCAGGGCTTGACGGCGCGGTACTGGTGATAAAACTGCTCCATATCCACCACCAAATCGCGGATCACCGGGCGGCCCGGTAGTGGCCGGATCTCTACCGTCTCACCCAGTTCGTTGAGCGGCGTGATGCAGGCCAGGCCGTTACGGCCATTGATGTTCAACGAGTCGGCACCGCACACGCCTTCGCCGCAGGAGCGGCGGAAACTGAGCGTCGGATCGAGTTCGGCCTTGATGCGCAGCAGGGCATCGAGCAGTTTGTCACCGCTGTCGAAACCATCCAGCCGGTATTCCTGCATGCGCGGTGGCTTGCCCTCGTCCGGGTTGTAGCGATAGATCAGAAAACGCATGGTTTCAGTTTTCCTGGACATAGCTGCGAGCCATGCCCGCAATTGCCAAAAGAGTTTGCCACAGAGACACAGAATGCACATGGAGAATAAATTTCCATTATCTCTGTGTACTCCGTGTCTCTGTGGCAAAAAAGCCTTCGCGGGCATGGCCCGCTCCTACAATTCAACGCTCAACACCGACTTCAATACACCCGCGCCTTGGGCGGAAAGGTATCCACCGTCAGCGGCTTGGTGCGTACCGGCTTGTAATCCACCCGGCCATCTTCGTAATAAAGGCTGTGCTTCATCCAGCGCTCGTCGTCACGATCAGGATAATCGACACGCGAATGGGCACCGCGGCTTTCTTTGCGCGCCAACGCACTCTGCACCGTCGCCAACCCCAGGGCCATGAGATTTTCCAGCTCGAAGGCCTCGATGCGTGCGGTATTGAAGACCTTGCTCTGATCCTTCAGGCGCGCATTTTGCAATCGCCCAGCCAGCGCCTGCACCTTGACCACGCCCTCGGCAAGAATTTCTTCGCTACGAAACACGCTGCAATTTTCTTCCATCACACGCTGCAGCTCCTGGCGCAGCACGTCCACGGATTCGCCCTCACCATCCTGTTCCCAACGCGCTATCCTGGCCAGGGCATTGTCCACGCTGCCTTCGTCGAGCGGGCGGTGATGCCGGTTCTCGGTCAGATATTCGATGATGTGATTACCCGCAGCGCGACCAAAAACCACGATATCCAACAGAGAATTGCCACCCAAACGGTTGGCCCCGTGCACCGATACGCAAGCGCATTCGCCCACCGCATAGAGCCCGGGGATCGGCTCCTCGGCGCCCTCGCCCAACGGCACCACCACCTGCCCATGACGGTTAGTGGGGATCCCGCCCATGGTGTAATGGGCGGTGGGAAAAACCGGAATCGGCTCCTCAATGGGATCAACACCGATGAAGGTCATGGCCATGTCACGGATACCCGGCAGACGCTTTTTGATCACCTCCGCACCGAGGTGCTCCAGCTTCAGCATCACATAATCGGCATTCGGCCCACAGCCTCGCCCCTCGCGCACCTCGACGGCAATGGCACGGCTTACCACGTCACGACTGGCCAGGTCTTTCGCCTGCGGCGCATAGCGTTCCATGAATCGCTCGCCGTCTTTATTCACCAGATAGCCGCCCTCGCCGCGCACGCCTTCGGTGATCAGCATGCCCTTGCCCGCGATGCCAGTAGGATGAAACTGAAAGAACTCCATGTCCTGTACCGGGATACCGGCACGCAAAGCCATGGCGATGCCGTCACCGGTATTAATATGGGCATTGGTATTGGTACGAAACAGCTGCCCGACGCCGCCGGTGGCCAACAGCGTGGTCTTGGCCTCGATAAGCAGCGGCTCACCGGTCTCGATCTCCAGCACCACGGCGCCGAGGATGTAACCATCGCTGTCCTTGACCAGGTCGATGGCGAAATATTCATCGAAAAAATGAGTCTTGGCGCGGATATTCTGCTGATACAGGGAATGCAGAATCGCGTGCCCGGTACGATCCGCTGCGGCACAGGTACGCGCCGCTTGAGCGCCACCGAAATCCTGGCTCTGGCCGCCAAAGGGCCGTTGGTAAATCTTGCCGTTATCGAGACGCGAGAACGGCACCCCGGCGTGCTCCAGCTCCACCACCAGATGCGAGGCGGCCCGGCACATGTATTCGATGGCATCCTGATCGCCCAGGTAATCGCTGCCCTTCACCGTGTCGTACATGTGCCAGTGCCAGTTGTCCGGCACCACATTGGCCAGGGCCGCATTCATGCCGCCCTGCGCCGCCACCGTGTGCGAACGGGTGGGAAACACCTTGGACACGACGGCCACATTGGCATCGGCCTGCGCCAGTTGCATCGCTGAACGCAGACCACCACCACCCGCGCCGATCACCAGGGTGTCAAACTTGCGTCTGGCGAGTTTCATCATCGTCATGACGGGGGCACCGAAAACAACACGCGCAGACTCCAGAAAAGTGAAATGAGAAAAATCAGGGCAAACAGCGTCAGCAATACAAAGCGCAGTGCGACCGGTTTCACGTAGTCCATGAGGACGTCACGCGTACCGACCCAAGCATGTATCAACAGGGCCAACACAAACAAGGCAATGGCCGCATTGACCAGCGGGCTGGCGACCCAGCCGCGCCAGGCGTCAAAACTGATGACCGGCGCAGCGGCTAGATTGAACAGTATGAAAAGCAGAAAGCCGGCGATATAGACCGCGCTGAGACGCTGCATCAGCCAGGGGCGCAGGCCGTTGGCGCCACGCCAGCTCACAGCATGCCCCCAACCACCAACAGGGTGGCAATAATGGCGGCCGCATGTACCATCCAGGCTGTCTTGCGCACCTCGGACTTTTCCATACCCAGGTCAACATCTAACAATAAAAAACGAATACCGGCAAAGAAATGATGAGCCAGCAACCACACCAGCAAAACACCCAGTACCCGGGCCGGCATGCTTTGCATCAGATCGATGACCGCCTGAAAACCCTGTTCATTACGCAGGGAAAGCTCAAACAGGTAAACCAGCACGGGGAGCAACAGAACCATCAGTACGCCACTGGCACGATGGAGACCGGAAACAAATGCCATGACCGGCCAACGGATTTTTCGCAGATCGAGAAAAACAGGCCGATCAGTGTGTGTATTCATCGAATCTCTTATCCTCGGTAGAAAATATTCACGATGCTATTCGATACATCATAGCCCATAGGTACGGTTACCTGACTGGCCGATATTGGCTATGATTGACTGTCAACTTCATCAGGTCAATTTACATGAATGATAATTGGAAAAGCCATCTCATTGCACTGGGCGCCAAGCTCGACAAAGAGCACTGCCCGCACTTCGGCAATGTGGACGAGGAAAAGCGCACCGCGTTACACGATCATGTGCTGTGCGACCTTTCCCACTACGGCCTGATCCGCACCAGTGGCGTCGAGGCCGAAAGCTTTTTACAGAATCAGTTTTGCAACGACGTACGCAAGGTCAGCCCGGCTCTCAGCCAGCTCAATGGCTACTGCACCCCTAAAGGCCGTGTACTTGCCCTGTTCCGTCTGTTCCAGCAAGGCGATGACTATTTACTGCGGTTGCCACGGGAAATCCTTGAACCCACCCTGAAGCGCCTGCGCATGTTCGTGCTAATGAGCAAGGTAACGCTGGAAGACGACAGCGACACACAGGTCAGCATCGGTTACTCCGGCCCCGAAGCAGCAAAGCATCTTACTGACATTCTCGGCAATGCACCTGCGGCTACCGACGAATATCTGCACACGGGAACACTGAGTGTGATCCGCGTACGCGGCCCGCATCCGCGTTTCGAGATCCACGGCAGTGAACCCGCCGTGCGCGAGCTATGGAATACGCTCAGCACACTGGCCCGGCCCGCCGGCAGCGCGGCCTGGAACCTGCTGGACATTCACGCCGGCCTGCCGGAGATCGTGGCGGCAACCCAGGAGGCCTTCGTACCGCAGATGTTAAATCTGCAAGCGCTGGATGCCCTCAGTTTTCACAAGGGTTGTTATCCCGGGCAGGAAATCGTCGCGCGCATGCACTACCTCGGCAAACTCAAACGGCGCATGTATCGGGCCCACGTCGACACAACGGATGACTGCCCGCAACCCGGCGACGATTTGTTCAGTGAAGGCTCCGAGTCCGGCCAGGGTGTCGGCAAAGTAGTGCTGGCACAAACCACGCCCACGGGGGGTGTCGATCTGCTGGCCGTCATCGAAATCGCCAGCGCGGAGCAGCATGGCCTGCGTCTGCACGATGCTAACGGTTCGGCGTTGAGTCTGCAGGGGCTGCCTTACACCATTGAAGAAAAGGAATAGCAAGCTGACGAGGTATTGTGTTGTAGGAGCGAATCTCCGGGCCACGATGATTTTCCCACCTTAATATTGCGGCCCAGGGAAGCCGCTCTTACCATCGTTCAGAGCAACAAAATTATACCTAGACCCTGTCCGGGAACAGGCTCCCAGGTTATAAGGAATCACAACCTATGCCACTGGCAGGGCCGGGAAACCCGCCCTGCCGATAAACATTCTGCTATTCCACACGCCGCGACCGCATGTGCGGAAACAACAACACATCACGAATAGACGGCGAATCCGTAAACAACATTACCAGCCGATCGATGCCGATGCCTTCGCCTGCGGTGGGCGGCATACCATGTTCGAGGGCGACGATATAGTCCTCATCATAGTGCATGGCCTCGTCGTCGCCGGCGTCCTTCTCTTCCACCTGCTGGCGGAAGCGCTCGGCCTGGTCTTCGGCGTCGTTGAGCTCGGAGAAGCCGTTGGCGATCTCGCGGCCGCCGACGAAAAATTCGAAACGGTCGGTAACGAAGGGATCGTCATCGCTGCGCCGCGCCAGTGGTGACACCTCGGTGGGATAGGCCGTAATAAAGGTAGGATCCATCAAGCGATGCTCGGCGGTCTTCTCGAAGATCTCGATCTGCACCTTGCCCAGTCCGTAGCTGTCCTTTAGCGGAACACCCAACTCACCGGCCAGCTTGCGTGCCTCGTCCAGCGATTGCAACTGTTCCCGCTTTATCGCCGGATTGAAGTGGAGGATGGACTCCAGCACCGTCATGCGCACAAAGGGTTTGCCGAAGTCGAAGGTCTCACCTTGATATTCGATGGACGTGGAACCGTGAATGGCCTGCGCCATGCCACGTAGCATCTCCTCGGTGAGATCCATCAGGTCACGGTAATCGGCGTAGGCCTGGTAGAACTCCACCATGGTGAATTCAGGATTGTGGCGCGTAGACAGACCCTCGTTGCGGAAGTTGCGATTGATCTCGAACACCCGCTCGAAGCCCCCCACCACCAGCCGTTTCAGGTAAAGCTCCGGCGCCACACGTAAGAACAGTTGCATGTCCAGGGCATTGTGATGGGTCATGAAGGGACGCGCCGTGGCGCCGCCGGGGATGGCATGCATCATGGGTGTTTCCACTTCCATGAACTGGCGCTCCAGCAAGAAGCGACGCATGTAGTCGATGACCTGCGAACGCACGCGGAAAGTCTCGCGCGTGACCTCGTTCATGATCAGGTCAAGATAACGCTGGCGATATTTGGTCTCCTGGTCGGCCAGGCCGTGCCACTTCTCCGGCAACGGACGCAGGGACTTGGTGAGCAGGCGGATAGCGTCCACGCGCACCGACAGTTCACCGGTCTTGGTCTTGAACAGGCTACCCTCGGCGCCGATGATGTCGCCAATGTCCCACTTTTTGAACTGCTGGTTGTAGAAACCCTCGGACAGATCGTCGCGGGTAACGAACAACTGGATCTTACCGGACATATCCTGCAGATGGGCGAAGCTGGCCTTGCCCATGACGCGACGGCTCATCATGCGACCCGCCACCTTGACGCGAACCGGATTGACCTCCAGTTCCTCGTTGGACTTGTCGCCGTATTCGGCGTGCAGTTCGCCGGCCATCACGTCGCGGCGGAAGTCGTTGGGGAAGACATTACCGGCCTCGCGCAACGCCGCCAGCTTGGACTTGCGCTGGGCGATCAGGGCGTTTTCGTCAATGGCCTGTTCGGGGGTATTTTGGTCTGACATTTTATTTTCTCTAAATTTGTTGTTTGCCACAGAGGCACAGAGTACACAGAGTTATTTAAAACTACCGGGTAATTCCCCCGCCTCATTTGGGGGTAGGGAATGGCTATTTCCCGTAGGCTGGGCACTGCCCACCATACATGGTTTGCAAGGCATCACTGGTGAGCAGCGCCCACCCTACGGTTGACTATTTCCAGTTTCAGTCTGCCTTCTCTGTGAACTCCGTGCCTCTGTGGCGAAATAATTGGCGCTTAGGGCTCGCTCTTCAAACTGGCCTCAATGAAAGGATCCAGCTCGCCGTCCAGCACCGCCTGGGTATTGCCGGTCTCCACGCCTGTACGCAGATCCTTGATGCGCGACTGATCCAGCACATAGGAACGGATCTGGCTGCCCCAGCCGATGTCGGCCTTGTTTTCCTCCACCACCTGCTGGTCGGCGTTGCGCTTCTGCATCTCGAATTCATACAGCTTGGCCTTCAACTGTTTCATCGCCGTGGCCTTGTTTTTGTGCTGCGAGCGATCATTCTGACACTGCACCACAATATTCGTCGGGTTATGCGTGATACGCACCGCAGACTCTGTACGGTTGACGTGCTGACCACCCGCACCGGAGGCACGGTACACATCGATGCGCAGGTCGGCAGGATTGATATCGATATCGATATCGTCGTCAACTTCCGGTGAGACAAATACGGAGGCGAACGAGGTATGCCGACGATTGCCGGAATCGAAGGGAGACTTGCGCACCAGCCGATGCACACCGGTCTCGGTACGCAACCAGCCAAAGGCGTAATCGCCCTCGAAACGAATGGTGGCGCTCTTGATGCCGGCCACTTCGCCGTCAGAGACCTCGATCAGCTCGGTCTTGAAACCGTGGCGCTCGCCCCAGCGCAGGTACATGCGCAGCAACATGCTGGCCCAGTCCTGCGCCTCGGTGCCGCCGGAGCCGGCCTGGATATCGAGGAAGGCGTTGGCGCTGTCCATCTCGCCGGAAAACATACGACGAAACTCCAACGCGGCGAGATCCTTTTCCAGCCGATCCAGATCCGCCAGCACCGCATCAACGGTATCCTGGTCATCTTCCTCTGCGCCCATTTCCAGCAGCTCAAGGGACTCATCCAGGGTCTCCTTCATCTGACTGAGGACACTGACCACATTTTCCAGCTGGGCGCGTTCGCGACCCAGGGCCTGGGCACGTTCAGGGTCATTCCAGACCTCCGGGGCTTCCAGCTCCCGCTCGACCTCTACCAGTCTTTCGCGCTTGGTATCGTAGTCAAAGATACCCCCTAAGCGCGTGCGCGCGCCCTTGCATGTCTTTAATGCGGGCGGTGATGAGACCAATCTCTAGCATGGGTGAGAAACCTTTGTGTTTTTTTACCGTGGTAAGGCCATGGGAAAAGCCCGGTATGATACTACAGCCGTGGGTCACCGGGAATGCGACAACGAAGGGCAGAGAAATTGTAACTCGGTTGAGGTGGCGCAGAGCGCCGCGGAATGTGCAGCACCGCAGAACTGTGCCACAAGTTCAAAAAATATCTGAAGACTCATTGTGGGAGTGGCTTCAGCCGCGAAGATCATTTCAAACATTCATTCGCGGCTGAAGCCGCTCCCACAGTGTTTAAAAGTGCCCTTTAGAAACGCCCCGGATATGCTCCACCAACAGCTGGGCACTGCGGCGGCCGTTATACTCGTTCACATCCAGCCGATAGGCCAGCTCCACCCTACGGGTGTCCGCCGGCCAGTCGTCATCCACGGTATTGAAGGCGATGGCATCGATCACCTGCCCGCCGCCCGGCGGGCGTAATACCAGCTTCAGGTGGCATTCGCCGACGATGCGCCGCTGGACCAACTCGAACACGCCATCGAACAGCGGCTCGGCAAAACCCTGGCCCCACGGCCCGGCGGTACGCAGGCTCTCCGCCAGTTGCAGATTCAGTTCGGAGGCCTGTAATTCGCCATCGCTCAACAGCTCCCGGCTCAGATCCGCCGGACCAAGATGACGCCGTACCTCTTCGTCGAAGGCGTGACTAAAACGCGCAAAATCGCTCCGTGCCAACGACAACCCGGCGGCCATGGCATGACCCCCGAACTTGCTGAGCAGGTTGGGATGCCGCTTGGCCACCGCGTCCAACACATCACGGATGTGCAGGCCGGGCACCGAGCGCGCCGAGCCCTTGATCTCGTCATCACCTGATTCGGCAAAGACGATCACCGGCCGATGCAGGCGATCCTTGACCCGCGAGGCAAGAATGCCGATCACACCTGGATGCCAGTGCGCCTCGAACAGGCACAAGCCCACGGGCAGCTCGGTGTCTTCAACCAGTTCCATGGCGTCGAGAATAACCATCGCCTCGGCCTTCATTTCCGCTTCGATCTCGCGCCGCTCGCGGTTCAGTTCATCCAGCCGTTGCGCCAACAGCAAGGCTGCATCCGGGTCGTCGGCCAACAAGCACTCTATGCCCAGCGCCATGTCCTCCAGTCGCCCGGCGGCATTGAGTCGCGGCCCCAGCGCAAAACCCAGATCCGCTGCCACCAGATCCTGCTGACGGCGTTTGGCGACGCGGATCAGCGCCGTGATGCCGGGACAACACTGCCCGCGCCGGATGCGCACCAGCCCCTGGGCAACGAGAATACGATTGTTATGCTCCAGCGGCACCACGTCCGCCACCGTGCCCAGCGCCACCAGATCCAGCAAATTGGCCAGGTTAGGCTCAGCCAGGCTGCGCTCGGCAAACCAACCCGTGTTACGCAACCGCGCGCGCAACGCCAGCATGACATAAAAAATCACCCCGACGCCGGCCAGACCCTTGGCGGGAAAGGCATCGCCCGGCTGGTTGGGATTGACGATGGCGTCTGCCGCCGGCAGGGCGTCGCCGGGCAGGTGATGGTCGGTCACCAGCACACGCATGCCGCACGCCTTGGCCGCCGCCACGCCATCGATGCTGGCAATGCCGTTATCCACCGTAATCAGCAAATCAGGCTTGTTTTCCGCCGCCACGGCGACAATCTCCAGTGTCAGACCATAGCCATACTCAAAACGGTTCGGTACCAGGTAATCCACCTGCGTCGCCCCCATCGCGCGCAACGCCCGTACCCCCAGCGCCGAACTGGTGGCGCCATCGGCATCAAAGTCACCGATGATAAGGATACGCTGCTGTTCGCGCAGGGCCTGCACCAACAGATCAACGGCGGCATCGATACCAAGCAGTTCAGTGAAGGGCAGTAGCTTCGCCAGCGAGCGATCCAGCGCCTCGGCAGAAACAATGCCGCGCGCCGCATAAATTTGCGCCAGCAACGGCGGCAGGTCGGCGGGCAGATCCGTGGGGACAGCCACATGCGGACGGCGGGTAATGGTGATATCAGTGCTGCTCATCGGCGTTGACCCGCCGCCTGCGTCGCACGCTGCAGATCAAGATCGATGCACCGCGCATACTGCTGCGCCTTGAAATCAAGTTCCACACAGGCCTCGATACTGTTGTTCTTCATGGTCTAACCGTATTTGTAATAGGGGAAATTTGCCAGCGCGTCTTGTCTTGGGTTGAACACGGCCGATATAACCGCCGGATTAATAATAGAAGCAAATCCTGGCGTAAATTGTATTATTACCAGCCTATCATTTAATCATCCGCCACAAAGACAGGTATAATCCGCCGCCACTATCCCCTATCCTGCTGCACGATCAAAGAATTCCAAATTCCCCAATGGCATTCATCACACAAAATCCAGGGCTCCTGGGGCTTGGCTTCGCCACGCTGCTGGCCCTGCCACTTGCGTTCTGGTATTTCCGCCGCCGGCATCAAGCCTCGCAGCACGAGTGCCATATCACAGAAGTCATCGACTCACTGGGCGTGCCATCACTGCACAACGTGGTGCTACCCGATGGCATCGATGGCCTGGCCTTTATCGACTACCTGCTGCTGATGCCGAAAGGCATTGTGGTGTTGAGCCTCGAGCACCGTGAAGGCCTGCTATTCGGTGGCCGCTCGGTGGATCGGTGGACGCAGGTCATCAATGGCAAGACACTGAAATTCGACAACCCGCTCTACACCCACCCCCACCAGCGGCAGGCGGTGGAATGGAATACGGAAGACATCGCGACCTGTGGTTGTGTGGTGTTTTCCAACGCCGGGCAATTCCAGAAGGGCATTCCTAGTGGATGCTGCATGATCGACGACCTGCCAGCGAAGATCGCCCCGTTGCTGGGTTCCACCAGTGAGATCCCCAAACCCCTGCACGAGGCATGGGCGCATCTACAGAACCTCTCCACCACCAGTCAGGCAGAGCTTGGGCATCAAGGTTAAAAAACTGTGGGAGCGGCTTCAGCCGCTCCCACAATTTTACAACTGCCCCACCAACAGCCCAATGGCAACCAGCAACGGCGTGGCGATATTGATGCCCACATTCGCCGCCATATAGGGCAGCAGCCGATCCAACTCGTCGGCATAACGGATAATTCCCCGCGCCGTGGGTATCGCCGGCAACAGCGTCAGCAGACCCAGCAGTGCCATAGCCGGCAGCACGCCGAGGCCGACACCCAGCAGCAGCGATGAATAGGCCAGCAACAGCAACAACACATAGATGCGGCTGCTGGCCGGCCGTCCGATGAGCAGTGGCAGGTGGCGGCGACCCACGCGTCGGTCGGCTTCCACATCCGGAAACTGGTTCAGCAACAAAAGATTGTTGACGAGGAAAAACGGCACCAGGGAGGCGACGGCCGCCGTCATGGAGTACGAACCCGTGAGCACAAAATCCGTGCCCATCACCATCAGTGGGCCGAAGCCCAGGCCCGGTGCAATCAGGTACAGCAGCGGCCGACGCGTGATCCACGAGGTATAGGCCGCGACGATAAACAGCCCGAGCAGGCCCAACGGCAGCAGCGCCATGCCACGCTGGACGAGGAAATACAGCCCTACCGCAGCACTCAGGGCGAAGGCAAATAGCGCCGCCGCCAACACCCGCCCCGCCAGCTCCGGCCGCGCAGGCAATACGCCACTGCCGCCGCTGAAGGGCGTGCGCCGGGTCTGTGCATCCAGGCCGCTGCGGAAATCGAGATATTCATTGAAGGCGTTGACGCTGATGTGCGCAGCCAATGCGCCGAACAGCGCCAGCAAAGCATCGATGACATCTACCGTGCCGGTGCGCCATTGCGCCGTGGCCACGCCCAGCAACACGCAGGCGGGCGTGAGGACAAGAAATGGCAGCCGTAGGGTGCCGAGGAGTCCACCGGGAGCGGGACTGGTCTGCTGTGAATGGCCCATGTTAGTCATGCAGCTCCTGCAAAAGTCATAGGAGGGCGCCCGTTTATTGGTGGACGAACACCCTGGTCACCGAGTTCCGTTTCCAGCACCAGTCCACACTAGCACTCTTTCAATGTGATGCTGCCGGGTACTGCATCCTAGTTTATTACCTTGAGGGAGTACTAGAATGAATAGAATCCCTCTTGACAATGGGTGACGGTAAACATGCATTATTTTGATTCAAAACGCCTGCCGTACACGTGCGCACAATTGTTCGCGCTGGTCGCTGATGTCGAAAGCTATCCGGCGTTCCTGCCCGGCTGGTCTTCGGTGCGTATATTGCATTCGGACAAGTCACAGTTAGAGGTCGAACAACACCTCCAGATGGGGCCTCTGGATCTGTGTTTTCACTCCACAACACGGCTCGAAGACTGCAGCCGCATCCTCGTCACAAGCAACGACACACCGTTCCGCAAGATGATCATCGACTGGCGCTTCACACCGCAGTCGGAAAACCACTGTGAAATCAGTGTTGAAATCACACTGGCGGTGCAACCGGGCCTTTTAAAACGGCCATTGGAGGTAATACTGGGATACAGCAATGGTCAATTGCTGCGGTTGTTCGAAAAACGGGCCCGCTCATTGTATTCCGGGAGCTGATGTCAGGATGAGTTCAGTGACAAACAATGATTAGCAGGCTGTTAGGGCTGAATACGTGCCAGACGCAGCAGCATTTATGATCGCGCGCTTTGAGCAAGGGGCACACGCCGTCGCCACCAGCGGCGCAGGCTGCGGCGGGTCAGCTGATACACAGTGCCCGCACCATCATCGAGTTGCAGGCTGTCGATCTGTTTGCTGCGCAGGGCGGTCAGCAAGGGCACAACCCACTGCTGCTCGAAGTCCTGCAACGCCACCCACCAAGCCTCACCACCCTGCTGCTTCAGGGCCGTGTCGAGGTGTCTCAGCACCAGCAGGTGCTCCCCGGCTTGCTCTGCTTGCGATAACCACTGCTGTGCGGTTTCCGGCAGCGGGCCGTGCGCCACGCCAGCGAGCATGCCCAGCCCAACAGCAACGGGATCACGGCTCCACACCTGCGTCCAACGCCGTGATACTGACGACGGTGCCGCACCCCCGCCCCAGAACCACAGGCTACTCACCGTCAGATGGCCATCGGCCTCGCGTTGCAGGTTGACGCTACTGGTGTGCAGTAGCATCTGTATCTCGTTCATGATGCCGTGCCAGACTTTGCCCTGTTCCCCACTGGGCAGCTGGCGGCCGATGGGCTGGCCCGTCACGTCAGCCAGCGGCTGGGTGCGCAGGTGCGGCATCTCCGGCAGGCGCAGGTACCAGCGATCCACGCTCGGTGCCTCGAAGCGCCAGCCGTCCTCGGCGTAAACGGCGTTCAGCTCGGCGATCAGGCGCTGAACCTCGGCCTCGCGCAGATCCAGGCTGGCGCTGTCCAGCAGCACCAACTGGTCACGATCCGGCATCAGATGCACCGGGTCAGCACGCAAGCAGGCGCCCTCGGGCGGGCGGCCTGTGTCAGCGGTGTAGGTGACGCTGGCTATCGGCAGGTCGTGGTCGGCATCGGCTATCACATCGAACAGGGAAAACAGGCTGGCTTCCAGCCCACGCCGGCCGGTATCGGAACGATCCGCACGGCCAAGCAGGGTCTCCAGCGCCGGCAGGCGTTCCGGCAAAATCCCGCAATCCGCCTGGGGCCGCAGCGCGGGCACCAGTAGGGTCAGATGCCGGGCCACCATTATCCGCGTGTCCGGGAGAGGAGCATGGCATCGCCGTAACTGAAAAAGCGGTAGCGTTGTGCCACCGCATGACGGTAAGCGGCCATCACGTTTTCGTAACCGGCAAAGGCCGACACCAGCATCAGCAGGGTGGATTCAGGCAGATGGAAGTTGGTCAACAGGGCGTCCACCACGCGGAATTCGTAGCCGGGGGTAATGAATATGTCGGTGTCGCCGGCGAAGGGCCGCAGCTCGCCGCCACCCACCCGCGCTGCGCTTTCCAGTGAACGCACGCTGGTGGTACCCACTGCCACCACCCGGCCGCCACGCACACGGGTGCGGGCCACGGCCTCCACCACCGCCTCGCTAACTTCAATGGTTTCGGCATGCATATGATGGTCATGGATATTGTCCACACGCACCGGCTGGAAGGTGCCAGCGCCCACGTGCAGGGTAATGAAGACAGAATCCACGCCCTGCACAGCCAGGGTATCGAGCATGGCCTGGTCGAAGTGCAGACCGGCGGTGGGCGCCGCCACCGCGCCGCGCTTGTCGGCGTAGACGGTCTGGTAACGCTCGCGGTCGTCGTTGGCATCGGCGCGCTCGATGTAGGGCGGCAGCGGCATGTGGCCGTGGGCCTCGAGCAGATCCAGCGCCGATTCGCTGCGGCCACCCGACAACGCCAGCTCGAACAACTCACCCTGCCGGCCCAGCATCTCCGCCACGATATCGCCCTCCAGGCTCAGGTGGCTGCCTGTCTTGGGCGATTTACTGGCACGCACATGGGCCAGCACACGGCGTGCATCCAGCACCCGCTCCACCAGCACCTCGACCCTGCCACCTGTTTCTTTTTGACCAAACAAACGGGCCGGGATCACACGGGTATCATTGAACACCAGCAGGTCGCCCGCACGCAACAGCCCGGGCAGATCACGAAAACCGTGGTCAGTCAGCTCACCGCTGCTGCCGTCCAGACACAGCAGGCGGCTGGCCGTGCGTTCCGCGGTAGGGTACTGGGCAATGAGTTCATCAGGCAGGTCGAAATGAAAATCGGTGCGTCGCATGGCGCGCGAGTGTAGCAAAAACCATCCGTGGTCGCCTTGCCGCAAACAGACGCAGGCGCTATCATGCGCGCCTGTGTGCCGGGGTGGCGGAACTGGTAGACGCGCCGGATTCAAAATCCGGTTCCTTCACGGGAGTGCCGGTTCGATTCCGGCCCTCGGTACCACACATTAAAATCAGCTAAAACATGGGCTTAGCGGCTCACTGCGAAAATACGGCGAAAATACGGTAAGAGTTCATCGAGCGGATTCCGGGGGGGAAGGCACCTAGAAAGAACCCACTCGATGGTTTCTATTATTCGCAGTGGAGAGGAACCATGGCTCACATCCGTAGCATCAAACTCAAGTCTGGCAGCACTTCCTATGAATGCATTATCAAGTCCGGCACTACCACCAAAAGTAAGACCTTTTAAGACCAAGACCCTCCGGATAAAACACGTTCGCTGCAAGAACGGAGAAGATAGCGACACATTTACCGACGATAAGCGCTAAAAAGGTACTCCTGCCGATCCTTTCTGTACGGGTATCGCGGCGGCGAGATTCGAGAGTTTTTTCTGCACCTACAGGCTTGCTAGCCAAGCGTTCATACGGGCGGCAGGGTTAATGACCACTAACACGGTACCGCCGCTGGGCGGAATCGGCTGATCTGAACCGGAAAATGCGCCGTTCCACGCCCTTTCCACGGCCTCCGTGGAGACCACCACGGCCCAATGAATACACGGGCTATGGGGCAAAGTGGGGTGGACAGAAGATAGGAAGCTGGCCGGTGCCTAGAATGCCTTTTTCAGGCCCGCTTGCTTGAGTACGCCGTTCGCAGTGTGACGTGATTTTATTTTGGAGTCCACGGGAAAGCGTGTTCCCGTGATAGGGCTGAACCAAATTTCATGATCCCCGTTTCCCTGTCTGAAAAAGCGACAATTATTCTCTGAAAGCAACTTCTTCAGCTTAGAGGTGAAATCGGCCATTCAGCACGCTTTGCGGTGCGCGACGGCGGTTAACTCGCTCAGTAATTGGAAAGGTATATCGTCGGAATCAACTGTAGCTCCGTTCGCCTCCAGTAGCTCAGGGATCATAACCTGTAACTTCTTTACCAGAGCGTCGCATGTTTCCGCTTCAGTAATGAGCCCGGGGACATCGTCGCTCGTTGCAACCCACACGGACGCTTCCGCATCCCACTCCGCCCTTATAATTTTCGGTTTACTCATATTCGGTCACCTCCAGCGAACTGTGGTACATCATATTTTTTATAGCATCTGTCATATATAGCGTCACTATAGCAAATTGCTAGAGACGGGGTTTGCCTCATCTGCGCCGGCGAGCTGAAGGGGTGACTGACGCGAGTGATTGCCGTCGGTGGTGGTAACAAAAGCAGCAACGCCGGCGTAAACAGCCTTCGCAAGATACCCTGCTTCGGTAGGGCTTTTTTTTGCCGGAACCGACTGGTGCGAATAGTCGCCGGACTGCACATCCGATGCCTTCATCGTCACCAAAAAGGCACCCCAAAAGAACCCACCCAGCTGTTTTACCTTACTTTTACTTGCACAGAGCTACCTAGTAAGCTATTGAATTGTTGTGTATTTACCGTGTTTCGCAGAGGGCTAACAAGCCTGTCCAGCGATTCAAAATCCGGTTCCTTCACGGGAGTGCCGGTTCGATTCCGGCCCTCGGTACCACTCGAATCGAAGAAACCAAGGGATCATGTGCAGGCGTGATCCCTTTTTTTGTCCGCCTTGCCGCCAAAGCCCGTACAATAACCACACATTGCACACCCGCCAAGACTATGAAAAACCTATTGCCATCGCTGATCTGCCTGTTGTTTCTCGCCCTCGGCCAGTCCGCCCTCGCGGCAAAGGGAGCGCCCAACACTATCACCAACGGCGACAGCCTGGCGGCCAGCTGTTATCTGGCGCTGACCGCGCTGGACAAGGGTATGGAACAGATGCTGCAAGAGGAACAAACCAGCACCTTCGTCTGCATGGCCTATCTCGGTGGCATACTGGCGGCGGCCCAGCACGCCAATGACCTGGCCAGGCTGCGCTACGCCCAGGTTACCGAAGGCCAGGGTTCAAAGGCAGACTTCAACCTCTACTGCTTCGACTGGAACATGCGTTACCGCGATGCCGCGCGCATCGTTTTGCACTACGCGCGCCAGCACCTCGACCTGGCCACTCAACCCGCCGAGCGGCTGGCCATGAAGGCCTTGCAGGATGCCTATCCTTGCCGCCCTTGAGCAAACCGCGACAAAAAATTCACCCGTAGCTTGGCGGTGAGCACAGCAAACCCTAATGGCAAACGTTAACGAACCACGACTGTTGGGGTTCGCTACGCTCACCACCAACCTACTACCAATGCCATCCTTTAGCAGAGCATAGCGTTATTGATCACCGGACAGCTGGGGTACAATACGCGCCCTTAATAACCAGCACCCGTTATCCATCATGCCCGAATCCAGTACTGACCTCTTTTCTCCCCCCTTCGACGACCAGCCCGGCCGCCGCAGCCAGTGGGGCCAGCTTTACGGCAGCAGCGAGGCCCTGGCCATTGCCAGCGCCGCGCAGCAGGCCGGCGCACCACTGATCGTCATTACGCCAGACACCCCGGCGGCGACACGGCTGGAATACGAGATCCGCTTCTTTGCCGGCAACCTACCAGTATTGACCTTCCCGGATTGGGAGACCCTGCCCTACGACGTCTTTTCGCCGCATCAGGACATCATCTCCGAGCGCCTGGCCGCCCTTTCACGGCTGCCGGAGCTGAGCTGCGGCGTGCTCATCGTGCCCGTTGCCACCCTGCTGCACCGCCTCGCGCCGAAGGGCTTTCTCGATGCCAACTGCTTCCTGCTCGACGTCGGCCAGACGCTGGATCTGCAGGAGATGCGCACCCGCCTCGACAGCGGTGGCTACCGCTGCGTGTCGCAGGTCATCGAACACGGCGAGTTCGCCGTGCGCGGCGCCATCCTCGACCTGTTCCCCATGGGCCAGTCGCTGCCCTACCGCATCGAGCTGTTCGACGATGAAATCGACAGCATCCGCACCTTCGACCCGGAGACCCAGCGTTCCATCGAAAAGGTGGATCGTATTCACCTTCTGCCGGCACGTGAATTCCCCTTCGACCCCGAGGCCATCACTCGCTTCCGCCGCGCCTGGCGCGCACAATTCGAGGGCAATCCGCAGGCCTGCACCATTTATCACGAGGTCACCGAGGGCAACACGCCGCCGGGTATCGAATACTACTTACCATTATTCTTCGAACACACGCAGACCCTGTTCGACTACCTGACCCCTTCGGCGCGAGTGGTCACCACCGAAGGTGTGAGCGAGGCGGTCAGCGCATTTTGGGCCGATGTTGAAGAACGCTTCGAGCAGGGCCGGCACGATGTCTCGCGCCCGCTACTGCCACCCAATGCGCTGTTCCTGCGTGAAAATGAATTCTTCCAGCAACTCGGCAAGCGCGTGCAGATCGGCGTACAGCATTTCGAGCTGCCCGACTCCTCGCAACAAAAACCAGGCCGTCACAACTTCGCCACCCAGGCCCCGCCACCGCTAACACTGGATGCCCGCGCGGAACGGCCCAGCGCAAAAATGCAGGCCTTTCTCGATGAGTTCGATGGCCGCGTACTGTTCTGCGCCGAGTCCACCGGCCGCCGCGAAACCCTGCTGGAACTGCTGCGCGGCTGCGACCTGCAGCCCACTGCGGTGGACAACTGGGCCGAGTTTGTCGAGGGCGGGATGCCGCTGGCCATCACCGTCGCCGCGCTGGAAGAAGGCCTGCTACTGGCGCAGCCAGCGTTGGCCGTCATCGCCGAACCACAGCTGTTCGGCGAACAGGTGTTGCAGCAGCGCCGCCGCCAGCGCAAGACCCGCGACGCCGACCAAGTCATCAAGAATCTGGTCGAGCTGGACGTCGGCTCCCCGGTGGTGCACGAAGACAATGGCGTGGGCCGCTATTTGGGCTTACAAAGACTGGCGTTGGGTGCCGTGGAGCAGGAATTCCTCACCCTGGAATACGCCGGCGGTGACAAGCTGTATGTACCGGTCAGCCACCTGCATCTCATCAGCCGCTACAGCGGCGCCTCTCCGGAAACCGCCCCTCTGCACAAGCTGGGCAGCGGCCAGTGGGAGAAGGCCCAACGCAAGGCGCGCGAAAAAGTGCGCGACGTGGCCGCCGAACTGCTGTCCATTTACGCTCAGCGCGAGGCGCGCAAGGGCCATGTCTATCACCTCGACGACAATCAGTACGCCGCCTTCGTCGCGGCCTTCCCTTTCGAGGAAACACCGGATCAACAGGAGGCCATTCATGGTGTGTTGGCCGACATGTGCTCCGACAAACCCATGGATCGGCTGGTGTGCGGCGACGTCGGTTTCGGCAAGACCGAGGTGGCCATGCGCGCCGCCTTCACCGCTGTACAGGACGGCAAGCAGGTGGCCATGCTGGTACCCACCACCCTGCTGACGCAACAGCATTACGAAAATTTCAAAGACCGCTTTGCCGACTGGCCGGTGCGCATCGAGTCGGTGTCACGCTTCCGCTCCAAGAAGGAACAAGCGACCGTCCTGGAAGGACTGGAAAGCGGCAATGTGGACATCATTATCGGCACCCATAAACTGATCCACGGCGACATCAAGTACAAGCAACTGGGGCTGGTGATCATCGATGAGGAACACCGCTTTGGTGTGCGGCAGAAGGACAAGTTCAAGGCCCTGCGCTCAGAGGTGGATGTGCTGACCCTCACCGCCACGCCCATTCCACGCACCCTCAATATGTCCCTGTCCGGCATCCGCGACCTGTCCATCATCGCCACCGCGCCGGCGCGGCGGCTGGCGGTGAAGACCTTTGTCAGCCAGTGGAACGAGACCGTGGTCAAGGAAGCCTGCCTGCGCGAAATCCGCCGCGGCGGGCAGCTGTTTTTCCTGCACAACAAGGTGGAGACCATCGAAAAACAGGCGCGCGAACTCGAGGTACTGGTTCCCGAAGCACGAGTGGCGGTGGCCCACGGACAAATGCGCGAGCGTGACCTGGAACGAGTAATGGCAGATTTTTATCACCATCGTTTCAACGTGCTGGTGTGCACCACCATCATCGAGACCGGTATCGACATCCCCAACGCCAACACCATCATCATCAACCGCGCCGACCGTTTCGGTCTCGCCCAGCTGTATCAGCTGCGTGGGCGTGTCGGCCGTTCACATCATCAGGCCTATGCCTACCTGGTGGTGCCGCCGCGCAACGTGATGACCGCCGATGCGGTGAAACGCCTTGAGGCCATCGAGTCCATCACCGACCTGGGCGCCGGTTTCACCCTCGCCACCCATGATCTGGAGATCCGTGGCGCCGGCGAATTGCTCGGCGATGGCCAGAGCGGCCACATGCACGAAATCGGCTTCACCCTGTACATGGAGCTGCTGGATCGCGCCGTGGAGGCGCTGAAGTCCGGCCGCCAGCCGGAACTGGATCGGCCGCTGGATCATGGCACCGAGATCGACCTGGGCATCCCCGCCCTACTACCCGACGACTATCTACCCGATGTGCACACCCGTCTAATCCAGTACAAGCGCATCGCCAGCGCAGAAAGTGCCGACGAATTGCGTGAGCTGCAGGTGGAGATGATCGACCGTTTCGGCCTGCTGCCGGATCAGGCGAAAAATCTATTTCACGTTACCGAACTCAAACTGCATGCCACGCCGCTAGGCATCCGCAAGATCGAGATGGGTGACAGCGTCGGTCGGGTGCACTTTGTTGCCGAGCCCGATATCGACCCGATGAAGATCATCCACCTGATCCAGGCACAACCGAACGCCTACCGCATGGACGGCCAAGACAAGCTGCGCATCACCGGTGATTTTCCCAATGCCGAGGCACGCATCGCCGCCATCGACGCCCTGCTGCAGGAACTGGCCACGCCCGAACGCTGAAGCACAGCGGCACGGCCAAATGGAATCTCAAAGGCATCACCATGACACTATCTCTGCTCACTCGCCACTTCCCCATCCGCCTGGCCAGCCGCCTGATGGGTCTGGCGACGACGCCATCGCCTCTGGCCATACTGATCTATCACCGCGTCCTGTCGCAGCCGGACAAGCTGCTCGGCGGCGATCCCGACGTGGCAACCTTCGACTGGCAGATGGCCCTCGTCGCCCGGCACTTCAACGTGTTGCCCCTGCCGGAAGCCGTTGCCTGCTTGCACGCTGGCACTCTGCCCGCGCGCGCCCTCTGTATTACCTTCGACGACGGCTACGCCGACAATCACGACAACGCCCTGCCTATCCTGCAAAAACATGGCCTCACCGCCACCTTCTTCATTGCCACCGGCTTTCTTGATGGCGGCTGCATGTGGAACGACCGCATCATCGAGTCCGTGCGCGCCTTCGAAGGAGAAGCACTGAGTCTGGAAACGCTGGGCATGGGCATACATCCAACCACCACCCTGGCGGAACGCAAGAAGGCCATCGAATCGATCATCGGCCAGACTAAGTACCGCCCCCTCGACGAACGCGAAGAAACCTCGCAACGTATCCAGGCGATCAGCAGCTCAGCGGTACCGAACGATTTGATGATGAAGCACCCACAAGTCAAGGCACTGTCCGACGCCCGCATGGAAATTGGCGGACATACGGTCAATCATCCCATTCTGGCCAACTGCACCGAAGCGCAGGCTCGGGAGGAAATCACCAACGGCAAGCAATACCTGGAAGATCTGCTGGGAAAACCCGTCCGCCTGTTCGCCTACCCCAACGGCAAACCCGGCCAGGACTATCTGCCGGAACACCCCGAACTGCTAAAGTCGCTCGGCTTCGATGCAGCCGTAAGCACCGTATGGGGCGCATGCATGCGTGAAACAGATCCCTTCCAGTTGCACCGCTTCACGCCCTGGGACAAGCAACCGGTGAAGTTTCTGCTGCGACTGCTAGCGAATTACCGCAATACCGACCCTGCCCGACAAGACTGAGCCTTCGACGATCTCCCGTGAGCGTAACCTTCTTGATAAAAGCTTGGCGGCGGTTGCAGAGGGAAAGACAGGGAGGCAACCACCCCACCGCCAAGCATAAGCTGTAGGGCTGCGCCCGTAGTGGATGTCAGCGAGAGGCCTGCATCCTGGGCGTTTCGTTCATATTCTGCCGGGACTGCTTGTCACACCGCTCGTTCTGCCCTTTCAAAGCGTTAAACGCACTCATCGTGATATAAGACCAGGACTCACGCATCTCGAACAGGGTATGCATCAACCGGCTGTTCAGCTCATGGCCGGGCTTGCAGGCATGGTAGTGACCGAGAATCGGCACACCGGCCAGCGCCAGATCGCCAAGGCAGTCCAATACCTTGTGACGTACGAATTCGTCGCGATAACGCAGGCCGCTCTCGTTGACGATGCGATCGCCGTCGACGAGGATGGCATTGTGCAGTGAACCGCCCTTGATCAGGCCACGCTGCTTCAGCGCCGCGACCTGATTCACGAAACCGAAGGTACGAGCCCGCGCCACTTGCCGGCAGAAGGCCTCGTCGACCAGTTCCACCGACAGTGTCTGCGAACCCACCACGGAATTATCGAAGTCTATTTCCACGCTAATCCGCGGCGTGTCAGCGGGCGTCAGGATGGCGTACTTGTCACCATCCCGGACCTCGATGGGACGTTGAATCCAGATGGCATTGCGCGGCGCGCTCTGCTCCTGCAGACCAACGCGTTCGATCATGGCCACAAAGGGCTCTGCGCTGCCGTCCATGATCGGCACTTCCGGGCCATCCACCTCGACCAGGGCATTGTCCACACCGCAGCCACGCAGGGCGGCCATGATGTGTTCCACAGTATCAATGGTGTGGCCATATTCATTGCCGATGGCGGTGGACATTTCCGTATCCACCACGTTATACCAACGCGCGGCGATCAGACCTTCATCGACCGGCAGATCCTTGCGCAAAAAAGAAATACCCGCGTTCGCCTTGGCGGGACGCACGACCATAGAAACCTTGCGCCCGCAGTGCAGGCCAATGCCGATGTAGGCAACGGGATGGCACAGAGTTTTCTGGTTAACCTGTTCAATAGATTGCTTCTGGGTCATCAGGCCTCTCCTTTGGTACAGAGCCGGGAGCGGCCCATGGGCCAGCTCACGGCGTATCCGTTTGTACATTGCAAGTCATTGGACAGTTGCTTGTTTCGTAATATCGCCTCCGTTATGCTATTTTCATTGGCTCTGCACGCCAATCTGTTATCCCTGAGACGCTAAACAAGAATAGCAACGGATCTGCGATGAAACCGAAAGCCTCATCCCTGACTTCCACGGCACTTTTAATATGGAAGACCCTCGACTCTCGGGGACTGGATGCCAATGATTTCTTTACACAGTCCGGGCTGGATCCTGCATTATTGCGGGAACCCAACGCCCGCTATCCAGGCCATGCCATAAAACGGCTTTGGCACCGGGTGAAAGAAACGCTGCAGAATCCCTGCATCGGACTTGAAGTTGCCAGCCACTTTCACCCGACCACTCTGCACGCCCTTGGTTTTGCCTGGATGGCAAGCACAACACTGGAAGAGGCCTTTGCACGCC
The DNA here is from genome assembly GCA_021647505.1 of Gammaproteobacteria bacterium. Lineage (GTDB taxonomy): Bacteria > Pseudomonadota > Gammaproteobacteria > SZUA-152 > SZUA-152 > DRQN01. The sequence continues at coordinate 24,811 of JAKIUN010000013.1, forward strand.
TGGTTCGTTATTCCCGTATCATCACGGATCGCGAGGAATACAGGTTCGGGGAAACGGATAAAGATTTCCGCTTTGAGGTTCACCCGTTGGATGAGGATCGCTTTTATCCCTACGAAAGTCGCGATGCCGCCTTTGCCGTACTGATCACCATGTGCCGCTCCATTTATGGAAACGACTTCAACCCGCTGCATATCGAATTTTGCCGGCCGGAGCCAGCACAGCCCTGCATGGGAGAATTTCACGAGCTGTTCCGCGCCCCTCTGATCTTTTCTGCCCCGGTCTATGCCATGCACTTCGACAAAGAGATCATGCGCAAGCCGTTGTCTACCGCCAATGCCGACGTGGCACGCGCCAATGATGAAATCATCACAAATTATTTGCTCCAATCGGACAGCTGTGACATTGTGATGCAGGTCAAGAAACACCTCACCGAGCAGCTGTCCTCCGGCAAGGCCACGCAGGATTCCATCGCTCGGGCACTGAACATTAGTTCCCGCAGCCTGCAGCGCCGCCTGCACGAGGCCGGCACCCATTACAGTGAGGTACTCAATAACACCCGGCGGGAGCTGGCCATTACATACATACGCAATTCACGCCTGAGCATGGGAGAGATCACTTATCTGCTCGGCTTCGCTGAAGTCAGTAACTTCTCCCGTGCCTTCAAACGCTGGACGGGAAAACCGCCCAGTGAGTACCGTGCAGAAAGCACCTCGCAGGTCATTTTGCAATAGGCTGTTCCACGAATGTGATTATTCTTCTCTCCGCCGTATTCCCCGAGAGAAAACCCCCGATAGCACAGCCTCGGACGGCGGCAGATGACGACATCCTGCGCATCTGCCGACACGGCCTATTTCCTCTATGATAAAATCCAGGCCACTCACACACAGCCGTCCACACGGAACTCAAAACATACCATGCCCGGCCTGCTACATGAGCTCATTCTGCACAGTGCCGAAACACACCCCACCAGGCCTGCGCTAACCCACAAAAAATCCACCCGGCACTACGCCGCGCTGGCCAATCACATCCAGCATGCCGCACAAGGATTTCTCCGCTTGGGTCTATCACGAGGCGAGCGTGTCGCCGTGTACCTACCCAAGCAGATGGAAACTGTCGACAGTATGTTCGGAGCCAGCCTCGCCGGTGGAGTTTTTGTACCGATCAATCCACTGCTCAAGGCCGAACAGGTTGGGCACATCCTGCGCGACTGCAATGTCCGCATTCTGGTGACCGCCACCCTGCGCGCCACTCAGCTGGCTGAAGTTTTGGCGGAATGCCACGATCTCAACCATGTGCTTATCGTGGATAGTAGCAAAGGGCTGCCGGATATTCCCGGAGTGAACTGCATAGGCTGGAATGAGCTGCTCGCACCGGAAACCCTGCGCGCACCCCATGCCCGTATCGACACCGACATGGCCGCCATTCTCTATACCTCCGGCAGCACTGGTAGACCCAAAGGCGTGGTGCTGTCGCATCGCAATATGATAGCCGGTGCGGAGAGCGTGGCGCAATATCTGGGCAATACCGCCGATGACCGACTACTCGCCGTACTGCCCTTCAGCTTCGACTACGGCCTGAGCCAGCTGACCACCGCCTTCCGTGTTGGCGCCAGCGCCGTGCTGATGGACTACCTGCTACCGCGCGACATTGTCCGCGCCGTAGCCAAACACGGCATCACCGGCCTCGCCGCCGTGCCGCCACTGTGGACACAGATCGCCAACCTGCCCTGGCCCGAAGCGGCACAGACCTCACTGCGCTACATCACCAACTCCGGCGGCGCCCTGCCCCGCACCACACTGGCAGCCCTCCAGGCCGCACTGCCCAATACAAAACCCGTACTGATGTATGGCCTCACCGAGGCCTTTCGTTCCACTTATCTGCCGCCGGAGGAGCTGGCCCAGCGCCCCGAATCCATGGGCCGGGCCATTCCCAATGCCGAGGTGATGGTGGTACGTGAAGACGGCAGCCCCTGCTCACCCGGCGAACCAGGCGAATTGGTACACCGCGGCTCACTGGTCGCCATGGGCTACTGGAATGACACCGAACGTACTGCCGAACGCTTCCGCCCGGCACCTGACCAGGAAAGCGGACTGCCACTACCAGAGATCGCCGTATGGTCCGGTGACACGGTAAAAATGGATGAAGACGGCTATCTGTATTTCATTGGCCGCAACGATGACATGATCAAAACTTCAGGCTATCGCATCAGCCCTACCGAAGTGGAAGAAACGCTCTACGCCAGCGGAATGATCGATCAGGTCGTTGCCCTGGGTGTCCCCCACCCCACGCTGGGGCAAGCCATTGTCACCGTGGTCACCACCGATAGTGACAACGTAGACAGCGAGGCCATCCTGCAGCACTGCAAGCAGAAGCTGCCCGCCTTCATGGTACCCCAGTACATCCAGATTCAAGCCAGTCTGCCACGCAATCCCAACGGCAAGATCGACCGCAAACAACTGACCCACGAATTGCAAGGCCTGTTTCAGGAGAACACCACATGAGCCTACCTCAGGATCATTTTCCACCTCCAGATGTAGGGTGGGCACTGCCCACCTTCATGGCCTGGATCGTCCGCAACTGGTGGACAATGCCCACTCTTATAACAGGATCGAGTATTTTGTGGCGACACTTCCCTCAAGCTGACGATTGTTTGGAGCCAAGTTCATGAACAAACCCCGCCATGCCCCCTCGGTACTGGAAGCCTTCCCCGTCAAAAAGGGTGAACTCATGATCGGTGGCATTCCTATTACCCGCCTTGCCGACCGTGTCGGCCAGACTCCCTTCTATGCCTACGACCGACAAAAGATCAGCGAGCGTATCGCCCACCTGCGCAAGCACCTGCCAAGTGAAATTCACCTGCACTACGCCATCAAAGCCAACCCCATGCCCGCCGTGGTGCAGCACCTTGCAGGGCTGGTCGATGGCTTCGATCTGGCCTCCGGTGGTGAAATGCACGTGGCACTGGACACCGGCATGTCAGCCGACAACATCAGCTTCGCCGGCCCCGGCAAGTCGGAACGCGAAATCGCCAGCGCCATCGCCGCTGGAGTTACCCTCAACCTGGAATCGGCAACCGAACTGGAAACAGCGGCAAGACTGGGCGAGAAACAGGGCATCAAACCCAGAGTCGCGGTACGCGTAAATCCCGACTTTGAACTCAAATCCTCCGGCATGAAAATGGGCGGCGGCCCCAAGCAATTCGGTATCGATGCCGAGCAAGTGCCCGCAGTACTAAAATGCATCGGTGAACTAGCGCTGAATTTCCAGGGATTTCATATCTTCAGTGGCTCACAGAATCTCAGGCCCGAAGCGATCATTGAGGCCCAGGAAAAGACCTTCGCCCTCGCCTATCGGCTGGCCGGTGATGCCCCCTCCGCGGTGTATAAACTCAATATTGGCGGTGGCTTCGGCATCCCCTATTTCCCGGGTGAACAGCCACTGGATATCACACCAATCGGTGAACGGCTGAACGACTTGCTGGAAGAAAAGGCCAAGCAACTGCCCGGGACAAAGGTTGTCATCGAACTGGGACGTTATCTGATTGGTGAGGCGGGTGTCTATATCTGTCGTGTAGTGGATCACAAAATTTCGCGGGGACAGGTCTATCTAGTCACCGATGGCGGCCTACATCATCATCTTGCCGCCTCCGGAAATTTTGGCCAGATTATCCGCAAAAACTACCCCGTGCTGATTGGCAATAAAATGGGGAGCAGTGAAACAGAAACCGTCAGCATCGTTGGCCCCCTGTGTACACCACTCGATATTTTGGCGGACAACATGGCCCTGGCAAAAGCGACTGCTGGTGATTTGGTCGTGGTTTTTCAGTCCGGGGCTTACGGATTTAGCGCAAGTCCACACCACTTCCTGAGTCATCCGCCCCCTCTTGAGGTACTGATTTAGACAGGGAGTGCTCGAAATAACCCGTCTTCGGGGGTGTTTTCAATGAATAAGGCCGTACTTCATGGGCGCAGGGGGGGGGATCAACAGTATAACCTCATTCATTGGCCCCCCGAGCAACTTCACTAGCGGAGCTTTTCCACTACAAACTCGGTCAGGCTACCCAAGGTCTCAAAAACATCTCCCACTAATTCGTCGTCTTCGACGATAAAACCAAAACGGTCTTCCAGTCCGGTAATAATCGTGACGACCGCCATAGAGTCCAGTTCGGACAATTCACCCAACAAACCTGAATCCACGTGCAACGCAGCGCCGCGCTCGCCCAGCTGCAGTACATCCCCGAGAACTTCTCTTACGGCATTCAGCAAATCAATTTCTACCACAGATTACGTCACTCACATAAGAAACCAGTAACTACACTATGCAATATCATCCCACAGAAAAAATCAGTCGCCAAACTCACGGTATTCATAAGCACCTATGTCAATTGCCCCCGAGATATCCCGCAACTGCTTGTCCGCAATATGCCTATACTCAAAACGAGTCAACTGATCAAGGTTACCTTCCAGGTTTTGTAATTCACTGACAGACAATCCCGCATCAATCGCCAGAGACGATGTATCTAGACGATAATCATACTGCGTTCTCCCAAGCAGCCCTGCATCCCGCAGGGGGCCAAGATTATGACTCTCAGCAGCCTCACCTTCAAGCAGCTTGCCCTTCCCGACAAGCAGATTATTAATCAACTTTGCTTTTGAGCGATCCGCAATTTTGAAAAAAAACCCTCTACTGCGATCATTGACAATCGTGTTATTTATTGCCCACAAATGATTGGCCGATTTCCGCAGTCCCTCGGCACCATAAGCTATAACAGTCCAGTTCTCTGTCCGTGGTCCCTGTTGAATCACATTACCAACGATATAGGTAAGGCCACCATTAGGGACATCGATGGCATAGCTCGATGAACCATCAGATTCATCCATAATTCTGTTACTAATAATCTGGGTCTCTTTGGCACGACTCTTTACATTGTGCCCAATCTTCGCATGGTGAATATAACTGTATCTCAAGATAAAGTGTTCAATCCTGCCAATATAAATATTGTGGGTACGTCCTTTACCATAGCCATTATGAGAAAACTCTGAATACTCAATCAGAATCCGGCTCTTGGAGTCGGATGAACTCAACAGGCCATTCTCATTATGATGAAAATAACAGTAGCGAATCGTGAGACCCCGCCCCTCATGCCGGATGCCAGCCCCGTTATGGTCAGGCACAACAGCCCCGGAGAATTCAATATTCTCTACCGTAATGTTGCTACCTTTTATCACCCACAATGCCTTGCCTTCCGCATGCCTCCCCGTGCCACGAATATGAGGTCGGCCATTGACACCTTTGATGGTCAGATTATTCTGTCGCCATACTGCCACATCACCGTCATAGTGACCTGTAGCATCGATCTCCACGACATCACCATCAACAGCAAATTCGGCCGCCACACTGGGAGAAACAAACTCTTTTCCCGGGCCAACCTGGATCAGCGCAGCCAGGGAGGAGGAACAAATACAGAGGCCGATCAAGGCCACACAGTTATAAATAATGAGCCTCATACCAATACCTTTTCAATATGATCGCTTAGGAACGTGCACATTTCTCAACCAACCAAGTCATCAAGAGTGGCTGCAAGCTGTCCGGTCAAGCTGCGCCTCTCAAAACGTTGCACAATCGCTGGAGAAACAGCCGGAATATCTCCAGTCAGAAACTTCTCATAGGCCTGCATGATAGCCTCCTCAATGCGCCCTGAATCAGCAGGAGAACAGCACCAGCCACCGCCAACTTCATCCAATAGCTCATTAATCGCCCCTTCACTGCAGAGCACGAGAAAATGCTTATTCATACGCAGATATTCGTAAACCTTAGCGGGTACCATTAGTCGGGAAAAACCAAAATGCGACTCCACTGCCGCCCCCATCGGCTCATTCAGAACCAATAATAGTCCCGCTTTCCCAAGTTCTACCAGGCTTTCAGAATAGGGGATTCTTTCGACCATACCCGAGACATTCTCATCCAGCCCAGTCTCTCGAACCACATTCCGAAACCAGTCATGATTAAAACCCTGGCCTGCACCAATGAACCTCAGCGCTATCTTTGATTTTTGCAGACGCCCCTGACTAATAAGTGAGCCAACAGCATTCAGTATTGGGCGAGGATCGCGGTTTTCTGCATCAATGGCACCTGGGTACACGATGACGAATTTCTCTGTATTACCGTTTGTTGATTGGAAGCCACTGAAGTCGTCTTCGTCATAACCATTGGTAATGGTGACAAAGCGCTTTTCTGGCAAAGATGGATAACGTGCAATAAAGTCTTTTCTTGCTAGGTTAGTATTGGCTATCGTGACATCTGCATGCCGCACCACCCTATTCTCAAGCATTTTATCCAATTGATAATAGAAGCCTTTGCCCCCACCTCCCGCCCAAGGGTCTCGAAAATCCGCCACCCAGGGAAGCCCCGTCTGCTGCTTCAAGGCCAAACCGATGCGGTGAGCTGTCGGAATCGGATAAGTGCTAAAGATCGCATTGATTTTACTAGAGGCTATAATCTCCCGCCCCTTTCTGATTGCCGGGCGATACCAACTTCGGAAGCGATCAGGATACTCAACCCAGCTTGGATAACGGCCAGAAACACTCCATTTTTCCTTCGAATTGACGCATGGTACACGATGAACAGCAACCTCATCCGGAACTTCCGTCAGTAACTTTGGATCGATGTTTTCATAGCGTTCAGGTGGCACGGTAATAACATGTGAACGCCAACCATGATCCAGTAGAAAACGGGAAAATTTAAGTGTGCGCAACACTCCGGTACTGCTGTTGTCCGGTGGATAATGAAAAGCAATCACTAACAAGTTTCGATAGCCGTCTTTCAAAACATCTCCCTTTACAAAGAAATTTCCAGGTAGCACTCTATCCTACGACACTGTCATACAACAGCACGACAGACAGTGACGGGACAAGAGATCCTGGATGGCACAGGGAAGACAGAAGTAACTATTCCACCCAATAAACCTACTGGCAAGATACGGGAAATTACCTGGGAAAACACAGTGGCTGCGACCAGCCATGCCGGGCCTCGCAACAGGCCTCTGGATTTGACGGATAAGCTACGCCTGACTTCATCAGGGAGCAATATTAGCGTTATAAGGGCCTGGCCGCCATAGATGAATGCCAGGCCCTGTTTACAGCGTACCTCAGAGAAAGATTAAGTGTATATTTTCAGAAACCCCGCAAAATGCTGTACTCACCCCGCCCAACACGCCTCCACTGGCACGAAACACCACCGGTTGACCGTGTAAACCTGGCAAACAGGAACATCAGCATGGCTCCTATCGTCCACCAGCTCCAGGCACCAGCAGCCGTGTCCGACCCAGTGACAGTCACCTCGAGAGAGGAACTGACATAGCCGTCATCGCCGCTACAGTTGATAACATATGTACTGTCACTGTCCGGACTGATTGTCAGGCTACCACTCGTCGCCTTGGAGCCACTCCAGGCACCGCTGGCAGTACAGCTGTCAACACTGGCACTCGACCAGCTAAGCGTGGTACTGGCACCGGCAACGATCTGGCTGGGGTCAGCACTAAGGCTGATGAGTGGTGGAGACGCAGTCATAACGGTAACATCAAAAGAAGCACTGGCACTACCACCGCTCCCCGTGCAGGTGAGGGTATAAGTACTATCATCGCTGGGGGTGACGGTCTGACTGCCACTGGCTTCCTTACTGCCACTCCAGGCACCGCCAGCAGTACAGTCATCCACATTGCTGCTGGACCAGTTGAGAGTGACACTTTCACCGACAAAAATGCTGGCCGAGCTAGCACTTAAATTAACGCTGAGTGCAGACGCTGAAACCGTCACTACAACGCTGCGTACAGCGTCACCAACATCACTGCTACAGGTTAACGTAAAATTGGTGTTTTCACTTAACGGCCCTACCGTCTCGTTGCTGGCGAGTGCCTTATTCCCTATCCAGCCTCCCTCGGCGACACAGCTGTCTGCATCTTTCGCGTTCCATGTCAGAGTCACCGTCTCGCCCGCACGCACACTGGTATTACTGGCAGCGAGATCCAGTGAGGGAAAAGGGCGCGCAGAACCCGCCCCTCCCGAGAGCTTGTAAACAAATACGTTCTGTTTCATATCGTTGACCAGCACAAACAAATTCTTCGAGGGCACATAACGAAAACGGCCATAGGTGCCGTTCTCGTCGGGCAGACTCGGCGCTATAAGATTAGTAACAGCCGGAGCCATGCGAGACCATTCCAAGGTGTCTGATGCCAGCGTATAAACCTGCTCTCCTCCCTTCCAGGCAACGAAGCGATCACTGACAGGGTCAAACTCAAAACCAGCAGCATCAGAGTCTTCGATTTCTGTTGCGCCACTGGTGGTTGCTATCCCTCCCGTCACAGCCTCAGGGTTGCTAATATCGTAAATGGCGGTCTTCGGTGTCTTATCTCCCCATTTCGTGCCACCCAGCATAACCAGTTTCCGGCGGTCAGGATCAATCGCCGTTGTCATGTACATGTCGGACTGAACATTGTTGCTCCTGCGTTTTGTCCAGGGTGCCCCTAAATTCAGAGGATCAAACTCATACATATTTCCCTTTGAGGTATACCATATGTGGCCGGTAACCGGATCATAGGCAGACGTCATGGCACAGCCTCCCCTATCATCCTCAATATTTTGCCAACCCGATTCAGCAGGTACTGCAGCGAAATCGTACAACCAGGTTCCCCCCAAACAACCCCCGGAACCCCAAACAGAACCTCCCGAGGAAAAGAAGCGGTCAATGGTCGGGATGTACTGTAATCCATTGTAGGTGTGACGCGAAGACGGCAAGCCATCCTCATAGATGTCTACACTCTTTACCCGCTGTTCCTTCGGCGTTTTCTGAGTTACAAAAGCCCAGCTAAAACTTTCAAAATCAAAAGCATACAGTTCATTCCCATCATAATTCAGGTGCCCGCCGCCCCAAACCACTAGACGTTCACGGCGGGAGTCATAGACGCCACCACTCCAGGAACCCATCACATCGTGTTTAACGCCGAGCTGCGCCCAGATGCTCGAGTTCTTAATTTCATACCAATGCCCCGGAGGCAAGATATCCAGCACGCTACCGGAACTCGGGGATTGAACTGCAGCAACCGCAGAGGCAACCGAATCGTTGTCGGCCCCATCGAACGCCACTACCGTATAATTATAGCTTTTGCCCGGCGTCATGCCTTCATCTATGAAGGATGTATCACCGGTTGTTCCGGCCAAAACGTCTCCACGATAAACGCGGTAACCCGCGACGAAGTTATCGTCCGCCGGTGCATCCCAGCGCAGATAGGACTCTTGGGGAGAAACCGCCACCGCCTGAAAATTGGACGGTGCCGCTGGAGATTGGCTGTCGTTTAACGGTGTTGCACTGGCCAACCAGGTAATCTCATCTTGTGAGAGCAGACGGTTATAGATGCGAAAATCGTCCATGTCACCACCATAGGCGGCACCCCACTCCGTGCTCCATTTCTGTACATCCACCCCAATATTAAGCCAGCCCTCGGCAGGTATTGCCTGGGTTCGGTTCACATCCACGGCCTGATATACCTCGGCACCATCTTTGTAGATGGTGAGTGCGCCATTGCGGCGGGCCCAATTCACCACCAGATGGTGCCACTGATCGTCACCCAGTGTCACGGCCGTATCTTTGACATGCGTGCCGTTCACCAATATCTGTAAATTGTGTACCCCCCACAGTTTGAGCAGGGTCGATTCCCGGTTGCTGGAGCGGTAGGAAAGGATTGTGCTGCCACCATTGCTGTCACTGCTACGCACCCAGACGGACAGACTGAGTTCTTCGGAGGGGAAAAAGCCCTCGACCTTCAAACCGACTTTGTCACGACTGACATCATCAAACCTCATGGCCTGCCCCAACTTGCCGGGTTTTAACACGGGGGGTTGTCTGGAAGTACCCTCATTGCCCACACCACTGGCATCGCTGAACGTTCTGTCACCGGTTACTGCATCAAAATCCCAATGAAGCACCAGGCCCGGTGTGCCGGCCTGAGCCGACAGTGCGGTCATGGCACAGGCCACCACCACCCACTGGGCCAGGATCCGCGTGAAACGGCGTCCCATGAACGATATCCCGCGTAACCTCCCCAACACGACAATCAATCCCAGCAACAGGAGAGACCAAGGGCCTGAGGAACCCGCATCGGGAACCTCGTCCAGAGAAACAGGGGTGGTAACAACGACCTTGAAGGTGGTCGTCACATCACCGCCATCACCGTTGCAACTGAGGGTATAAGTGCTATCACGAACAGGGCGGACAGCCTGGCTGCCGCTAGTTCCTTGGCTACCACTCCAGTCACCCGTAGCGGTACACCTATCGACATTGTTGCTGGACCAACTGAGGGTTGTGCTGCTACCGACAGTAATAGTAGCGGGAGAGGCGCTGAGATTAACAATTGGCGCAGATGATGCGGCGACAGTCACGTCGAAAGAAGCACTGGTACTACCGCCACTACCGGTACAACTGAGGGTATAAGTACTACTGCTGGCGGGGCTGACGGCCAGGTTACCACTGGTATCTTTGCTACCACTCCAGGCGCCACTGGCGGTGCAGCTCTCGGCGTTGGCGCTGAACCAACTGAGGGTCGTGCTATTGCCAGCAACGATGCTGGCGGGGGTGGCGTTGAGGTTAACAGTCGGCGCAGAGCCAGCATTGCTCAGGGAAACCAGCACCGAGCGTACCGTATCGCCATTGGTTCCGCTACAACTCAGCGTATAGACGGCAGCAGCATTGATCGCACCGGTGTTGAAGGTTCCGGACAGGGCCTTGTCACCCGACCAGGCGCCGCTTGCCACACAGCTATTTGCCCCAGTTACTTGCCACGTAAGTGTCACCGGTTCACCAGCCTGTACACTGACCCGGTCAGCAGTAAAATTAACATCCGGCCGGGGATCCTGCGGATTCAGCAAGCGGGGGGAAACCGCAAACTGAGGGGATCCCGAATAAGCCGGACGGGCTGCGGAAGTTGCCAGACGTGTCCATGCCAAATCTGAATTCGGGATCCCTGCATCCACCAGAGCGGCCAGAGCTGGTTGTGCATTGGCAGGATAACCGAAGGAGGAGGAGGCGTGTCCATACATCTCCCCAGCGACATAACGGCGACCTTCTTTCTTGCTTAACCAAGCAGCCATTTCAATGCCACCGCAGGGCTGGTCGAGAAGACGACTGCCGTCGTTGTTTTCCCAGTTGGCGTAGGTTGCCTGGTAGACCTCTGACAAGCCCTGAAACCAGTTATCAGGATTGCCGCCCCATGCCGATGTATCTGGCCCGAGGTTATGGGTATAAACCGCGCCGAAGATCCAGCAATATTCATCATCCGCTGAAGTCATGCGCCCGATAGGGTATTTTGATTTCCATTCCAGGATCGGTAGAAAGTCAGTAAAACCCAACTCGACTAGATAACCCAGACTCCAGGTATAAAAATCATCCATCCAGGGCCTTGCCACATAATCCAATGACTCATAATTGTGTGCCACCCCCAGCTTGTTTGCCTCCGTATTATTAACATAAAACACCATCAACCGGTCACGATTGTTGCCCAGCTTTTCAGTAAAATAACGCTTCATCGGATGGGTATCTGGCAAGATATATGCTGCTTGACCCAGGGTGCGTAACGACCAAGCCTGTCCACGAACCTGTCCCTTCAGTATGCCTTTTTCCTCTTCACGAGTGGAATAACCCATGCTGGTGAAATTGTAGGTTGCCCAAAATAGCAGCTCCTCAAGATAGAAATGATCGCCGGTTAACAAATAGGGAAGGTAGGCGATAGAGGGCTGATGAGCATTATCCGGCGTGTATGGGTTTCTGCATGTCCATGTCTCCGGCCCCGTTCCCATTTCTGTACATGCGGCGGGCTTGTCGACGCCAACGGAATTATTTCCAAGCTTGGGGTGGTCATCGATGCTGACAGGGTAGTCTGTCGACTGGTCACGCGGGTGTGTGGAATAGGAGCCGCCGGCATCACCATTCGCCAATACGGCACGGTAAGCGCGTACATCACCACTGATCAGATACAAAGCTGCCCAACGAGGCAGCGGCCCGATTGCAGGATCCCCTCCTGCCGCAGGCATATAAACCTGAAGATCAACATTGTCCATCGGGGAATAAACACTCTCGCCCACCTGCGCAAGGCTTGACTCACTCGCGCTCACGGCCGGATCATAGTGCGGAACTGCCTTGGTTCGCTGCAGATAGTCGGTGTCATGGCGAACATAAACGGCTTGCTCACGGCCCCACCAGAAGACCTTATGCCAGCGGGCGCGCCGATAGTGAGTAAGCAGGGTCAGGCTGTAGACTTCCGCTCCGCCGATAAGCACACGGGCATCATAGGTAAAATTGCTGGGATTAGGCACATAGATCCAGTTGTTCTCTACAATGGCATCCACTCGCACACTCCCCAGCCCCTGGTAAGCACGCACATCGAAACGAGCCATCAAGTGAGGATGTATTGAGCCATCGCCAGCCGTGAAAGGGCGTTTGAGTGTAAACTCTGTCACCAGAGGGCCTTCGAGCCAGCGTCGACTGCTGTCGTCCGACAACGCATCTCGTGCCGATGCGGTATAAACAACCCCACCCAGAGTTAGCTCAATAACCGCGTCAAAACTGGTCGCCAACAAGTCTGTCGCGCTGACGGCCGATCCCTCCCCGGCAGAATTGGAGGTAACGAGCTCTGCCGCAAGAGACTGCCCAGCACCTAAGGCCGGCAACCAGGTCGTGATTACCGCATGACGCAACGATCCATCAGGATGAACAGCTTTATTATCCACCTGGGTCAGCAATGAATTACCACCCACATTCACCTTCACACTCAAACTCGCGGGAACGTCGCCTGGAGCGAACACCTGACCAAAAGTAACAGGTATATTCGTGCCTGCAAGGTTTGATTGATCAATAAAAGTGACATCGGGCTTTGCCTGCACAGCCCCGGCCCCCAAGGCTAACATCAGGGAAAGGATGCCCACATTCCTAACCGGAGGCCTGGAAGGTTTATCGGAAAAAAGACCGAAAAGCCTCCTTAAACCGCCCTCGTACATACCTAGTTTGGTATAACTCATTCTTGATACCCCTCCTTGAAAACATAATCTATTCAGCAAGCTACTCTTGCTTGCTGCACCTAGCAGTAATCATCGGCTCCGTAAAAAACCTCAGTGTGACTTCTCTCACGAAACTGATACTCTTCCCAGCTGCACAACAGAACCCGCTTCGCGTTCTGCGAATCCTATAGCATCCCCTTGTATAAGCTAAGTGCCGGAAGGAAAATGAATGAAATCCAAATAATGCGCCCAACTCAATGACGCAACATGAATCCCCCCATTGTCTCCCATACCATATCTATCTAGTAACCCGGTAAAAATACTGTCCATACCACGGGAGTTCCGCTATACCTCCAACCATGTCAGCCCCCCCCCTAGGGAATAAGTACAAATCTGTAGAGGCCCGCAAAACCATGGATGACAAAGCAGGAAATAAAGAATTCCGCAGCAAGCTGAAAGGGTCTTAAGCGAAGGCCAGTGTCCAGAGTTTTAACCTCTGGATTCTGGCCTTCTCCAGAATGACGGTATTCGCAACGAGCTGCGGAAAATTGAACCTATAGAGATTAAATTCAAGGCCATGATAGCCAAAAACCATCGCCCGAGATGGTATGCTAGGCATTTTCAGCGCCAACACAAGGTGCTAGCCCTTAAGCCTTGCTTCATACAGACCTGCTGAAAATAAACAAACCCCACCGGCACGAACAGCAAAGGCTGCTGGCAGGACAACGCTACCGTTAAGCCAGCCAGAAACAAGAATGATTCTACCGCCTAGGTGCATGGGATTTCTAGCAACAAGCAGTAAAAGATTTGTATCATCCTGCGGTTCGGTATGCCAAGACTGGGCACCATATTGAGGGGAGAATATTTGACAACCACCCGAAAACTCTGTATAGCCAAAGCTCCGGCAACTGGATTCGTATAGATACGCCTTTAGATTCTACGACTAAGCAATCAGGATCAGTAAAACCTGCTCTTTCTGACGATGACAAGCGGGCTTCCCATCTGCGTGACTTGAAAATGTCTGGCAGCAAACCCTTAAAATATGGGGCCAGTTGAGCGTCTGGGGCGTGCTCTCAATATGATGTAATAAGGTTTAGCGGCTAAAAACATGCTTATTTCAACAAATTTAGGCATACCCACAATTTACAGGCTCAAACGTGATATACATTGAAAAATCGGTATTTTATAGCATTTTATCGCAAAGCGGGCGCATCATATTGAGAGCGCGCCCAGTGGCTGGCTGGACATTGTGTTCCCTGACACGAAAAACCGTGGAAGATGTACGCTGATATCTACGGCATTTACGAAAATACCGACTCACAATGACAACGCCCTAATCCACCTTGCTATTCAAAAAGTTACCAAAAAAACTTATTGAGCCAAACCATGAGTGAACCAGCCCCTCACAATCTACCCATTGACAAGGCAGAAATAATATAGCCCGGATAGTCATGGCAGGTGTAATTCTTGCGATCCTAATAATCACTCTGGAACTGCGATCTTGGAAGGGTCAAGCAGCACCGGCAGTACGCCGAAATCTAGCAAAGGAAGCATCACTCGATTCTATCGGCCCCTTTTCATTGGTAAAAATCAGCTTCAAACTTGTCACATTATCGCTCTTTATTTTCATTCTTCAAGAAGGCTTTTTGGCTCAACTTGATACCTTTTCAAGATCAGAAAATCCGACGAGAAATATCTCTGTATTTCTCTCAATTTGGTGCCTCACCATTACCAGCATCATCCTGATCAGCTTTAATAAACATACCCGTCCCAAGGGGCGGGGTATTTAGAAGCATTGACTCGCTTCGCATTGTCAACGTTCGTTCGCCGCAAGCGGCGGGGAATAGAACCCCAATTTAAGTGGGGTTTGTCATTATACATAACAGCTCAACGCAAAATAGCCAGAGTTTTTCACTATTCACCACGAAGCCCACGAAAAGGATATTTAAGCTAGGGCACCTTTACTTAGAATGACAAGTGATCCCTTACTTATTCTAACTCTGCCCCATGTGACGCCCGGATAGAATCATACTCCAGCAGAGCAAGCATCCAGGCCTCGCGACGGGGGACACGCTTCTCCAGACGCCAAATTATACGCCGCACAATAAAACCAATAAGGTTTTCCCTTTGAATGCCGGGCTCCTGCCGGCATTTTGTGCATTTCCAGTACAGCGTGCTCCAGGAATTCCCCAGCTTATTGGCAATACTATAAAGCCGATCAGGAGCATACCCCGGCTGCGAGCCCACCAGATCAAAAGTCTCTGTCCTCCAGCCGGGGAATAGGGATAACAAGCGCTGTTTGTCAAAGTAGTATAAATGTTCCATGCTATGACCAATAAAACCACACTGTGTACATTTATAATTCTCATTCCAAACCCGCTGGCAATATGGCACAGAAACAAATACCCACTGCCGTGCAACGCGGGCAAGCTCCTGCACACCCTTTTTCAATACAGATTCCGGCAAATGCTCCAGCACCTGCGCGCACAAAACCATGTCGAAACTATTATCTGGGAAAGGCAAGTCTTCAATGCTGGCATAGGACAACTTAAGGTCATGCTCAGATTGTATTTTTTTATTCACTGAGCGAAGCAGGTCGATGCCATAGACATCGTAACGTTCAGCCAACAACCGACTCATACGCATATCATTGAAGCCGATTTCAAGTACCGTACCAGCTTCAGGCAGGAGATCGAAAGTCTCCTTGAAGCGATCACGCTCCATACTAAAATTATCGTCCTGCGCCATTTCCTTAGTCATAAACAATCCATATCAATTTCTACCAGGGCAAAAATATACCAACCCACTTTACCATGCAATCCTTTAACTCAAGTGGTGCCGATAAACTTCCCCGCGCAAGCTATGGAGTATTTAACGGAATTCACCTGTCACCACCATGTTTCCAGAGAAAATCTCTCTTGCCGATGAAATTACGTTCTGTGAAACATCTTCAGTACGCTAGCCAACACAGTCGATAAAAATAGCCTATAATTCTCTGGATGGAGTGGTGCCATGCTGCAAGCAATCAGTGATGAGCGTAAAGCTTTGCTCCATTTTTCAATTCCACGTTGAAACCATACGTCTTTCTTCAAATCACTCAAAATACGCTGATTGATACTGGACTTGTAGCCGGAAAATTGCGTTTTCTTTCTGAGATCAAGAAGCATTTTATAGTCCCAAAAATACGAGGAATCGGCAGTTGATGTCAAACTTCCGCTACGCTGTCTGTAACGGGCAATAACTTTCGGAAGAAAGAGATAATCTGTATAAGCAGCCAACCTTAACCACAAGTGGTTATCTTCTGCCTGCTTAAAGCATGGATCAAAACCTCCAACCAGATCAAAAACAGACTTCTTGACAAAAACTGTCCCAGTCCATGCCGGCATTGTTTTCAAAAATGTAACAACAGGGCGCTTTAGAACGACAGGTTTTCCTTTATCAAAGGCCTTCTTCAGGCATTGACGTGGACGCTCACGACTCGCAAAAAAACCCTCATTCTCTACCTCTCCGTCATCCCAAAAAAGCACATGGTCTGCACCAATCCATTCCGCATCAGGATGCCGAATAACTAACGTCCATCTATCCTGTAATGCGGTTGGCAACCACTCATCATCAGCGTCAAGAAATGCTACCCAAGTACCTATGGCATTTTCCACGCCAAAATTTCTTGCTGACGCAACACCACCAGCCTTTTCCCTGTGTAAAACTCTCACACGGTCATCCAGCAATGAAATCTCTTGTAAAACCGACTGAGTATTTGGATCCTCACTGCCATCATCGATTATCAGCAGTTCAAATTCGGGTAAGCCGCTTGCCTCTTGCTCAAGGACAGACTTGACACTTCTTGTTAAATACCCTCCATCATTATGGCATGGAATAATAATGCTAATATCGGGCAAGTAAGATCTATTGGCTTCTACCTCCGTTCCCACTTTTAATTGGCTCCTCATCTAACTCGCCGACCACCCGTCAAAGCCGATGGCATTAACCTTAACAATAGACAATAACCCTAGTATTTTATCGTTAATTTTCTGTATTTTATACTTTTTTACGACTCAATAAAACTGGGCGTTATTTTGTGCGTGCTCCTTACTCACCGCAAAAGTGGTAAAAAACCTATCCATTTGCCCCCTAAAAAACCACTTTTAAAAAAAATCACCTTGTCTTCTTGGCATGGTGCTTTTGAAGCCATCGAGCCATCCCTGCTCCACAGCGATCATTAAAGATATTTTTCTGTTCTTCTGACCATTGATTTTCAGTTACAGGTGTATCACCCATTTTGGCCCGGTTTGCAACAATGTTAGTAATCGACACCACATCATCAATGCCCAAAAATCTCTGTATATCAGCGTATTTTCCAGGAAGTTCATTCAAGGAAATTCTCAGTTTCTGATTTTTAGGAATTAATGAAAGCGCTGATTCGATCGTATTATTCACGTAATCCCAGTACCAACAACATCTTTCGAATACCGAGAACCTTCCCCACTCCTGTTCAGAAAAAATTCCGCATTTCGCCCCATTGAGCCGGTATTTTTTCCATATTTTCAGCAAATAATTATCTTCATCGCGATTGTACTCGCTATTGGAAAACCATCCTCTCGCAAAAGCTGAAGCGACAACATCCCGGCCATCTCGAACCAGCCAAATAAATTTAGCATGGGGCATAAGCTCATGCAGTAGCGGCACCAAGTTAAAGTACTTTTGATCCGACTCTCCATAAAAACCTGGCGCAAAGGTTGCGCTCTTTATAAAAATATCATGAAGCTCAGCCATAACCATTTCCCGTGATTTCTCACCATGAGCATACTCTGTTGACAGCCGTATAAGTTGTTGCCTCGGCTCATGGTGACAGGTTATACCTGGATGCTGATTCAAGGCCTTCGCAATCGACGTGCTCCCTGACCTCCCCGTTGTCAGTATAAAAAACATCTCATGGCATTTAATATCCGCATGTGGCAGAAAGCTGCTGATTTCCGGCTCATTTAGCAACCGCCCATCAACCCCACCAAAGGATTCATTTTCATTAGATTTTTGATAATTTTTCAGATTTCGCTCGGCTATTTTTTTCGCGGGAGCCCCGCCCACAATGGTATAAGGCGGAATATCTTTTACGACGACACTCCCAAGACCAACAATCGCACCATCCCCAACCCTGACTCCAGGCACAATGCTCACATTCATTCCGATCCATACGTTTTTACCTATGGATACGGGTCTAAATACGTCATCCCCATCATAAGGCAAAGCCTGACCATCGTAATTATGGTTCGTAGTGTATATAGTAACATTTCTGCTTATATGCGTATTATCACCAATCGTTAGGCCGCCTTCCGTTTTAAAGAATGCGTTATCTCCTATATGGACGTTATTTCCGATTGATACGGCTTGTCGCGAACTAATATACATTTCCCCATTAACCGTCACCCCACAGCCACACGACTGGAGGGTTGAAAGCAGGCTTGTTATATTTTGTTTATGGCGTTGATTTTTTCGTCTTTCAATCTCATCCTCAAACAGAGAAAACACAGGCGCTAACAGTATGCCAAGATATTTTTTAATCCTTTTCTTCATCTTTTAATATCTCTTGAATATTGCCAACTCAACAGTGGCTTATCGCGTCTCTTCGCACATATGCCTCTAGCATTTTCCCTTTCAAAATATTCATTGCCCATTTTGCATGAAATGTCCGTTTCTTATCACCAGCTACAAAGCTCGCCACATATTGTCCCCACGCCATGAAATACAATCGAAAATAATATCGGGGAATACCAAAAACACAGGACTTTATCTCTTTTCTCCGCCTTGAATCTTCCCCATACAAACTCCTGCCATATCTAACTGCTCGCCCTAGAATCCACTTCTTTTCCAGTTGGGATTCCGTAATAATGTGTTTGACCGTATTATCCATATCAAACCAGCACTGATACCCTTGGTTTAGCAGCGTCGAAATTAATGAGGTTTCACTTCCCATTACATAGTTTTTTGAGCCATCAGGCCCGATGGAGGCATCAAAACGTATTCCTCTCTTGAAAATATCGCTTCGGATAGCCATATTTGGCCCCCAAATATATCCCGCACAAGAATCATGGGGGATAACAATATCCGGGCTGCATGCGAAGACAACCTCTTTATCAACCCATTCCAGTATCCAGGGCTCAGGGGGCTTCATCCAAAACGGCTCTGTACGCCCTCCAAATATCGCATAATCCAGATTATCATCCGCGCTCTGCCTGTACCTTACCAACCAGTCCTTATCAGGAATAACATCATCATCAGTAAAAACTATTAAGTCGCCCTCACATTGATCCAAAACACTGTTTAATGCGTGATTTTTACCCTTTTTCTTTTCCTCTGTAATCGTCATTGGCAACCTATTTACGTAGTTTGACAATAATTTAGCTGTCGAGTCAGTACTATTATTATCAACCACGATAAGCTTCCATCCACCTTCAGGCGGTGTCAGCTCAGACAATGCGTTTAACATCAATGGCAATGTCTCTTCGCCATTATAGGTTGAAAATACAACTGTTAGCATGACATCTCCCCACAACTACAATATCGTACTTATAGTCCCGTACGCTGCAGCTCACTCCCTCTGGTGCATAGAAAACCACTGTTCCAACATCACTAACACCCAAACCAGGGTGCCGTAATAACTGGGATGGCCGCTAACCAGCTCATTAGAAAGACGATCAATCAGTTCACCACGAACCAATTTACGTTTACGCAAATCAGAAAGACTGTCACCCACGAGTTCCGACAGACCACTGTGGCGATGTAACCATGGACCGAAGGGCAGACCAAAACCTTGCTTTTTCTTGGTCAAAACCTCCTGTGGAAGGAAGTCGGACAGGGCGGTCTTAAAAAACCAGCGCAGCTTATTGCCTTTGAGCTTCATCCCTGGCGGCACCCTGGCCGCAAAGGCAACCATTTCATCGTCCAATAGTGGATAGGCAACCTCGACGCCGGCCAGAGCACACATTCTGCCCACTTTTTGGAGGTCGTTATCGGCGAGTGTGACTTGATAGTCCAGAGTAAGCATTCGATTGAGCAGGCTCTCGGCATTGCTGTCCTCATAGGCTGCACTGAGCACCTGAAAGGGGTGACGCTGATCAATCTGTGATAAAAAGTCCTCGCTCAGCACCGACTCAGAACCCAGACGTCCCAGCAAATTATAGGTTTCCATGCGCTCAGGCATGGGGATCTTTGCCTGACTCACATAACTCCGTAATTTGCCAAAACCCGGCAGTAGCCCCAACGGCCCCATCAGTAACGGCTCCACTAATCCTCGACGCAACCCCTCAGGTACATGGCTGTATGTATGAAATATACGCTGTTTCGCATAACGGGTATTGCCGGCGAACAATTCATCACCACCATCACCGGCAAGCAAACGATGTACTCCTGTCTCAGCCGCCATACGCGCACAAAAATAGGTGGGCACAGCAGAGGAATTGCCGAATGGCTGCTCATAGGCTCGGGCAATACGGGGTATCGCATCGACGATATCTTCTGGCGTCACCCTATACTCATGCATTTTAGCACCGAAACACTTGCCGGATGTCCGTGCAAACCCCAGCTCATCATAACCCGGCTCATCGAAACCGATAGAGTAAGTCTGTGGTGCTTGGCCACTCACCTTGCCAAGCATGCCGGTTACCGTAGAGCTGTCTGTTCCACCGGAAAGAAAGGCGCCCACCCGACCATCTGCGACGTGAGCAACAGAGGTTTCCAGCAGGCCAAGAAGTTCTTGCTTCAGGTCTGCAAAATCTCCCGCGCCATCCTCTTGGTACGTCAATTGCCAATAACGTCGCTCTTCAACCTGCCCGAGATACATCGCCGTCCGGCCGGGACGCAAACTTCGAATGCCCTCATAGATCGTCTGAGGTCCAGGAATCACATGAAAATAGAGGTAATCATAAAGCGCCTGCGGACGGATTTTACGCGTCACGCCCAGTCGATGAAAAACATCCATGCGCGTGGAAAATGCCAAACCACCCCAGGGTAAAGTCGTGTAGTAAAGTGGCCAGCTGGCTACACGATCAACGAAGGCGCAACCTTGTCCGGATGAAAGATTAAACACCGCTCCCACATAACTGCCATGTAAATGACCAAGGGCTTTTTCACCTTCTCTGGAGAAGGCCTGGGCCAATCCTGTTGCTGCCCGTTGCCCTGTCTCCCGTGGCCGCCCAACGAGTAGTGCTGCCGTATCACCCTCACAGGCAATCTGTACATTGTCGAAGGGACTGCAAGCCGCAACCATGCCGTACTCCCCTTCCAGCAACTGATACTCCGTGCTGCTTTCGGATAGCAGTCCTTTCATGGCGGTGCGTCCTTCAGTCCCACCCAAATAGCCGAATAATTCGATCACTGACCTTCCTATGACTTGTTTGAATTTTTCATGTTGCGCAAACGATGCACCAAGGGTTTAACATGTCTGTCCAACAACCCTAAAATGCGACCACGCACGGTGTAACCGTAAACGGTGAAACGCTGCAGCGGTTCCCCATTTTCGAGCCATCGCGCCTTGTAGGGATTATCTCCCGGCCCCATCCAGTAACGTTCACCACCCTCCTCGCAGACCTGCATCAGTATCTGCCAAAAAAGATATGTACCCGGCGAGCATGCCTCAAATGCAGTGTCATAATCTGCGCGCAACGCATAAATCTGCCCCTCATGATGCAGTTGATACTCGCTGGCAACCGCTTGCCCGTCTAAAATCAGATACCATATTACCACCTGTCCCTGCCCGGCCAGCTCCTCGGTCAGCCGACGAATGAAGGCCTGCGGTCCCGTGTTGTCCAGAGTCAGTCCTGTGCTCTGCTTCCAACTCGCCGCTGATACCCGCACAAGCTTATCCAGACAGGCATTAACTTCAGCCTCCTCAACCCGAACACGCTCTAACTGAATGTCTGCAAACTGTTTCTTGAGTCGATTGCCCACATGGTTATTACCCTTTTTCAGGCGTCGACTACGGGTTGCATAGTAAGCTTCCCAGCCACTCGAAAGACCCAGCCAGGCATTTGAGTCAGCCACCCCTTCACTGGCCAAAAGACCTTGCTTACGCAATGCGGGGAGCAAAAATTCCTGCACCATAGACCCCTTATCAAGATGGCTGAATTGAAGCTGATCCCAGTCCTGTTGTCCGGCAAGATGATTCGCAAAAGCCTCGGCTGCTGCCGGAGCCACATCCCGGCGACAGACCATATCTGCAAATTGCGTATCGGGTACGGTCAGGTAACCAAGGCGATGTAGCTTGAGCCCATATTTCGACTCGCTATCACGCACAAGTGGCAGGATCGCGATAATATCCTGGCCATCCTCGGCAACCAGGCAATAAAGCTCAGCATCCTCAGCTCGCCATTCCCATGCTGCCAAGTGCCATTGCGGTGAGAGAAACAGCCGATGTCCAGGCACATGCTCCAAGAGTTCAGACCACGCCGAACGTAGCATCTCAAAACCAGCAAGCTCCCGTACTTCTCTGACCTGGAGAGAGTTAGTCACATGCTTCAACATTGTACTCAAGGTTTATCCGCCGCCATCTCGGATGTCGGTTGCCACTTATCCGCTCTCTCCAGCTGCTTGCGCAAACCCGGTAATGGATAACCCAGTGCATAGGCCTTCTGTGCAGCCTGGTTGGCCGCTTCATATTGTTTCAGTTTGAAATAGGCCAGCCCAAGATTATAATGCGCCTCCGCCATATCAGGGTCACGTTTCAAGGCCTCCAGGTAACGTTTGACCGCTTCGCTCAATTGGCCATGGCGATGATAAAACAGACCATAGATCACCCATGGCGCGGCCGGCTCGGGGTCGAAGAAAACCGCTTTTTCGAATAATTCTTTCACATGACGCATATCGTTGGACTTAAAGGAAAGATCTATTGCCAACATCAGCGCATCTGGATGATTGGGAAAATGTCGTAGCATGAAATTCACATCCGTCCAAGCATAGCTTGGATTTTCCCAGCGGGCCTTCTCCCTCGCTTGCGGAAGATGGTGCCGCTCTACGGCGCTCAGATGTGCGGGGTTAGGATTTCCGTAATAACTCTCAGAGGCCGGTGTTGCTGCCAACACAGGCAACGCCATTCCCAGCAACAGTATACAGGTGATTATCTTCATAAAAATTCCTGTTCAGTTAGACCCGACTCGCCTTGCCATCAGCAGTATGCTGCCGCATTGCACGCCGTTTAGCCACATGACACATCATTCGTCCCTTGATCGTGGGGGCAAAAATACGCATAAAGGCACGAGGCTCCATTCGGGTGGCCCAACGACGCTTCCAATCCGTGACTGGATCCAGCATGTCAAGGCACTTGACATCAGCCTGCTCATATAAAGCACGAAGAATGTAGCGCTGCAGGACATTCCCCGGGCTAAACTTGGCCAGATCCTGCCGATAGGTTGTCTTCCATCCGTAAGCCATTTCCGCATTAATAATCATGATATTGGCTGCAATCATCTCGCCATCAAGGCGCAAAGTATAGAGCCGCAGCGCATTCCGCTCCCGGGCCAGCTGAAGCACATCGGCATAAAATTGGCGTTCCAGCGGCTTGCAATTGATAGCGCTATCGCCATCTCCTTTCCAACCCTGCGCCTCAAGGCTGAATATCAACGCCAGACACTGCTTCCAGTCGGCCCGAGAAGCACATTCTTCAAAAACCAAATCCCCTTGCCGCTTCAACCCATTTTCGGCCCGGTTGGTATTGGTACGTAGCTTTTTCGACATGCCACCTTTGGCATAATCCTCCCAATCACCTTCGATATCTATCATCGCGGTATGCGGATGCTCTTCCACCAATACCGGCCAGCCCTTCTGCTCCAATGCCACACCGGCACGATGAAGCGCAGAATCCCAAGGCACAAATTCCAGCTGTAACCAATCCCAGGCACACTGCCGCCGAGACCGTTGTAACATCTCAGCCAATTCAGCGCTTCCCTCCTGCCCATCAAAAGGGATACTGAAAAAGGGGCTGTGCTCATTCGCCGGCGCCCGGAGACAATACAGAGGAATACCAAACTGAGAGGTTCGCTCGACCAAGAACGGGAACACGTTGTCCCCAACAGATAGTGAACGGGATTCAGCCCCAGAGGCAAAAGCCTTTATCCAGGCATCAAACCACTGGGGACTGGAAAAGAAATCATCCATTTTTTGCGGCACCACTTATACTGAAATACAAAGCTCTTGTAAAATGTCTTGGGTTAAACGCCACCTTTTTCATTTTATTTCTAAACAGAAAGCACAATGCCGCTACATATGCCTCAAACCCTTTCATTGATGCGCTATAAATCAGATTCCCTGCTGCCACAGAAAACTGTTTTTTCGTTACCGCTTGCTCCGATGCATCAAGCGTCAACTGAAACGAATCATCCAGCACCTTTCTTAATGCCCGAAAAGAAAAATAGTTAATTTGCAATGCGTTTTTTTCGTTTGTAATATTGGCCTCATGATCTCTACAACCAACGGTTAATTTTTTCGTGTATATAAAATTCCCCTGCTTCGAAAGTCGCAATAAGAAATCATAATCTTCCATAACACAAAAACCTTCATCAAAAAAATGTAACGAAGCAGCCACATCGCGAAAAAACATCAAACTTGACGGCACAATATAATTACCGGGCACCAAACTTTTATAGAGCCCCGAGCCGAGCCGATGATGCTCTCCCCCGGATTCCGGTATACCACATGCAAGCATCTTTTCTTTTGAAAACCATTCATTCATAATTACGTTTTCTGAAAAAATATAAATATCTCCAAAAACTAGGATACTATCAGGAAATTTCAGGGCGGCAGACTCAAGGAATGCCAAATGACTGGAACACCAAACATCGTCAGCATCCAACAAGGCAACCCAGCCCTGCTGAGTTATTTTAAGTGCCGCATTCCTTGCCGCTGGCAGCCCCGCATGCTCTTGACTAAGCACCTGAACGGAAAGATCATTATCTTTCCGCCACGCTTCGATCAATTCCTGAGAATTGTCCGTCGACCCGTCATCCACGATGATGATTTCATCTGGCCTCCGGGTCTGAATGGCGACGCTATCAAGTGCATCGACAATAAACCTTGCGGCATTATAGACCGGAATAACGACACAGATGTCAATTGCCGTCTCGGCATTCGAATTAGGCATATTCATTTAACATAGCCACATTCCATATGGGAAGTCCGCTCGACTGGGAGCTGGTAATCCCCTTTAACCCAGATTAAGTCGTAAAATCCGCTTCAAAGCCATCGCCACCTTCAGCCCTGGGCGACCTGTAAGAGTAGCGAGATACAGGACAATGTTGCTGGGTGATGCATGGACTTTGAGGCTCTTACGAAAAAATCTGCGAGCCTCTTTCGCATCTCCCGTATGAATTGCCATTTTTCCCAACTGAGTATAACGCCGCCAGCGCTCCTCGTGAAAGAAATCGCGGGCTCCCCGGGGGTAAACAGAATCATCCGCTGCAACGCGATCCGCCACCTCCACACGCCCCCAGGCCATAGCATACATATCGTCGGACAGGCTCGCGCCATGGTGACGATAGCCGACGAGTGGCTTCTCCACCACACCGGTCTTGCGTCCTTTCGCGACACGCAGCCAGAATTCATAGTCTTCACAAACCTTCAGGGTGGGATCAAAACCGCCGACATCCCGCGCCGCCTGTGTGCGCACCATCGCCGTGGATGTTGTCACGACGTAATTCACCCGCATGATCTCTTCATCCATGGGCGCCTCGAATATGACCAGATCATTTCCCAGTAACTGCTTTGGGATATTCGAGTATTGCTCACGGGTCGCCAAGAAAGAAGACAGAATTATCTCGTCACCACGATACTGCCAAGCATCGCAAAAAATAAATTCGATATCGGGAGCGTTTTCCGTCAGCGCCAGCTGCAATTTCAGTTTTTCCGGCTTCCAGATATCATCCGCGTCAAGGAAAGCAATCCAGGGTGCGCAGGCGATTTTAATCCCTTTGTTACGCGCATCGGCAACACCCAAGTCAGGCTCGGATATAACCCGGATATCCGGGGCATGCTTCCGCGCCACGGCAACCGTATCATCGCTGGAGGCACCATCCACCAGGATGATCTCTATATTCACATCCTCCTGCGCCAAAGCACTATCGATGGCTTCACCAATAAAACACTCGCGGTTGTATGCAGGAATGATGACAGAAATATCAAGCCGGGTTGTCACAGTCATTGTGGAACATCCTAATAATTATCTAATAATTCATTGTCACATATTTGGGAAATCTGCCAACAGGCCCCGCCGAAAGGCATCCGCAACGCGCATGATGAACCGAAGTGGCGTTTTATCCCAGCTGTTGATGCGCGCCAACTGATAGCGGTCACTGGCCGCACCATTGACCGCCCACGCCGTTGAGACAACCGCAGTAAACCCCGCAGCGCGCAGCATTTTAGCATGCTCATCGCCATAGTCCTTACCGGGTTGCCCATTGGGATACGCAAACAGTCCCACTGGCTGCTGCAAAATATCTTCAAGATGCGAGCGACTGTCAATAATCTCCTCTTGCGCCTGCCCTGCGGAGAGACGAGAGAGAATCGGATGATTGACGGTGTGGGCACCAATTTCAACGCCTCCCGCAGCCAGCATCTTCAGTTGTGATGTCGTCAACATCAGATCATCAGGAAAATCACACCCAGATGATCCGCAAGCTCATCCGCCCGTTGCTTGCATTCATCCAGAAGCAGTATTTTAAATGATCGATGACGGTCTGGATCAAGAAACGGCGAGCGTCAACGCCGTCTACTTGCGCCGGCTCCAGATTGATGGGCGAAAGATCTACCTCTCCGTCAGGTACTCGCCTCAGCGTTTCGATCACCGTATCGTTCCACATGATGCCATCATCGATAAATCCGCTCGCAACGAACACGGTCGCAGGCAAATCGAATTCATGCAGCACTGGCAAAGCCTGAGTGAGATTATCGGCGTAACCATCATCGAAGGTGATGGCAACGGCCCTGGGTGGCAGGCTGTGGCTGGCGAGTCGTTCCACCGCCTCGGTCAACGGCAAGACGTTGCAGGTGGCCGCTACAGCCGCCATCTGCCAGCGAAAGGTGTCCAGATCCGGTTCCCTGGGGTGCAGCGGATCAGCATTCGGCAGCACCCGGTGATAAATCAGTACCGCCAGACGCCTGTTGCGCCCGCCACGGAACCATAACCCCGTCAACGCGCGCCCAAGATAGCAACCGGGCCCCTTCACACCCGCCCCCTCAGGGGAGGTGTTTGTGGCCCCATGACGCCTTTCTCCTTCATCAAATGATGTAGCACCGCAACCATCGCCATGATGTGATAGGGCAGATCAAAGTAGGCCAGGCCAAGAAAGGCCCCACCCACTGCATACCCTGCCATGCTGACCTGCAACATGGCAGCCAGATCCCGGGCCCACGTCAAATCATCCCGCCCCTTACACTGCCGGACAATGTTGCCAGCAACTCTGTAAGTGGCAAACCACATAATCAGAAACAACCCCAGTCCGACAAAGCCCTGCTCCGCCAGAATTTCAAAATAGATACTGTGGGCATCATGAAAAGCTGTGGGGTCGGGAGCATATTTCCTGAACAGTTCCGGTGTAAACGTGTCGAACCCACCCCCTGTCAATGGTCGGTCTTTGGCCAGATTAAAGGCAAAATGCCAGGCATTGATTCGCCCCATGGCCGAGCGATCTTCCTCAAAGTTCTCGATGGTAGACATGCGATCAAACCACTGCTGGGGAAGAAACATCAAAACTGCCCCCACGATCATCACCCCCACTACACCGATCGCAAATTTATGCCGGCTCTTTAACCAAAACATGAAGGCCATCACACCACCCGCCAAAAAAGCACCACGCGAATAACTGGCCACAATAGACGCCGTACACAATAGCATGGCTAACACCAACCCACGGCGAACCCATTTGTTGTCACTCGTCAACTGCAAGTAGCGAAACAGGGGCAGAACAATAATAAGCGCCAATGCCAACTCATTATTACCCTCGATAAAACTGCCTGGCGGCCCCCAAACCCGAAAACTCCCCCCAGTGGCAATTGTAAAAAAACCACCTTTAATGCCGAAAAAACCAATGGACAAAGCCAAAACCCAAACCAGAGTGTGCAGTTTTTCCCGATCATTAATCAACAAAAAGGTGACCAATATCATCATTTGAATTTTCAGGGCTCGAGTCAGCTCCGTTACCGAATGACCTGGATCAATAGCCGCGGCGGTGGCTATACACATCCAAAGAACAAATAGTGCCCACAGAACCACCAGCGGACTATTTGGCAGTTTCTTTGGTTCCTTGGAAAAAATCATGCTTACTAGGGTGACAATGGCCACAACCTGGACAAAGGGGAAACTGTAAGCAAACCCCCAACTCAACCGGTGCGGGTTCATATACCCCAACCATGACCAAAGGTACACGCCAATGCTGGGGCGCATTAAAACCATTGGCAACAGACCAAAGACGATCAAGGTAATAACGATATCACGCAAAGTTGGCGCTCCACATGCCCAAGACGGCAAGGCTCCTGCAAGCATTTATTGTTGATGAAAACGCTATCAATTTATCACCTTCACAACTAATCTCATTATTTTTTTCTTATCGTCAGGCTTGGCAAATATTGGCCGATCAAACCGTCCACTTCTGCATACAAAGGATGCTGTATCAAACGCAGGGCAAGCAGCCAGGAAACAAATGCGCTTCCCCCTATGGCCAGAAAACCCAGCCACGCCGTTTCGTGCACAAACGCTAGCCCGAACCACAAAGCCAGAGGTATCGCCAGAGTAAGCATCGCTAACAAAACCCCTTGCAAAACAACCGCACAATAATCCCGCCATGAAAAACCGATTAGATGCTTTAGCCGATTCAACAGAAGCAGAATACGCCCTGCCCCGGCCAATACCACACCCCATGCGATAGCCTGTGTTCCGTAGGGATAGATTCCGGCCAGGATGATCAACAACAGTACAAAATAGCCGCTTTGAGCCAGGGCCTCATCCCGCGCCCCGCCCAGTGATCGCATGATCATGCCGGCATAGGGAGTAAAGGCCATCACGGCACCAAACACGCACAGGGCTTGAGCCAAGGGCACCGCAGCCCCCCATTGGTCTCCATAAAGAACCCGAATCACAGGCTCTGCCATCAGGCCCAGAAGTACATAAAAAGGCCATGCCAGTGCGATAATATAACTGACAACTTTCAGAAAATGTGCAGCTATCTCCCCATCCTCACGCTTCAACTTGGAAAAATGGGGCATTACCACAGGTGCTGCGGCCTGCATGATCCCTTGATCAAACATTTCGATCAGGCCATTGGCGCGTGAATAAAATCCCACCTGGGCTATACTCTGAACTTTGCCAATCAGCAACTCAGGGATACGTCCGGCCAATTGCCCACAAACGGTAGAAATCATCACCCAGCCGCCAAAACGCACCACCTTCCCCACCCCGGAAAAAGCAAGCCCCAGGCGTAACGTTTTTGGCCGGTACCAGGTGGCACCAAGGACAGTCACCACCACCCCGGCCAACGAAGCCCAGGCCAGACTCATGTAACCCAACCCCCAATAAGCAAGGCTGATACCCGTACCCGCATGCACGATATTCTGTGCCAGGTGAATGCGATAACTGATACCAAATTTCATTTCGCGGCGCAGCAGTGCCATGAATACGGCCCCAAACGGAACCAGAATAAAGCTCAGCGCCAAAACACGAATAACCTCTTCCACCCCCGGCTCATGATAAAAGTCCGCAGCCGGGCCACTGATACCCCAAAGTATCACTGCGAGCGCCCAGGAACTCGCCAGCATCAAGGTAAAAGCAGCATTGAGTCCCGTCTGAGTCACCTCCCGGGCCTGCACCAGATAATCGCCAATACCGAATTCGCGCAGGATGGTTGCCAGGAGAACGAATACGGCTGCCACGGAAAATACACCAATCTCTTCAGGTGTCAGGAGACGGGAGAGGATCACAGTGGATATAATGCTGATCAACAGCCCGGAATACTTGTCCAGAAAAGTAATGAACAAAGCACGATGCAGCCCGCTCACCGCCCGTCCCCGTGCTTTCGCTGGGGGGATCCCTGCTGTGTCTTGCCGGCACCTAATCGGGTAAACAGCTGCACAACCCGCTCCGCATTGGCCGCCCAGGTCAACCCTCGCTGGTCGATACTTGCCCGTGCAGCAACCGCCAGGCGCTGGCGCAACGCCGGCGCCAGACATAAATGCTCAATAGCCTCCGCCAGCCCCTGAGACGTGTCCGCATCAAACAGCCAGGCGTTCCCATCGTGGCTCAACACTTCGCGAATATTGGGGCGATCCGGGGCAATGATTGCCCGTCCCATGGCGAGATACTCAAACAGTTTTAAGGGCGAGGCATAGGCCACCACATCCGGCTGTAGGGCGATATCAAAGGCCGCAATATAATCCGCTACCCGATCACGATTCACGATTCCGGTAATCGTTACCCGATCCGCCACACCCAGCTCACGAGCGCGTGCCTCGATGGAGGCACGCGCTGGGCCATCACCAACCACCAGTAAATGCCGGCTCGGCCCGGCGGCCACCACCTCTACGACGCCTTCAAGACCGTGCCACTCCCGCACGAAACCCGTAAAACCCAGCACCAATTGCCCATCCAGGCCCAGGGCCTGCTTGGCGATATCGAGATCAGGTATCTCTCGAAATCTTTCCCAATCGATACCATTGGGGATAACATGAATCTTCGCTGGATCGACGCCCTCCTGCCGCACACGATCAGCCAGAACTTCCGTCACGGGAAGAACACCGTCCGCTCCACGCCAGCAGTAACGCTCACTCCAGCGGGCCAAGCCTGTCAGTGCCAAGCCGTCATAACGGGCACGCTCATCAAACAGGGGGGCATTGATCTCCAGCAACATGGGCAATTTCATGCGCTTTGCCAGCCACACCCCAGTAGGCAAATAGAGGTTATAACGCTCATACAACACGTCAGGACGATGCTGTTTCGCCGCACGGGACAGCCGCCAATACGCCAACAGGCTGTAACCCAGCTCCATCAATTCATAGAGCGCCTTGGGAACATGCCGCTTGAGGCGGGCGACCATGCCCCCCTCGCCACCAAAATCATCCGATTCCACCACTTTCGGGCCAACGATAATCAGCTCATGACCCGCCGCCGTCAGAGCCCGGGTCAGCTCTTCGATATGCACATATTGCCCATCTTTGGAAGCAATGCGATGGTGATAAAGAATCTTCATGCCGCCTGTTCCGCCAAAACTCGTTCAAACAGTGCTTTCTGCCCCTGGCTGGTCGCATCCCAGCTAAAACCCTCCGCATAGGCCCGGGTTGCAGTCCGTGACGGAGGGCTGGCAAGCAAAGCCCGCACTTCAGCAGCCAGGGATACAGGTGTTCGCTCGGCGAGCCTTCCCGCATCATCAACGGCCACCACCTCTGGCGTACCCCAAACCCGAGTTGCCACCACGGGCGTCCCGCAGGCCATGGACTCCAACAGTACATTAGCCCAACCCTCGCGGCTGGAAGCCAACACCAGGCAATCCGCAGCGCCATACCAGTCCTTTAGCCCGGCATGCGGCAGGGCGCCCAGGAAACGCACCCGCTCCGTGAGACCCAGGCTCACGACCAACTCGCGCAACGCTCCTTCTTCGGGACCATCACCAGCGATAGCCAGCATCATGTCCGGCAACGCCTGCAAGGCACGGATCACCAGATCATGACCTTTACGGGTAATCAGGTGTCCCACTGACAGCAGGCAAGGCCGATCAATACCCAGGGCCTGACGTAGCGCCTCACGACCTTCTGGTGGACGAAAAATGCTCAGATCCACACCATTGCGCAGCACCTGCACCCGCCCTGCCGGCACATCGAGATCCACCAGTACATCTTTCAGCGCCTGGCAGACCGTAATCATACCGGCTGCCTCGCTGGCCGCCCATTGGATCAAGCGCCGTGGCCGGGGATGCTGGGGAATCAGGTTGAGGTCGGTGCCACGAGCTGTGATCACCACTGGCACACCGAGGCGTTTGCCCAGCGTAATCGCCGCCACACCATCCGGATAGAAATAGTGGGCATCAATCAGTTGAAAAGGGAATTTCTCCCGCAACCTGCGCAGCAGGCCCAGACTGGCCATTGCCATACTCCGAGGGGCCATGCCCATGCCAACCTTGGGCAGCAAAAGATAACGCGGATGATGGACATGAATCCCGTGCCGCTCATCCTCACGGGGGGTAGCAGCCATTTGGGCATATTCACCAAAACACGGATGCCGGGACGGGAACCATGGCACCGGAGACACCACCTGTGCTTCAACACTACTGTGATCGATCAGGTGGCGCAGGCGGTTTTCCACGAACACTCCATGCCGCTGCCGTGCGCTGGAGGGATACAGACTCGAAAACGTTAGAATTTTCACGCCCCACTCCCTTCCCCCATGAGCTGGCGCAGACTGGACTCAAACATGAGCAGAGACCAGAGGGTGGCGCTGTGCTCCCGTCGTCCGGACTGGTGCTCATCCACCAATCGCCGCACGACCGCTGGCTCAAACAGGCCGGATCGGGCCAGGCTGCCCTCCACTAACTGAGAACGCACCCGCTCCCGCAGAGGACCGCGGAACCAGGCGGAAATTGGCACGCCAAAACCCATCTTGGGACGGTAGAGAATGTCGTTAGGCAAAACAGGTTCCAGGGCCTTTTTAAACAAATACTTGCCTTCACGACCCTTGAGTTTGACCTGCGGTGGAAGACCTGACACCCATTCTACAAATTTGTGATCCAAAATAGGCACCCGCACCTCCAGTGAATGCGCCATCGAGGCGCGATCCACTTTAGTAAGAATATCCCCCGGCAGATACGTCTTCATATCCAGGTACTGAATCAGAGACAGGGGATGGTCGGTAGGTGCACGTTCCGCATGATAACGAAACACCTCAAGAGCCGTGTAACCCTGCAATTCCTTTTTTAGTTCAGGTGTAAACAGCTCCTGACGATGGCTTTCCGAAATCACTCCCACGCTATGCAGGTAGGCGGCCATGCTGTCGCGGGCCAAGGCCTGAAAAGTGGTCTTGGCCCGAAACATCTTGGGAGCCCAGTCCATTTTGGGATAAACCTGACCCAAAAAGCCAAACAGGGGGCCGCGCAACCATTGGGGCAGACGCCCACGCAACTGTTCTTCGTTCATGTGCCAACGATGACGACGATAACCGGCAAAATTCTCGTCACCACCATCACCCGACAGGGCAACCGTGACATGTTTTTTCGCCAGCTCACACACCCGATAGGTTGGAATCGCCGAGCTGTCGGCAAAGGGTTCATCGTACAGGGAGGCCAGATTATCCAGTAGCGCAAAGTCATCCGCCTCTACCTGATCCACAAAGTGCCGTGTCTGATAACGTTCAGCCACCTGGGCCGCGAAATTTGCCTCGTTGAACTTGGGGTCACCGAAGGAAATGGAACACGTGTTGACGGGTTCATCCATCAGCTTTGCCATCAAGGCCACGATTGCCGAAGAATCCACCCCACCGGAAAGAAAGGCTCCAAGTGGCACCTCGGAGACCAGGCGGATATCCACGGCTTCTTTGAGTCTCTCTAGCAAAGACGACTCCCATTCCGCTTCCGGCGCATCAGGCTGGGCCTCGAAGGGAATATCCCAATATTGACGTGGCTCACCCGGTGGATTACCACGACGCACACTCAGGCAATACCCTGGAGGCATCTTGCGCACGCCCTTGAGAATTGTCTTAGGCTCCGGGACATAGCCTAGGGCACAGTAGTCTTCCACCGCCTGGGCATCAAATTCCCGCCCCAAACCTGGATGGATCAACAGAGA
This sequence comes from Gammaproteobacteria bacterium, assembly GCA_021647505.1. Lineage (GTDB taxonomy): Bacteria > Pseudomonadota > Gammaproteobacteria > SZUA-152 > SZUA-152 > DRQN01. The sequence goes on from JAKIUN010000013.1 coordinate 58,656, forward strand.
CTTAAGCTCCGAACCAAAAATCAGCTGGCCATCGGGCAATAAGGCATAATAGAGCGGCTTGATCCCCATACGGTCACGGGCAAGGAACAGGGTTTGCCGATTGCGATCCCAGAGGGCGAAGGCGAACATACCGCGAAAACGTTCCAGGCAGGCCTCACCCCACTGCTCCCAGGCATGGACGATAACCTCAGTATCCGAATAAGTGCGGAACTCATGGCCGAGCTGCTGCAGCTCCTTGGCCAGACTGGTAAAATTGTAGATCTCTCCGTTGTAGACCACCACCACACTATGATCTTCGTTGAACAAAGGCTGCTGTCCTGACGCAAGATCAATGATGGACAGACGTCGGTGACCGAGGCCGATTCCGGGCTCATGGTGAAGGCCACCTTCATCGGGCCCACGATGGTGTTGTGTCTCGTTCATCCGCGACAATAATTCAGCATCCACCAGCCGCTGTCCCTGGCTGTCAAAAATTCCGACTAATCCACACATATTTATTCTTCTTTCATCTCGGACGAAAATGCAAACGAGGATGTTATCAATCCTGCAACAGACGACATCAACAATGACGCAAGCCAAACCAAGCGCACACCCTGACAAGCAATACTACTCATATTCATGCTATTCGCTGTCATGAACAGCTCTGCCCTTGATCTGCGGCGCAGAGCCTATCACATCACTGTAAAGTGCCAGATAGCGTTCTACCATCCCTTCAATACTGAACTGCGCGAGCACCCGCTTCCGCCCTAGCGCCCCCTGCTCGGCCACCACCGCCCGGTTCTGCAAATAGTGTTCAATTGCATCGGCCATAGCTACGGGGGAGCAAGGCTCGACTAGACTCCCTGTCTCTCCGTCCACTACCAGTTCAGGATTGCCACCCACAGCCGTGGCCAGCACTGGCACGGCGGAAGCCATAGCCTCCAATATCGTGTTAGACACTCCTTCTGTTTGCGATGGCAGCACGAATAAATCCAGCTGGCGCATGATCTCCGGCACATCGCTACGAGCACCCGGCATCCATACCAAACGACGCACAGCATCATCCCGGGTTTGCAGAAACTTCTCAATCAGCTCACGTAATCCACCATCGCCGATCAAAACCAAACCCAGTTGGTTTCGATAGACGGGATCTCTATCAATCAATATCAGAAAGGCCTGTACCAGTGTCAGCTGATCTTTTTCTGCCGACAAACGACCCACAGTACCGACAATAAATCGCCCCTGAAGGCCACTAGCCACCCCCAGATTTCCCACATCAGTAGTTTCATAAGGTCGGAATCGTTGCGTATCCACGCCATTATACAACTGAACTACCTTGCAGGAAGGCACACTATTACCACACACCAGCCATTGCCGGGTATCCCTGGAAAGGGCGACATAACGGTTGACTAGTGGGCTCATCAGGCGCCGCAACAACCGGTGCCGTCGATTACTGCCATCCAGATCCCGCATGTCCCGGCCATGCTCACCATGAATACAACCACGTACTCCGCACAGCCGTGCAATCACCTGCGCCTCCAGAGTGCCGATATTGCGGGTGTGGACAATATCCGGCTGAAGCTCGCGAAAAATCTTGAACAGCCGAAGGTAAATCCCGAAGTCCTTGCCAGGCTGCTTGTGCAGAGCCTTGACCGTCACGTTCTCCGCGCTGATCCGATCCACAAATTCGGTAAAGTCTGTCATACAAACGATGGCATGCCGGAAACGCCCCGCAGGGGTATGGTTGATCAGATTGACCAGACCATTCTCCAACCCACCCATCTGCAAGCGGTGAACGACATGCACGACCAGCGGTGGCTGACCCGGAGTCTCCCCCGTCATGGTTTCAGGCTTGCTCTGAGCACAGGCAACATATCGGCCAAAAACCCCTCCAGAACTTCCCGTCCTTCCGCAGGCGTTATTTCATAATCGGTCGACAGAATCCAGGCTGCCGATCCACGATTCGAACCCTGCAATCGCCCCCAGGCCTCATAGGCCTTAACCTGTAACTGGTGAATACTCGTGGTACCATCCACCTCGTACCATAACCACACTAGGCGATTCCCCCGGGCATTGCCTATCCAGGTTTCGTGCACTGCCCACTGCTGGCCGTCGGGCAAGTACGCCACACCATCTCCGTCCCCCAGACGCCGCATAGACTTAGGGTCATAGACCCGGTTCTGCCAATTGATCAGCTCCGCATCCTGAACCTGCACCGGATAATAAGCAAGATAGACCTGCACTCGTCGACCTTGTTTGTGATATTCGCCGCGGCGCTCTACGGCCCCGACATACCTTGGCCAATGCAATTCGTCATTGCTGGAAGGCCCCTGCCAGCCGCTACGCCCCACCGGTAAAACCGGCTCCCAGGCTGACGCCGCCTCGCGTTGAGCATCCATCCAGGCAGCGAATCCTGGTGCGCTAATCGCGAGCCCCGTGGCAATAACCGCCCACAGCACAAATACCCGGCCACTGACAGCTTGTCCTTTTACTGCGGCCAGAGACGATGTGATTTTGGTATCTTCCCGGGGTGTCTCCTGGAAACGGGATCCAACCCAGAACAGAAGCAAAATGACCACACCGAAGAACAGCCAGCCATAGACCAGGTGATCGACCCCGACAGCAAGCTTGTAATCACTCAGGTGGGCAATCATCACGATGCCATAGGCGCGAACTCCGTTGGCAATAAGGGGAATCACTACCGAAAACCCGACGAACACCCAGCGCCGCCAGGGCGTAGTGAAATTTAGGTACGCATAGAGTGTGCCGAGAGCCAGGGAGGCAATGAGGTAACGAATACCACTACACGCCTGTGCGACTTCAAAAGAGCCACTGGGAATATGGAAAAAAAGCCCCTCCCAATAAACGGGGATACCGGTGAGCTGCAAAGCCCGAACGCTAAAAGCTGCCGTCAAATCCTGCAAAGGCGGCACCAAAAAGTCACCAATGGGCACCGCAAAAAAGAGATAAGCCAACGGGAAGAGGATTTTTCGAGCCACTTGGGTGCCAAAAATTGTCCAGGTAAGAGCCGGCACAATCATCACGGCCGCTAACTGCTTGGCTGCCGCCACTTCAGCCGCATAACCCAGCACCCAAACGAATACCATACCCAACAGCATCAACAGGGCCACGGGGGCCGGTCGCGGTGCCAGGGGGGCCAAAGCCGCCCGCTTCAACCAGATCAGGTAGCCGACAATGGGCAGAATCAGGAACCCGTGAGCAAAAGTCTCGGAACGCCACCAGATGGCAACAATGTCGCGATAGGTCTCCCAAAACACCAAGCCGATGACGAGCAGTGACAGGCAAAATACCGTGCTGGCGGGCCGCCAGTCAGGAGACCATGACAGAGAGCGTGACTCTTTCATAAGCTTGCCATTTCAGCCGGTGCACGCGCAGAGGTGCTCTCCAGAGATCCTTCACTGCCAAGCAAAGCATCCAAACGCTGAAGATTCTGCTCCCATCCATAGTGCTCGCAAACACAGCGGCGGGCACATCTGCCTATATTCCGATAATTCCCAAGCAAAAGAGCAACGGCAGAATCCTGAAACCCGGCCAACGCCGGCTCCACCAGGAGATCCACTCCCGGTCTGATCCTAATACCCTCCGCAGCCTCCGGGCTGGCTAATACCGGCAGCCCCATGGCCATGGCCTCAAGCACCTTGTTTTGAATGCCGCGGGCAATTCGCATCGGTGCCACGGCGCCAGTGGCATGGGCAAGGAAAGGACGGATATCATGTACCGCACCCGTTACCGTAATTCCGTCCGTGCCGGCCAGGGTACGCACATTGGAAGCAGGACGGGCGCCGACAATATAAAATTCAGCGGCAGGCACCCGCGTTCGTATAGCGGGAAATATCTTCTCGGCAAACCAGCGTACGGCATCAACATTGGCCCAATAATCCATGGCGCCGGTAAACACCAGGATTGGCCCCGCCTTCTCATAAGGATTGGGATAGTCCCGTTCGGGTGAGAAATAATCGGTATCGACACCGTTGCAAATCCCCACGCAACGTTCTTTCACCTCCGGAGCCAAGCGCTGAAAAAGGGCGCACTCTTCATCGGAAACAAATACCGAGGCATCAAACTCCGCAGCAAGCTTTCTCTCATAGGCCAGCAAGGTTCGGCCCTCCCGGCCATAGAGCCAGCTCCATGGCCAGGATTTGGAACTGCTGTACTGAACCCATTTGTCTGAATCCACATCGACGAAATCCACAATCCGACGACAATCAGCGCTGGCATGATTTTCGAGGAATTGCCCCATAGGCGAAGAAAAAATGACGACGGCATCGATGGGACGAGACGCCAACAACTCATCCACCCATTGTTGCATCGCAGAGCTTTCATAATAAGGCAAGGTCAGTGGTTGACCGGTCAGCAAACCCTTAAGGCTTGCGATACGACGATGGCCTGGTTTCAGCGCCAGCAAACACAGTTCACCGCACAAGGATTGTAAGGTGCTTTCATACTGCCAGTCATGGGGATCATCGACAAAGGCACCCACATGCACCCGATAATTTCCCCCCAGGTGTTTAAGCATATTAAAAGAACGGATTTTATCCCCTTTGTTCGGGGGATAAGGGATCCGGTGCACCAAAAAAAGCAGCTCCTTTTTTGCCGCCATGGTCAGCCCAGATTTCTCACGATATGCGGCCCCAGCCATTGGGTCATACCCAGGGGCATCTTGCGCCAGAGCTTAATGAACATCTGATACTTGGGATTATTGGGATTGACCTCGGGTATCTCCTGCGCCCGAACCAGATAATATTCGTAATGCAGTGGTTCGGGCTCAAAACCCCAGTTCTTTTTGAAACTGTAGGATCCAGCACCCTGCTTGCTACGGCCATAATCGAAGATGCGAACGCCCTCTTCTGCTGAATGGCGCATGAGTTCCCAGTACATGAAATCATTTCCCTTTAATGTACGTGCCTCAGCCATGCCTCCACCATAATAAGGTAATACTTCATTGCGAAAGTAAAAGCTCATCACTGAAGCAATGGTTCGGCCATCCTTGGTGATCGTCAGTATACGGCAATCATCACCAAACTCATTCCGCAGGATCGAGAATAACTTGCGTGAAAAGACCGGTGTTCCCAAGGCATGCACACTCTGCGAATAGGCGTCATAGAAACGGTCAATGCCATCGTCCCAGCCGGATTCGAGACCGGCCTTGATGCCTTTTCGTACCATGGCACGCTGTTTACGCGGAATGTTTTTGAGATTCTGCTCCGGATCAGGATCGAGTTCCTTGCGGAAAGTGACGTACAGATCTTTGTGCG
>JAKIUN010000014.1 GCA_021647505.1 Gammaproteobacteria bacterium
CATCATGCTTCGGGCATAGGGCAGCACATTCAGGGCAAGGGCCTTCGATATCGGTATACTCGATAGCAATGTCCACTCGCTGCTCTGTTATGTTGAGATCCACGCTGTGGATATCCCACGGGGAATTGACACCCAGTAGCTGGCTGTAATGCTCTTCTATGTCCATGGAAAAAACCGCTCCAATCAATGGCTAAAGCAGGGTATTTTACCGGAATTTCACACAGTTTTACGAAGAGCCTGCAAAAATAGGCTATTAAGATCATGGCTATATTTAAAAACAATGCGTTAAATGTGACAAAGTAGAAATAACCATGCCATCGAAAAACGCATAACGATCAGTCCAGGGCCTGGATTCCCTTATGCGGAATAAACAGGCCGCAGCCCAGCATTCTATGTGGCCCCAATCCCTGTTTCTGTAGTCGCAAGGACTCATCATAATCCAGGTCTGCAATCATCAGGCTGCGGGTCTGCACATCACCCACAGGCGTTTTAATCAGACGCAGGGTGCCACACAACAATTTGCGTGGCTGGATATTCAGTCGTTGCAGTTGACCGGCCACCCAATCCAACAACTGCTCTTCGCTTTCGATATCGTGATCTGTGGCCAGGTGGCGTGCAAATAACGTCGTCAGTACACTTAGCGGCCGCCGTGTGGCGCTTTTCAATACCAGTGGATAAGCACCCACATCCAGCGTCGCCCCTTGCAGTTCCATAGCATCCCCAATGCAATGTTTCGGCACCCTCAGGGCGAATTTAGTACGCCGGGATAACTGCAACAAGTCATCCGGACCTTGCGGCCGTACCCAGCCATTGCCGGACGCAGCACCGTGAATGGTATGCATGCCGGCAAGCGGTTCGCCGGACAACCAGGGCAATACACGCTGTATCGCCTGCGACAGGTCATAGGCATGATCGACCGGCAGACAACGGCAATCGATGCCGAAGACGAGATCGACAACGGCATCACCCACTTCAGGTGGCTCACTGTCTTTATCTTCTTCCCAGTACATGGTTTTTCGACCCGTCTATTGATCCGGCAAAGTGGCCCAGATGGCCTCACGGTCGACCCACCAGTCTTCCTGTACCAGCACGTCGACGACGTTGCGCAGACGCGGCAGGAACTTGGCGGGTTCCGTCAGCTCCATTTTTTCCATCCAGAAGTCGAATTGCTCTTGCTTCTGCACATCACTATGACGACGCGCGACACTGCCCATCATGTGATTGGTGAACAGCATCAGGTTGTCACGCTGCTTACCCTCAGCACGCAGATCCACCACGTAGTGCGCCACCGCCGCAGCCACTGCGGCACCATCGGAGTCCGTCGGTGTTTCATCGATGATGTGCTGTAGCACGGCCACACTCAATTCGGGGTCGATGGGAAAAGTCACCGCCAGCCACACTCCCTGTCCCAGCGCCGCCAGTGAATCGGGCTGGTCGGCCATAAACATGATGTTGCAGGCATGCACGACGCCTTCCCATTGAGCTGCTGCGGCAAAGGTATCGAAGGCCTCACGGGCGGTATCGAAGGCCGCTTCGCCCTGCTCCAGGTCGATGAGAATTTCTGCAATGCGGTTCTGTATTCCGGCCTTCTGTATGGGCGCGTAACCAATGGGCAGTTCGGTCAGCTCCCGCTGCGCCACGGCCAGCTCCTGCTGGAGTTTCTCCCTGGAGACGAGGTCTTCATCACCGCTGTCGGCATCACGCATGCCGGCCCCTTCATCGAGATATTTCATGTTCAGTCTTCTTCCGTACAGCCATGGGTGGTTCCCATCACCGAATACACGCCGGCGAAGGCACCTTCGACACGGTCTTCCCAGTTGGCCGGGGTATCGGGGTAATTGGGCTTGATGTCGATCTTGAGGTGGATTTCACCCTTTTTGGCCTGTTCGCCAATGACGTGAACCAGGTCGTCGAAGGATTCCAGGCCCGGGTTCTGAATCAACAGTTCACTCAGATAAATCATGCTTGCTCCAATGGTTATTCGCCGGTCGACGGCCCCACACGCTGATAAAACCGCGCACGATACATCAGCCGCCCCTGCCCGGCGGGTGCATCGTCGTCAAAGGCGCTGCGGCTGTGCAGCACATTGTTGCAGATCACACCCTGGCCGGCAGCCAGCCGGTGACGGAAACTCTGCGGCGAATCCTCCGCCAGCACGGCCTCCAGCGCTCGTACCGCGGCCTGCGTGTCGGCATCCTGTTTCCACTCGATGGAACGGGTACGTGCGGTGTAGCGCATGTGCAGTTTGCCGCTCTGCGCATCCACGGAGAACACCGCTCCACTCTGCAACGAGCGGATCTCGACACCTGCTTCCACGTTAGCAGGAATGGTCATCACATCTGGCTGCATCAAGGCGGCAATGTAGTGTGGATTTTCGTCACGCAGACGAATATAGGCGATCTCGTGATCCAGCAGCCTGTTTTCACCGCCCTGCGCCGCCGGGCGTACGCAGTGCAGTACCATGCCGAGCACCCGATGCTGCGGCAAATTATAGTAGCCGTCCGTGTGCCAGCTGATGGCGTGGTTGCTATAGGGAATGTATGCGTACCGGCGGCGCTGGGCCGACACCTGCAAGGCCGAGATACCGTCGTCATCGGCATACAGATGGCAATCCAGATCGCGCAGCCCGCACTGTACACCCAGATCCGTCAGCAGGGTCTTGTCCTGGGCCTCGCCGGGATGCGCCAGCGTATAGACGGCCATATTGGCGCGCTCACAGGCCCGCAATATCGCCGTATGCTCGACCTCGGTCAGCGCGCGCGGGTTTTCAACGGGCACCACCAGTTCATCCAGACTGACAGGATAGTTCACCAGCTTGCGCTCCCGCCAGGCACCGTAGGTCTGCACAGCATCGAGATCGAAGGGACTGTTGTCTTTTTGTACCATGGTTCGTTTCCACAGGGTTCCGCACGAACGTTCCCCGAGATGGATGCCAGCCAAGCAGGTGACCTACACCCCGAATTATTAGCATATGCTTATATTGGCAGTATTTAACATAACAAATACTCGGCGATAGGCAACACCACATCAGGGATAGATGCACCCACTCCAGCAGTGATGAAAATGAAACGTCAACAGACCCTTGCCAATGATCGTCACACATTCCGCGTGGGCATGAAAAGCCTGCCCACCCTACCTGACTTGGTATCCCGAACAATTCGTCAGACTATTACCTAAGGGATAGCCCTGTCCCTTTGACCCCTCCCCTTTGACCCATTGCGCCTTGACATGAGTGCCATAGACTTCAGACAGTCATAGGCTGACCATTTGTATGGCTTCCCGGGAAGTCAAAAAAACAGAGTGGTCTGATAATACGCCGGAAAGGCTGCGAAATTTAAAACCAGGAGAAACGGGCAATGGCCGAGCAAACCCCCAAGAATCCCGAGAAGCACAGTACCTATCTCCCCAAGGAGAAAATCTCCACCAAGCCATTGCATGCTACCCCGATGCTGGACAAGCTTGAATCCGGCCCCTGGCCAAGCTTTGTGACCGGCCTGAAACGTCTCGCCATGGATAACAACATGATGGTGGATCTGCTGGGTCAGCTGGAGCACTCCTACGAGACCCGCCTGGGGTACTGGAAGGGGGGGACGGTCTCCGTATTTGGTTATGGCGGTGGCATCATTCCCCGCTTTACGGAACTGATGGACAAAGACGGTAAGCCCCTGTTTCCCGAGGCCAGGGAATTTCACACCGTGCGAGTGCAGCCGCCGGCCGGCAACCACTACTCCACCGACATGCTACGCCAGCTGTCCACGTCCTGGAACAAATACGGCTCCGGTCTCATCGCCTTCCACGGCCAGACCGGCAACATCATGTTCATCGGTACCACCACCAAAAATACCCAACCCTTCTTCGACGAGATCAACAGCTATGGCTGGGATCTCGGCGGCGCGGGCCCCTGCGTGCGTACCGGCATGTCCTGCGTCGGCGCCGCCCGTTGCGAACAGTCCTGCGCCAACGAGCAGAAGATTCATCGTCTGCTGGTGAACAATTTCCTCGACGACATGCACCGCCCGGCCCTGCCCTACAAATTCAAATTCAAGGTCTCCGGCTGTCCCAACGACTGCATGAACTCCATTCAGCGCTCCGACTTTGCCGTCATCGGCACCTGGCGTGACGACATGCAGGTCGACCAGGAAGAGGTGAAAACATTTGTCGCCGACAAAGGCCGTGACTATGTGGTCGAGAATGTTGTCAACCTCTGCCCCACCAATGCCCTGAGTCTCAACAGCGACGACACCCTCAAGGTCGATAACCGCAACTGTGTACGCTGCATGCACTGTATCAACGTAATGACCAAGGCACTCTCTCCCGGCAACGACAAAGGCGTCACCATCCTCCTCGGCGGCAAACGCACACTGAAGATCGGCGATCTGATGGGCACCGTCCTGGTGCCCTTCATGAAGCTGGAGACCGAAGAGGATTATGAGCGTATCGTCGAGCTGGCCGAAGAGATCATCGATTTTTGGGCCGAGAACGCCCTCGAACACGAACGCGTCGGCGAGACCATCGACCGTATTGGTCTGGCCAATTTCCTCGAAGGCATCGAACTTGAGGTCGACCCGCACATGATCAGCGAAACACGCCAGAGCAGCTACGTGCGCATGGACACCTGGGATGAAGAAGCCGAAAAATGGAAACAACGACAGGCAACGGGTTAGCCTGCGGATCGCCCAATGGTATAGCCGACAAAAATCAGACAGGAATTATTGGAGATTAACCCGATGAGCGAGAAACCGAGCTTCCCCATTGAGAGCGGCGTACCCGACCCCTTTCAATACATGCACCCAACCTATATTAAAAACTTCGGTAACTGGAAGTACCATGAACGCCCACGTCCCGGCGTGCTGCGTCACGTCGCCAAGAGTGGTGATGAAGTATGGACCGTGCGCGTCGGTACCCAGCGTCAACTCGGGCCCTACGAGATCAACCTGCTGTGCGACATCATCGACAAGTATGCCGATGGCTATGTGCGCTTCACTATCCGTTCCAACATGGAAGTCAGCGTCACCGACGAAGCCAAGGTCGGGCCGTTGATCCGGGCCTTCGAAGACGCCGGCTATCCAGTAGGTGGTACCGGCCCTTCCGTGACCATGATCTCCCATACCCAGGGTTGGCTGCACTGCGACATCCCCGGCACCGACGCCTCCGGCGTGGTCAAGGCGCTGATGGATGAACTGCACGACGAGTTCACCGCAGAGAAAATGCCCAACCGTGTGCACATCACCACCTCCTGCTGCCAGATCAACTGCGGTGGCCAGGGCGACATCGCCATCAATATTCAGCACACCAAACCACCGAAAATCAATCACGACCTGGTGGCCAACGTCTGTGAACGCCCCTCCGTGGTCGCCCGCTGTCCGGTCGCCGCCATCCGCCCGGCGATCGTCAACGGCAAGCCCTCACTGGAAGTGGATGAAAAAAAATGTATCTGTTGCGGCGCCTGCTTCCCGCCCTGTCCACCCATGCAGATCAATGATCCCGAACACTCCAAACTGGCCATCTGGATCGGTGGCAAACACTCCAATGCACGCAGCAAGCCCATGTTCCATAAGCTGGTCGCTGCCGGCATCCCCAACAATCCACCGCGCTGGCCCGAGGTATCCGAAGTCGTCAAGAATATCCTCTCCATCTACAAAGACGACGCCAAGGACTGGGAACGTATCGGTGACTGGGTCGAGCGCATCGGCTGGCCACGTTTCTTCGAGCTGACTGAGCTGCCGTTCACCAAGTTCCACGTCGAGAACTGGCGCGGTGGCCGTCATACCCTCAACGCCTCAGCACACATCCGTTTCTAAGAGGTATTGTCAATGACTAAGGTCGGAGGAATCGCATGAAGTTTTCAATCCTGGTCAGTGAAGGGCCTTATACGCATCAAGCGGCAGATACGGCCTACAATTTCACCAAGGCCGCGCTGGAGAAGGGGCACGATATCTATCGCATCTTTTTCTATCACGACGGCGTCAACAACGGCACACGCCTGACCACCCCGCCACAGGACGATCGCAACATCGTCAATCGCTGGTCGACGCTGGCGCAAGAGCACGAGCTTGATCTCGTGCTGTGTGTGGCGGCGGCCCAGCGCCGTGGCATCGCCGATGCCGACGAGGCCAGGCGCAACGGCAAGGATGCCGACAATATTGCAGCGGGGTTCCGCATTTCCGGTCTTGGCCAACTGATTGACGCCGGTATCGAGTCCGACCGTCTCATTACCTTCGGCGATTAAGGGGAGCGTTATGTCCAAGCGTTTTTTATACGTCAACCGCAAGGCGCCCTACGGCACCATTTATGCCCTGGAGTCACTGGAAGTGGTCTTGATCGGCGCCGCCTTCGAGCAGGATGTCAGCCTCGCCTTTCTCGACGATGGCGTCTTCCAGCTCACTCGGGGCCAACAGACCAACGAACTGGGTGTGAAGAATTTTTCGCCGACCTACAAGGCCCTGGGTGACTACGACGTCAACAAGATTTACGTTGAAAGAGAATCCCTGCAAGCCCGTGGCCTGACCCTGAACGACCTGCTCCCCCTCACCTACGAGGACGAAGACGACGACTGGGCGGAAAAGGATTCCATCAAGCTCGTCAGTGCCGCCGAACTTGCCGAAATCATGGAAGCCCAGGATGTGGTTCTAAGTTTTTAGAGAGAAATGACCGATGCTACATACCGTGAATAAATCACCCCTGGATCGCAATGCACTGGAATCCTGTATCCAGCATGCGGTGAAAGGCAGTGCCGTACTTCTCATTGAAGACGGTGTTTATGGCGCCATGCAGGGTACACAAAAATCGCCGATGGTGGAAAATGCCATGAAAGAGGTTTCCTTCTACGTGATCGGGCCTGACCTCAAGGCGCGTGGCATCGATGAAAGCCGTATCATCGACGGCATCCATGTTATCGATTACAGCGGCTTCGTGGATTTGGTGGCAGAATACGACAAGACCCAGTCCTGGCTCTGATTCAGCCAGATTATTATTCAAATAGACACTAGACAGATAGAGGAGAGACCGATATGGCCCTGGAAGTAAATGGAAAAAGCGTTGCCGTCGACGAAGAAGGCTATCTCGAAAATCGTGATGACTGGGATATGGATATCGCCAAAGCAATTGCCAAGGAAGAAGGCCTGGACATGTCCGACAGTCATTGGCAAGTGGTCAACTTCCTACGCGAATACTATGACGAATATCAGATTGCCCCTGCCGTTCGTGTGCTGACCAAGTCCATCGGCAAGAAACTGGGCAAGGACAAGGGTAACAGCAAGTATCTGTACGAACTGTTTCCCTACGGCCCGGCCAAGCAGGCCTGCAAGATCGCCGGCCTGCCCAAGCCTACCGGCTGCGTCTGATTCATCCTAGTGTGGTGTAACGTATAAAGGGTACAAACCAGAGGCCCGCAAATGCCGCAAGACAAGGCGCAGTTCGCAGTTAATGGTTCTTCCCTTAACAAGGACTGCAACGCAGGATTGGGGCATTTGCGGGCCTCCCTCCGGGCGCGGCGGGAAGCCGTCATCTGCGGCGTTGCGTCTCTTGAAAAGGGCACACCATTCCCTGCGAGACGCGCCTTGCAGCTAACGGCTTCCCGCCACGCTGATCTGTGCCCTTTATACGTTACACCACACTAGACCAACCACCTCCCTGCCCTCTGGGCGGGGAGGTATTGTTGAGGTTTATTCATGCTTCTTTCCGTGGTTTTCGCCATCTTGTTTTATGCCGCCACCCTCCTGTTGATTGTGGGTGTGGCACGCAAGATCGCGGTCTATGCGCGGACCCCCGCGCCACTAAAAATCCCGGTCACCCCGGCACCCCTGACCCGGGCCGGCGTGGTTTGGCGTATGACCAAAGAAGTCACCTTATTCCGCAGCTTGTTCTTTGCCAACAAGTGGATCTGGCTGTTTGGCTGGATGTTTCATGTCGCGCTGGCCCTGGTGCTGGCCCGCCACCTGCGTTATTTCACCGAGCCTGTGTGGGGCTGGGTCGTTCTCATTCAGCCGTTTGGAAAATATGCTGCATTCGCCATGATCGCCGGTCTCGCCGGCCTCTGGGCACGTCGTTTCCTGGTTGATCGCGTGCGTTATATCAGCAGCCCTTCCGACCACCTGATGCTCGCCCTTCTGATGGCCATCGCCCTCAGCGGACTGGCTATCAAGTACCTGTCACACACGGATATCGTCCATATCAAGGCCTACATGCTGGGCCTGATGTATTTCGACTGGCAGCCGCTACCCGCCGATGGTTTCGTGTTATTGCATTTCACCCTGGTCATTGTCCTGATGGTGGTGTTCCCGATCAGCAAGCTGCTGCATGCACCCGGCATGTTTTTCGCCCCCACCCGCACCCAGATCGACGATGCACGTGAAGTTCGTCACACCGCGGGCTGGACAGCAAAGAGCACCGCAGAATAACAACGAGGTCGTATGACGTGGCAAAGACAAGTTTCGATACCCCGGCACTGAAACCGCACCAGGAAACGCCGGATCTGCCGACCGTTAAACCCGGGGCGATGCAGTATCTCAAGACCTTTCCGGCCAAACCGATTCACAACGAGAATATCGGCTATCCCGGCGAGCTGGTTGAAGACTGGCAGAATAAGGCCGTCAAACGCCTTGGCGAACTGGTCGAGGGCTCACAGGCCCTGCGCGTGTTTCTCGACACCTGCGTCAAATGCGGCGCCTGTACCGACAAGTGCCACTATTTCCTCGGCACTGAAGACCCACTGAACATGCCCGTTGCCCGTCAGGATCTGCTGCGCAGCGTCTACCGCCGTTATTACACCTTTGCCGGCAAACACTTTCCCAAGCTGGTCGGCGCCAAGGATTTCGACAAACCGATGCTGGACGACTGGTACAACTATTTTCACCAGTGTTCCCAATGTCGCCGCTGCTCCGTGTTCTGCCCCTACGGTATCGACACCGCCGAGATTTCCATGGCCGCGCGCGAGATCATGGACTCCATCGGTGTGGGCCAAAAATACTGCAATGAAATCCTCGCCAAGGTGCACAAAATCGGTAACAATCTCGGCCTGCCAGAGCCCGCGTTGGTCAACACCCTGGAGGGCCTGGAAGAGGACGTCGAAGAAGATACCGGCGTGCTGGTGCGCTTCCCGGTGGATCAAAAGGGCGCCGATGTGCTGCTGATCACACCGTCGGCCGATTTCTTCGCCGAGCCCCATATCGATGGATTGATCGGCTATGGCAAGGTGTTTCACCAGGCAGGCATCAGCTGGACGCTAAGTTCCCACGCCTCCGAGGCCGCCAACTTTTCCATGTTCATCGGCAGTAACGATAACTTGAAAAAGACCGCCATGCGCATCCGTGAAGCCGCCCTTGAGCTGGGCGTCAAGCGCATCATTGTCGGTGAATGCGGCCATGCCTGGCGCGTCGCCTACAGTTTCTGGAATACCCTCATCGGTCCGTTCGATTTCCTCGATCCCAAGTATCCCGCACCACAGCACATCGTTGAATTCACTTACGACCTGATCCAGCGTGGCGCCCTCAGCCTGAATAAGGAAGCCAACGACCATCGCCGCATCACCTTTCACGATTCCTGCAACGTGGCGCGTGCCTCACGCATGGGCAACATACCCGGCGGTCAATTCATCCTGCCGCGCGAGGTGATCAAGGCTGCGGCCAACCACTTTTTTGACATGGCCCCTGACACCATCCACGAAAAGACTTTTTGCTGTGGTGGTGGTGGTGGCCTGCTCACCGATGATCTGATGGAACTGCGGGTCAAGGGCGCGATGCCGCGTATGCAGGCTTTGAAACAGGTAGTGGACGAAAATGACGTCAACACCCTGGTGGCCATCTGCGCCATCTGCAAGACACAGTTTGCCAAGACCCTGCCCTACTACCAATTCCAGGGCGACATGATAACCAGCCTGCACGAAGTGGTTGGCGACGCCATCCAGTTGGATACCAAAAATTAAAACTAAATTGAAACTGACACAGCAGGGGTGAACCAGCAACGTTGATTTGGTGGACGACGCTCACCCTGCAGTCTGTAGAAATAAACATAGAACGACCTAACACCAGTGGATTAGGAGACTGGCACGATGGCAACACCGGCAGATAAACTGAAACAAGCACATACCTTCCGCAAATTCGAGGATGGCGACAGCACGCATATCCCCTGGGCGCAGCAGATTTTTTCGGCCGATACCAGCCACAAGTGTCCCACCTACCTGTTACAGACCCCACCCTGTCAGGGCAGCTGCCCGGCCGGTGAAGATATTCGTGGCTGGCTCGACATCGTGCGCGGTATGGAAAAACCCGCCGCTAATATGGACTGGCGTGAATATGCCTTCCGTCGTTCTACCGATGCCAACCCCTTCCCCTCGGTGATGGGCCGCGTCTGTCCCGCCCCCTGCGAGGAAGGCTGCAACCGCAATGAAGTGGAAGACTTCGTCGGCATCAATGCCGTCGAGCAGTTCATCGGCGACACCGCGCTGGACAATGGCTACACCTTTGAGCCCGGCGCCGACACCGGCAAGAAGGTCGCCATCATCGGCGGTGGCCCCTGCGGCCTGTCCGCAGCCTACCAGCTACGCCGCATGGGCCACGCCTGCACCGTGTTCGACGACCACGAAGACCTCGGCGGCATGATGATGTACGGCATCCCCGGCTACCGTACCCCGCGTGACGTGCTGCACGGCGAAATGAATCGCATCATCGACATGGGCGTCGAGACCCGCCTCAATACCCGCGTCGGCCGCGACGTCAGCCTGGAAGAACTGGAGAAGGACTTCGACGCCATCCTCTTCGCCATCGGCGCGCAGAATGGCCGTGACCTGCCCATTCCTCATTTCAAAGAGGCCAGCAACTGCCTGTCCGGCATCGCCTTCCTCGAAGCCTTCAACCGTGGCCATCTCAAGGCTGTGGCCGGCAAGGTGTTGGTGATCGGTGGTGGCGACACCTCCATCGACGTCGCCTCCGTGGCCCGCCGTCTCGGCAAGGTCGAGGCTCTTAGCGATACGGCCCGGGTCGAAAACGTCATCGCCAGCGGCAAAGAACAAGCCCTGCCGACCGATGCCCGGCACATCAGCGTCGACGTCACCCTGCTGTCCCGCCGTCCCATCGCCGACATGACTGCCTCACAACACGAAGTGGACGACGCCACCCGCGAAGGCATCGAGATCATCGGCTTGGTGGCCCCACTGGAAATCATCATGGGCGACGACGGCCGCGCCAAGGCCCTGCGCGTGCGCAAGCTGAAGGAGGAAAACGGCAAGATGGAGGCCATCGAAGGCTCCGAATACGAGATCAAAGCCGACATCATTGTCGCCGCCATCGGTCAAACCGGTCGCTTCGATGGCATGGAAGGCCTAGCCAACGAACGCGGCCTCATCGACGCCGACAAGAATTTCCAGATACCCAACAAAGAAGGCTATTTCGTCGCCGGCGATATCGTCCAGCCGCACCTGCTGACCACCGTCATCGGCCAGGCCTCGGTCGCCGCCGAAAGCATCGATCACTACCTGAAACATCAGGCGCAGGGCAAGCGGCCCAAGGTCGACGTGCACCACTTCGACCTGTTGAAAAAATTGCAAGAGACCCATCTGGAACCGGAAAAATTCCAGCCGGAAGGTGACGCGCATACCCGAGGCATCGACCGTGGCCGCCGCGGTACCGCCGAGGCCGGCTTCGCCATCCACAACTTCGAGGATCGCTCGGCCTATTCCATCGTTTCCGCCGATGAGCTGTTCCTCGGCCACTTCGAGTACGAACCACGCCACAAACGTAAGGAAGACGTACCGGACGCCAGCGAGGTACTGGGCCACTTCGAGGAGCGCGTGCAGGCCTTGCCGGAAGAAGAAGTGGTGGCCGAGGCCGGTCGCTGCATGAGCTGCGGCATGTGCTTTGAATGCGACAACTGCGTCATCTACTGTCCACAAGATGCCGTGCACAAGGTAAAGAAAGACAAGTACACCACCGGCCGTTATGTGGAAACCGACTACACCCGCTGCATCGGTTGTCATATCTGCGCCGACGTCTGCCCCACCGCTTACATCAAGATGGGCCTGGGCGAATAGGCCGGCAACCACGGATGACACACAGACCACAATCGAGCGTGAAACCGGGAGCACGGGTGGTGAAACGCTATGGGTTCCCCCTCTTGATGATCCTGCTGCTGACGGCTGGCGCACCGGCGCTCGCCGCTACCCCGCTGCCGGACATCCCCAAGGCCATCAAGGGTGAACAGTGCGTGGAAGACACCGGGTTCATGCGCCGCAACCACATGACGCTGCTCGAACACCAGCGTGATGACACCGTGCAACGCGGCATTCGCAGCAAAAAGCATAGCCTGAAACACTGTTTCACCTGCCATGTGGTGAAGGATGATGACGGCCAACCGGTCACGGCCGAGGATCCGCGCCACTTCTGCCGCGCATGCCACGACTATGCGGCCGTGCAGGTGGACTGCTGGCAGTGCCACGTTTCCACCCCCGAACCCTCAGCAACGTCGGTGAAGGGAGTACAGCCATGAGCAATAAAAAAGCCATGAGCGGCAATCAGATCGACCGTTACCGTCGCCGTTTTCTCGCCCAGAGCGCCGCCATCGCCGGTGCAGCAACACTGGGCGGCGGCCTCGTGCTCACCCGCGTGGCGCATGCGCGTCCCGCCGACCAAGCGGTCAACAGCGACAAGCGCTGGGGCCTGCTCATCGATGCCGGCAAGTGCGCCAATGACTGCGACGAATGCGTCAAGGCCTGTGAAATGGAGCACGGCTGGGGGCGTGGTAGTAGCGACGAACAACACTCATCCCCCGAACAAAAGGCCCAGTGGATCCGCAAGGTCACGGTACGCGACCGCACCACTGGCCACGAAACCTCGTTACCCATGATGTGTCAGCACTGCGCCTATCCACCCTGCGTGGACGTCTGCCCCACTGGCGCCTCCATGAAGCGTGATGACGGCATCGTGCAGGTGGACAAGCACCGCTGCATCGGCTGCCGTTACTGCATGATGGCCTGCCCCTACAAGGCGCGTTCCTTTATCCATGAAGACCTGCACGCACAGAAGACCGAATCGCCGCGAGGCAAAGGCACGGTGGAGAGCTGCAACCTGTGCGTCAATCGCGTCGACCGCGGCGAAAACCCGGCCTGTGCCGACGCCTGCCCGGAAAAAGCCATCCTGTTCGGCGATCTCAAGGATGCCAACAGCGAGATCGCCCGACGCCTGGCCAGCGAGCCAAGTACCGAGATCCGTGGCGATCTACGCCTCGACCTGGGCGTGCGGTATCAGGGTATTTGACGAGGGCGTGACTATTCGCCACAGAGGCACAGAGCACACAGAGAATGCATTGATGTGATAAAAGCCGGAAAAAAACGTGGTGAGCGGATCGGGATCCTGCTTCTTTCCGTCAGCGAATGATTCCAACTATCCAGTCCCTCCGTGTACTCCGTGCCTCTGTGGCGAGTTGAACTGTTACACGAAGACCAACAAGCGTTAAAGCAGCTAAATCGAGAGTTAAACCATGAAACCAACCACCTTTCGTGAGATTTCCGGTGACAGCACCGGCTACTGGGCGCTGCTGGGCTTGCTGGGACTAATAATCGCCGCCGGTCTGGGTGCCGCCTGGTACATGGAGCACAACGGCCACTGGGTTACCGGCATGAACAACCAGATCGTCTGGGGCATGCCGCATGTATTCGCCGTGTTCCTCATCGTCGCCGCCTCCGGCGCGCTCAATGTCGCCTCCATGGCCTCGGTGTTTGGACGCACCGCCTTCAAGCCCCTGTCACGTCTCTCCGGCCTGCTCGCCATCGCCCTGCTGGCCGGCGGCCTGATGGTGCTGGTACTCGACCTGGGGCGTCCCGACCGCCTGATCATGGCCATGATGAACCTCAATTTCATGTCCATCTTCGCCTGGAACATTATTCTCTATAACGGTTTTTTCGTCATCGTCGCGGTCTATCTGTGGACCCTGATGGAACGCCGTGGAAACCGTTTCACCAAGAGTGCCGGCCTGTTTGCCTTCCTCTGGCGTCTGATTCTCACCCTGGGTACCGGCTCCATCTTTGGTTTCCTGGTCGCTCGCCAAGCCTATGACGCCGCCATCATGGCGCCCCTGTTCATCGCCCTGTCCCTCTCCTTCGGCCTTGCCATCTTCATGCTGGTGCTGTTCGCCAGCTACCGCGGGTGTGGACGCCCCCTCGGCGATGACATGATCATTCGCATGCAACGCCTGCTCGGCCTGTTCGTGGTCGCGGCATTGCTTTTCGTCATCGCCTACCACCTCACCAACCTGTATGCCGCAGAACACCGTGACGTGGAGCGGTTCATCCTTGACGGCAACAATGTCTACAGTGGCCTGTTCTGGGTGGGGTATGTCCTGCTCGGCAGCCTGATCCCCATGGCCATTGCCTGGTTCGCTCCCTTCCGCGCCTCCCTTGGCTGGGCCAGCACCGCCGCCGTGCTGGTGGTGACCGGCGGGATGGCCATGATCTACGTGATTATCATTGGCGGACAGGCCTATCCTTTACAATTGTTTCCGGGCAAGGAAGTCAGCAGTAGTTTCTTCGATGGCGTAGTCAGCCCCTACACACCCAGCCTGGCGGAAACCCTGCTGGGCATTGGCGGCGTCGGCGTCGCGCTGGCCATCGTGGTAGTCGGTATCCGCCTGCTCAAATTTTTGCCCCTGAGCCTGGAAGATGCCAAAGTTGATCCACACTACAAAGCGGATAAGGTGTAGCCCAAGCCATGTAGGGTGGGCACGTTTTTTGTGCCCACGCGGTTGGCGCATATTCCACGTGGGCATGAAAAGCCTGCCCACCCTACCGGGGTTTTGTGGGAAATCCTCAGAGATTGAAGTAACAGCGTAGAACTATTCGAAGCACGGCGATCAAGGGACAAGCCCATCGCGGGCATGGCCCGCTCCTACACGACTCCGTGGTTCATGTCATAGAATGGGCTAAAATCAACGCTCACAAAGCACCCTTCAACTCCGGAAAACACTATGCAGACAGAACACCCATTCGCCCAATACGTTCGCATCCTCGGCAAGGGCAAGAACGGCTCCCGCGCCCTCACCCAGGAAGAGGCCTTGGAATCCTTCCGCATGGTAGTGAACGACGAGGTACGGCCTGAACAGCTCGGTGCCTACCTGATGCTGCTGCGCGTGAAGGAAGAGGAACCGGAAGAACTGGCCGGCTTCATCCGCGCCGTGCGCGAGACCATCACCCTGCCCGCCGACGCACCCAAGGTGGATCTGGACTGGTCGTCCTACGCTGGCAAACGCCGTCAGCTGCCCTGGTTCATCCTCAGCACCCTGCTACTGGCACAAAACGGCATAAAGATTTTCATGCACGGCGCCAGCGGCCACACTGCCGGGCGGCTCTACACCCGGGACGTACTGAGCGAACTGGGTATCACCCCCTGCACCTCCATGGCCGGGGCCGCGCAACGCATCGAAGACACCAACTTCGCCTATCTCGATCTTGAATTCCTCTCATCCAAGCTGCATGAAATCATCGAAATGCGCCCCCTCCTCGGCCTGCGCTCGCCGGTGCACACCATCGCCCGCATGCTCAACCCCTTCAATGCCGACTACGTGATGCAGGGTATTTTTCACCCGGGTTATCGCCCCATGCATCAGGAAGCCGCCCTGCTGCTCGGCATGCCGCATCTGGCCGTGATCAAGGGTGACGGCGGCGAGATTGAACGCAACCCGGACAGCCCCTGCTTGGTGCAAAGCGTGCACGAGAGCGAGATGTCCGACGAGGAATGGCCAGCCATGTTCAAGACCCGCCACATGAAGGACGACGAGCTAAACGTGCAGCGCCTGCGTGCGGTATGGGAAGGTACGGAGAACGATGAATATGGCAATGCTGCGATCATCGGCACCACCGCTATCGCCCTCAAACTGATGGGCCGGGCTGACAGCATCGCCGATGCCGAACGCCAGGCGGGTAACATGTGGCAGGCACGCGCCAGAGAACGCTTCGGCGCTGCGGCCTGATCGTCGCGGGGCCAACGCCTGCCATGTCGCAGCTCTTCATCACCGCCGCCCACAAATCCTCGGGCAAGACCACCCTTAGTATTGGTCTCTGTGCCGCCTTCCGCCTGCGCGGCCTGGACGTGCAGCCGTTCAAGAAGGGGCCGGACTACATCGACCCCCTGTGGCTGTCGCGTGCCGCCGGCCGCGACTGCCACAATCTCGATTTCCACACCATGAGCCGGGCAGAGATCCTGCGCACCACCCAGCGCCATGGCGGCGATGCCGGCCTCTGCCTCATCGAGGGCAACAAAGGCCTTTATGACGGCCTCGACCTGGACGGCAGCAACAGCAACGCCGCCCTCGCCACCCTGTTGCGTTCGCCGGTGATCCTGGTCATCGATGCCCAGGGCATGACGCGCGGCATCGCACCGCTGATCCTCGGCTACCAGGCCTTTGCCCCGGAGGTGAACATCGCCGGCGTGATCCTCAATCAGCTCGGTGGACGCCGCCACGAAGCCAAACTACGCGCAGTCATCGAACACTACACCGACGTGCCGGTAATCGGCGCCGTGCACCGCAATCCCGCCCTGCGGATCCGTGAACGCCACTTGGGCCTGGTACCCAGCAACGAGGCCCAGGCTGTCAAACGGCAAATAGATGCCATAGCGCAGGCCATCGAGGCCCAGGTCGATCTGCACAGACTGCTGGCCATCGCCGACACCGCCCCCCTGCCCACCGCCACACCGCTCAAAAAACCCCGCCGACCCACTGCCGACCTGCGCATCGCCATCGCCCGGGACGCCGCCTTCGGCTTTTATTATCCCGGCGATCTCGATGCCTTCGCCCAGGCTGGTGCCGAGCTGCTGCCCTTCGATACCCTGCACGATGGAAAACTACCCACCGACATCGACGGCCTGTTCATTGGCGGCGGCTTTCCCGAGACACAGATGCCAGCGCTGGAGGCCAACCAGAGCCTGCGCGAGGATATCCACCGCGCCATCGACACCGGCCTGCCCACCTATGCCGAATGCGGCGGCCTGATGTACCTGACCCGCAGCGTGACATGGAAGGGTCACCGCTGCGAGATGGTCGGCGCCCTGCCCGCCGACAGCGTGATGCACGAACGCCCGCAGGGCCGTGGTTATGTACAATTGCAGGAAACCGGGCACATGCCCTGGGCCGCCACCACATCGACGCTGCGGGACATCGAGGCACATGAATTTCACTATTCGGCGCTGGAAAACCTCTCCGACAAACTCCAGTTCGCCTATGCAGTGAAACGTGGCAGCGGTATTGATGGCCACCACGATGGTCTCATTCACCACAACGTGCTGGCCTGCTATGCGCATCTGCGAGACGTGGAAGGCAACCGCTGGGTCGCACGCTTCGTCGATTTCGTGCGCCAACAGAAGTTATGTAGGGTGGGCACTGCCCACCAGAATATTGGGGTGCGTTAATAATGGTGGGCGATGCCCACCCTACAAATTCCACTGCCTATCGAAAAACATAACCTAGAGTAGAGACTATGAGCCTAATCACACTGTCCGCCAGCGCCATTGAGCAGATCAAACAATCCAACCAGCAAGGCGACACACAAGACATGACACTGCGCCTCGCCGCGAAGATGAATGCCGACGAAAACATCGAATATGGTATAGGCTTCGACGAGGCCAAGGACGACGATGCCCGGGAAACCATCGACGGCATCCATATTGTCATCGCCGCCGATTGTGTGGAACTGCTCAACGGCACGCACATGGATTATGTTGAACTGGAACCCGGCCAGCATCACTTTATCTTTCTCAACCCCAACGACCCCAATTACAAACCACCGACCGACGGTGATATGCTTGAGCAGCCTTCCTGAGTACGGATCCGGTGCTGAAAAAACAACAATCGGGCACTGAACCCCGGGACGATAAAGAGCGCCGCCGTCACAAACGCTCGGCAGTCAGCAGCGAGCTGTTCGTGCCGCTGGCCGGGCTGGGAGTGGTGCTGGTGTCCATTACCCTGTTTGGTTTTGCCAGCCAGCACTGGCCTGCGCTGGCAGAAACCCTGCTGGTGCTTCAAGTACTGGCCGCCGCCAGCGGCCTGGCACTGATTGCCCTCACCCTGCAACGCATCAAGCGCCACCTGCGGCAACCGCTGGAGCAACTGCGTGACTGGGCGCAGAAAATGCGCAGCGGCAACCTGTCGGCGCGCGTGCCACAGCCCCGTCACGGCGAGTTCGCCGCCCTCGCCCGCGACATCAACAAGCTTGGCGAATCGTTGCGCTCCCTGACCCGGGAAATGGACGACCGTGTCAATCAACAAACCCTGCGCCTGCAGCGTAAGACCCGTTCACTGGAAATCCTCTACGACGTAGCCGCGCGCAGTAATGCCGCGCAGGATCTGGACGAACTGCTGACGCTCTTTCTGCACACCCTTACCGAGATCGTCTACGCCCACGCCGGTACCGTACGCCTGCTCACCGACGATGATCAGATGCGCCTGGTCGGTAGCGTCGGTCTCGACGACGCTACCATTGAGAAAATTCATCTGGCGCCCATTGAGCGCTGCCTGTGCGCACAGGAATTCGACCTCAATATGATCGTCTGCCGGAATGATCACAGCCAGTGTCCCAACGTGATCAAGAACCTTCTGTTCGCCGGTGACAAACTGGAAAATATCGCCATTCCTCTACGCTACCAGAACCGTACCCTCGGTATTTATAACCTATTTGTGGAAAAACTCGGCCTTGCTGATCGCGACGATATCAAGGACATCCTCACCAACATCGGCCAACACCTCAGCATGGCCATCGCCAAATCACGCTGGGACGAGGAATCCAAACGCATGTCCATCATGCAGGAACGCACCATGCTGGCCCATGAGCTACACGACTCTCTGGCGCAAACTCTGGCCAGCCTGCGCTTCCGTGTCAGCGTGATTCAGCAGGCCTGTCATGCCGGCGATATCAGCAATGCCAAAGTGGAAATCGACCAGCTCAGGGACAGCCTGGACGAGGCCAACATCGAGCTGCGTGAACTGCTCACTCACTTCCGTATCCGCATGGACGAGCGCGGCCTGATCCCAGCCATCGAAAATCTCGTCGAACGTTTCAAAAAGGAGTGTGACATCCACATCTTCTTCCAGAACGAATGCCAGGATCTCAATCTGCCGCCGGTACAGGAGGTACACCTGCTGCACATCATTCAGGAATCGCTGGCCAACATCCGTAAACATAGCGCAGCGGAAAATGTGCGTGTGATGATTCGCTGTCAGTCCGAACAAATCTTTCATGTACTCATCGAGGACGACGGCCAGGGTATCGCCGACAAAATCTGCGACGGCCAGCCGGGTGAACACATCGGCCTGACCATCATGAAGGAGCGTGCCGGACGCATCGGTGCTGTGCTGAATATCGAAAGTGAAGCCGGTGAAGGCACACGGGTTGAATTAAAACTACACTACGGTCAGGATGACAACAGCGGCATGCGGGACACATTTGACCGACAGAACACCCGTCCCGCCACTGATCATGACCTCCACTGACATCCTGCAGCCTGTGTACTGCGGGTCACATTGACGGAGCATTCAATGCGGGTATTACTCATCGACGACCACACCCTGTTCCGGCTCGGACTGAAAAACCTGCTGGAACGCAGCGGTATTGATGTCGTCGGCGCCGCCAGTACCGGTCACGAAGGCCTCGACATCGTCCACGAAACCAAACCGGACGTGGTATTACTGGACATGCGCATGCCCGACATGGACGGTCTCAGTGTGCTGAAAAAGTTACGCGAAAACGGCGTCAAGGTGCCCATCGCCATGCTCACCACCAGCAGTGAAGAACACGACCTGGTGGAATCCCTGCGCAATGGCGCGCAGGGCTACCTGCTCAAGGACATGGAACCGGAAGACCTGGTCGCCGCGTTACAACGCATCGTCGATGGCGAAACCGTGGTCACCCCGCAGTTGGCCGGTACTCTCGCGCGCGCCCTTAGCGGCAATAGCGGGGAAACCGAGGAAGAGAAAACACCGTTATCCGGACTGACCCCACGCGAAACAGAAATCATCGAACACCTTGCCGAAGGTCAAAGCAACAAGGTCATCGCCCGCGAACTCGGCATCACCGACGGTACCGTAAAACTGCACGTCAAGGCCATCCTGCGTAAGCTCAATATCAGCTCGCGCGTGGAAGCCGCCGTCATCGCCGTGGAACAGGGCCTCGGACGCCGACGGCCGCCGCCCGGACGTTGAAGCTTTAAGTTCGCCACAGAGGCACGGAGTACACAGAGAAAAAACAGGAATCAACTGCAAAGGCCGCAAAAAAGCGCTAAGAAAAACACATCAATAACTTTGCACTCCTTGGCGGTAAAAAATTAGTTGGCACTTACACTCCAACAATCTTTTCTCTATGTACTCCGTGCCTCTGTGGCGAAAACAATTTTCCGTACCCATTCAAACGGAACACGACATGCGAAAAACCTACACCAATCTGGTCAACGAATGCCTGCCCCACATCCGCGAGCTGTTTCCCTGGGATCTCGCAGAGGAACTGACCAATGGCAGAGAACTGCTGCTGGTAGACGTCAGCGAACCTTACGAATATATGCGCTACCACATCCCCACCGCCATCAATGTGCCGCGAGGCATCCTCGAAGCCGCCTGCGACTGGGACTACGACGAGACCGTGCCGGAGCTGGCGCACGGCCGCGACACCGCCATCGTCGTCATCTGCCGCTCCGGCAACCGTAGCGCCCTGGCCGCCTACACCCTACAGCAGATGGGCTTCAGCAATGTACGCTCGCTGAAGACCGGCCTGCGCGGCTGGAACGATTATGAGCAACCGCTGGTGGACGGCAATGCCCAACCCGTCGATGCCGACGATACCGATGAAATGATGACCACCAAACTGCGCCCGGAACAGCTGTCCCCGGCCTGAGTCGATGTGATAAACGGCCTGAACCGATGTGATAAACGGCCTGAACCGATGTGACAAATCCGTGATATTGACTTGTAACACCGCTCTGCGGTGTTACACATCCTGTGGCGCTCAGCGCCACGTCATCCGCGAGGGAATAATCTACCCATTGACGTTACACCGCAGAGCGGTGTAACGAGAATTAGTCGGAAACAGTAACCGTCTCAATGACCAATGTTCGACATCCGCTTCACGCAAACGGTGCGGTTCACTACCACTCACCAGCACCCTAACACCAATGACCGAAACACCTTTCCATCACATCCCGCCTTCTCAACCAGCTTCGGGCATCGCGCTAAGTCAAACATTACAGCATTCGAAGCAAAACGCGCTGCATCGACCGTCGACGGCGCAATACCTTTACATCCCCCCGCCCATTGCTTAACGTAGACGGTCTTTTTTTCATCCGCAGATCGAGCAATAAACAAGCCATGGCACAATACGTCTACACCATGAACCGCGTGGGCAAGGTGGTTCCGCCCAAACGTGAAATTCTCAAGGATATCTCCCTCTCCTTCTTCCCCGGCGCCAAAATCGGCGTACTGGGGCTCAACGGCTCGGGTAAGTCCACTCTGCTGCGTATCATGGCCGGCATCGATACCGACATCCTCGGCGAGGCCCGTCCGCAGCCCGGCATCAAGATCGGCTTTCTGTCTCAGGAGCCGGAGCTGGACGAGAGCAAGGACGTACGTGGTAACGTGGAACAGGCACTGGGCGATATCACTGCGGCGCAGAAGCGCCTCGACGAGGTCTACGCCGCCTATGCCGAGGCGGACGCCGACTTCGATGCCCTGGCCGCTGAACAGGCCGAACTGGAGGCCATTCTTCAAGCCAGTGACGGCCATAACATGGAACGCACCCTGGAAATCGCCGCCGACGCCCTGCGTCTGCCGCCCTGGGATGCCGACGTTAGTAAGCTGTCCGGTGGCGAGCGCCGCCGCGTGGCCCTGTGCAAGCTGCTGCTGTCCAATCCCGATATGCTGTTGCTGGACGAACCCACCAACCATCTCGACGCCGAGTCCGTGGCCTGGCTGGAGCGCTTCCTACACGACTTCCCCGGTACCGTAGTAGCGGTGACCCATGACCGCTACTTCCTCGACAACGTCGCCGGCTGGATTCTGGAACTGGATCGTGGCCACGGTATCCCCTGGGAAGGCAATTACTCCTCCTGGCTGGAGCAAAAAGAACAGCGCCTGGAACAGGAAGAACGCAGCGAAAATGCCCGCATCAAGGCCATGAAGGCCGAGCTGGAATGGGTGCGCAGCAACCCCAAGGGCCGCCATGCCAAGAGCAAGGCGCGTCTGGCACGCTTCGAGGAACTGAGCAATCAGGACTATACCGCGCGCAACGCCACCAACGAGCTGTTTATCCCACCCGGCCCACGCCTGGGCGATCTGGTAATCGAGGCCACGGATGTTAAAAAGGGCTTTGGCGACCGCCTGCTCTACGAGGGCCTCAGCTTCAACCTGCCCAAGGGCGGTATCGTCGGCATCATCGGCCCCAACGGCGCCGGCAAGACCACCCTGTTCCGCATGATCACCGGCGATGAGCAACCGGACGGTGGTGAACTGAAGATTGGCGAGTCAGTAAAGATCGCCTGTGTCGACCAGAGTCGCGATGCCCTGGACGGCAGCAAGACGGTATGGGAAGAAATCTCCGGTGGCCACGACATCATGCAGATTGGCACCCTGGAGGTGAATTCGCGCGCCTACGTCGGCCGCTTCAACTTCAAGGGTTCCGACCAGCAGAAGCGTGTTGGCGACCTCTCCGGTGGCGAGCGCAACCGTGTGCACCTGGCCAAGCTGCTGGCCGCCGGCGGCAACGTCTTGTTGCTGGATGAGCCCACCAACGACCTCGACGTAGAGACCCTGCGCGCCCTGGAAGAAGCCCTGCTCGATTTCCCCGGCTGTGCCGTGGTGATCTCCCATGACCGCTGGTTCCTCGACCGCGTCGCCAGCCACATCCTCGCCTTCGAAGGCGACAGCACGGTGACCTGGTTCGAAGGCAACTACGCCGACTACGAAGCCGACCGCAAACGCCGCCTCGGCGCCGAGGCCGACCAGCCGCATCGGATGAAATACAAGAAGCTGACGCGGTGATTTGATTCACCACAGGGGCACGGAGGACATGGAGGGCCTCTAACGAAAAACCGGAACACCCCGTAAAAGAGGGTGTTCCGGTTTCTCATGCTGGGCCCCGCCAATAACGACCCTTGCAGTCCGAGGTTATTCCTGTATCGCTTGGCCCAAGCCGTCAAGAATATTGACTTATACGGACGTCCGTTCAATACAACTGTTAGCTGTATGAAAAATCCTCAATTTTCTTCATAGCCGGACGTTAACCTGTATGTTAACCTTGGCAAGTGAGGGAAATACGCTTCTATCGAACTGAATTCGGTGCTTGCCCTATCGAAGAATTCTTGAACTCCTTGTCAGGCAAGCAAGCACAAAAAGTGGCATGGGTGCTCCAACTCATTGAAGAAATTGAAGTTGTACCTGTTCAATATTTCAAAGAGTTGGTCAATACCGATGACCTGTGGGAAGTAAGAATTCAGGCAGGCAGCAACATATTTCGCCTGTTGGGGTTCTTGGATGGTGATCAGCGAGTAGTTCTAAACCATGGTTTTCAGAAAAAAACTCAAAAGACACCCAAAAAGGAAATTCAGGTCGCAGAGGCTCGGAAGAAAGATTATCTCAACAGGAGATATGAGTTATGAGTGATTTAAAAAAATATGTGAGCAATCGTAAGGCTGGCGACCCTGATTTCAGAGAGGGGTTTGATGAAGGGTATCAATCATTCAAAATTGGAGCCTTGTTACGTCAAGCCAGAGAAAACTCTGGGCTAACACAAGAAGAAATAGCTGAGCGTCTGAATACAAAGAAATCAGCAATTTCAAGAATTGAAAATCATGCTGAAGATATCAAGCTCTCTACTTTGGAAAGATTTGCATCTGTATTGGGGCTTAAAATTGAGGTCTCAATCACATAAAAAAACAGCTAGGATTGGCCAAACAATTATTGTCATATTGACGGAATAGCCCGGTAGGGTGGGCAGGCTTTCCATGCCCACGGGAAACGTGATTCAATCGTGTGCACTTGGCCAAGCTGCTGGCCGCCGGTGGCAACGTCTTGTTGCTGGATGAGCCCACTAATGACCTCGACATGGAGACCCTGCGCGCCCTGGAAGAGGCCCTGCTGGATTTCCCAGGCTGCGCCGTGGTGATCTCTCATAACCGCTGTTTCCTCAACCGCGTCGCCAGCCACATCCTCGCCTTCGAAGGCGACAAGCACAGTAACCTGGTTCAAGGGCAACTACGCCAACTATGAGGCCGACCGCAAATGCCGATTGGGTGCCTAGACCGACCAGCCGCACCAGATGAAATACAAGAAGCTGCCGCGCTGATTGGATTCACCACACAGACCCATTTGCGCAGCTCAGAAATATGCAAATCAAAGGATTGCGGTGACAACGTACTCAGTACACTATTTATTATTACAGTGCGATTACTGTGACAGTTCAAATAAAAAGGGGGACATAAGCATTTTGTATAATCGTTCCTTTTTTGCTTTTAATTAAGTATATTTAGTAGACTGTCACCGTAATTCTAGCCTCACCAGACATAACTGACACTTTAATTATTAATCTTACAAATAATACTAAAGGAATAGATAATGACACTAACAAAGAAACTAAGCGCTGAATTCATTGGTACATTTTGGCTTGTCTTAGGAGGGTGTGGCAGTGCGGTTCTAGCCGCTGGGTTCCCAGATGTAGGAATAGGCCTGTTAGGGGTGTCATTAGCATTCGGGCTTACCGTGTTGACGATGGCATATGCTATTGGACATATATCGGGATGCCATCTTAATCCAGCTGTTTCAATTGGTCTTTGGTCCAGTGGAAGATTCCAAACGGCAGAACTTTTCCCTTATATAATTGCACAAGTTGCGGGTGGTCTTGCTGGGGCGGCAGTGTTATATGTTATTGCTACAGGGCAAGCAGGTTTTGATGTGACAGCTGGTTTTGCATCGAATGGTTATGCAGAGCATTCTCCAGGAGGGTACAGCCTAACAGCGGTATTAGTGACTGAAATAGTGATGACATTCATGTTTTTGATCATTATTTTAGGCGCAACAGATAAACGTGCACCACAAGGGTTTGCGCCCTTGGCTATTGGCTTTGGCCTTACCCTTATTCACCTTATCAGCATCCCCGTTAGCAACACATCAGTTAACCCAGCGAGAAGTACCGGTGTTGCAATATTTCAAGGAGACTGGGCAATGTCTCAATTATGGCTTTTTTGGCTCGCCCCTATCGTAGGCGCTATTTTAGCAGGGGTTGTGTACAAATGGTTTGAAGCGGACAAAAACGCCTAACGAATTAGCCTGGTAGGGTGGGCACGTTTTTTGTGCCCACCGATAATCCAAATATCTCGTCCGCGTGGGCACATAAAACGTGCCCACCCTACCGGGCTGCAAAAAAACCTAAATTTAACGACAAGGAGAATATCTTGAGTTATAAAATTACAGTAAAAAGGATGGTTAAAGACGGCGATTTAACTTTCACGGGTGAAGGAAAATCAATAACAACTAAATGTTACTGGAACACTAATAAAAAAATTCCAGCAGGAACATATCCCGGCTGTTCTGCCACCACAATGTCAAGAAAGAAGAATTCTAAAGGTATGCCTCGAGAGGCTATTTTTATTCCAAACATCAAAGGCTATTCTGAAATATTTATTCACATGGGAAAAGTTCCGTATGAAACGTGGTCTGACGGTTGTATCGTAATAGATGAAGAAAAAATCATTGAAATATACAATGCCATTATTCCAAAAAATGGACACAATATTAAAGTTGTCATTACTGGTTAGTTCAATGAAAAGTCTAATATTCGCTATTTTATTGTTGTTATTTTCGGGGTGCGCATCTTTGGGTGAGAGCGAGCCCAATAAAAGTGAAAAAAACGACTATTATGCCATTTTTTCAAGCTTGCTTGGAATAAATGAAAATAGATTTATTTACACGGACAATGAAGGAAACTCACATTCCGACCAGCTTAGATTATTTAAAGAACTCGAGGGTATCTATAGTCGGTATATTGAGCCTCAAGAAAATGGCACATACAGCCCGGAACAGGTCAAGGTTATTATGTTGTTCTCCTTCTATGCCACTAATCGTAGCTCGGGGGCATTTAGTGAGTATCTGGCATCGGACTTGAAGCCGGTATACTCTAAAAACAGACTAATGTTCCTGGAATCGATGAGCGAACTACCCTTCCTGATCCCATCGGTATGTGACCGGCTAAATGCATTTTTTGGGTTTGAAGGTAAGAATAGCTCTGGAAAAGAAAATTTCATAAGAGATAATAAAGTTCACTTTGAAGCACATTTTTCCAAGCAACAAGTAGAGACATGTCTTTCCCAGTTCAATGAATAAGCTTAGATTGTGTGCAGATCGATGGAGTCATGCTGATCGACGAGATCAGGCTCGATCGATTTTAGAGTGGTAGACTGGGGTGACGACTGCATGGATGCAGGAGGTAGGGCAACGCAGGATGCCAAAGCCGAGGAACGAATCCCAACATCTCTTCCAAAGTCGTACCATGGCCTCGCTGCGATGACCAACGGCCCCTTGCCACGCCCGCCACGACCGGCATTCCCCCTGTGCCAGCAGCGTTGCCACGGTACAAAGCCGCGCACCCACTAACGCAGTGTTTGACAAGAGGCATCGATAGATATAGCGTAGCACAAGGATCTTATCGATGAGACGCTGCCATGCGAACCGTAACAGTTTCCCCAAAATTCCAGGTAGTTATCCCAAAAGAAGTCCGTGAGTCCATGGGAATAGTCTCGGGCCAAAAAATACAAATGCTGACCTATCGCAACCGCATAGAGCTGATTCCCATCAAGCCAATGAAAAAAATGCGAGGGCTTTTGAAAGGCATCGATACGGATGTGAAGAGAGATAAAGATCGCGCATGAATGTTGTGGACTCCTCCGCTTGGTTATCTTATTTTGCGGACGATGATAATGCGGTGGCGTTTTCCCGTCCCATAGAGAAAGTCGACAAGCTGCTGGTCCCGAGTATTACCATCACTGAAGTTTTCAAATGCATTTTTCATCAGCGTGGCGAAGACCTGGCCCTGGAATGCGTTGCCCACATGGAGCAAGGTAAGGTTGTGCCACTGGATAGTGCGTTGGCGATTAATGCGGCACACTACGGTATCGAATATAAGCTTCCACTGGCGGATAGTATTATTTACGCAACAGCACAGAAATTTGATGCGCTTATATGGACGCAAGATTGTGATTTTGAGTCGCTGAAAGGCGTAAAGTATTTTGCTAAAACCACCCCTTGAAATAATCAATGTGCCCATACGGTAGGATACGGTGAAGAATGAACCGCATCAATCGCGGCTGAAACTTCTCGACCAATGCGGTTCGCAAGCTCACCGACATCTTACAGAGAGATTCGCGGGCAACTGCGCCAGCTACCAAGCCGACCAGCCACAGCGGATGAAAGACAACAAGCTGACCCGCTAAGTCCGCACAATTACCCCACAACACCCAGGAAACAGAGACATCATGAGTCAACAAGACGTTCGTATCGGCATCGTCACCGTGTCCGACCGCGCCAGCCGCGGTGAATATGAAGACCTGGGTGGCCCGGCCATCCGCGAATGGCTGGAAAAGGCCCTCACCACTCCCTGGGAGGCGGTGGCCCGGGTGGTGCCCGACGAGCAGGATCAGGTGGAAGCGGCGCTGAAGGCCCTGTGCGACGAAGAAGGCTGCTGTCTGGTGGTCACCACCGGTGGCACCGGCCCGGCGCCCCGCGACATCACCCCTGAGGCCACCGAGGCGGTATGCAAAAA
This sequence comes from Gammaproteobacteria bacterium, assembly GCA_021647505.1. Lineage (GTDB taxonomy): Bacteria > Pseudomonadota > Gammaproteobacteria > SZUA-152 > SZUA-152 > DRQN01. Next base: position 27,770 of record JAKIUN010000014.1, read on the forward strand.
GATCCTCGACGGCTTCGGCGAGCAGATGCGCACGGTCTCCCTGAAATTCGTCCCCACCGCCATCCTCTCGCGGCAGATCGCCGGCATCCGCGGCCGTTCCCTGCTGATCAATCTGCCGGGCAAACCCTCGGCCATCGCCGATTGCCTGGATGCGGTATTCCCCGCAGTGCCCTACTGCATCGATCTCATTGAGGGGCCGTATCTGGAAACCGACGACACGCTGCTCAAGGCCTTCCGGCCCAAACACGCCCGCAAGCCGTCGGCTTGACGCTGCACCGGTTCAGTCCTCAATATCGTCCACCGAAAAGGCCCGTCTCTCAGGACGGCGGTTCATATCCGTGTAGCCCAGAAAACTATTGCCTGCTGAGCTCGAACAAGGCGATGGACTCGATGTGTCCGGTCTGCGGAAACATATCCATGACGCCGGCACTGACAAGACGATAGCCCTGCTCATGCACCAGGGTGCCGGCATCACGGGCCAGGGTGGCGGGATCGCAGGAAACATAGACAATGCGTTTCGGCAGCGGCTCTGGCAGATTCGCCACCACCACTGACGCACCGCTGCGCGACGGATCCAGCAACAGCTTGTCGAAGCCCTCGCCATACCAGGGTTCGAGGCTCAGATCCCCATTAAGGTCGGTGGCGTGGAATGCCACGTTGTCGATGCCATTGCGCACGGCATTCTCGCGTGCACGCGCCACCAATCCAGCCTCACCCTCGACGCCGACCACATGATCGGCCCGGCGTGCCAGTGGCAGGGAAAAATTGCCCAGGCCGCAGAACAGGTCGAGGATACGCTCGCCCGGCTGCGGATCGAGCAGCTCGATGGCTTGGGCAATCATTTTCCGGTTCAGTTCGGCGTTGACCTGGGTGAAGTCGGTGGGACGAAACTGCATCTTCACGTCGTAATCGGGCAGACAGTAACCAAGCACATAGCTCTCCTCCCCTTCCGGCCACAGACGAGCGATGGTCTTCGGCCCACCGGATTGCAGAAAGATCAGCAATTGGCGTTCACGGCCGTAGTCACGCAACAGGCCGAGGTCTGCCGCATTGAGATCGGCGAGATGACGGAACACCAGCGCGGCACTGTCGTCACCCACGGCCACCTCGATCTGCGGGATCTGATCCTTAATACTGAGCCGGCCTACCAATGCGGACAGTTCATCAACATGCTCGCCGATGCGCGGATGCAACACCTCGCAGTGCTTCAGATTGGCGAGGAAAGAACTGCTGCGCTCACGAAAACCAACCCGCACTACTTGATCACGGCGCATGTATTTCACCCCCAGGCGGGCCTTGCGGCGATAGCCCCAACTGCCGGCAGTCAACGGCGGCAATACGATCTCCGGCTCGACACGGCCGATTTTGCGCAGGCTGCCCAACAGGTGCTGTTGCTTGGCCGCGATCTGATCCTCCGCCCCCAGGTGCTGCAGACTGCAGCCGCCGCAGATGCCGAAGTGGCCACAGCGCGGCTCGACACGCTGCGGCGAGGGACGGATGACCTCCAGCACGTCGCCTTCATCAAACTTACCGCGCGTGCGGCAATAGCGAAACAGCACCTCTTCGCCGGGCAGGGCGCGGTGGATAAACACCGCCTTGCCCTCGATGTGAGCGATGCCACGGCCATCGTGGGCCATGTCATCGATGGTAGCGATACGAGGCTCGGGGAGTTTTTTGCGGCATTTGTTGGACATAGAAGTTCTACATCAGAAAAAACAGGAAACAGTCTATTCTATTCACCACAAAAACATGGGGAACACGAAGAGAAACTTAGCGTTCTCCTCTCCATGCTCTCCGTGTCTCTGTGGCAAAAAGAATTCAGGCCGGAAACACGTCCGTGGACAAATAACGGTCACCGCGGTCGCAAATGATAGCGACGATGACCGCATTCTCCACCTGCCGTGATAGCTGCAACGCCGCAGCCACTGCACCGCCGGAGGAGATGCCGGCGAAGATGCCCTCACGCGTGGCCAGGGCGCGGGTAATGTCTTCGGCGTCCTCCTGGGTCACATCGATGACACGATCCACTCGCGAAGCCTCGAAAATGGCTGGCAGGTACTCTTCCGGCCAGCGGCGGATACCAGGGATGGAGGCGCCCTCGGCGGGCTGCACACCGACGATCTCGATGGCAGGGTTCTGTTCCTTGAAGTAGCGGGAACAGCCCATGATGGTGCCCGTGGTGCCCATGGCACTGACGAAGTGGGTAATGGCTCCATGGGTATCGCGCCAGATCTCCGGGCCGGTACCCTCATAATGGGCCAGTGGGTTGTCTGGATTGGAGAACTGATCCAGCACTTGGCCCTGGCCTTCGTCCTCCATCTGCTTGGCCAGGTCGCGCGCGCCTTCCATGCCCTCCACCTGCGTCACCAAAATGATCTCGGCGCCAAAGGCCTTCATGGCGCCACGGCGCTCCATGCTCATATTATCGGGCATAATCAGCAGCATACGATAACCCTTGATGGCGGCAGCCATCGCCAGGGCAATGCCGGTATTGCCACTGGTGGCCTCAATAAGGGTATCGCCGGGCTTGATCTCACCACGCGCCTCGGCATGCTGGATCATGCTCAGGGCCGGGCGATCCTTCACCGAGCCGGCGGGGTTGTTGCCCTCCAACTTGACGAGAATCGTATTGCCATTGCCCACAGGCAGGCGTTGCAGGCACACCAGTGGCGTATTGCCGACAAAGGACTCAATGCTCGGATAGGTCATGGCCAGTACCCTGAATCTGACAAAAGGAGGCTTAATTTAATCCATCGTTCGTACTTTGCAAAGTAGCGGTGAATAAATCAAACAGTGGGAGACATCGACACCCTGCCTGTTAAAATGACCAAGTAATAATGGCAGTATGACCACCAGCAGTTATCGGGAGGGAATACCCAAGCAAGCGGCAGAAATGCCACTCTCCGGACGTATTTGAGGCCAACATGCAGCACAAGAAATTTTTTTACCGGCTCCTTGCCGCCCTGCTGATTGCCACACCCTGCAGCACTTCCGCCAGCGAACCTCTACCACCACAGGACAATTCCCTGTTTTCAGAAGAAGATTTTCTCAACGAACTGCCCGTCGTGCTGACAGCAACACGACTTTCACAGCCGGCCCGTGAAGCACCCGCAGCAACCACCATCATCGACAGAGAACTCATCAAGGCCTCCGGCGCACGCGAAATCGCCGACCTGTTTCGCCTGGTGCCAGGCTTCGTGGTCAGCCACGATAACGGCTACACCCCCATCGTCACCTACCATGGCTTGAGCAATGAACAGGCGCGTCGCATGCAAGTGCTGGTGGACGGGCGCTCCGTCTATTCCGTCGTATTCGGGGGAACCAAATGGATGGATCTGCCCCTGGCCATCGACGACATCGAGCGCATTGAGGTCATTCGTGGCCCCAATGCCGCAACCTATGGCGCCAACGCCTTTCTCAGCACCATCAACATCATAACCCGTCATTCGAGCGAAACCAACGGTGTATTTGCACGTGTCAACGTTGGCAACATCGATATCCGCGACGGCTATCTGCGCTATGGCAACAGCCGGGATGAGCTGAGCTACCGAGTGACCCTGGGCTACAATCACGATACGGGCTTTGCCGGTCGCCAGGATAGCCATCAGGTGCGCATTGTCAATTTTCGCAGCGACTATCAGCTCACCCCCTCCGACGCCATGGAATTCCAGCTAGGCTTCAACAACGGCGAAATGGGCGTGGATTCAAAGACCCTGAATGCCACAGACGAAAAAAGTAACAAAAACCATTTTGCACAAATTCGTTGGCAGCACCACCTGTCCACAGACGAAAATTTCAGTCTGCAGTTTTATTACATCAAAGAGGACACTGCCCAGACCTATGATATCCGTATTCCCGTATTGGGTCGTGTGATCGCCAACAATTCATACAAAGCCAATCGACTCGACCTGGAAGCACAGCACATCAAACAACTTGCCCACGATGCGCGCATCGTCTGGGGCGGGGGTATTCGCCGTGACTCCGCCAGCGCTCCCGGGTATTTCGGCAGCGAAGAAATGCCTTTTAAGAACCTCTATTACAACAACAATCTCTATCGTATTTTTGGCAATCTGGAATGGCGCCTGACGCAAAAATTACTGCTCAACACCGGCGCCATGTGGGAAAAAACAGATTTATCCGGAACCGGCTTCGCACCCCGCATTGGTCTCAACTACCTGTTCAACCCAGTACACAGCATGCGCCTCACCGCCAGTCATGGCACTCGCAGCCCAACCCTGGCTGAGTCAAAATCTAATTTCCGCGTACCTGTCTACGACAGCACATTACCGACCCTGCCGACTACCCCCTCCAACTTTGTCAGTACACTCTGGAAAGGCAATGAGGATCTTGAATCAGAAACCATCACCGCCTATGAGCTGGGTTATATGGCATCCTTGCCTAAGCAGGGTTTCACACTGGATATCAAGATTTACCGGGAAGAACTGGCAGGGCTTATCTACATGGATGAAAACAGGGTTTACGATCCAAACGATTACTTTGATTTCCGCTATGAAGTTTCAGAGAACTTCGGTGAAGCCACCATCAAAGGCGTAGAAACCACCATTAATTACCAACCATTGCGGGACACGCGCTTCACCCTTTCCCACTCATATACCAAACTCAAGAGCACATTGCCAAAACTTTTACCTGACCAGGGAAAGCGAACCGCACCCGAACTTATTTTCTCCTTCCTCGCCATGCAGAAATTTCCGCGAGGCATAAACGGCAGCCTGGCCTACTATTACGTCAGCGAAAGCGATGGCCTCGGCTCCGGCAGGCCGATACCCGCTATCAGGCGTCTGGATCTACGTCTCGCGCTGGCATTCAGCGGGCGAAAAATGCGCGGAGAAATTGCCATCATTGTGCAAAATGCATTGCCTGACAATGACTATATCGACTGGCGGGATGACAACATTTTTGAAAGACGACAATACGTTTCCCTGGATGTGCAATTTAACTAACACTTTTTGATTTACCAACATCTCCGCTGACACAAACATTTATCAAGGCAGAAAACTAGTGCAGTGTCTTGTATTAAAGGCAAATATAGACAAAACGAGGAAGGACTGCTGCAAGGCGCATGCTCGCCAGGGTAGTGGTGCTATCTTAAGAGAACGTACGGTATCATTTTTCAGATACTGCGCTGTTCTGTGCCTGTTCGCAGCCAGCTTATCAACTGCCAATGCAGACATATTCCGCGTCACCCTTATCTCAAGTCACGATGGCGGAACCTATCAACGTGTCATCGATACCATTACCACACATATCGATGAGCAATCACAACACACCATTTTATTAGAAGCCGTCAGCCTGGATGACTTCAACCAGCACAGTACTGCGATTGATCGAACCAGCGATCTTTTGATACCCATTGGCATTCGTGCCACAGATAGCATAGTCCAACACCCAGGCAGTACCTCGATCCTTGCCACGCTGGTGCCCCGCTCAAGCTTCAATGCCAGCCGCAAAAAAATAACGAGCGAAATGCCGCTGGAAAGCCCACGCAATATCAGTGCCATATTGCTGGATCAACCCATCGAACGACAACTAAACCTTACCCGGCTATTGTTTGGTAATGTCAAACGTATCGGCATCCCGCTGGGGCTTAGCAGCCAATTGAAACACGATGAAATCGAGAATATTGCCCGCCAATTCAATCTCTCGATTGAAATCGAAAACATCGACCCTGTCGAAAACCTGATACACCAGATTTCCAGGCTTCTGGATCGCAGCGACGCTCTGCTGGCATTGCCAAATCCAGTAATTTTCAATCGCCGCAATGTCCGTTACATCCTTTTGAGCACGTACCGAAAACGTATTCCCGTGATTGGTTTCTCAAAGAGCTATGTAAAAGCTGGTGCCCTTGCCGCAACCTACTCTAGCCCTGAACAAATCGGCAAACAAACCGCTGAAGCGATTATTTCCCTACAAAAAAAACCAGCACGTGAATTCCCTGCTGCTGCACCGCCAATATATTTTTCTGTCGCCATCAACGAGCAGGTCGCACGTTCATTCGGTTACACCGGCCTCTCCGCACAACAGCTGGCGCGGAAAATCAGCCAACTTGAGCGTGAAGAACAATGATCAATCTGGGCATCAAGGGTCGTATCCTGCTATTGGCACTAATACCCGTTACGGGTATTGCACTTGTACTGTCGACTTATTTCATTCATTCCCAGCTGCAAAGCCTCGACTATGCACTCAACAATCACGGACAGGCGCTGGCCCGTCATCTCGCCATTGCCAGTGAGTACGCCGTATTTTCCGGAAACCGTGAAATCCTCGAAGCACTGGCAAAGCAGGCCCTGTCAGAAGACTCTGTCGTCACCATCATCATCACGGACAAGCGGGGAGTCACGCTACTGAATTTTCGTAACAGGCTTGCAGAAACAGATATCGACGAAAGACAGAAAATACGCATCTTCAGCCAGCCGATCATCCAACAAATTATCACCAACCTGGATGAGGATGAGGCCTTCTATACGGAGGAAGACAGCACAAACCCTACACAAGAGACACTGGGTTGGGTAGCGGTCAAACTATCTCTTGATGCGTTACAGACAGAAAAAAATGAAAGTATTTTCAATTCTCTTCTGATTACTCTTCTGGGTATTATTCTCAGCCTGCTATTGGCTATCCGACTTGGCCGTGGATTGACTCGCCCTCTGCTGAAACTTCATTGTGCGGCGGAAGAAATACAGCGCGGTAATCTGGATGTCCATATCAAACGGGAATCAAAGGGTGAAATGCGAACTCTTGAAGAAGGCTTCCAGTCCATGGCAACGGCCCTGCGTAAATCACGCAAAAACCTTCAACAACAGATCGACAGAGCCACCGCAGGATTACATGAATCCATTCAGACCGTCGAACAACAAAATACCGAACTGAAGCAGGCACGCCAGAAAGCATTGGCCGCCAGCGAGGCAAAATCTGTTTTCCTCGCCAACATGAGCCATGAATTGCGTACACCACTAAATGGCATTCTCGGCTTCACAAGGCTTATTCAAAAAACCCAACTTACCAGCGAACAACAGGACTATATTGAAACCATCGAAAAATCTGCCGACAACCTCCTTCACCTGCTCAATGATATTCTTGATATCTCAAAGATTGAAGCGGGAAAACCGACCTTGCAGAAATCCTTCTGCAATCTGAGCAGCACCATCGACGATGCACTTTCACTGCTTGCCCCGGCCGCGCAGGACAAAGGGATCGAACTAATATCACTTTTCTATCAGGACGTTCCCGAAACCCTCTTCACTGCAGCGGATCGTATTCGTCAGATCATGCTGAACCTCATTGGCAATGCCATCAAATTTTCTCCAGCGGGTTTTATTGTCATTCGCACCATGTTGGAAGAAGAAACCGATGAACGTGTCCTGATAAGAATTTCCGTCACCGATCAGGGTATCGGAATTTCAGCAGAGAACCAGAAAAAGCTGTTTCATAACTTTGAACAGCTCGATAATTCAATGGCACGTCAATATAAGGGGGTCGGGCTGGGCTTGGCTATTTCCCGCTCACTGGCGGAATTACTCGGTGGAGAAATCGGCGTTGACAGCCACGAGGGTAATGGTGCGACTTTCTGGTTCACTATTCGCTGTCATAAGCTGCAACACAAACAAGGTGAGCAGACACCTATGCCGCAGTTTAGCGGCTATTCTGTCGGCATTTATGACCCCAATGAGACATCCAGCCTTTCCCTTATGCATATATTGAAAGCATTGGATCTGAAGGTTTACCCGCATCAACATCCAGAGACTCTGTTCCGGCAGATTGCCTCGGGCACAAAAATTGACATTGTCATCATGGCTACCAGCCTTGACAGTCAGGATACGGAAATCCTGCAATCGCTACTCAGTAAACGGCGGCACAAGACCGACTTCAGCATTATCCTGCTAGTCAACAGTGTCGACCCTGTTACCCTTCTTTTCGTGCGCCAACAATATGAATGTCTCTGTATACCCAAACCGCTGCGCAAACAAGAAATAATTTCTGCGCTGGAATCACTACTTGCCCCGCACAGTCCGCAACAAACAGCAGAAATATCAACGAGCAGTAATGCCATTGACAGTTTGTCCGGGTATAAGCTACTGGTTGTGGAAGACAATGCAATAAACGCCAAACTCGTCGCACACATACTCACCCAGGTTGGCGCATCGGTATCTCTGGTCGAGAATGGCCAAGAGGCCATTGACAGCTATAGAAATACGTCTTTTGATGCCATTCTCATGGATATGCATATGCCGGTTATGAATGGTATTCAGGCCGCCCAGTGGATCAGAGGCCAGGAAGCAAACGATGAACATATCCCTATTATAGGCCTCACTGCCAGCCTTCTGGATACGGATCGGGAAAACTATTTCCAGGCGGGGATCGATGCCATGCTGGTAAAACCTGTCGACAACGGGCATTTGATTGCACTGATAAAAAAGCTCTGTGCACAACCTGAATCCTCACAAAGGGTTTGTGTAAAAACCCCGCCTTCAGTGGACGCCGACACAGACACTTCCTCGTCTATAAAAACATCACTGACATCCATGCTGATCAAGGAAATACCGGATGTCCGAGCCAAAATGCAAACGGTCAGCGATGTGGGAGACTGGCAACAACTCCAGGAAATTTCGCACAAGTTCTTCGGCGGCCTGGGTTATTGCGATGCCAAAAAATTACGCGCAGCGACCGGCCGCCTCCACCGTTGCTTGATATCAGGAGAGTACAGCACCATTACCGACACGCTCGCAGATGTCTTTATGGAAATGGACAGACTACTCGCATCACACAAAAATGATCGCGCATAGCGATATATCATTCCAATGGCAGACAAAGGCCTCGCAGATACTGCAGAAACTCACCCTTGAGTTGCGGATGTTTTAAGGCATATGCCACGGTGGCCTTGAGGTAACCAAGCTTGCTGCCACAGTCATAGCGCTGGCCATCAAACTGATAGGCCATAACCACCTCTTCCGCAAGCAGGTCAGCAATGGCATCTGTCAGCTGGATCTCACCACCGGCACCTTTCTGGGTGTTTTCGAGCAGGGCAAAGATCCGCGGTGTCAGAATATAGCGGCCAACGACGGCCAGGTTCGATGGCGCCTCTTCGATTCGCGGCTTTTCAATAATTTGTTCAACGCGCCCAAGCCGCTGACTCTTTTTATCCAGCCGGACAATGCCATACTTGTCTGTTTCCTGTGCATCAACTTCTTCCACACCCAATAAGCTACACTGCTGATGGGTAAACAATTCGGTCATCTGTGAAAGACAGCTGTGCTGGCCGCCATCGATCAGGTCATCGGCCAGGATAACCGCAAACGGATCATCACCGACAACACTCTTCGCACACAGCACGGCATGACCCAGCCCCAACGCCTCCGGTTGACGGATATAGACGCAGTTCACCCCGGACGGAAGAATGTCATGCACGATATCCAACAGCGTTTGCTTGCCGCGCTGCTCAAGCTCATATTCCAGTTCAAAATTGCGGTCAAAGTGATCCTCGATGGCGCGTTTGCTGCTGCTGGTGACAAAAATCAGCTCGGTCACACCGGCGGCCACTGCCTCCTCTACCGCGTACTGAATCAGCGGCTTGTCGACGATAGGCAACATTTCCTTGGGATTTGCCTTGGTGGCCGGCAAAAAGCGTGTGCCCATACCCGCAACGGGAAAGACAGCCTTGCGAATTTCCTGTGTCATTACTCTATTTACCCTTTGCTCTGTTGGCTAAAATAATTTGAAATAGACAATACACTTTTATCTACACAAAAAAGGGGCCATCCGGCCCCTTTTTTGTCACACAACGGGGCCTTCCTTATTCGGCGCCCACCGCCTTCATGCTGAGGCGAATGCGGCCCTGCTTGTCGATCTCCAGCACCTTGACCTTGATCACGTCACCTTCTGACAACTTGTCACTGACGTTCTCGACACGCTCGTCGGAAATCTGCGAAATGTGTACCAGTCCATCCTTGCCGGGCAGGATGGTGACGAAGGCGCCAAAATCCATCAACTTGGCGACCTTGCCTTCATAGACCTTGCCTACTTCGACATCGGCGGTGATCTGTTCGATCAGGCGCAACGCCTCTTCGCCGGCGGCACTGTCCACGGAGGCGATCTTGATGCTGCCGTCGTCTTCAATGTCGATACTGGCGCCGGTCTGCTCGGTAATCGAGCGGATAGTGGCGCCGCCCTTGCCGATCACGTCGCGGATCTTGTCCGGATGGATCTTGATGGTCAGATAGCGCGGTGCAAACTCGGACATCTCTTCACGCGGCGAGGTGATCGCCTCGTTCATTTTACCGAGGATGTGCAGATAGCCTTCTTTGGCCTGGCCCAGCGCCTGCGCCATGATATCGCGGGTAATACCGGTGATCTTGATATCCATCTGCAGGGCCGTTACACCACTTTCGGTACCGGCAACCTTGAAATCCATGTCGCCGAGATGATCCTCGTCACCGAGGATATCGGACAGCACGACAAAGTCATTTTCGTCCTTGATCAAGCCCATCGCAATGCCGGCCACGGGTGACTTGATGGGCACGCCGGCGTCCATCAGCGCCAGGCTGGTGCCGCACACGGAGGCCATGGAGCTGGAACCATTGGACTCGGTGATTTCTGATACCACGCGAATGGAATACGGGAAGTCATCGACATTGGGCATCACCGCCAGCACGCCGCGCTTGGCCAGACGGCCATGGCCAATTTCGCGGCGCTTGGGGCTGCCGACGAAGCCGGTCTCGCCGACGCAGAAGGGCGGAAAATTATAATGCAGCATGAAGGGCTCTTTACGTTCACCTTCGATGGCATCAATGATCTGTGCATCACGCGCGGTACCCAGAGTGGTCACCACCAGGGCCTGTGTCTCACCGCGGGTAAACAGCGCCGAGCCGTGGGTACGTGGCAGCAGGCCGACACGCACATTGATGGGACGCACAGTGCTCTTGTCCCGCCCATCGATACGCAGCTCACCAGCGATAATACGGCTGCGAACAATTTTCTTTTCCAGTTTGCCGATGGCCTCTTTCACATCGCCGTCAGCAAAGGCGGATTCATCGCCTTCAGCGCACAACTTTTCGACCACGGCGCTGCGAATCTCACTCAGGCGTGCATAGCGATCCTGTTTGTCGCTGATCTGATAGGCCGCATTTAAGTCGGCCTCGGCCAGTTCTGCAACACTGTTAGCCAACGCGCTATTGGCCTCGGGTGCCGTCCAGTCCCAGGAGGTGACACCGGCTTCGGCAACCAACTCACGAATGGCCTGAATCACGACCTGCATCTGCTCGTGGCCAAACATCACGGCGTCCAGCATCACCTGTTCCGACAACTCCTTGGCCTCGGACTCCACCATCAACACGGCATCCTCGGTACCGGCAACCACCAGATCCAGGTCAGACTCCTTCAGCTGTTCGGCGGTTGGGTTGAGCAGGTATTCACCGTCCTTGTAACCCACGCGTGCACCGCCAATGGGACCACTGAAAGGCACACCGGCGAGAGACACGGCTGCGGAGGCACCGATCATAGCGGGGACATCGGGGTCGATGGCAGGATCCAGCGAAATGACGGTGGCGATCACCTGCACTTCGTTGACGAAGCCCTTGGGGAACAGCGGACGCAGCGGGCGATCAATCAGACGGCTAGTAAGAGTTTCCTTCTCACTCGGGCGCCCTTCACGTTTGAAAAAGCCACCCGGAATCTTTCCGGCGGAATAAGTGCGTTCCTGGTAATTGACGGTCAAGGGGAAAAAGTCTCGGCCCGGATCGGCTTCCTTGCGGGCAACACAGGTCACCAGCAGAGTGGTATCGCCCAGACTAATCATCACTGCACCGTCGGCCTGACGGGCAATTTCGCTCGTTTCCATCGTCAGGGTCTGGTCGCCATACTGTATGACTTTCTTGATAGACATTTTGTGGGATTCCTTAAATTACACCGGTTAACAAGATTGCTTGAATAATTGACGCGTCAATGCAGCCCTTTCCTGCAGAACTGTAAAACGCAGACCCGCAAAGGCCCGGTCACACCATTGTGACCGGGCCTTCCTGTTGTCAGGAAACCCTTTGCCGCCATTGCGGCAAAGAGGCTTGCAAATAATCTCTTGCAAGGGACGCAAGATCTCGAATAACGGATTCAAGGAACCGCTGATCAATTCATGACTGGCTGCCATGAGTCCAAAATCGCCAATCCCCGCGTTGCTGATTTTGCCAATAGTTCCCGCTATTGGCTGCAATCAGTGCCTTGGTCTTGACGATTTTGAATCTCATGTCAGCTCACCCAGAATTAATCAGAGATTCCTTAGCGACGCAGGCCAAGGCGTGAAATCAGGTCACGGTAGCGCTCGACGTTCTTGCTCTTGAGATAGTCCAACAACTTGCGGCGACGACTGACCATGCGCAGCAGACCTTGGCGGGAATGGTGATCATGGATATGGGACTTGAAGTGTCCGGAAAGATGGTTGATGCGAGCGGTCAGCAGGGCCACCTGAACCTCGGGGGAACCGGTGTCGGTTTCGGCGCGCGCATAATCCTTGACGATCTGTTCTTTCTGCTCGGCAGACAATGAAGACATACATACTCCTAGTAGTTAGATATATATAACAAGAATGGGCAAAGCCGGTTACTAGGTCCAGCCCCACCAAGAGAGTGCGCGATTCTACCCCATTTCCGCCTGGGCAACCACTGGAGATAGTAGGAAATCGTTGTATTTATCCAGGCAACTTCGATCCAGGCTGCTCAGCTCGACGGCACCAGCAGTCGCTTGGGCGCCACGCGGCCATCATCCAGCACTGTGCCCAGACCCAAAAACTCCTTGTCACCGCGATAAAGGCGTACCCAGCCACGATCCTTGAGCTGCGGCACAAAGACCGGCTGTCCCTGGCACAGATAAAAACTGGCGTCTTCGGACAAGCGAACCGCCGGCCATTCCGGCAGCGCATCGCCAGCAGGCAGCAGCAAGGCATCCAGCGCCTCGAAGCCCTGTTCAGCCAGTGACTCAAGAGCCTCAAAATCCACCATGCGCAGGTTTTCCAGCCCCCCGACTGCGGTACGATACAGCGCGGCAATATGTGCGCCACAGCCCAGCATCTCGCCGATATCTTCGGCCAGGGTGCGGATATAGGTTCCCTTGGAACAACACACGTCGATCTCCAGCTCATCGCCGTCAAGACGCAACAACTCGATGCGGTGGATGGTCACCTCGCGCGCCTCACGCGCCACCTCAATGCCCTGGTGTGCCAGTTTGTACAACGGCACTCCCTGCTGTTTGATGGCCGAGTGCATGGGAGGAGTCTGCATTTGCGGGCCGAGGAAGCCCTCCAGCACCTCGCTGACCTGGGCACGCGTGAGTGGGCCGACCGGCCGTTCCTCGATCACCTCGCCTTCGGCATCGCCACTGCGGGTCTTCACCCCCAACTTGCACACAGCACGGTACTGTTTATCGGCATTGAGCAGAAAGCCGGACACCTTGGTGGCCTCGCCGAGGCAGATGGGCAGCATGCCGGTGGCCAGCGGATCGAGGCTGCCGGTGTGCCCCGCTTTGTTGGCGTTAAACAGGCGCTTGACCCACTGCAAGGCACGATTGGAGGTCAACCCAATGGGCTTGTCCAGCAACAGAATGCCGTGAACATTGCGTCCGCGATTTCGCCGTCGTGCCAACTTGCTGCTCCAAAAAATCTGCGTGAGAATCGGAAGAAAAGGAAAATACCGCAGATGCGCTCAGTCGTCGGAAGACTTCTGTCCGCGCACGGCTTCATTGATCAGCGCCGTCAAACGGTTGCCTCGCTCCATACTGAGATCACGCTGGAAATGTAGTGCGGGGGTGGTGCGCAGCTTAAGCCGACGAGCCAATGCACTGCGCAGAAAACCCGCCGCCTTGTTCAGCACCTTGGCGGTAATGTCCGCCTGGGCCTCGTCACCCAGCACGGTGAAATGCACCTTGGCATGTTCGAGCTCGTGACTAACCTCTACCGCAGTGATCGTCACCATGCCCACGCGCGGATCGCGGATTTCCGTCTGGATCAGCTCCGCCAGCTGGCGCTGGATCTCATCTGCGACGCGTTGTCCCCGACTGTATTCTTTGGCCATGGCTAATCTCTGTATGCCGGTTTACAGCGTACGCTCCACCTTGACCTGCTCGAACACTTCAATCTGGTCACCGGCCTTGACGTCGTTGTAGTTCTTCACACCGATACCACATTCTGTGCCGGCGCGCACTTCTTGCACGTCATCCTTGAAGCGGCGCAGGGATTCCAGCTCGCCCTCATAGATCACCACATTGTCACGCAGTACGCGAATGGGGTTGTTGCGCTTCACCACACCCTCGACCACCATGCAGCCCGCGATGGCACCCAGCTTGGGTGAACGGAACACGTCACGCACCTCGGCCAGACCAACGATCTGCTCCTTGAACTCCGGTGCCAGCATGCCGGTCATGGATGATTTGATCTCTTCGATGACGTCGTAGATCACACTGTAATAATGCAGATCCACGCCCTCTTCCTCGATCAGGCGCTTGGCAGAGGCATCGGCACGCACATTAAAACCAATGATAATGGCCTCAGAGGCAACTGCCAGGTTGACGTCGGACTCGTTGATGCCGCCGACGCCGGAAGAAACGATATTCACCCGCACCTCTTCGGTAGACAGCTTGGTCAGCGACTCGCTGAGCGCTTCGGCGGAACCCTGCACATCGGCCTTGATGACCAGATTGAGGGTGCTGACCTTGCCCGCTTCCATCTGCGAGAACATGCTCTCCAGCTTGGCCTTCTGTTGACGGGCCAGCTTGATGTCACGGTACTTGCCCTGGCGGAACAGCGCCACTTCACGCGCCTTGCGTTCATCAGCCACCACCACAACCTCATCACCGGCACCGGGCGTACCGGACAGGCCCAGCACCTCCACCGGCATCGACGGGCCTGCGACCTTGATCGGCTTGCTATTTTCATCCAGCAACGCGCGCACGCGGCCGTATTCATGGCCGGCCAGCACCACATCGCCCTTTTTCAGGGTGCCACTCTGCACCAGCACGGTGGCCACCGGGCCGCGGCCCTTGTCGAGGCGCGCCTCGATAACGACACCACGCGCCGGGCCTTCCGCTACGGCCTTCAATTCCAGCAATTCGGCCTGCATGGAAATAGCCTCCAGCAGTGCGTCCACGCCTTCGCCGGTGAGCGCGGAAACGGGCACGAACTGGGTGTCGCCACCCCAATCCTCGGGCACCACTTCCTCGGCCACCAATTCCTGTTTGACGCGATCCGGCTGTGCATCCTCTTTGTCGATTTTGTTTACCGCAACGATCATCGGTACCCCAGCCGCTTTGGCATGCTGGATAGCCTCACGGGTCTGCGGCATCACGCCGTCATCGGCGGCAACCACCAGCACTACGATATCGGTGGCCTTGGCGCCACGCGCACGCATGGCGGTAAAGGCCGCGTGTCCCGGCGTATCAAGGAAAGTGATAGGGCCATGCGGTGTATCCACCTGATAGGCGCCGATGTGCTGGGTGATTCCACCCGCCTCACCCGCCGCCACCCTGGCCTTGCGGATATAATCCAGCAGCGAAGTCTTACCATGATCGACATGGCCCATAATGGTGACGGCCGAGGCGCGGGGAACCTCTTCGGCCTCGCTTTCATCTGCAATAACCAACGCCTCTTCGATAGCATTATCCTTCACCAGCGTGACCGTGTGGCCCATTTCTTCGACCACGATGCTGGCCGTTTCCTGATCCAGAACCTGGTTGATGGTCGCCATGGTGCCCATGTTCATCATGACCTTGATGACTTCAGCAGCCTTTACCGCCATCTTCTGCGCCAGTTCGGCGACCGTCACGCTTTCGGGAATCGCTATTTCACGTACGATGGGCGCTGTTGGTTTCTCAAACCCGTGTTCACCCGAGCTGGCGGTAACGGCAGTACGGCGGGCGCCACGCCCCTTTTTCTTGCGACGACCCGACTTGCTGGCGTCGACGTGCAATTCCTTGCGGCCATACTTGGTGGCCTTGTCCTTGTTGGCGCCACGCTTGGGGCGTTTGTTGTCTGTCGCCGCAGGCGCGGGTGCCGCAACGGCGGATACCGCAGCTTCCTTCTGCAATTGCACAACCTTTTCACGCTCTTCCTGTTCACGGCGCGCCTCTTCAGTCGCCTTACGGTCGGCTTCCGCTTCACGCACCTTGGCCTCTTCGGCCTCACGCTGACGGCGCTGCTCATCAACCTCATTAGCCTTGCGCTGTTCCTCGAGGCGCTCTTCATCCATCTTGGCCTTCTCGGCCTTGATGCGTTCGGCGTCTTCTATCACCACTTCGCTGCGCTTCACGTAAGTGCGCTTTTTGCGTACTTCCACGTTCACCGTCTTACTGCGGCCGACAGTACGCCCCTGGTTGCTGCTCGGCACTTTCAGCTCACTGACCGTCTTGCGCCGCAGCGTCACCTTTCGAGGCTCCGTGCTCGCACCTTCCATTGAACCATGCGCACTGCGCAGAAACTCCAGCAGTTTCTGCTTTTCTTCGTCGCTAACGGTCTGATCCGGGGACTCGAAAGTCATGCCGGCCTTGTCCAGTTGGCTGAGCAGACGCTCGGGCGATACGCCCAGAACATCTGCGAGTTGTTTTACGGTCACACCCGCCATACTTTCCCCCGGAAACCTTAACCCTGCTGCTCGTCAGCAGGCGACTCTTCTGCAAACCATGGCGCCCGCGCGGTCATAATCAACTCGCCCGCGCGCACCTCATCCAAACCTTCAATGTCCAGCAGATCATCCACCGACAGTTCGGCCAGATCTTCCATACTGATAACCCCACGACTGGCCAGCACATAGGCCAGATGCTGATCCATGCCGTCCATATTCAGCAGGTCATCGTCCGGCTTGGCCTCTTCCAACACTTCTTCCTGCATCAGGGCGCGGGTCAACAGCACATCCTTGGAGCGGTTGCGCAGTTCCTGCACCATGTCTTCATCGAATTCTTCAATCTGCAGCATTTCTTCAAGCGGCACATAGGCCACTTCTTCGATACTGGTAAAACCTTCCTGCATCAGGATATTGGCCACTTCCTCATCCACATCCAACTGCTCCATAAACAGCTGTAGCGCAGCCTGACCCTCGCTCTCACTCTTTTCCTGGGCCTGCTGCTCGGACATCACATTGATATTCCAGCCGGTCAGCTCGCTGGCGAGACGCACATTCTGGCCGCCACGGCCGATGGCCTGCGACAATTGATCCTCCTCCACCGCGATATCCATGGAGTGGCTGTCTTCATCCACGATAATGGAAACCACCTCCGCTGGTGACATGGCGTTGATCACGAACTGAGCCGGATTTTCGTCCCACAGAATAATATCGACACGTTCGTCGGCCAACTCATTGGAGACCGCGCGCACACGCGAACCGCGCATGCCGACGCAGGCGCCGACGGGATCGATACGTGAATCATTGCTCTTTACCGCAATCTTGGCGCGGAAACCCGGGTCACGAGCGGCACCGAGAATCTCGATCAAGCCCTCACCCACTTCCGGCACTTCCAACTGGAACAGGGCCAGCAGCAGCTCCGGGGCGGTGCGGCTGACAAACAGCTGCGGGCCACGCGGCTCCAGGCGGACATCTTTCAAGTAACCACGAAGGCGGTCACCGGGACGGATGGCCTCGCGGGAAATCATATCCTCGCGTAGAATCAGTGCCTCGACGTTTTCACCCAGATCCAGGATCACATTGCCCTTGTCCAGGCGCTTAACGACGCCCATCACCAGCTCGCCCTTGCGATCCTTAAATATCTCGACGATGCGCTCACGCTCGGCCTCGCGCACCTTCTGCACGATAACCTGCTTGGCGGCCTGCGCGGCGATACGGCCAAATTTGGCGGATTCCATCGGTTCCTCAATAAAGTCACCGACCTGAATATCCGGATTCTGCTTGCGCGCATCACTAATCTTGATCTGACGATCAGGGAGTTCGAGTTCCTCGTCACCCTCTTCGGTCACATCCTCGACCACCTCCCAGCGCTGGAAGGTATCGTAATCACCGGTATCACGATCAATCGCCACACGGACGTCGATATCCTCCGGGATCAGCTTCTTACTAGCAGTTGCCAGGGCCGCCTCGATGGCGCCGAAGATGACCTCACGATCAATGCCCTTTTCATTGGACACCGCATCTACAACGAGCAAAATCTCTTTGTTGTTCATTGCACTCTGCCTTAAATACATAAAGGGCCGAATCGTCAGCGGCCTCTCGCCTCAAACGCTTGCGCGCCTCACCTTGTCTCAGTACACGTCCCAAAAGTCAGGGCGCTCTGAGTAAAAATCTAGAGTTGCGCGACCAGGTTCGCCTTGTCGATCGAAGCCAACGGCACCCGTACCTCTTCGCCGTCCACCAGTAGCCGGACATCACCGTCCTGAACATCCACCAGCACACCGCGGAACTTGCGGCGACCATTGAGCGGCGCATCCAGGCGCAGCTTGACCTCGGAACCGGCAAAGCGCTCAAAATGCGCGGCGCTGAACAGCGGCCGATTCAGTCCTGGCGAAGATATCTCCAGGCTGTAATGTCCCTTGATGACATCTTCCACGTCCAGCACGCCACTCAGCTGATGGCTGACACGCTGGCAGTCTTCCACCTTGATGCCATCTTCAGCATCGATGTAGACGCGCAACAGGCCATCATGCCCCTGAGCCAGATATTCCACACCCACCAGCTCATAACCCAGCGATTCCACCACAGGCTCAACCACATTCAGCACGTTTGCCGGTGCCTGGCGCATGCACAACTCCACGATTCACTGCCGTGCGGCCGGAGATGCAAAAAGCCTCTGCCGCAAAAACAAAAAATGGGCCCAAGGCCCACACGATCCACTACATCCTGTAAGGCGTAAATTATAACGCCCTGAGGCCTTTCAGCCAAGCCGCAAAAAACCGACAGTGCTGAAAAAAATCTAAAAAAAAGCCTCGTAACCGAGGCATTCTTTTTCTTCTCTCATTGAAAAGGCAGCGCCTTCCAATATTCGTCTGGTCACGGAGGGCAGGATTTGAACCTACGACCTTCAGCGGCTGCGCCGGATGAAAGCTGAGCCCGATCTCGTCGGGCCCCAACTACAGACTGCATAATTCGGTTGGTAGCGGGGGCAGGATTTGAACCTACGGCCTTCAGCGGCTGCGCCGGATGAAAGCTGAGCCCAACCTCGTCGGGCCCCAACTACAGACTGCATAATTCGGTTGGTAGCGGGGGCAGGATTTGAACCTACGACCTTCAGCGGCTGCGCCGGATGAAAGCTGAGCCCGATCTCGTCGGGCCCCAACTACAGACTGCATAATTCGGTTGGTAGCGGGGGCAGGATTTGAACCTACGACCTTCGGGTTATGAGCCCGACGAGCTACCGGACTGCTCCACCCCGCAACCGAGGCTGCGCATTCTACCTAAACCAGAGAGAAACACAAGTCCCAGCCTTGTCCAATACGCAGTGAATTTGTTCTCAAGATCAACACGCCGACTTGCCCCGCGCCGTCAGGGTAATACCCAAGCAGGCGAGAGGCCTTGCGAGCGTCATCGAAGAACAGCTCATTAGGAGTCCCCCATCCGGTAAAACAACAACGCATCCGGCAGCATCGCCACCCTATCCTTGTCGCCCTTGCCACTTCGAACCGTGATCTGGCGCATACCAGCTCCATACAGCAGACTCGCCATCAGCCACTTCTTTCCCTCGAGATGCGCAAACACAGAGCGCACCTCAGTCTGCCGTCAAAACCACGGAAAGTCGCTGCGGCTTCTTCACCCGCTGTGCGTTATCGAGCCAGGGCAGCTCGACATCCAATACCTCACGATACAGAAACAGCAAGGCACTCAAGGCCTGATTCTGGGTAGAAGCCGCCACATTGCGCTCCGAGGCCAGGTGAGACAAAAAGCTCTCCACCTCCGACGCCCCCATCTCGGTAGGGTAGCACTTGCCATGAAAAAGAATGTAACGTCGAACCCAGGCAATGCAGGATTCTTCTGTGCAGATACTGTAGTTCTTGCGGCAGATCCTGTCTCGAACCTGATCCAATAGGCGGGGTTTTGATGAAATCCGTGACGGGTGCATAACTCCTCCTGAGTAGTGTCGCATATCCAGGGGGTGAATCTAGGATATTCAGCGACTTGGAGCAATAATACAGGAGTTATGCACCGCTTTTGGTGTAATCCATACTCCCTTTAAGGTGATCTATATCTAGTTATGCGTTAAAAGTATGGTTCTTGAAGTTGCAATTTTAGATGTAAAAAAAGGTGAAGAATGTGCATTCGAAGAATCATTTTCAAAAGCACAAGCTATTTATCAGTGGCATGAAAGGATATGTTTCTCATCAACTTCAAAAATGTATAGAAAATAACTCAAGGTATATTTTGCTAGTAAATTGGGAAAATCTTGAAGATCATACAATGGGATTTAGGGAGTCAGCTGAGTATCAAGAATGGAAGAATTTACTACATCATTACTATGATCCATTTCTATTTCTGGAATAATCGATCTGGCTCGGCCGCACTCCCCATTTCTTCTTTCTGCATTTCTACAGGGCATGCCATCGGAAGTGAGGTCGTCGATGTGGATGAGGCGGAGAGTGTGGACAAATGCCGTCATGGGGTGGGGCATCCTTTATCGGGGGTGACGGCCACAGAAGGAGGGTGCTTCCTGCCATTCTTCCTGTCTCCCTGTTATTTTCCCGGGAGAATTAGGCGTACTGCTCTGCCTGGGAATCAAGTGAAATCGGCGTGCTGGGTAATATGCACATTTTTGGCAGGGCAGTAATGCCCTACAGGCACTCCAGAATGACGAAGGCCAGTGCGTACTCCCGCTCATCCGTTAGACTGAGATGCTGCTGTGTGACACCCTGGGAACGCAATCGATCAGCCAGCTTATCACTGAATACCAGCACCGGTTTACCCAGCGCGTCATTGGCCACAGCAACGTCACGCAGGCTGAGGCCGTCGCGAAACCCGGTGCCCAAGGCTTTCACCAGCGCCTCCTTGGCAGCAAAGCGCTTGGCGAGGAAATGGGCTTGGCTCTGCGTCTGCCGAAAATCGCTCATTTCCGACGTAGTGAGAATGCGCGCCGCGAAGCGTTCCCCGTAGCGATCCAGGCTTATTTGCAGACGGGGCACAGCAACAACATCGGTGCCAATACCGTAGATCATCGCACGGCCGCCGCTTCCCGCATCAAGCGCTTCATTTCACGCACGGCCTCTTCAAGGCCGGTGAACACCGCGCGGGCAATGATGGCATGACCGATGTTCAGTTCAGCAAGGCCGGGAATGGCCGCGATAGCCTGCACATTCTGATAGTTGAGGCCGTGGCCAGCGTTCACCTGCAGGCCCAGTTCCAGTCCCTGATGGGTAGCCTGAACCACCCGCGCCAGCTCGCGCTGCTGCTGTTCACGGCCCCTGGCATCGGCAAAGTGGCCGGTGTGAATCTCGATCACCGGCGCACCAACCTCCTGCGCCGCCGCCACCTGCGCCTCATCGGCATCGATGAACAGGGAGACACGCACGCCGGCATCCGCCAAGCGCACACAGGCCTCGCGCATGCGTGCTTTCTGTCCAAGCACATCGAGGCCGCCCTCGGTAGTCAATTCTTCGCGCCGCTCCGGCACCAGGCAGCAGTCCTGTGGGCGGATGCGTTCGGCGATGGCGAGCATTTCATCGGTCACGGCCATTTCCAGATTCATGCGCGTCAACAGAATATCGTGCAGCATCTCCACATCGCGATCCTGTATGTGGCGGCGATCCTCGCGCAGGTGCAAAGTGATGACGTCAGCGCCCGCCTGCTCGGCGGCAATGGCGGCCTGGATGGGATCCGGATAACGTGTGCCACGCGCCTGGCGCAGGGTAGCGACGTGATCAATATTGACACCCAGCAGCAAGTCTGTGGTGTATGTGGTGTGTTCGCTCATTGATGTCCTTCTGCTTTCTCAGTGTTGTTGCTTCGACGCACCAGCAGTTGGCGGCTGAACAGGGGTTTGGGGCCCAGATAACGCGCCAGCACCGCCCGCATCAGGCGCTTGGCCTCACGGCGCGCCTGTGGGTCGGACAGATCTGTCTTGCGAATCGCCAGCAGGGTGCTGCCGTACACGACAATACCCTGCCCTGCTCCAGCCTCGGACAGGCCTACCGGGCCACGCTCGACCTGGTAGTCATAGACCTGCGCTGGCAGCAACGGCCGACCCGTTTCCACTTCACGATCCAGCACCAGGGCATAGCCCAGCGCTGCCAGCAGATCCCGCTCGAAGTAGCGCAACACTCGCTCCAGCGCGGCATCGTCCTGCACAGCCGCCAAGGCACGCAGGCTGGCATCATAGCAGCCAAACAATGTCAGCTGGGCATCCAGGCGCGCCAGCAAACGCATGAGCAATTCATTGAGATAGAAGCCACTAACCAGTGATGACGGTGGCAACTTCAGCGCCATGCCCTGCGCCTCGACGTTGGTGAGAGTCTTCAGTTCCCCGCCGCCCCGCCACGAAACCAGCAATGGCTGGAAGAGCTGCAGCAAACCCCGCCAGGGTGATTTGGGGCGCTTGACACTGCGCGCTACCACACCCACCCGGCCATATTCCGGGGTAAAGAGTTCGACGATGGCGCTACTGTCGCGGTAGGCTCGCTGGTGCAGTACATAGGCGGGCTGCAGGACGGTTTGCTTGCTGGACATGGCAAATCAGCTTTCCACCCGCAAGACTCACTCGTCCCGATAGCCGAGACTACGCAGCGCACGCTCGTCATCGGACCAGCCCTGGCGCACCTTGACCCATAACTGCAAGAAGACCTTGCCGTCAAAGGCGCGTTCCATATCCTTGCGCGCCTGTTCACCGATGCGTTTCAACTGCTGCCCCTGTTTGCCGATAATAATACCCTTCTGTCCCGGACGTTCCACCCAGATGATGGCATGGATGTGGCGCACCGGCGGCTTGCCCGGCGTGGTCTCTTCGAGGCTAAATTTTTCGATCTCCACGGTGCTGGAATACGGCAGCTCCTGGGCCAGGGTGCGCACCAGCTTTTCGCGCACCAGCTCGGCGGCCATAAAGCGTTCGCTGCGGTCGGTGACCTGATCCTCGGGAAAGAACGGCCCGGAGGTGGACATCATGTCCTGCAACAGGGCCTCAAGACGATCGACGGATTCACCGCTGCGTGCGGAAAGCGGGATGACTGTGGCGAAATCCCGCTTGCCAGCCAGTATCTGCAGATGCGGCAACAACTCTTCCCGATTTTTTATCTCGTCGATCTTATTCACCACCAGCACCACCGGCGCGCGGGCATTTTCAAGTTTTTCCAGTACATTCTGGTCTTCCTCATTCCAGCGCGTACGGTCGACGACAAACGCCACCACGTCCACATCGCTGATACTACTGGTCGCCTCACGGTTCATATAGCGATTGATCGCCCGCTTGCCGCCCAGATGCATGCCGGGAGTATCGACATAGATCATCTGTGCCGTATCGGTGGTTTTCACACCAAGGATACGATGCCGGGTAGTCTGCGGCCTGTGCGCCGTAATGCTGATTTTCTGGCCGAGAATACGGTTAAGCAAGGTGGATTTGCCGACATTCGGCCGCCCCACAATGGCCACGAATCCACAGCGGAATTCTTTATTTTCCATACATATTACTTCTCATGGACATTACTCAGAAACTCCAAGGCCTGTTGTGCAGCCGCCTGTTCAGCCTTGCGCCGGCTGTTACCCACACCGCATGCAGGTTCGGACAAACCATCAACAACACACTGTACTGCAAATTGTTGATCATGGGCGGTACCGTGTGTCGCCGTTACACTGTATTCCGGAAGCGGCTGGCGCCGCGCCTGCAGAAATTCCTGCAATTGTGTCTTTGGATCCTTCTGCACTTGAAGGTGCTCAAAACGATTCCCTAGGCTGTGCAACACAAAGTCGCGTGCTGTCGGCATATCACTGTCAAGATAAATGGCACCAATGATCGCCTCCATGGCATCGGCCAGGATGGAATCGCGACGAAAACCACCGCTTTTCAGCTCGCCCGGCCCAAGTCGTAGGTAGTCACCCAGTTGATAGCTGCGCGCCATTTCCGCCAGGGTCTCCTTTTTTACCAGAGAGGCTCTGAAACGGGTAAGTACCCCCTCAGACTCTCCGGGAAAACGTGCAAACAAAATCTCGGCAACCACAAAACCCAGGATCGCATCACCGAGAAATTCCAGGCGCTCGTTATTCACGGCTCCCTTGCTGCGATGGGTCAGTGCCTCTTCCAGCAGGTTCGCCGTCTTGAACCGGTAGCCAATCGTCGCGGCAAGTTCATCGACATTGCGCCTCAAGGATTGATCTCGACCTCATCAATAAAGCTAATCACCATGTCCACATTGCCAAAGGCCGGCGTACGCACCTCATATTCAATGGCGATAATCATCGTGTTGCGGTCTGGACGCTCAATAAAGATGTCTTCAGGACGGACACGCTCGACATCATCAATATCAAAACGCTTGGCCAGGGTTTTGAGGATTTCCTTGTCACTGAGATTGCCAACACCCTCTTCAGCGGCCAGATTTTCCAGATGACTGGATACTTTAAAATGTTCCAGATAAACGGGAAACAGGCGAATGGCAAGCAGCGAAAAAAAGGCTATCAAGGCCACAATCAGGATCACCGTGATCCCAGTTACCCCCCGTTGATGGTGCAAACCTTTCATCTCAAAATCTCCATGATTGTTTTTTATTGGAAAGTGTGGGCATATCCACCACTTATTCAATGCTGTCACCAATACGTTCAAAGTTGATGCCGCCATCCCAGCTCATCCAGATCATGAAAGCCTTACCGACAAGATTTTCCTCCGGCACATAACCCCAATAGCGGCTATCGTTGCTGTTATCACGATTATCGCCCATCATGAAATAGTGACCTTCGGGCACAACAAACTCACCCTCCACAGTACCACGACTGGTATCGATGAGAATGTTGTGTGTCACCTCAGCCAGCTTTTCAACACGCACCTTGGCACCGGTCATGGCGCTGCCTGCACCTTCACCCACATAGGTTTCCCAATCCGTCTGCGGAACTGGCTTATCATTGATAAACAACTGCTTATTATGATAACCGATACGGTCACCAGGCAGGCCGACGACCCGCTTGATGTAATCGATAGAGGGATCCTCGGGGTAGCGGAACACCACTACATCACCGCGCTCTGGCTCACCCACATCGATAATCTTAGAGTCCAGCACTGGCAGACGGATGCCGTAGGAAAACTTGTTAACGAGAATAAAATCTCCCACCAGTAGTGTCGGCATCATGGAGCCGGAGGGAATACGAAAGGGTTCCACCACGAACGAACGCAGCAGCAAGACGACAAGAATCACTGGAAATAGCGAGCGGGCATATTCAACCAGCACGGGTTCTTTGAGCAGCTTCTCCCGTGCCTCGTCCAGCGATGCACTATTACCGTCAGGCACATTCTGCCCCAGTGCAGAGACACTGGCACGACGCTTAGGTGCCCACAACCAAGCATCCAGCGCCCAGATAATGCCGGTAACAAACGTAGCGGTGACCATAATGGCCGGAAAATCAAAATCCATGGATTGCTTACCTTCCTTACTTGCCTACCTTGAGAACGGCCAGAAAGGCCTCTTGCGGAATCTCTACCGAGCCCACCTGTTTCATGCGTTTCTTACCGGCTTTTTGTTTCTCCAACAGCTTCTTCTTGCGTGTTATGTCACCACCGTAACACTTGGCGGTGACATTCTTGCGCAGTGCCTTGACGTTGCTGCGGGCGATGATGTGCGCACCGATAGCGGCCTGGATGGCAACATCGAACATTTGTCGCGGAATGATCTCGCGCATTTTTTCCACTAGTGCACGGCCACGATATTGGGCCTGATCCCGGTGTACGATAAGCGCCAGCGCATCCACGCGCTCGCCGTTAATAAGGATATCCAGGCGCACCAAATCAGCGACCTGAAAACGCAAAAAATGATAATCCAGCGAGGCATAACCGCGACTCACAGACTTAAGTCGGTCAAAAAAGTCCATCACCACTTCGTTCATGGGTAGTTCGTAATCCAGTGCCACCTGCTTGCCCACATACAGCATTTTTCTCTGCACCCCGCGTTTTTCCACACACAGGCCAATGACGTTGCCGATGTATTCCTGCGGCACCAGGATGCTGGCATGAATAATCGGCTCGCGAAATTCCTCGATACGCGCCGCATCCGGTAGCTTGGATGGGTTGTCCACGGTCATCACGTCGCCACTGCTGGTCTTCAGTTCATAGACCACGGTCGGTGCGGTGGTGATGAGGTTGAGATCGTACTCACGTTCCAACCGCTCCTGGACAATTTCCATGTGTAGCATGCCGAGAAAGCCACAGCGGAAACCCAACCCCAAGGCGGTGGAGGTCTCCGGCTCGTAGAACAGTGCAGCATCGTTGAGGCGCAGCTTGGCCAACGCATCGCGCAGGTCTTCATAATCCTCCGCACTGATGGGGAAGAGCCCGGCAAACACCTGTGGCTGAATGGGCTGAAAGCCAGGCAATGGCCCCTCGGCCGGCTTGTCAGCCATGGTCAGAGTATCACCGACCGGCGCGCCCTCGATCTCCTTGATGCCGGCGATGACGTAACCCACCTCACCGCAGGACAGCTGTGGCTGATCGTGACGCTTGGGGGTAAAAATACCGACGTGATCGATCAGGTGATTCCGCCCGGTGGACATCACCTGCACCTTCTTGCCGGCGCGCAGGGTGCCCTGCATGACGCGTACCAGTGACACCACACCGAGATAGTTATCGAACCAGGAGTCGATGATCAACGCCTGCAACGGCGCGTCCGGATCCCCTTCGGGGGCAGGGACGCGCTGCACCAGTTGCTCCAGCAGATCCTCGATACCAATGCCGGTCTTGGCGCTGACGCGGATGGCGTCCCCGGCCTCGACGCCGATGATGTCTTCGATCTCCTGAATCACCCGCTCCGGGTCAGCGGCCGGCAGGTCGATCTTGTTCAGCACAGACACCACTTCCAGGCCCTGCTCTACGGCCGTGTAACAATTGGCAACACTCTGCGCCTCGACGCCCTGCGAGGCATCCACCACCAACAGCGCGCCCTCGCAGGCAGCCAGTGAACGCGATACTTCGTAGGAAAAATCGACGTGTCCCGGGGTATCAATGAAATTTAGCTGATAGGTATTACCGTCACGGGATTTGTAACGCAGTGTCACGCTCTGTGCCTTGATGGTAATGCCGCGCTCACGCTCCAGATCCATGGAGTCCAGTACCTGCTCCGACATCTCGCGGTCTTCCAACCCGCCACAGTGCTGGATAAATCGGTCTGCGAGGGTCGATTTGCCGTGATCGATATGGGCAATGATGGAGAAATTACGGATGTATTCCATGTCAGACATTAAATGCTACCACCTGCATTGGGGCCGGGAGGCTGTCATCAGCCTGTCAATATTTCAGTTCGCCACAGAGGCTCGGAGGGTACAGCGTACAATCGAAGGCCTCAAAATTGGAATCTGCTGGCACTCTGTATGATTGACCCACTATTAATGTAGGTCATGCCCAGCCTGAGGTTCTCTTGTGTCCTCCGCAGCGAGGGTCTCGTTGCGCAAAAAAACAGGCACACGAGATGCCCGTTGCGCATTGTAGTTCATCTGGCACACGGCCGAAACAGAAACGCCCGCCCCACAGTCAGTGGGACGGGCGCCGATCGTGCAAACTGTGCACGTCGTTGGCGAAATCAGTCCTCGTCAATCTTCAGGGCGAGGAACACCGGACCGCCACGCCGCTGAACCAATATCGGCACCGATTTTCCCGCCGGCAGGCTTTCCACCAATTCGCGGAACTGCTCGGTGTCTGTGACCTCGATGTTATTGGTCATCAGGATCACATCACCACGCCGCACACCGGCTTTGCGTGCCGGGCCAGCCAATACCTGATTCACCAACACACCCTTCTCACGAATACCCAGACGCTTACGCTGCTCCGGGGTCAGGTCGGAAACGGTGATCTTGATGCGGCTGGTCTTGGCGCTTTTCGGCTCGCCACCACCCAACTGGATCTCGTCCTCGGACAGCTCACCCAGTTCGACAGACAGGTTCTTGACCTTGCCGTTGCGCAAAATTTCCACGCTAACGTCCTCACCCACCGGCGTGACGCCCACCAACGGTGGCAGATCGGAAGAAACAATCACCGTCTTGCCATTAAACTGAGTAATAATGTCACCCACCTTCAGTCCGGCAGACTCTGCCGGGCTGTCCGGCACCACTTTGGCCACCAGCGCACCGCGCGGCTTGTCCATGCCAAAGGACTCGGCCAGTTCACGGGTCACATCCTGAATCAACACACCCAACCAACCGCGTGTCACACGGCCGCTGTCCTTCAGCTGCCCAACCACCTGCATCGCCATATCAATGGGAATGGCAAACGACAAGCCCATGAAGCCACCGGTGCGGCTGTAAATTTGTGAATTGACACCCACCACTTCACCATCCAGGTTGAACAACGGGCCGCCGGAGTTGCCCGGATTGATGGCCACGTCGGTCTGAATAAAGGGCACATAATTCTCGCGCGGCAGGGCGCGGCCCTTGGCACTGACGATACCGGCAGTCACGGAATGATCAAAGCCAAACGGCGTGCCGATGGCCAGCACCCATTCACCCACTTTGAGCTTCTCGGAATCACCGATCTTCACCACCGGCAGATTATCCGCATCTATCTTCAGCAGGGCGACATCACTGCGCTCGTCACTGCCGATCAGCGTGGCCTCCAGTTCGCGACGGTCACTCAGGCGCACCAGAATTTCCGTGGCGTCCTTGATGACGTGGTGGTTGGTCATCACATAACCATCGGATGAAATAATAAAACCCGAGCCCAGCGACTTGGCATCGTAGTGCTCACCACCTGGATCACCGCCACCATGCCCACCTGGGCCCTGTTCACCGAAGAAATGGCGAAACAAATCGCCGAAGGGGCCCTCGGGAATGCCTTCCGGCATGCCATGCGGCAGGCGCGAAACTTTGGGATGCTTTATCTTCTGGGTTGTGCTGATATTGACCACCGCAGCACCGTGGTTTTCCACCAGCTCGGTAAAATCAGGCAATGATGCCTGGGCCGCGCTGGAAAACATCAGTAGTGCCAACACCGGGATCCACGAAAACCGCCGCAGGGGTTGATGTAAAGACATACTTGCTCCTAATCGAGTCACGAAAGAATAATCACTGTGTATTGTAGATAGAAATAACTGGTGTCGTATTAACCAGAATCACCGGCTGGTAACGCCGATCCCCACGCGCATAACGCCGCGCCCAGGCAAAACCCAACAGCAGTCCCAACAGACTGAAAACAATGCTCAAAGCCTCACCACTATCCAGTAGCAATTGTCGGGCGAGTATCTGACCGAGCACACCAAAGAGGAAAAGGCTGAGCAGGGGAACCAGGTAAACCGCCATCGAGCCGCGCACCAACGCCGATTCATCGATACCGATCACCACTTCGTCACCCACATGCACTCGGGCCTGGTTGGGATTGGCCACCCGCACCCGACTGCGCTTCTTCCCCAACACCTTACTCAGCACCGCCGTGCCGCAACCCTTGCGTGCGGCACACTGACCGCAGGCCGACTGACGCTGGGTTTCCACCCACACGCCGTCCGGCCCAGCGGCAACAACATGTGCCGTTTCTTCAATCATTGCCAACCCCTGGAGCCTGTCGATAGAGCGACCTTGCCATCATTTCCACCGTCGCCGCCGGCACCTCACCAACCACCACAATCTGATGGCCGTCCAATGCCGTACTGTATACATTCACCGCACCCCGCTTAAAAGGGCCGTCAAAGGGCGCCGGCTCCCCATCCAGCGCCTCGATATAGATCGACACGCTGGCCAGACCGTCGGTGATCAGCAGGTGCTCGGCCAGCTGTGAACTGTCCGGCAGAAGGTGACGCATTTGGGAGACGACCTTGAAACCCACAGGCATCTCAGCGACTCGCCAGGTTTGCTCTGCCGGTGAAATTTCCTCGGTCTCGTTGCTCTCTTCGTACCAGACGAAATCATCGCTGCGGGTCGAGGGCTGCAGCATGGCCGGCGGCACCTCATCAACGATAGAGACCTCCGCAAACATGGCCTGTTCGAGTATTTCCGCTGATTCGCTCAGCAAATCCGACTTGAGCAACAGGCCGCTATCCCTATCCAGCCACAGGCGGTACCCGTAACGGAAGGCATCATGGGGCTGGATCAGTACGCGCCGGGTCGGATAACCCGCCACCCGGTCTTCGCCATCCATCTGAAAAAGATAGAGCGCCTGCATGGCGGCAAAATCATTGGCCACCAGCTTTGACAGCCAGCCACCTTTGCCCGAGCGGCGCGTACTCACGGTGACTGTTTTGCTATCGGGAAGGTAGCAGGTAACGATATCGTTCTTGCGAATCACCTCGCGTGCATAACCGTTCAGATTGACGATACGCTCGACCCCACCGTCCTCGGTTGCCTGATGCGCCAGACTCATGGACTGTACATCCCCGCCCTGCATGAAGACCAGGGTGCCGTAGTAATTCAGGTTTTGTAGTGCGTCCTGCATCTGGTTGAGGGACTTGAGCAGTTCATCCTCGGCCAGTACGACCCCAAAGGGTAGATAAAGAAGGAGAAAAAATAGACTCCGTTTCACCGCTGGACTGATCTCTGTTGTACACCAGGGTAGGTTACGATGCGTGCATAAGGCATCACACCCTGAATATTGGAGCGCGCCGCCTGCTGGTTATGGTTGATGAGGTATTTGTGCAAACGGGGATCAATGCGCCGGACGATATCTGGGTGTGCCCGGAGCATCTCCGCACGAACCGTCTGTGAAGGGGCCGCCAGCGGAGAAGGGACTGCCAACGGAGAAATCATCAACGGTGCATTCACGACGGATGCCAGCGATGCGGCGGCAGGCAGAGACGGCTGTTTTGCGAGACGTATGTAGTCGGACGGAGGGGTGTTGTTTTCTGCTACCTGCTGATTGAACGGCGCCGCAGGATCCTCATGATACAGTGCCTCGACCCCCATCACCGCGACGGCGGCCACAGTGGCGGCAACGGCCAAGCCGGCAAAGCGTTTGCTCAATCGGGAAGGCGCATGTGTGCGTGTGCTAGAAGTGGAAGTGGATGACTGCCGGGGAAGTGACGGAGCAAGAATGGCGGGTTCATCGTCAATGGCAGCCATAACACGGGAGGCGAACCGGGGATCGATGGCCTCCGCCAGGTCGCCGTGCAGGGCATCGCCCGCTAAATGAAAACGCTCCCAGCGCTCGCGAGCCTCGGCATCACCGCCCAGAGCATCGACGGCATGTCGCTGCTGGGTATCATCGAGTTCGCCATCTAGCAGGGATGACAGTCGTTCATCGGATAGATTGCTCATTGCGCCTACCACCTAGCTACATTCGTATTGAAAGAAACAACTACTTACCTTACCGCCTATCCCGGATTGTTCCAGACAACAAAACAGCTGTTGCTCACTGATGACTCAACAAGGGCCTGAGTTTTTTGTCGATGGCTTCCCGGGCACGAAATATCCGTGACCTCACCGTACCCACCGGACAATCCATGGCTTCAGCGATCTCTTCGTAACTCAATCCTTCCAGTTCGCGCAGGGTAATCGCCGTTCGCAAATCACCTGGCAACTGATCAATGGCGGAGTATACCGTGGATTCGACCTGATCTCTCATCAACAGGCGCTCCGGCGTTGCATATTCCCTCAGACCCGGTGCACCCTCGAATTGTTCCGCCTCCTGGGCGTCAATATCGATATTCGGCAAACGTCGCCCCTGTGCCACCAGATAGTTCTTCGCCGTATTGATAGCAATACGGTACATCCAGGTATAAAAGGCACTGTCGCCACGAAAGCGCGGCAAGGCGCGATAGGCCTTGATGAAGGCCTCCTGTGCCACATCATAGACCTCGCTCTGGTCTCGCACGTAACGGGATATCACCTTGATCACCTTATGCTGATACTTGCGCACCAACAGATCAAAGGCTGTTTTGTCCCCACGCTGAACGCGCTCGACGAGCGCCTGGTCTACATTCTTTTCGCCCATCCGGGCCTATCCTTTTTTATCAATTATGTCGAAAGGCAGGCCCGGCCCCTCACCCCGATAGACCGTGGCCTGTACGGATAGTTCGCCGGAACCGGAAGATTTCTTCCCGCCGCAAAAGAACCTGCGGCACGCGGGCCCATAATACGCCAATCTTACCCAGTGCTCTATCCGTACGGTCATTACGGGTTCAGCGATTACCGTACGGATAGCACAGGAAGTGTGGGCGATAATCGGGGAATCAAGTAAGCTGTGGCGATGAGTCAGCACTTCAATCACGATATTCTCATCATCGGCAGCGGCGCCGCCGGCCTCAGTCTGGCCCTGCGTCTCGATCCCGCCATTCGCATCGCCGTCATCGCCAAATCAAATCTGTCCGAAGGCAGCACCCGCTACGCCCAGGGCGGCATCTCCGCAGTGCTCGACCCCGGTGATTCGGTGCAGGCCCATATCACCGATACCCTCAGCGCCGGCGGCGGTCTGTGTAAACCGGAAACCGTCCGTTTCACCACCGAACACAGCGCCGCACAAATCCACTGGCTACAGTCCCTGGGTATGCCATTCACCGCCCGCGAAGGCCACGGTGACGAATATCACCTCACCCGTGAGGGCGGCCACAGCCATCGCCGTGTGGCCCACGCCACCGATGCCACCGGGCGGGCGCTGGAAGATACCCTGATCCATGCCGTGCAGACACGGCCCAACATCGAGGTATTCGAAAACCACATCGCCGTCGACCTCATCACCGCCACCAAGCTTGGTCAACAGCCGCAGCGCGCACTGGGTGCCTACGTGCTGGATCGCGACAGCGGTCAGGTGCAGGTCTTCCATGCCCGCAATGTAGCGCTGGCCACCGGTGGCGCCAGCAAGGTCTATCTCTACACCAGCAACCCGGACGTCTCCACCGGCGACGGCATCGCCATGGCCTGGCGTGCCGGCTGTCGCACCGCCAACATGGAATTCATCCAGTTCCACCCCACCTGCCTCTATCACCCGCAGGCCAAGTCATTCTTGATTTCCGAGGCCCTGCGTGGCGAAGGCGCCAGACTACTCTTGCCCGATGGTTCCACCTTCATGGAACGCTTCGACCCACGCGGCGAACTGGCTCCACGCGACATCGTCGCGCGTGCCATCGATCACGAAATGAAACGCCTCGGCGCCGATTGTCTGTACCTCGACATCAGTTTCAAAGCAGCCGACTTTATCCAGAGACACTTTCCCAACATCCATAAACGCTGCCTGGAATACGGCTTCGACATGACGAAAGAGCCACTGCCCATCGTGCCTGCCGCCCACTACACCTGCGGTGGTGTGGTAACCGACCTGCACGGCCGCAGCGACCTGGCCGGATTGTACGCCATCGGTGAAACCGCCAGCACCGGTCTGCACGGCGCCAACCGCCTGGCCAGCAATTCGCTGCTGGAGTGTCTGGTGTTTGCTGAGGCCGCCGCCATGGACATCAATCGGCACTGGCAGGAACACCGCATCCCCGAACAGCTGCCGGACTGGGATGAAAGCCGCGTCAGCGACTCCGACGAACAGATCGTCGTCGCCCACAACTGGGACGAACTACGGCGTTTCATGTGGGATTACGTGAGCATCGTGCGTACCAGCAAGCGCCTGCAACGCGCCCAACGGCGTATCGAGCTGCTGGAGCTGGAGATCGAGGAGTACTACAGCAACTTCAGCATCACCAACGACCTCATCGAACTGCGCAACCTGGTGCAGGCCGCCGAGCTGATCATCCGCTCCGCCCTGCAACGCACCGAGAGCCGTGGCCTGCATTACACCTTAGATTATCCCCACACCGACAACACTCACCCGCCACAGGATACTATCCTCACGCCGACGAATTATTCGTCCCAAGCCAAAGCCGAGCAGCTAGTGAACCAAGCGGAGGGTTTGGCCAAAAAGCTGGGGTGAAGATCAAATGCTGATACCACGTGTGCAAATGTTATCAACGACGCTGTTTGCGCCTTGGGATTTCAGCAGGAGCTATGGGTTCGTATGCTTTCAGCCCTGTGTCGCCGGTCAGTATTTCAACCTGATAACTCATCTGCGCATAATATTCCGCGACATCCTTAATTGTGGCATCACCGAGAGAAAGTTTCTGGACTGCGAGTTCGGGCCAGCTATCAGCGAGTTGCGTTAATCTTTCCGATGACCAAAGAACCGATTGCTCCGAGAAAGCAGCCCAGGGGGTTTGTTGGTTTGCGCTCTTTCTCATTAGCTCGGCCAGCGACTGCCCACGATTCAGTCGGCTGTGTGCTGCCTGGGCAATATGATTCCCCGTTTCAATAATGCTTCCAGTTATGAAGCTTTAGTTCTTTCAACATATAGCTCTCCTTACACCTGCGTCATCACAAAGTTGAACAGGTTGGCCTGTTTTCTGGTGGTGTCAAGTTGCAGAGCGGGTCGATAAAAATATACTTCACCTCCCCCGCATATTTATCCTCCAATGCCTTCAGTGCCAGCAGGTTGTCACCGTGAATTAACGGGTTATCATCAAAGGTTTGGGGTTGCTCATCTTGTTCAGTAAACAAGTCGCCAGCTACTGCCTTGAGTGCTTCCACATGGTAGGAGAGTTTTTTATCCTCCAGCAGAATGCGCGGCTCCCGTCGTCGACGTTTGTGTTTGCCGATCCAGGTGAGCTCGAGTTTCTGTTTGGTCTTCATATTATTCCGTTACTGCATGGATAGGATATTATTTCCATTCTGGTGTGGCCTTTAGCAAATAACGAGGCCGTCCTTGACCTACTCGGGTGACGACAAATTGTGCATCTACGGGTTTTTTCAAGTGTTGATTTATCGGTTCTGGCTCACCAACAGCGGCACTGATTTTTGCCAATAACACATTTGTTTCACCGTCAATCACAAACTCGCAGCTGCGGCGATGCGGCAGAACACCTACAAAACGTACACGCAAAGTGACATCGTCTTCATGCAAGTTATCCTGGCTTAGGCGTTCCAGACTGCGTTGAACCTGCCCCCGGTCACGAAAGCGGAATTGGTGGCTGGCGTATTGCAGCGCACAAACGGCTTCGCTTTCATCCAGAGTTTTGATGAAGTCACGGATTTTATCCAGCGCCCTTTGGTCTAGTTCGGTTGCTGAGTCCGCTAATTGCTCATCATCATCACTAAGAGTGCTGTTCAAAAGCTCGAGGATGCGCTCTAGCGACGCTTCCACGGGGGTTTTTTCTTCGAACTCAAGCCGGCTTGGTGGTTGATGCTCCTCCAGTTCAAAACCAAACGAACCTTTCGCCGTTGCTGTAATCAGTAGACGGGTTTGATCTCGGTTTGGGATGGGCCCCATCGCGGCAAGTGTGCCTGAAAGAGAAGCGGCGACCGCAGAAACAGCATCGTTAAAACTATTGACTGCCTTCATTCCGAAGTCAGCAAAAATGCCATGAGTTCCAATGACGGGACGACCATTGAAGGTGAGGCGAGCCTTGGCGGGTGTTTTTTCCACAACCTGGGCTTGCTCCAATCGTTGCTTGACCTGCCCAAGGCGGGATTCAATACTCATACGGTCGAGCACATCTTCTTCCGGTATGTTTTCCAGCATACGCTGAAGTGAGTTATGTTCGCCGAGCAAGTGCAGGTATTCTGTACGGTTCATGACTGCACCTCCTGTTGATCGAGTTGGTTAAGCTGTTGCCTGGCCTCGGCATCCCCATCAGCCGATAGCAAAATACGGGCAAAACCTTTCCAGGTCATATCTCTGCGATGCGACCAGATGCTGTACCAATAGGTACTGCGTTCTACCAGTGATTGTTTGTCTTTTGTGTTGAGATCGAAAACATAGGCATCCGCCCTGTATTCGGTCTTGCGCCATGATACGTCACCAGCTTGAAATAACCTGGGGTTCTTGCGCTGAATTTCTAGCTG
>JAKIUN010000116.1 GCA_021647505.1 Gammaproteobacteria bacterium
TGATGAGAGCGGGAATTCAAATGCTGGTTGCGAGCGGTATCTATTGTGCTAGATTGACCAATGACAGGGGTGCAGTGGTGTGGAGACAGGGAGTTTCTTAAGTCGGTATCGTCGGCAAGTATCCTCAGGCCGTGGTGGCAAGGAAGCCACCACGGCCTTGTCTTTATTCAGCGCCGGGTAACAGGGCTTCGATCGCCTCAACGGTGTCAGCTTTGGGCAGCTCTGTGAACAGGTGGCGCAGGTAGGCGTAGGGTTCCAGTCCGTTCACTTTGGCGGTCTCGATCAGTGAGTAGAGGTTGGCACTGGCCTTTACACCTTTCACTGAGGTGCTGAATAGCCAGTTTTTTCGCCCAATCACAAACGGCCGGATGGCATTTTCAGCACCATTGTTGTCAATCTCCAGGCGCCCATCATCTAGATAGTGGATCAGCTTGTTCCATTCGCTGTACAGGTATTTCAGGGCTTTTCCAGTGGCGCTTGTGGGTGCGACTTGTGGCAGCGTGTTGTCCAGCCAGCCCCGTAGCTCATTGAGGAGGGGTCGGGCGTGGGTTTGGCGATGTTGCCAGCGCGCTTTTGGTGTAAATTCTCGGGCCTCTTTTTCTATACGGTACAGTGCCTGGATCCATGCCAGGCCTTGGTGTGCTTTGCCTGTTTTCTTTTTTTTGCCTTGGGCTTTGACCGCGTCACTGAACTTGCGCCGGGCATGCGCCATGCAGCCGGCGTGTGTGAGGCCATAGGTCGCCACGGCGGCGTTGTAGCCGCTGTAGCCATCGGTTTGCAGGGTACCTGAAAAGCCATCCAGCAGGCGTTGGGGTACCTCGGCACTTCGGCCCGGATCGTATTCATAGAGCACCACCGGTTGGTGGGGTGGCCCGCCCCGTTGTAGCCAGAGGTACGATTTTGATTGTGCCGATTTTCCGTTCTCTTTGAGTACCTGAACGGTGGTTTCGTCCATTTGCAGAATGTCATAACCCAACAGGCGGTCTCGCAGAAGGTTGATCACCGGCTGAACCAACTGACCCGCCTGAACCATCCAGTTGGCCAGTGTGGCTCGGGGTAGATCAACACCGATGCGCTTGAGTATCGCCTCCTGTCGGTATAACGGCAGGGCATCCTGGTATTTTGAGACGGTGATATGGGCTAACAGGCCCGGCGATGCCAAGCTTTTTGGGATCGGTTGGGCGGGTAACGGGGCGGTCTTGATGCATTGGCCACAAGTGCAGGCATATTTTTTACGAATGTGCCGGATCACCTGGATTTTTGCCGGGACGATATCCAGTTGCTCCGAGGTGACTTCACCTATCTCGCTCAGAAGGTTGCCATCATGTGGGCAGTACTGCTCGCGCTCGGCCAGTGTATGAATGACCTCCACGCGGGGCAATGCTTCGGGTAAGGGCTTGCGCCCCCGTGGGCGGCGTGTGTGTTCAGGAACGGTGGTTGTGTTCTCTTGAGGTAGCATCGATGCCTGCGCATCCGCCTCGGCCTCATCAAACAAGCGAATTTGATCGGGTGAAATCTTCTCGCTGCTAGCGGCATAGCGTCTGGCCAGTACGAGATTAAGTTGCTCTTGAAGAAGGGTGATTTTGGATTGCAGCTGCTCGTTGAGAACAGCTTGCTCAGTGGCTAAGATCTTTAGCGCATCCACATCATCCGGTAACTGATTTAATGCCATAACCATGTGTTAGATTATAACAAATAGAGCAACAAAATGCCCTATAAAACACTGGAATAATGCAATTTTTCATGGGGTTGCAAGCGCATTATATCATAGCCATCCAGCAACCAGTTTAACTGCTGACCGGTCAGCGAAATGACCTCATCCGCTTTCCTGCGGGGCCATTTAAAACGAGCCCGCTCCAAGCGCTTTTGCCACAAACAGAAACCGTTGCGCTCCCAATACAATATCTTGACCTTGTCACGTTGACGGTTACAGAACACGAACAACTGCTCGGAGAAAGGGTCCTGCAGAAGCTGAGCCTCCACCAGCACTGCCAGTCCGTTGATCCCCTTGCGAAAGTCGACAACCTCCCGGCACAGATAGACAACCGGCAACTCATTCGAAGGCCGCATCACTTGAGGTCTGCTGTCGTATTCAGCACGACGGCGAGTGTCGCCGCATCCACCGCAGCGGAAAAGAGAACCGATGCACCATTCGGCAAACGAACACACCACTCGCGATCAACCACCGCCTTCATGAGCTGCACCCGTTGAAACTGCGCGGGGTGTTTGGATGGCAGCGCGCCTTTCTTGACCAGCACCCTCTTGCCAGCATACATCGCCGGGGCAGCAAGGTCGTGA
>JAKIUN010000015.1 GCA_021647505.1 Gammaproteobacteria bacterium
TTTGCAAAGTCGTTGAGAAAGCACAGCCTTGGTATCTGTAATTATGCCAGGCACAAGCTCACCAGCGCCAGAATCGAGGCCGGCAATATTGCGATTGGCATGATCCGTAAGCGCGCTAGAGGAATTAAGGATACTGAGTATTTCAAACTGAAAATCAGGCAATCATCGCTTCCAGACAAAGATTCGATGTTCTACGTTTCAGCCTGATTTTCACTCACAAGATCGGAGAAGAGCCACAGTTTCATTGCAAAAATATGAATATAATACTGGCGTTATACGCAACATAAATTGACACTTGTAACGTAACAGGTTACACTAAAGGAATGATACAGAGCTTCAAACATAAAGGACTTGAGCTTTTCTTCACAACTGGTCGTAAGTCCGGCATTCAGGCTAAGCATGCGAAAAAATTGCAGTTGATTCTAGGTCGCCTAAATGCAGCCGTATCACCTGAAGATATGAATTTACCAGGCCTGTATCTACATCAACTCTCAGGTAATCGATCCAAAACATGGTCAGTGAGGGTTAGTGGCAACTGGCGTGTGACATTCCAATTTACAGATGTGCATGCCGAAGTTGTTGATTATGACGATTATCATTGAGGTTATATTATGTTAATGCACAATCCGCCACATCCTGGAGAAGTCCTAAAGGAGCTTTGCATTGAGCCATTAGGTTTAACTGTAACGGAGGCAGCCAAAGCACTCGGTGTCAGTCGAAAAACCCTGTCTGCTATCTTAAACGGCAAGTCGGGTATTAGCCCTGAAATGGCTGTACGATTATCTATTGCGTTCAATACCTCGTCTGAAAGTTGGCTAAATCAACAAACACAATATGATCTCTGGCAGGCAGAACAACGGCGCGAAGAGCTGCATGTTACACGGTTATCTGTGGCGTAGAATAATAGGGAATAAAGAAATAAGGGTAAGAAATAAGGGGACATAATACTTAATTATGTTATCCGTCGGCCATGGCCACTTGCTTACTAACTTGTGCCAACTCACAGTGTTGCATACCATCGGGCCGGCCCTGGGAATGTCCGCCCCAAAAGAAGCCATGTTCATTGGCGATGCCAGCGAATTCACGCACGGAACCCTTCTGGCCTTCGAGAGCCGGGATTGCACCCAGGCGATTCCACTGGTAATTGATGTCGAATGCGCTGCCGGTTCGACAATCCCATCGGAGACAGAGCGTTAGTGCGCTGAGATGCCTTCGTGGCACGCTCGGTAAGCGGCCCGAAGTCGCGTTCGTCGGTGATGACGACACCGGCTGGCCAGTCGGGGTGCCCGGCAGCAGCGGGATGGACAGGAATGTGGGCCGGACGGAGGGGGCATGGCGGATCCCTTTTATGGAATGTCTGGTTTGAGTATCGTTGCCGGGGCTTATAATAGGTGGGCTATGAGGTGCTTGCCGCCAGCGCTATTTTCGCCCAGGATTAGGGGTTTACGGCTCAACTCAAGTATAATGGGCGGTTTACAATTTTCTGGATTGCATCGGAGTTTTACGAGAATGAGCATCGAAAGAACCTTTTCCATCGTCAAGCCAGA
Organism: Gammaproteobacteria bacterium; assembly: GCA_021647505.1. Taxonomy (GTDB): domain Bacteria; phylum Pseudomonadota; class Gammaproteobacteria; order SZUA-152; family SZUA-152; genus DRQN01. Next base: position 1,548 of record JAKIUN010000015.1, read on the forward strand.
CGCCGTCGCCAAGAACATCATTGGCAAAATCTACAGCCGTTTTGAAAAGGCCGGCCTGACGATCGTCGCCTCCAGGATGATGCACCTGTCCCGCGAGCAGGCTGAGGGCTTTTATGCCGTGCATCGCGAGCGTCCTTTCTTCAACAATTTGGTGGATTTCATGATCTCCGGCCCGGTGGTGGTGCAGGTACTGGAAGGCGAAAATGCCATTGCCAAGAACCGTGAAATCATGGGCGCCACCAACCCGGCCGAGGCTGCTGAAGGGACGGTTCGTGCGGATTTTGCCAGCTCCATCGACGAAAACGCCGTGCACGGTTCCGATGCCCCGGAGACTGCGGCGCAGGAAATCAAGTACTTCTTCGCCGACATTGAGCTGTGCCCACGCACCCGCTGATACCATGGGCAGGCGGTAACCGGCGTAACGTGAGATGACAGACAAGATCAACCTGCTCGATCTGAACCGTGCTGACATGGAGGCCTTCTTCCTCGCCAGGGGGGAGAAGGCCTTTCGCGCTACGCAGGTATTGAAGTGGCTGCATCAGTATGGCGTGACCCACGTTGACGAAATGACCAATCTCGGCAAGGTGCTGCGCGCCAAACTGGCAGAGGATGCGGAGATTCGTGCGCCGGAAGTAGTCATTGATCAGGTCTCTGTTGATGGCACGCACAAGTGGCTGCTGCGCCTGGATAGCGGCAATTCGGTGGAGGCGGTGTTCATTCCCGAGCGTGGACGTGGCACCCTGTGTGTGTCTTCGCAGGTAGGTTGCGCACTGGAATGCTCGTTTTGTTCCACTGGCCGTCAAGGCTTCAACCGAAATTTGACCGTGGCCGAAATCATTGGACAGGTGTGGGTGGCCAACAAGGCCTTGGGCCGTGATCCCAAAGGGGAGCGTATTATCTCCAACGTGGTGTTGATGGGCATGGGCGAGCCGTTGCTCAACTTCGACAACGTGGTCAAGGCGATGGATCTGATGATGGATGATTTTGCCTATGGTCTGTCCAAGCGCCGCGTGACCCTGAGCACTTCCGGCGTGGTGCCGGCGCTGGAAAAACTCAAGCAGATCAGTGATGTGGCACTGGCCCTGTCGCTGCATGCACCTAACGATAAGTTGCGTGATGAGCTGGTGCCACTGAATAAAAAATATCCCATTCGCGAAGTGCTGGATGCCTGTACGCGTTACATCGGCAGTCTCGATTCACGCCGTAAAATCACTGTGGAATACGTCATGCTCGACGGTGTCAACGACACGGATCAGCATGCCCGCGAACTGGTCAAGGTGCTACGCAATGTGCCGGCCAAGGTCAATCTGATTCCCTTCAATCCCTTTCCTGAGACGCAGTACCGACGCTCCCCGTCGGAACGCATCGATGGTTTTCGCGATATTCTGCAAAAAGGCGGACTGATTACCATTACCCGCAAGACGCGCGGCGATGACATTGATGCCGCCTGCGGGCAATTGGTGGGTAAGGTGATGGATCGTACCAAGCGAAACCTGTCCCGGGAGGCGCTGGGCTAATTATGTTGCTTCGCTCGCTGGTCGTTTTTGTGCTGAGTATTCTCCTTATCGCTTGCGGTGGCGGCGTGAAGGAAAAAATTGATACGCAGAAGCTCGCCGAGACCAACCTGCATCTTGCCATTGGTTATTTCAAACAGGGCCGCATCGAGGCCTCCCGGGAAAAGTTGCAAAAGGCGCTGAAGGCGGAGCCCGACTATGCACCGATACATGGCGCCCTTGCCCTGGTCTACCAACGCCTGGGCGAACTGGACAAGGCTGATGAACACTTCAAGCGTGCCCTGTCACTGGATCCGATGGATGGCCGCACGCACAATAATTATGCCGTGATGCTTTGTCAGGCAGGCAAGCTCGACGAGGCGGAAAAACATTTTCTGATCGCCCTGGACAGCCGCAACTACCAGACGCCGGCAAGTGCCTTTGAGAATCTGGGTGTCTGTGCGTTACAAAAACCCGATATCAAGCAGGCCGAAAAATATCTTCGCCGGGCATTGCAAATCGATCCGACTCTGCCGGTTGCGCTGTTGCGGATGGCGCAAATCAGTCTGGACAATCAGCGTTTTTTGAGTGGTCGTGCCTACCTGCAGCGTTATCAGGCGGTGGCGCCGGATACCGCCGGCAGTTTGTGGCTGGGCATACAAATCGAGACGCAACTGGGCGATGAAGCGGCCGTGCACGGATACGCCAACCAACTGAGTCGGCATTTTCCCGATTCTGATGAACTGGGTTTATTGCTCGACATGGAAGCGAGGCAGCGGTGAGCACGTTTGAGCAGACAGAGACCGAGACAGAGGTTGAAACGGCCGCGCTGCCCGGGGAACGTCTGCGTCTGGCGAGAGAAGCCCTGAAATTGAGTCAACAGGATGTGGCTGGGCAGATACGAATCAGCGTTGACAAGGTGGCGGCGCTGGAAAGCGACGAGATTGCCAGGGTAGGTCCGCCGGTATTTGCTGCGGGTTATATTCGTGCCTATGCGCGGATTGTCGGCTTGCCGGCGGATGAACTGATTCCGCAATTTACCGGTCTGGTTCATCTCAGCACGCATTCGGCAATGCGGCTGCCCGCTGCAGATGCGGGTGGTTTGGCGCGACCCAGTAGCGGCCCTCCCATGGCTTTTACCAGGGGAAATGGCAGACGCTGGGGACGCCTCCTGGGCATGATCGGTTTGGTGCTGCTTATTCTGATCATTGTGACAGTGGTGCTGTGGATGGTGAAAAGTGGAAACCTGCTGCTGGTGGAAGCGCCACAGGAAAGAGTGGCGTATCAGCCGTTGCCACAGAAACCCGTGTTGGAGCAACCCATGTTGGAGCAACCCGTGTTGGAGCAACCCTCGCCACAGCAGGCCCTGCCGGAACCTTCCCGGGAGACCTCTCAGAAAAAAGACATCGCTGCTGGAGGGCTGGTGCTGGCCATCCCTGATCTGGATGTGCCGGAGTCGCTCCTAGTGCCTGCTGTTATCGATGAAGGTCTTTTGGATGCTCAGCCTGTTTCGTCCGCTGACCAGCAGGCTGGTTCTGAAGACACAGTGGTTATCGACAGCGAGAATGAGTTGAGCCTGTATTTCCAGGCTGATTCCTGGGTTGAGGTACATGACGCCCGTGGTGAACGCCTGATCCACCAACTGGCGCGCGCAGGACAGACCCATGCCTTGCACGGCGAGGCGCCTTTTGCCGTGGTATTGGGCTATGTTCCCGGGGTCAGTCTTTTACTGGATGGCGAGGCGGTGGATCTGGCTAAATACCAGGGTCGGCGTCTGGCGCGTTTTTCCGTGGGTGGCGAGAAGGCTAACGAGAACTAGTGACTATGCATAAACCCGAATATCAAATGATTCGACGCCGTAAGTCGCGGCAGATCATGGTGGGCAATGTACCCGTGGGTGGCGATGCGCCGGTCTCGGTACAGAGCATGACCAACACTGAAACTACCGATGTCGATGCTACTGTGGCGCAGATTGAAGCCCTTGAGCGCGCCGGCGCCGACATGGTGCGCGTTTCCGTGCCTAGCATGGAGGCCGCCGAGGCCTTCGGTGAAATCAAGCGCCGGGCCAATCTGCCGCTGATCAGCGATATTCATTTCGATTACAAAATCGCCTTGCGTGTGGCCGAGCTGGGTGTGGATTGTCTGCGCATAAATCCGGGCAATATCGGCCGCGAGGATCGTGTGCGTGCGGTGGTGAATGCGGCACGTGACAACGGCATTCCCATCCGCATCGGTGTCAATGCCGGTTCACTGGAAAAGGATTTGCAGAAAAAATACGGCGAGCCGACGCCGCAGGCACTGGTGGAATCCGCCCTGCGTCATATCGATATCCTCGATCGCCTTGATTTTCAGGATTTCAAGATCAGCCTCAAGGCCTCGGATGTCTTTATGACCGTCGCCGCCTATCGGCAGCTGGCGAGCCAGATCGAACAACCCCTGCACCTGGGTATTACCGAGGCGGGTGGCGCACGCGCTGGTGCGGTGAAGTCCGCCATCGGTCTGGGCATGTTGTTGGCCGAGGGTATCGGCGACACCATCCGTGTCTCCCTGGCGGCTGATCCGGTGCAGGAAATCAAAGTCGGTTTTGATATTTTGAAAAGCCTGCATGTGCGTGCCAAGGGTATCAATCTCATCGCCTGTCCTTCCTGTTCGCGGCAGTGCTTTGACGTGGTGGGAACCACCAACGCCCTGGACGAACGGCTGGAAGATATTCTCGAACCGTTGAATGTGGCAGTGATCGGTTGTGTGGTCAATGGCCCCGGTGAGGCGCGCGAGGCCGACATCGGCCTTGCTGGTGGCGAGCCCAATCTGCTCTATATAGGCGGTAAACCGGATCACAAGGTGAGCGATGCAGAGTTGGTCGACGAACTGGAACGCGTGGTGCGCGCGGAAGTGGCACGGCGGCAGGGCGGGTAGAAAACCGTTTGCCACAGAGGCACGGAGGGCACAGAGAAATACAAGTTGTTCGTCATTCCGGGCGAAGCGTAGCGCAGACCCGGAATCCAGTGCCTCGATTCAAGCGCAAATCTGGATTCCAGCATACGCCGGAATAGACGAGACATTCATTAAAATGCTTTTCTCTGTGCCTCTGTGGCAAACATGATAGTTAAGAACAAACGAAGACTGGAACCATAACCTTGGCAAATATGATTCAGGCCGTGCGTGGGATGAACGACATCCTGCCCGGCGACACCCCCTACTGGCAGCAGCTCGAAGCAGAAATACGCGCTGTGCTGGCGCAGTACGGTTATCGTGAGATTCGCTTTCCCATCGTCGAAAAGACCGAGTTGTTCAAGCGCTCCATCGGTGAGGTCACGGATATCGTCGAAAAGGAAATGTACACCTTTGAGGATCGCAACGGCGACAGCTTGACCCTGCGTCCGGAAGGCACCGCTTGTTGTGTCCGTGCGGGTATTCAGCACAGCCTGCTGACCAATCAGCAGGTGCAGCGTCTGTGGTATATGGGGCCCATGTTCCGCCACGAACGGCCGCAGAAGGGCCGCTATCGCCAATTCCATCAGGTGGGCGTGGAAACCTTTGGCATGCACGGGCCGGATCTGGATGCCGAGCTGATCCTGATGAGCGCACGACTGTGGCAGCGCCTGGGGTTGGATGGGCTGGTGTTGCAGATCAACTCCCTCGGTACTGCGGAGGCGCGTGCCGTGTACCGTGAAAAACTGGTGGCCTATTTTAACCAGCACCGCGAGCAACTGGACACCGACAGCCTGCGGCGGCTGGAGAGCAATCCGCTGCGTATTCTGGACAGCAAAAATCCACAAATACGCGCACTGGTAGAAGCCGCCCCCAAGCTGTCGGCGTATTTGGACGAGGAGTCGCGTGAGCATTTTGCTACCCTGTGTGGTCTACTCGATGCGGCGGGCCTGAGATATACCGTCAATCCTTGCTTGGTGCGCGGGTTGGATTATTATTCGCGCACTGTGTTCGAGTGGGTCACGGATCGGTTAGGAGCACAGGGCACCGTGTGTGCCGGTGGTCGTTTCGACGTGCTGGTGGAGCAATTGGGTGGCAAGCCGGCAGCGGCAGCGGGCTTTGCCATCGGCCTGGAGCGCCTGCTGGAATTGGTACGCGAGCAACTGCAACCGCAGCACCTGCCGCATGCTTATCTGGTCTTGGTGGGTCAGGCGGCGCAGGCCCAGGGCCTGATTCTGGCGGAAAGGCTGCGTGATGCGCAGCCTGATCTGCGCCTCGTTACCCACTGTGGTGGTGGTAGTTTCAAGAGCCAGTTCAAGCGTGCCGACAAGAGCGGCGCGCAGGTCGCCTTGGTGCTGGGCGAGGATGAAGTGGCGCAGGGCACCGTGGGCCTGAAATATCTGCGTGAGAACCGTGAGCAGGAAACTGTATCGCAGGAGGCGCTGGCAGGGCATTTGATGGGTGTGTTGACATAAGGTTTTGCACCCCTAACTGAATATAGTGAAACCGTAAAACTTAAGAGCATAGCTGGAGACAAATAGTGGAAGTCTATAGAACTGAGGAAGAACAGGTAGAAGCCATCAAAAAATGGTGGCGTGAAAACAAGTTGTCGCTTATTGGTGGCATCATTATTGGTATCGCCGTACTGTGGGGCGGGCGTACCTGGATGGCCGGACAGGATGCCCATGCCGAAGCCGCCTCGACTCTCTATCAGGTGATGATGGCAAAATTGTCCCGGGGTTCGCTGGAAGAGGCGGCAGCGGAGGGTTCGGCCTTGTTGGGGCAGTTTTCCGATACTCCCTACGCGGCTCTGGCCTCGCTGGCATTGGCGAAGATCAGGCTTGAACAGGGTGACATGGCCGCAGCCAGTTCACACCTCAACTGGGCCTTGAGCAACGCCGAGCAGGAAGAAGTGAAAATGGTGGCGCGCCTGCGTCTGGTGGAACTGCTGTTGGCCGAAGGTGATACGGCGGGCGCGCTGGCCCAGTTGAATGCCATTACCGCGCCGGATACTTTTGAAGCAGTCTATGAGCAGCTGAAAGGGGATGTTTATGTGGCCGATGGAAAAGCGGATCTGGCCCGTACGGCCTATGCTCGCGCCCTGTCTGTCATGGATCCCACTTCACCCGGCCGCCGCCTGTTGCAGATGAAGCTTGATGAGCTTGGTACCGGCGAAGAGGATTTGTCGTAACAATGCGGGTATTTGCGCTTCTGCTGCTGGCCGTCGGGCTGTCGGGTTGTGGTCTTTTCAATAAAGACAGCAGTTTGGCGTTGCGTGATCTGCAACTGGAAGTAAAACCCGTCTGGGCAATTCAGACCGGTGAGCTGCCAGAGAATGCGAATGTCCAGCTGACGCCGTTTGTCACTGATGACAGGCTTTATGTGGCGAATGTTTCCGGGGGCGTTATCGCCATGAATAGCCGCGATGCGAGTCCCTTGTGGACGGTGAATCTGGGTGAACAGCTGACGGGTGGCCCGACCGCAGACGGCGGCATGGTGCTGCTCGGTACCATCAAGGCCGAACTGGTCGCTCTAAATGCAGAGGATGGCAAGACCCTGTGGCGCAGCAGAATTTGCAGCGAAATGCTGGCGGTGCCGGTGATCACGGCTGAGAAGATTCTGTTGCAGTGTATTGATGGTTATGTGATGGCGCTGAATCGTAGCGATGGTCAGCGAATCTGGAGTTATCGGCGTCCGCCGCCGACCCTAACTTTGCGTGGTACGGCCTCACCGTTGCTCGTGGGGGATCGGGTTATTGCCGGTTTTGCCGACGGTGTACTGGTGTCGCTGAGCCTGGAGAAGGGTGAACTGGAATGGGAAGCCACCATTGCTGTACCGCGTGGGCGCAATGACCTGGAGCGCATGGTCGATATCGATGGCCGGCTGCAGGCCGCTGATGGGGTTATCTATGTGAGTAGCTATCAGGGACATGTGGCGGCCGTCAGCAGCGAAAATGGACGCTTCCTGTGGACGCGTGAAATGTCCGCCTATTCTGGCGTCGTGCTGGGTGACAGCCAGGTATTTCTCAGTGATGAGTCGGGGCGGATATGGGCACTGGATCGCCGTACCGGCGCCACCTTGTGGCGACAGGATCGGTTTTCCAGCCATCTCGTCAGTGCGCCAGCGGTGATGGTGCGCGCCGTCGTGGTGGCGGATGATCAGGGCGATATATACTGGCTCGATACCCGTGATGGCCATGTCCTTGCCCGGCAGAACATTACCGAGGCCTGGGACTATTTTCATTATCCATGGGAAGATGAAGAGGGTGATCAGGCAAAGCCGGATCATGCGGTGACGACCTATCCCGTGGTCACCGGTGAGCGTCTCTATGTGCGCGACAATACCGGCGCCCTGGTGGCCTTCCGTATGCGTGCGACAACAGACATGATCACAGACGTCACAGAAAGCCGCAATCAATGAAGCCCGTTATCGCCCTTGTTGGGCGTCCGAATGTGGGCAAATCCACGCTGTTTAATTGCCTTACCCGTTCGCGCGATGCCCTGGTGGCCGATCTGCCGGGCATGACCCGTGACCGAAAGTACGGTGAAGGCCGCCTCGGTGATCGTCCCTACCTGGTGGTCGATACCGGAGGCCTCAGTGGTGAGGACGAAGGCATCGCTGGCTTGATGGCCGGGCAGGTCTGGCTGGCGGTGGAAGAGGCCGACGTCATCCTGTTTCTGGTCGATGCCCGCGACGGCCTGCTGACCGGCGATGACGAGATTGCCCGCCGCCTGCGTGCCAGTGGCAAGCCGGTCTACCTGGTGGTGAACAAGATAGATGGCGCTAATGCCGATCTGGTAACGGCCGATTTCTACGCCCTCGGCCTGGGTGAACCGGCCGGCATCACGGCCTCGCATGGCCGCGGTGTCCGTTCACTGATGGATCTTGTGCTGGCCGGCCTGCCGGAGCCCGATGAAGAAGAGGATATCGAGGATCGTGGTATCAAGATCGCCGTTCTCGGCCGACCCAATGTCGGCAAGTCCACGCTGATCAACCGCATCCTCGGTGAACAGCGGGTGCTGACCTATGACCTGCCGGGCACCACCCGCGACAGCATCTATGTGCCCTTTGAGCGGCGGGGACAGGCATACACCTTCATCGATACCGCTGGTGTGCGACGCCGGCGCAAGGTCAGTGACAAGCTGGAGAAATTCAGCATCATCAAGGCCCTACAAGCCATCGAAGAGGCCCATGTGGTGGTGCTGGTGATCGATGCCCACGAAGGCGTGAGCGAGCAGGATGCCCACCTGCTGGGCTTTATCCTCGATGCCGGCCGTGCCCTGGTGATCGCCGTCAACAAGTGGGACGGTTTGGATAAATCCGCACGTGAGCGGGTACGTTACGAACTGGAGCGCCGCCTGCAGTTTGTCGACTTCGCCAGGCTGCATTTCATCTCCGCCCTGCATGGCACCGGCGTCGGCGACCTGTTCGCGCCTATCCTGCGCGCCTACGAATCGGCCAGCCGCCAGTTTTCCACGCCGGATCTGACGCGCATTCTCGAACAGGCCGTGGAAGAACACCAGCCACCGCTGGTGCGTGGCCGCCGCATCAAGCTGCGCTACGCCCATCAGGGCGGGCGTAATCCGCCAGTGATCGTGATTCACGGCAACCAGACCAAGGATGTACCGGCGGCCTACAAACGTTATCTGGCCAACGTCTATCGCAAGGTGCTACGCCTGGAAGGAACGCCGGTTCGTATCGACTTCCGCACTGGCGCCAACCCCTATCAGGGGCGCAAAAACAAACTCACCAAACATCAAGTTGACAAGCGCCAGCGCCTCAAGCGGCATATCCGCAAGGCGCGCAAGCGGAGCTGAGTGGGTTTGATATACCGGGTCAGAGAGCAGTATCAATATTGACGCCATGGCAAAGGCATGCCACAGCATGCTGGATGTGGTGCGGACTTTCATGTGGACGCTCCTTTATTTGGCACGCCGTGAGCAAAAGAAATGAGTGATGCCTTAACTCAAAGGCATTGGGGGAAACCCCTTTTATTTCTGGACAAGGAGTCAACCGTATGCGCTGTCAAAAAGTCATCCGCAGGCGTTACACATGCTTTTCCGTGTCGGCCATTTCCCTGGCCATTGGCCTGTCTCTGGGGAGCGCCGCCCAGGCGGAGTCACCACAGCAATGGTACCGTGATGGCGCCCAGGCTGTAAAACAGGCCAAGCATCTGCACAAAAACAGGCGCCGAGCCAGGAATGTCATCCTCTTCGTCGGTGATGGGATGGGCATCTCCACGGTAACCGCCGCGCGCATTCTCGAAGGTCAGCTGCGTGGGGAAAACGGCGAGGAGAACCGCCTTTCTTTCGAGATGCTACCCTATCTCGCCCTGTCGAAGACTTACAATACCAATCAACAGACGTCGGACTCTGCCGGCGCCATGACGGCCATCATGACCGGCGTGAAGACCAAGGCCGGCATGATTGCGGTTAATCAGTATGGCGAGCGTGGCAACTGCGCCAGCTCCATCGGCAACGAGCTGCCCACCTTTCTCGAACAGGCCGAGATGGTGGGTATGTCTACGGGTGTGGTTACCACCGCTCGCCTCACCCACTCCACGCCCGCCGTCACCTATGCCCACGTGCCGGAGCGCAGCTGGGAAAGTGACGACAGGCTCACCGACGAAGCCAAGCAGAGTGGCTGCAAGGACATTGCCCGTCAGCTCATCGAATTCCCCTATGGTGACGGCCTGGAAGTCGCCCTGGGCGGTGGTCGCCGTCATTTCATCCCGCGCGAGAGGGTTGATGGCGAGGGCAGGAGCGGCAGGCGCGAGGATGGGCGTGACCTGACCGCCGAGTGGGTGGCCAATTATGACGATGCCGCCTATGTGTGGAATCGCGAACAGTTCGCTGCCATTGATGCCGACGCAGTGAAGCATCTGCTGGGCCTGTTCGAAAGCTCGCACATGGAATACGCATTTGATCGTCCCCTGGATGCGGGTGGCGAGCCGAGTTTATCGGAGATGACCATCAAGGCCATCGACGTGTTGGACAACAACCGGAAGGGCTTCTTCCTGCATGTAGAGGCTGGCCGCATCGACCATGGCCACCATGCAGGAAACGCCTATCGCGCCCTGACCGACACCATCGAGTTCTCCAATGCCGTCAGGGTCGCCATGGAAAACGTGGACATGAATGATACGCTGATCCTGGTGACGGCCGACCACAGCCACGTGTTCACCATCGCCGGTTATCCGACGCGCGGCAATCCCATTCTCGGCAAGGTGGTGGGTAACGACAACGCCGGCAACGCCTCTTCCCACGCGCTGTTGGCCGGAGACGGCATGCCCTACACCACTCTGGGCTACACCAATGGTCGTGGTTTTCATGACCTCGAGATTGGCGGTGACAGGGTCTACGGCGAGGCCATCAATGCCGGCAGCCGTACCGACCTGAGGGCCGTGGATACCAGGAGTCAAGGTTTCCACCAGGAGGCGCTGGTGCCGTTATTCCTCGGGACCCACGCTGGGGAGGACGTCGCCATCTATGCCGGTGGCCCGGGCGCGTACATGGTGCATGGCGTGCAGGAGCAGAATGTGATCTATCACGTCATGCGCGAGGCCACCCGTATGGATCGCCGGTTGACGCGTGCAGGGCACAAGAAGTATGACCACGACGACTGATCGGAGTCAGGGTCTGACGGCTCCCCACAAAAACCGGTGTTTTCCATCTCGCCGCCCTGCTGCCAGCATTCTGATGAATACCGGAACCCAGAGATCGGGATCCGGTTTTCGCCGGAGCGATTCATTCAGAGTGTTTGAAATTCCCTACATTCTGGATTCCCGCCTGCGCGGGAATGACGTATGCCAAGCATGTAGGGTGGGCAGGTTTTTCATGCCCACGTGGAATATGTGCCAACCGTGTGGGCACAAAAACTCGCCCACCCTACATGCTGCTTATTGTAGGTTGGTGGTGGCGCAGGAATTCCAACACGGTGGGTTTCGTTGGGGTTCGCAAGCTCACCACCAACCTACAAAACAGTGATAATTTTGTTAACTTAATGGCATTGGAAGCCGATCCCTTCGTGCAGCAATTGCCGCTGGTCGAGGGTGGGCTCCAGCACCCTTGAGCTGGCTATCTAATCAAGGATAGGTTGGTGATACGGTTTGTCGCTATTTGCCACAGAGAAAAGCTTTTAAAAATATAGCTCGTCATTTCCGGTCTACGCTGCGCTAGCCCCGGAATGACGAACGACGATGGTTTTTCTCCATGCCCTCTGTCTCTCTGTGGCGAACCCTGGACTTTCCGGGCCATCGGCCTCAAGCCAGCAGCAGTTCCTGCAGGATGCGCTCGTACATCTGCGAGAGCAAGTCCAGATCGGCCACGCTGACGCATTCGTTCACCTTGTGGATAGTGGCGTTGAGCGGGCCCAGCTCCAGTACCTGTGCACCAGTGGGGGCGATGAAACGGCCGTCGGAGGTGCCGCCGGCGGTGGAGAGTTCGGGCGTCTGTCCGCTCACGGCCTCCACCGCCGCGCAGGCCGCTGCCACCAGCTCGCCGCTGGCGGTGAGGAAGGGCTGGCCCGAGAGTTCCCATTTCAGGTCGTAGTCAAGCCCGTGGCGGTCGAGGATTGCCTTGACCTGTCGTTGTAATTCCCCGGGCGTCACTTCGGTGGAGAAGCGGAAGTTGAACCATACCGCCAGCTCGCCGGGGATGACATTGGTGGTGCCGGTGCCGCCGTTGATATTGGAAATCTGAAAGGTGGTGGCGGGAAAGAAGTCATTGCCCGCGTCCCACTGTGCGCCGGTCAGTTCCGCCAGCGCCGGGGCGGCGAGGTGGATGGGGTTTTTCGCCAGATGCGGGTAGGCCACGTGGCCCTGCACACCGTGCACGATCAGCTTGCCACCCAGCGAGCCACGCCGGCCGTTCTTGATCACGTCGCCGACGCGCTTGGTGGACGAAGGTTCACCCACCAGACAGCCGGTCATCTTTTCGCCGCGCGCTTCAAGATGCTCGACCACCTTCACCGTGCCGTCGATGGCCGGGCCTTCCTCGTCGCTAGTGATGAGGAAGCCAATAGAGCCGGTATGCTTCGGGTGTTCGGCAATGAAACGTTCGCAAGCGGTGATCATGGCCGCCAAGCTGCCCTTCATGTCCGCCGCGCCACGGCCGTAGAGCATGCCGTCGTCGACGGTAGGCTCAAAGGGTGGGTATTTCCAGTTTGACTCGGGGCCGCTGGGTACCACGTCGGTGTGGCCGGCGAAGGCGTACAGGGGCTCGTTGGTTCCGCGCCGTGCCCAGAAATTGTCCACCTCACCGAAGCGCAGGCGCTCGACGCTGAAGCCGATGGCTTCGAGTCGAGTAATCATCAATTCCTGACAGCCGATATCTTCGGGGGTGACGGAGCGGCGGGCAATGAGATCCTTGACCAGTTTCAGGGTTTCTGACACGTATTTATCCTTGCTGGAAAATTGTTTCGTAGTCGGTGGGCTTGAAGCCGACGTGGGCCTGGCCGTCATCGCTGACCAGCACCGGGCGCTTGATCAGTGTCGGGTTATCCAACATTAATTGGATGGCCTTTTGCTCATCGATGACGTTGCGTTGCTCTTCGGGCAGCTTACGCCAGGTGGTGCCGCGGCGGTTGAGCAGAGTCTCCCAACCCACGCTCTCGGCCCAGGCGTGCAGGGTGGCCTCATCCTGTCCATCGGCGCGCAGGTCGTGGAAGGTATAGAGGATGTCGTTTGCCGCCAGCCACTGGCGGGCCTTGCGCACGCTGTCGCAGTTCTTGATGCCGTAGAGGATGGTCATGCGGCTCTCCAAAATATACGCAATGTAGGAGCGGGCCATGCCCGCGATCAAAGAATAGAAAACAACACTAATGTGGGAGCGGCTTCAGCCGCGAAAGATGATCTGCCTACCTTCGCGGCTGAAGTCGCTCCCACAATTGTTTTCACCCAGCCGGAATGGCTTATCGCGGGCATGGGCCGCTCCTACGATTTGTTGTTCAGATATCGCGCAGTAGTGCGTTGATACCGACCTTGCTACGGGTTTTTGCATCGACCTTTTTTACGATTACCGCGCAGTACAGGGAGTAGCTGCCGTCCTTGGAGGGCAAGTTGCCGGACACCACCACGGAGCCGGCGGGCACACGGCCATAACTGACCTCACCGGTTTCGCGGTCGTAAATCTTGGTGCTCTGGCCGATGTACACGCCCATGGAGATCACTGCACCTTCTTCGACAATGACGCCTTCGACCACTTCGGAGCGGGCGCCGATGAAGCAGTTGTCTTCAATGATCGTCGGTGCGGCCTGCAATGGCTCCAGCACGCCGCCGATGCCGACGCCGCCGGACAGGTGTACGTTCTTGCCAATCTGCGCACAGGAACCGACGGTGGCCCAAGTATCGACCATGGTGCCGGAATCGACGTAGGCGCCGATGTTGACGTAGGAGGGCATTAGTACTACCGAGGGCGCGATGTATGAGCCCTTGCGTACCGACGCGGGAGGCACCACACGCACACCAGCCTCGCGGAAATCGCGAGCGTTGTATTCAGAGTATTTGGAGGTGACCTTGTCGAAGTAATTGGTGAAGCCACCTTTCATGAATTCGTTGTCGTTGATGCGGAAAGACAGTAGCACGGCCTTCTTCAGCCATTCGTTGACCACCCAGTCGCCATCAGTCTTTTCCGCCACACGCAACTCGCCGCTGTCGAGCAGGCGGATGGCCTCGTTGACGTACTCCTTGACATGAGTGTCGACGGTGCGGGGAGTGATGTCGGCGCGGTGCTCGAAGGCCTCTTCGATGACTTGCTTCAGGTCTGCCATGTTTGTAATCCTCTAAATAATGTTAGTTTTGGTGTCAGTTTTCGGCTTCAGGGCAATGCTTCGACATAACTGCGAATACGCTTCGCAGCGTCGATGCATTCTTGCAGTGGCGTCACTAGCGCCATGCGTACATGGTTCTTACCAGGGTTGATGCCGTGCGCGTCGCGTGACAGGTAGCTGCCGGGCACCACGTTGACGTTCTGTTGTACGAATAGATCACGGGCGAAGACCTCATCGCAGACGGGGGTTTGTGCCCAGAGATAAAAGCCGGCCTGCGGTTTTTCTACACCGAGCACTGGGCGCAGGATGTCCAATACGGCAGCGAATTTTTCCCGGTACAGTTCACGGTTTCTTTTTACATGTACCTCATCGCCCCAGGCCTTGGTGCTGGCGGCCTGTGTTGGCGGTGACATGGCGCAACCGTGGTAGGTGCGGTAGAGCAGAAATTTTGCCAGTATTTCGGCGTCACCGGCGACGAAGCCGGAGCGCAGGCCGGGCAGGTTGGAGCGCTTGGACAGACTGTGGAAAACCACACAGCGGTGATAGTCCGTGCGGCCCATTTCGGCGGCTATCTGCAGTAGGCCGACGGGTGGTTGGTCTTCGTCAAAATAGATTTCTGAATAGCACTCGTCGGCGGCGATGATGAAGTCGTGTTCGTCGGCCAGCGTGATGAGATGGCGCAGAGTGGTGGCATCCACTACGGCACCAGTGGGATTGCCCGGTGAGCAGAGGTAGATCAACTGGCACCGTCGCCATACGTCCACGGGTACGCTGTCGATGTCTGGCACGAAGCCGGTATCGGCCAGGATATTGAGAAACCACAGCTCGGCGCCGGCCAGCAAGGCTGCGCCCTCGTAGATCTGGTAGAAGGGATTGGGCATTATCACCAGCGGATTCGTATCACGATCCACTACCGCCTGGGCGAAGGCGAACAGAGCCTCGCGGGTGCCATTGACGGGCAGTATCTGGGTTTCCGGGTCAATACCACGGCTATTCTGCGAAGAGGCCGTGAGATCGAAGCGTCGTTGCAGCCAGGCAGCGATAGCCTCGCGCAAGGGTGTACTGCCCTTGGTGAGCGGATAATTTCCCAGACCGTGCAGGTGCTTGATCAGTTCCTCGATCACAAAATGCGGCGGTTCGTGTTTCGGTTCGCCGATGGAAAGGTCGATGGGCGACCTGTCCGCAGGTGCCTGCAAGCCGTCCTTGAGCTGGTGCAGCTTTTCGAACGGGTAGGGCTGAAGCCTGTTAAGATCCGGATTCATATCGTATTTTTATATTGGATGCGTGATGCGGGGTGGGTAGTGAAAACAGGCCGCGTAGTATACCCAAGAACGACAGTGGATACACGGCGAATCAGTGAGTATGACTTCCGGTATTTCTCCCTCACCGGCTCCGGCAAACGGGTTGCCGGTGGCTGCACTGCTGTTTGCCGCCAGTTTCTGGGGCTGCATTTGGTATCCGTTGCGGCAACTGGAAGCGGCGGGTCTGGGTGGGCTGTGGGCGACGTGGGCCATTTTCATTGCCGCAACCCTGGTCGGGGGCGCGCTGGCCTGGCCACGGCGCCATGAACTGCTGACACACCCCGGACTGCTGCTATTGCTGGCCCTGGCGGGCGGCTGGATGAATACCGCCTTCGTGCTCGCCCTGCTGGAAGGCAACGTACTACGCGTGTTGCTGTTGTTTTATCTTTCACCCCTGTGGAGCACCCTGCTGGGCTGGTGGTGGCTGGGTGAGCGGCCCTCGCGAGCCGGCCTGCTGACCCTGGCCCTGGCGACCCTGGGGGCGGCGGTCATGCTGTGGAATCCACAATTGGGTCTGCCTTGGCCGCAGGGCTGGGCGGACTGGCTGGCACTGAGTGCCGGCCTGACCTTTTCCTTGTCCAATGTGCTGTTGCGCCGTTTACAACATCTGTCAGAACCGCCGCGGGTATTTGTCGGTGTGGCGGGCGTGGTGGTGGTGGCCGGTGTCTGGTTGCTGCTGAGCGGGGTGGATGTCCCCCAGGTGGCGCCGTTGGTATGGAGTGGGGCAGTACTGTTGGGAGGAGTGGGCGTCATCCTCGCCGGGTTGGCGGTCGTGTACGGGGTGTCGCATATGCCCGTACATCGTTCGGCGGTGATCATGTTGTTCGAGTTGGTGGCAGGGGTGATGTCATCCCAGCTGTTGACGGATGAGGTGGTGACCGGACTGGAGTGGCTGGGTGGTGGTCTGATCGTGTTGGGAGCCTATTGGTCGGCGCGCAGCGGCGGAAAAACAGGGAAAAATGAAGGGGCAGTGACATGACCATTCAGGCGATTACGCATGTGAGTTTTCTGGTGCGGGATACGGCTTGTTCGCTGGTCTTTTACCGCGATGTCTTGGGGCTTGAGGTCTGTCCCCAGCGGCCCGATCTTGGTTACCCCGGGGCCTGGTTGACACTCGGGATACAACAGATCCATTTGTTGGAATTGCCCAATCCGGATCCCGTGGAAGGTCGGCCTTCACACGGGGGACGTGATCGTCATGCGGCATTTCTGGTGACTGATCTGGAGGATTTGGCAAGGCGGTTGGCGGACGCAGCGATCCCCATGAGCAGGAGCCATTCCGGGCGTGCCGCGTTGTTCTGCCGTGACCCCGATGGCAATGCGCTGGAGTTTATACAGCGGCTGGAAGGCGACATCTGAATGAATGATAATGATGGCATTGATCTTGAACTGTTTGTATATTTGCAGGTAGGTGTAACCCATGGGTGCACTGTAGGTTTTTAGCCGGAGTCGAAGATACGCAGGGGAAGCGGTTTGTCGTGATGGGATAACCTGAATGCGTGATTTCAGGGTCAATCAGAGGGACTGCGATGATAGATGTGGAACTAATTTTTTGTCAGTTGGAAGATGCGTTGAGGGGCATGGATGAAACCACGGTCGATCAGCTCGACGAAGATGACAGGGTTCGCATCGCGGAAATAATCATTAACCTGCAAATGCAGTTGGACATGGTGGGTAAAGAGGCCCATGCGCGCTTCGATGCACGGCTGAATGCGCTGAAGGCGACGGCGGAGTCCGTCGGTATTGAAATGAGATTTTAGTGTAGGGTGGGTATCGCCCGCCGATCCGCCCTGTTCGAACCGTGATGGCGGGCAATGCCCGCCCTACAAACATAATCAGGGAGATGGAGGCAAATGGCCTTAGTCTTCCAACAGACGTTTTATGGCCTCCCGCAGACAGTCGAACTGTGGTGTATCTAGTGGTTGGTGTTCACCGTTTGTGACAAAGAAAATATCCTCCGCACGTTCACCAAAAGTGGCGATCTTGGCGCTCTGCAATAACACGCTGCACTCCAACAGGGCGCGGGCAAGGCGCGCCAGCAGACCAGGGCGGTCACTCGTGGTCACTTCCATGATCGTTCGCTGGTTATGCAGGTCATCGCGGAACCACACCTCGGTGGCAATGGGAAAGTGTCTCTGCTGACGACTCAGGTGGCCCTGTTGCTGTGTGGGCAGGCCGGGCTCGGCCAGCTGCCGCTTGAGGCGTTGCTGGATCTCCTCCAGACGCTGCGGATCGGTGATGGCCTCGCCGTTGTGATCCAGTACCAGGAAGGTGTCCAGTGCATACTGGTCACAGGAGGTGACGACGCGTGCATCGATGATATTCAGGCCCAGTTGTTCCAGGCTGGCCGTGATGGTAGCGAAGAGGAATTCATGATCCTGCGCATAGACGAAAATCTCGGTACCGCCGCGATGGGTTCGGCCCCAGGCACGTACCATGGCCTCGTCGTTGCTCTCCGGTTTGTCGAGGATGCTGCGTGTCTGCCAAGCGATTTCTTCCGCCGAGTGGCGTAGAAAGTAGTCTGCATTCAGTCCCCGCCAGAATTGCTGTGCGGTCGTCTCGCTGCAACCGTGTCGGGTCAGCAGGCTGAGGGCCTGGGCGCGTGTCTCGCGAATCAGATCCTGGTGCGCCACAGGCTTGTCCAGGCCGCGACGCAGGGCGCGCGAGGTGGTGCGGTAGAGGTCGGCCAGCAAGGCATCTTTCCACGAATTCCACAGGCTGTCGCTGGTGGCGCGGATGTCTGCCACGGTCAACAGGTAGAGATGATCTAGGCGTTTTTGCGAACTCACACGCTGGGCGAATTCACTGATCACCTCGGGATCGCTGATGTCCTTGCGCTGCGCGGTGGTGGACATGATGAGGTGATTTTCTACCAGCCACTTCACCAACTCGGTGTCATATTCGCCCATGCCGTGATCACGGCAGAAGATCACCGCATCAGCGGCGCCGAGTAGAGAGTGGTCGCCGCCGCGACCCTTGCCGATGTCGTGGAAAAAGCCCGCTAGAGTCAACACCTCCTGTTTCTTGATGCGCTGAATGATATCGCTGCAGAGCGAGAATTCGTGGTGGAATTCCGCTACCGTGAAGCGCCGCAGGTTACGCACCACAAACATGGTGTGTTCATCCACGGTGTAGATGTGAAACAGATCGTGCTGCATCTGCCCGACAATATGGCCGAATACCGGCAGATAGGCGGCCAGTACGCCATAGCGGTTCATGCGTCGCAATTCGTGAGTGAGGCCAGTGCCCTGGCGGAACAGCTCGATGAACAGGGTGTGGGCCTTGGGATCGCGGCGGAAGTTATCGTCGATCTGATAGCGATGGTCGCGCACCAGGCGGATGGTGCCGGCGCGTACGCCACGCAATTCCGGGTGACGGGCCATGAGCACGAACAGCTCCAGCAGGGCAGTGGGGCGACGCAGGAAGATGTCTTCGTTGACGGCCTCCAGATAGCCGTGACGGGCCTGGAAGTCCATCGACAGGGGCTGAGGTTCACCCAGCTTGTTGGCCAGCAGGATCTCTTCCTCGAACAGCTGCAGCAGCATCTCGTTGAGCCGCGACAGGCGCAGCACGGTGCGGTAGTAATCCTTCATGAATTGTTCCACGGCCATGCTATGGGTCTGGTCGTGATAGCCGAACTGCTCGGCCAGTTTGCGCTGGTACTCGAATAGCAGACGATCTTCGCGCCGTCCGGTGAGATAGTGCAGGCCGCAGCGTACCTTCCAGAGGAAGTTTTGTGCCTCGCTCAGGGCATGGTATTCATGTTCGGTGAGAAACCCCCCCTTGCTGGCGGATGGCGCCTTGCTGCGGTGCAGTTGGGGGGAGCTGCTGCCACCCGTATTGTCCCGGCGGAGCACCAGGTCGCGCAAGGTGTCGACGCCGAAGTGGCGCTTGGCCACCCAGCCGATGACCTGTAGATCACGCAGTCCGCCGGGGCTTTCCTTGATGTTGGGTTCGAGGTTGTAGCCGCTGTCGTGGAAGCGGTGGTGGCGGGTCTGCTGTTCTTCGATCTTGGCGCGAAAAAATTCGGCGCTGGGCCATACCCGATCCGGTCCAGCAGCCTTTTTCATGGCCTGGAACAGGCCTTGTGGCCCACTCAGGAGGCGTGCCTCCATGAGATTGGTGGCGACGGTAATGTCCCGTTCCGCCTGCCGCGTGCATTCGTCCACGCTGCGCACGCTTTGCCCCACCTCCAATTTCAGATCCCACAGAAACAACAGAAAGTGTTCGATGCTCTCGGCGTAGGTGTTTGCCGTGCTGTCTTCGGTCAGCAGGATCAGCAGGTCGATGTCCGAGCCCGGGTGCAGTTCGTGGCGGCCATAACCACCCACGGCCACCAGGGCGATGTCATGGGCATCGGTGCCGATTTGCCTATGCCAGGCGCGTACCAGTAGCTGGTCCATGAGTTTGGCACGTGCGTTGACCAGCCGATCCACCGCTTCGCCGGCCAGGAAACGCTGTTGCAGGTTATCGTTGGCGGCGTCCAGCTGTTTGCGGAACAGGGGCAGGGGCGCGTCCGTTGCGGACAGTTGGCGGTCAAATTGCGGCCAGTCGCAGGCATGCGTTGGGGTGTCGTTCATTGGGGATACCGCAGAGAAATAGGGGATTACAGCTCGTCACCGGGTAGTCGGGTGAGTATCTCGACGCCGTCGTCGGTGACCCACAGGGTGTGCTCGTACTGGGCGGAGAGGCTGCGGTCGCGGGTGACCACGGTCCAGCCATCAGGCAGTACCTTGACTTGACGTTTACCGGTGTTGACCATTGGCTCGATGGTGAAAGTCATGCCGGGCTCCAGGATGATGCCGGTGCCGGGCACGCCATAGTGCAGCACCTGCGGCTCTTCGTGGAACTGCTTGCCGATACCATGGCCGCAGTATTCACGCACGACGGTGTAGTTATTGGCTTCGGCATGCTTCTGGATGGCGGCGCCAATGTCGCCCAGGTGGATGCCGGGCTTGACCATTTCGATGCCGATGAGCAGGCATTCGTGGGCCACACGGCAGACGCGCTTGGCCAGGATGGAGGGTTCGCCGACGAAGAACATCTTGCTGGTGTCGCCGTGGTAGCCGTCCTTGAGGACGGTGATGTCGATATTAACGATATCGCCGTTTTTCAGCTTCTTGTGGCTGGGGATGCCATGGCAGACCTGATGGTTCACCGAGGTACAGATAGACTTGGGGAAGCCATGATAGTTGAGCGGTGCGGGAATGGCGTGCTGCACGTTGAGGGTGTAGTCGTGGCAGATGTCATTCAGCGCGTCGGTGCTCACACCGGGTTTGACGTAGGGGGCAATCATGCGCAGCTGCTCGGCGGCCAGTTGGCCGGCGATACGCATTTTCTCGATGTCCTCGGGGGTTTTTATCTGGATACTCATTCAGGGCTCTCGACCCGTTGCCGGGCGTTGGTCGGGGCGGGCCGCGCGGGCCTGCACAAATGCTTGTAACGGAGGGGTTGTCGGCAGGCCGTGAAATATGTTGAAGCCGGGCTCGGAACCGCTTTTACCTGTGCCGTCATCGCGGCGCCAGACACAGTATGTAGGGTGGGCACGTTTTTTGTGCCCACGCGGTTGGCGTATATTCCACGTGGGCATGAAAAACCTGCCCACCCTACCAGATTTTTGTGGGGAGCCGTCAGGCTCGGAGCCGGACACAGCACAAAGCAGGCGCGCTTGGGCGAGCTCTTGTTTCCATGACGGATCAAACTCAGAGCAAAGCAAAATGTTCCCCTTACCGCGAGGGTACACTTTGTAAACCGACGGGTGAAGCCAAGATTTTTGAAACCCCTGTAAAACCAATATCTTGCACCATGCATCCACGTTTAGGCCGCAGATTCAGGATTGTTGCAAAAGGCTGTTTATGGTATAAAGCCCGCGCCGTTAAGGCAATCGAACGAGACGTTTGGCGGTTGTTTCTCGAAAACGCCGTAACTGTCTCATAAATCCGCACACGCGCCGACACATTTTCCAGGGTGCTCCAGCATGGAGTTTGGTTAATGGGGTGCGTGGAGGCCAAACCCAAACACAGGAGTTATAACATGCCTCAAGTGACCATGCGTCAAATGTTGGAGGCCGGTGTGCATTTCGGCCACCAGTCCCGTTACTGGAACCCCAAGATGGCCCCGTACATCTTCGGCGAGCGTAACAAGATTCACATTATCAATCTCGAAAAAACCCTGCCACTGTTTATTGATGCCATTAACTTCCTTGGCAAGCTGGCATCCAATAAGGGCAAGATCCTCTTCGTGGGCACCAAGCGCGCTGCGCAGGACGCCGTCAAGGAACAGGCCGGGCGCGTGGGCATGCCCTTCGTCAATCATCGCTGGCTGGGTGGTATGCTGACCAACTTCAAGACCGTGAAGCAGTCCGTCAAGCGTCTGAAGGATCTGGAAGCCATGACCGACGACGGCAGCTTTGCCCGTCTGAGCAAGAAAGAGGCCCTGATGTTGACCCGCGAGCGCGAGAAGCTGGAACGCAGTCTGGGTGGCATTAAGGAGATGAACGGCCTGCCCGACGCGCTGTTCATCATCGATATCGGTCATGAGAAAATCGCCATTGCCGAGGCCCGTAAGCTGGGCATTCCGGTGATTGGCATCGTCGACACCAATACCAACCCCGATGGCGTTGATTATGTCATTCCCGGCAACGATGATGCCATCCGCGCCATCCAGCTGTACACCCGTGGCGTGGCCGATGCCATCATCGATGCACGCGCCTTGACCATCGATGCTGCCAGCAGCGATGACGGCTTTGTCGAGGTCAAAGAAGAAAAGGCTGCCGAGTCGGCCTGATCCCGGTAGAACTCGCCACGGGCCTTCAGTGCCAGGTCTGTGGTGGGTTCTCTGCATTTTCTGGCTCTGCGCATGCAGGGCCTTTTGTACAAATTAGATTGAGGAAGACGGAATCATGGCAATTACTGCAGCGTTGGTAAAAGAACTGCGCGAACGCACGGGTGCCGGCATGATGGAGTGCAAGAAGGCATTGGTGGAAACCCAGGGTGACATCGAGATCGCCATCGAGCTGATGCGCAAGACGGGTCTGGCCAAGGCCGACAAGAAGGCCGGTCGCATCGCCGCCGAAGGCCTGATCGTGTCCAAGGCCAGCGATGATGGCAAGCATGCTGTGATGGTCGAGGTCAATTGCGAGACTGACTTCGTCACCAAGGGCGATGATTTCATCAATTTTGCCAACAGCGTCGCCGAGACTGCGCTGAAAGCACAGCCGGCCGATATCGATGCCCTGCTGGCGGCCCCCATTGACGGCGGTGACAGTGTGGCCAACGCCACCAAGACCCTGATCGCCAAGATCGGCGAAAATACCAATGTGCGTCGCTTCGTCTCCCGTAGTACCGATGGTGTGCTGGCCTGCTACCTGCACGGCGGCCGTATCGGCGTAATGGTCGAATTGCAAGGTGGTGACGAGACCCTGGCGCGTGACGTCGCCATGCATGTGGCGGCGAGTAATCCCGCCTGTGTCTCGGAAGCCGATGTGCCCGCCGGGATGATCGAGAAAGAAAAAGAAATCTTCGCCGCCCAGGCTGCCGAGAGCGGTAAACCTGCCGAGATTGTCGAGAAGATGGTCAATGGTCGTGTTAAAAAATATCTCAAGGAAGTCACTCTACTGGGTCAGCCCTTCGTCAAAGATCCGGATCAGACCGTCGGGCAACTGGTGAAAAATGCCGACGCCAGCGTGGTCGGTTTTGAGCGTTTGGAAGTGGGTGAAGGCATTGAGAAAAAGACCGAGAACTTTGCCGAAGAAGTGATGGCCCAGGCTCGGGGTAACTGATAATGACGGACGGCACGGGCAGCTCTGTGGGGAATGACATCGTTTATCAGCGTATTCTGCTGAAGCTCAGTGGAGAGGCCCTGATGGGTGATACCGATTTCGGTATCGACCCTGCCGTCCTTGATCGCACTGCGGTCGAGATCAAGGAACTGGTGGATGCCGGTATTCAGGTGGCTCTGGTGATCGGCGGTGGTAACATCTTCCGGGGTGTGAGCCTGGCCGCCAGTGGCATGGATCGCGCCAATGGTGATTACATGGGCATGCTGGCGACGGTCATTAATGCCTTGTCCATGCAGGATGCCCTGGAGCGTCAGGATGTGCCGGTGCGCGTGCAGTCGGCGCTGCCCATCAAGCAGGTGTGCGAGCCCTATATTCGCCGCCGCGCCATCCGTCATCTGGAGAAAGGGCGGGTGGTGATCTTTGCCGCAGGCACCGGCAGCCCGTTCTTTACCACCGACTCGGCCGCCAGTCTGCGGGGCATCGAGATCAATGCCCAGTTGGTGCTGAAGGCCACCAAGGTGGACGGCGTGTATTCCGCTGACCCCATCAAGGACAAAAATGCCAAACTGTACACGCATCTTGGCTACGATGAGGTACTGGAACGTAAGCTGGGCGTGATGGATGCCACCGCGATTGCGCTTTGCCGTGACCAAAAAATGCCCGTGCGCGTGTTCAATATGAATAAGCCGGGCGTCTTGATGAATATCATGAAAGGCAAGCCGGAAGGCACGCTGGTCGATTGACACCGCGGGTTGACCCCTAACGCAGAGCAGAGTTGAGAAGGAACCCATGATTAATGAGATAAAAAGCGATGCCGACACCCGCATGGGCAAAAGCATTGAAGCCTTGAATGGTGAATTGACGAAACTGCGCACCGGGCGTGCGCACACCAGCCTGCTGGATCACATCACCGTCGAGTATTACGGCAATGCCACGCCACTCAGCCAGGTGGCCACCGTTACCGTTTCTGATGCCCGTACCCTGACCGTGACACCGTGGGAAAAGAACATGGTGGGGCCGGTGGAGAAGGCCATCATGACCTCGGATCTGGGTTTGAATCCGGCCACATCCGGCACCGTGATCCGTGTGCCTTTGCCGGCACTCACCGAAGAGCGCCGCAAGGACATGATCCGTATCGTGCGCCAGGAAGGTGAGCAGGCCAAGGTCGCGATCCGCAACATCCGCCGTGATGCCAACAGTGACATCAAGGCGCTGTTGAAGGAAAAAGACATCAGCGAAGACGAGGAACGTCAGGCGGAAGAGGCCATCCAGAAGCTCACGGACAAGCGCATTGCCGAAGTCGATGAACGGGTCGCGGTGAAAGAAAAAGACCTGATGGAACTTTGAGCCCGAATGTGCCACACATCGCGTGCGGTCTCGCGGGTCTCTCTGTTCGCAGAGGAAAATTTCCTCAGTCGAGCGTAAGCGCTGGCAGGTTTTCAAGGCACCCCGTATTTTGCCTGTTTAGTGGCGAAAATAATTGTGCTCACAAAGGCCTCTCTCACCGTGCGGCGAGATTTTTGATCCATGTCCGACGCCTATCCTGATAACAGTACATTGTCGGCCTCCAAGGTGCCGCGTCACGTTGCCATTATTATGGATGGCAACGGGCGCTGGGCCGAGCGCCGGCACATGCTGCGTTTCACCGGCCACAAGGCAGGTGTGGACGCGGTGCGCCGCGTGGTTGAGGTGGCCGGCAAGCGAGGTGTCGAAGTCCTCACCCTGTTTGCCTTCAGCAGTGAAAACTGGCGCCGGCCGAAAAAAGAAGTAGGGCTGCTGATGGATCTCTTCATGGTGGCGCTGGAGCGCGAGGTCAAGCGCCTCAACAAAAACAATGTGCGTCTGCGTATCATTGGCCATCTCGAAGGTTTCAGCGAAAAACTCCAGATGCGCATCCATCGGGCACAGACCCTGACGGCCGGCAACACCGGCCTGACTCTCGTCGTCGCCGCCAATTATGGTGGTCGCTGGGATATTGCCCAGGCCGCAAAGCAGCTCGCCCGGCGTGTCGAGGCCGGTGAGATCCGCGCCGACGACATCGATGCCGAAATGATGAATGCCTGCATGTGCCTGCACGATCTGCCGGAACCGGATCTGTTCATTCGCTCCGGCGGTGAGATGCGCATCAGCAATTTCCTGTTATGGCAGCTGGCCTATTGCGAAATGTATTTCACCGACATTCTATGGCCGGACTTCAACGAAGGCGTGATCGATGATGCATTGGCATCGTTTGCCAAGCGCCAACGCCGTTTTGGCCGTACCGGCGAGCAGGTGGTCGAGGGCGAAGGCGGTGCTTAGGCAGCGTATTCTCACTGCCCTGGTGCTGATACCGCTGGTGGTGTGGGGCATCATTGCCCTGCCATCCACCTGGCTGGCGCTGTTGTTCGGCCTGTTCGTGGCTCTGGGCGGCTGGGAGTGGAGTCGTCTGATGCGGCTGGAATCCGCTGGCCTGCGGCTGGCTTATGTGGCGTTGGTGCTGACGGGTATGATCGGGGGCTGGTACCTGTTCGTTCTGGGCGGCGAGACCTGGCTGGTTCTACCGGTGTTGAGTCTGTTCTGGTGGCTGATGGCGCTGGTTTGGGTGCTGAGTTTTCCTCGCACTGCGGGGCGCTGGTCGCATCCGTTGGCGCAGGGCATCATCGGCCTGCTGGTATTACTGCCGGCCTGGGTGGCGGTGATCGGTCTGCATGCCAGCCACGATGGCCTGGGCCCCTGGCTGGTCATGTACCTGTTGAGCTTGATCTGGGTGGCGGATTCCGGCGCCTATTTCGGCGGGCGTCGTTTCGGCAAGCGCAAGCTGGCGCCGGCGGTCAGTCCTGGCAAAAGTTGGGAAGGCGTGCTTTCCGCGCTGCTTCTGGCCGCTCTGTATGCGTTGCTGGCCGCCAGTCTGTTCGGTCTCAGTGGGAACCAGTGGCCGGCTTTTGTGGTCTTGTCCCTGGTGACAGTGATGTTCTCCGTTCTCGGCGATCTGGCGGAGAGTATGTTCAAACGTCATGCCGGGGTGAAGGATAGCGGCACCCTGTTGCCCGGGCATGGCGGCGTGCTGGATCGTATCGACAGCATTACCTCAGCGGCACCAGTGTTCGTGGTCGGTTTCTGGTTAGGGGACTTCCAGTTCTGATGACTGAGGCAACCGATACGCCGTTCGAGATTCCGCATGGGCCAGTGGGTGTCACCGTACTGGGTGCGACCGGCTCCATTGGCGCCAGCACCCTGGATGTGATCGCGCGCCATCCGGCGATTTATCGTGTAGTGGCGTTGAGCGGCCATCGGCAGGTTGAACGGCTGGTGGAACAGTGTTTGCGATTCGCACCGGAATTTGCCGTGTGTGCCGACAGTGATGCCGCGCAGCGCCTGGCCGTTCAGCTAAAAACGGTGGGTTCACAGACACAGGTGTTGTCCGGCAGCGAAGGCCTGGCGCAGATCGCCAGCCTGCCGCAAGTGGATCAGGTGATGGCCGCCATCGTCGGTGCAGCGGGACTCTTTCCGGCCCTGGCGGCGGCGCGTGCCGGCAAGCGGGTATTGCTGGCCAACAAGGAAGCCCTGGTGATGTCCGGGCAGATTTTTATCGACGAAGTACGCCGGCATAACGCTGAATTGCTGCCCATCGACAGCGAACACAATGCCATCTTCCAGTGCCTGCCGGTGGACTGTGCAGAGGGCTTGGATGAAGTCGGCGTGCGCCGCATCCTGTTGACCGCCTCTGGCGGGCCGTTTCGCAATGCCTCCCGTGAAGAGTTGGCCAGGGTGACGCCGGCGCAGGCCTGTGCGCATCCCAACTGGCGCATGGGACGCAAGATCTCCGTCGATTCCGCCACCATGATGAACAAGGGACTGGAACTGATCGAGGCCTGCTGGTTGTTTGATACCTCACCGGAGCGGATTCAGGTGGTGGTTCATCCACAGAGCGTGATTCACTCCCTGGTGGAGTACATCGATGGCTCGGTGCTGGCGCAGTTGGGTAACCCGGACATGCGCACACCCATCGCCCACGCCATGGCCTGGCCGCAGCGCATGGCATCCGGCGTTGGCGGTCTCGACCTGTTTGATATTGCGCGGCTCGATTTTAGCGAGCCGGATATGGTGCGCTTTCCCTGCCTGCGGCTGGCCTATGAGGCCATGCGTGCCGGCGGCACGGCACCGGCAATTCTCAATGCCGCCAACGAAATTGCAGTGCAGGCCTTCCTTGATGAGCGCCTGTCATTCACGGCGATACCCGTCGTGATCGAAAAGACCCTGGAAACGATAAGCAGCCACGAGGCGAGTGAACTGGAAGTGATTATGACCGATGACCGTCTGGCGCGTGGCGCCGCAGAGCAACTGGTAGCGGAGGGGGTTTCTTGAGCACCTTCATTACCTCCGTGCTGGCCCTGATCGTTACCCTGGGGCTGCTCATCGCCTTTCATGAATTCGGCCATTACTGGGCCGCCCGCAAACTGGGTGTAAAGGTGCTGCGTTTTTCCATTGGCTTCGGCAAACCGCTATGGTCGCGCCGTCACGGCCCAGACGACACCGAATATGTCATCGCTGCCTTCCCGCTGGGTGGTTACGTGAAAATGCTCGATGAACGCGCGGAAGAAGTGCCCGAGTCCGAGCGTCATCGCGCCTTCAATAATCAGTCGGTGTGGCGTCGTATTGTCATTGTCGCAGCCGGGCCGGTGTTTAATTTTATTTTTGCGATTTTTGCCTTCTGGCTCATGTATATGCTGGGTGTGCAGGGAATGAAACCGGTGATCGGTGAGGTGACACCGTCCTCTATTGCCGCTGAAGTGGGTTTTCGCGCTGGTGATGAGATCGTTACCATCGGCGACAGGGCCACGCCAACCTGGGGCGCGGTACGCATCACCCTGTTGGACAAGGCGCTGGATCAGGACAGTATCGAGCTGCGAGTCCGTGACGATGATGGCCGCGAGCGGCAACTGTCTTTGCCCGTGAGCGGCATACCCACTGAAAACAAGCAGGAGGATTTATTGCGCTATGTGGGTATCACGCCGTGGCGTATGAATTATCCGCCGGTGCTGGGTGAACTGGCCAGCGATGGCGCTGCGCTCAAGGCCGGCCTGCAGAGCGGTGACCGCATATTGTCCACCGATGGTGAACCCATTACGGACTGGATGAGTCTGGTCGAGTTTGTGCGTGCGCATCCGCAGCAGACGGTCAAACTACAAATAGATCGTGATGGTTTGCAGCAGACGGTCGAGGTGCATATTGCCAGCCTCGCCACCGACGGCGGTGTGATCGGCCGTATCGGCGCCGGGCCTGCGCCCGCCGGGTCGTTACCGGAAGAGATGCAAGCCGAGATTCGCTTCGGCCCCATTTCCGCAGTGGCTGAGGCGCTGAGCAAGACCTGGCAGATGTCGTCGCTGACCCTGCGCATGATCGGTAAGATGATTGTCGGTGAGGTATCGCTGGAAAACCTTAGCGGGCCGATTACCATTGCCACCTATGCCGGTTATTCCGCCAGCGTGGGCATCACCTCCTTTCTGTACTTTCTCGCCATAATAAGCATCAGTCTTGGTGTCTTGAATTTGCTGCCGATCCCGTTGCTCGACGGCGGTCATCTGATGTATTACCTGGTGGAAATCGTCAAGGGCAGCCCGGTGTCCGATGCGGTGCAGATGCAATTTCAACGCTTGGGTATTGCCCTGTTGGCAATGCTGATGCTGCTGGCCTTTTATAATGATCTCAACCGGCTTTGGGGCGGTTGACAGAATGCGTTCGAGCCCTTGGTTTTTTCTCTGCTTGATGTTGCTGACGGCTGCGCCGGCCCACGCGTTCAAACCCTTCGTGATCGCCGATATTCAGGTGCAAGGACTGCAGCGTATCTCGCTGGGCACGACCTTTAACTATCTGCCGGTCAAGGTGGGCGAAACACTCACCGATGAAAAGGCCAGCGCAGCGATTCGCGCCCTGTTCAAGACAGGTTTCTTTGAAGATGTCCGGCTTTATCGACAGGGCCTGGAGTTGCTTATCGAGGTCAAAGAGCGCCCCTCCATTGCCAAGATCGAAGTCTTTGGTAACGAAGATCTGAATACCGAGGATCTGGACACAGCGCTGAAACAGGTTGGGCTGGTCGAAGGCCGGGTATTCAACCGTTCGATTCTTGACCAGGTGCAGCAGGAATTGCATCGGCAGTATTTCAGTTTGAGCAAATATGCCGTCAAGATCGAAACCACCATCAAGCCGTTGGAACGTAACCGGGTCGAAGTGACGCTGGACATCAGTGAAGGCAAGGCCGCGCAGATTCGCCAGATCAATATCGTCGGCGCCAAGGCCTTCCCGGAGTCACGCCTGCTGGGTGAGTTTCAGCTCAGCACGCCGACGATGGTCTCCTTCATCGACAGTAGCGGAAAGTATTCCAAGCAACAATTACTGGGCGATTTGGAAAAGCTGCGATCTTTTTATCTGGATCGCGGCTACCTGCACTTCAATATCGAATCGACCCAGGTCTCCATTACGCCCACTAAACGTGATGTCTACATCACCATTAATGTTTCGGAAGGTGAGCGCTATCATGTTGGCAAGGTTCAGATTGCCGGCGACTTGGTGGTGCCGGAGAGCGAGTTACGTACGCTCCTGCAGGTGCACGACGGACAGATATTTTCACGTCGAGATGTGGCGGAAAGTTCCAGCCGGATCAGCGAACGTCTGGGCATTGATGGCTATGCCTTTGCCAACGTCAACGCGGCGCCGCAGATCGATGAAGAAAAACGCATTGTTGATCTGACTTTTTTTGTCGATCCCGGTAATCGCGTCTATGTGCGACGCATCAATATCACCGGCAACACCAAGACCCGCGATGAAGTGGTGCGCCGGGAGATTCGTCAGATGGAGGGTGGCTGGTTGTCGACACCCCTGGTGGATCGTTCAAAGATCCGTCTGCAACGGTTGGGCTTTTTCGAAGGTGTCAATATCGAGACGCCGCCGGTTCCCGGCACCAATGACCAGGTGGATCTGAACTTCGATGTCACGGAAGGTTCTACCGGGAATTTTTCCGCCGGTATGGGCTATGGCCAGACGCAGGGCGTCCTCTTCAACATGAGCGTTACCTTCCAGAATTTCCTCGGTACCGGTAATCGCGTTAGTGCAGAAATGAACAACAGCCAGGTCAACACCATTTACCGTTTTTCCCACACAAACCCCTATTTTACCGATGATGGTGTGAGCCGAACCTTCAGCGTCCACTACCGTTCCACCGATGCCAACGCGGCCAATCTGGCCTCCTATCTGTCCGATACCTACGGGGCAGGCATCAATTTTGGTGTGCCACTGAGTGAATTCAATCGGCTCGGCATGGGTCTGGATTTCAAAAATACCCAGATATCCACCGTCAATGATGCCACTCCGCCAAGCTATATCGATTGGCTGGATAATAATGGCTCGGCCTTCGACACCTTCCTGCTTTCCGGCAGCTGGTCATACGACACGCGCAACAAGGCCATTTTTGCTGACCGGGGTTATTACAACCAACTGTCGGCCAGTGTCGCGGTGCCGGGTCTGGATCTGAGCTACTACAAGCTGAGCTACCGGGTCAAATCCTATCACCCCCTGTTCTGGGGCTTGGTCTGGTACATGGGGGCCACCGTCGCCTCCGGTGATGGCTATGGAGACACCAGCAGCCTGCCATTTTGGGAGCATTATTTTGCCGGTGGCGTGAGTTCTGTGCGTGGATTCCGCGCCAATACTCTGGGGCCACGGGAGCCGGGCATTGACCGCGCGGTGGGTGGTTCGGCCAAGCTGGTGAGTAATTTTGAGCTGTACTTTCCAGCACCCTTCGAGGGGGCGGACAAAAGTCTGAGACTCAGTGCCTTTGTTGATGCGGGTAATGTCTTTGACACCTTCCGGGATATTGCTGCGGAAGAACTGAGGGTTTCTGCCGGCGTTTCTGCCATCTGGCTGAGTCCGGTGGGCGCTCTGGCCTTTAGCTGGGGCTGGCCGGTCATATTTGAAGATGAGGATCAGAAGGAACTGTTCCAGTTTACCATTGGTACCGGCTTCTAAATGCGCTGCCTCAACCTGGCTGCTGACACTGCTGAAGGAATAATTTTGTAGGGTGGGCACCGCCCACCAATGCAGATTGCCCGTATTCGCGCAAATGGTGGGCAATGCCCACCCTACGAACGGCGTTGGTTTTTTGTTCGAGCACCTAAGCGTTTGAACTGGCCGTGTAATACCCCGCTTTCGCGTAGCGAAAGTCGAGCATCAGCGAGATAGCTTGCTGCGGGGTGGTTTATTTCCTTGTTATAAATACGGGCTGGCCATTGGGCCAAAGAGCGATTCGTGGCATCATAACGGATTACAGCCGCATTGCGGAATTATGATCACGGGAGTGCAGACAGAAAATGCGCAAATTGTTCGTTGGTTTGTTGGGGGTACTGGCCTCGGTTGCTGTCACGGGTTCGCTACAGGCTGCCGAGTTGAAGATTGGTGTTGTGAATGCCCCGAAGGTTCTTGAGCAGGCCCCGCAGGCAGAGGCTGCACGCGTTCATTTGGAACAGGAATTTTCCCCGCGGGACAAGGCCATGCAGGCCTCCCAAAAGGAACTGAAAAACCTGGAAGAACGGCTGGGCCGTGATGGCGCCATCATGAGCGAAACCGAACGCCGTAAGCTTGAGCGCGATATCATTTCCCGCCAGCGTGATTTGAAGCGTGAGCGTGAAGAATTCACGGAAGACCTGAACATTCGCCGCAACGAGGCCTTTGAAAAACTGCGCCAGCGGGTGTTTGAGGTGATTGTTAATCTTGCCGAGACCGAGAAGTACGACCTGATTCTCAGTGACGGCGTGGTCTTTGCCAGCGACAATGTCGATATTACCGAGGCGGTGATCCAGCGTCTTAGCACCGAGTTCAAAGCAAAGTCCTCTAGCGGAAAATAGCCGATGTTTAGCCTGGCTGACTTGGCCGAGCGTCTGGGTGCGCGACTGGTGGGAGAGGGTGCTTGCCGTGTTTCCCGCGTTGCCACGCTGACTTCTGCGGGCGAGGGTGATATTGCCTTCATCACCCATAAACGCTACCGAAATCAGCTGGCGGATACCTGCGCCACGGCCGTTTTGCTCAGCGAGGCGGATCTTGAATTTGTCCGTGACGACGTGCACTCCCTGGTGGTCGGGGATCCCTATCTGGCCTACGCGCGCGTGGCGCGCTGGCTGAACCCCGATCCCGATGAAGGCCGTGGTGTGCATCCCTCCGTCGTCGTCGACCCCACGGCAGACATCCACGCGAGTGCCTGGATCGGCCCGCAGTGCGTGATCGAGGCAGCGGTCGTGATCGGCGCCGATTGCCGCATTGGCCCTGGCTGTGTGGTGGGTCGGGATGTGGTGATCGGCGAAGGCGGGCGGCTGGTGGCCAATGTCACGATCTGCCACGGCAGCCGGATTGGCAAACGGGTACTGATGCATCCGGGCGTGGTGATTGGCGCCGACGGTTTCGGCCTGGCCAATGACCAGGGCCACTGGGTGAAGATCCCGCAGCTGGGCCGGGTGCTGATCGGAGATGACGTCGACATTGGCGCCAATACCACCATCGACCGCGGCGCCATCGAAGACACGGTGATCGAGGATGGCGTCAAACTCGACAATCTGGTGCAGGTGGCGCACAACGTGCACATCGGCGCCCACTCAGCGATTGCCGGCTGTGCCGGTATTGCCGGCAGCGCGCGTATTGGCAAACATTGCGCCCTGGGTGGTGGGGTGGGCATTGTCGGTCACCTGCAGATTGCCGATAATGTTACTGTTACGGGGATGTCCATGGTGTCTCATACGATTACCGAGGCGGGCGTCTATTCCTCCGGCACGCCATTGCAGGAAAATGCCAAGTGGCATCGCAACTATGTACGTTTCAAGCAGCTGGACGATATGGCGCGGCGTCTGAAACGGCTCGAGAAGCAACTTGAAGCAAAAAATACGGGATAAGACCTTGGAAACACTAGACATCCTCGAAGTACAGAACCATCTTCCGCACCGCTATCCCTTTCTGCTCATCGACCGTGTGCTGGCCTTTGAGTCAGGCAAGTCACTGGTAGGTCTGAAAAATGTGACCTTCAACGAACCCCATTTTACCGGCCATTTCCCCAACAAGCCGGTGATGCCCGGCGTGCTGATTATCGAAGCCCTGGCGCAGGCCACCGGCATCCTCGCCTTTCGCACCAGTAACAAGCGTCCCGATGACGGCTCGCTGTACTACCTGGTGGGCGTGGACGGCTGCCGCTTCAAGCAACCGGTGGAACCGGGCGACCAGCTGATTCTCGAGGTCGAGGTGATCAAGTCTAAGCGTGGTATCTGGAAATTCAGTGGCGTGGCGAAAGTCGATGACATCGTTGTCTGTTCCGCACAGCTGATGTGTGCCGAGAGAGACGCCTGACCTTGATTCACCCGCAGGCGATTATCGATCCGTCGGCTGTGCTTGCCGAGGGTGTTAGTGTCGGGGCGTTTTCGGTGATTGGCGCCGGGGTCGAGATCGGCACGGGCACCCGGATCGCCTCGCATGTGGTTATCGACGGCCCGACCCGCATTGGCAGCGATAACAAGATTTATGCCTTCGCCGCCATCGGTGGCGATCCACAGGACAAGAAATACGCCGGCGAACCGACCTCGCTGGAGATCGGCGACCGCAACGTCATCCGCGAATACTGTACCCTCAGCCGTGGCACCGTGCAGGATGGTGGCATGACCCGCCTTGGCGATGACAACTGGATCATGGCCTATGTGCACATTGCCCACGACTGCCGCATCGGCAATAACACCATTTTCGCCAACAGCGCCTCGCTGGCCGGCCATGTGACGGTCGAGGATTACGTCATCCTCGGCGGCTTCAGCCTGCTGCACCAGTTTTGCAAGGTGGGTGCACATGCCTTTACCGCCATGAACAGCGTCATCTCCAAGGACGTGCCGCCCTTCATCATGGTCTCCGGCCACATGGCCAAGCCTTACGGCCTCAACAGCGAAGGCCTCAAACGGCGTGGATTCTCCCCCGACAGCCTGTCCCAATTGCGCAAAGCCTACAAAATACTCTACCGTTCTGGCCTGACCCTGGAGCAGGCTATTGAACAGTTGCAGGCCATGGATGGAGCGGTTGCCGAGGTCGACCAGTGGGTCGCTTTTCTCAAGGATGTGACTCGCGGCATCGTGCGTTAAGGGTTAGCAGAGCATGCGCATCGGAATCGTCGCCGGTGAGGCATCGGGTGACTTGCTTGGTGCAGGCCTCATCAGCGCCATCCGTCAACGCTACCCGGACGCCGTCTTTGAAGGCATCGCCGGTCCGCAGATGATGGCCGCAGGGGCGAGCAGCCTGTTCCCCATGGAACGCTTGTCAGTGATGGGCTTTTCCGAGGTCTTCGGCCGCCTGCGCGAGCTGCTGGGCATCCGCCGCCAGCTGGCTGAGCACTTCATCAGTAATCCGCCCGATGTATTCATCGGCATCGATGCCCCGGATTTCACCCTCGGCCTGGAACGCCGCTTGCACAAGGCCGGCATCAAGACTGTGCATTACGTCAGCCCCTCCGTGTGGGCTTGGCGTCAGCGGCGGGTGAAAAAGATCGTTAAATCCACCGACCTGATGCTGACCCTG
Organism: Gammaproteobacteria bacterium; assembly: GCA_021647505.1. Lineage (GTDB taxonomy): Bacteria > Pseudomonadota > Gammaproteobacteria > SZUA-152 > SZUA-152 > DRQN01. Next base: position 36,386 of record JAKIUN010000015.1, read on the forward strand.
TTCCCCTTCGAGGCAAAATTTTACCGTGACCACCGCATGCCGGTGCACTTCGTCGGTCACCCGCTGGCGGATCTTATTCCCATGCACCCGGATCAGGCCGCCGCGCGCTGCACGCTGGGTTTGCCGGCCAAAGGCGAAGTGCTGGCCCTGTTACCCGGCAGTCGTTCCACGGAACTCAAGCATCTCGCTGCCACCTTCATCGACACCGCGCGCTGGCTGAAGCTACAGCGTCCCAAGCTGCACGTCGTGGTGCCACTGGCCAACGAACAGCGGCGCCGGCAATTCCAGTCCATCCTCGCCAAAGCCCTGGAGCCACCAGCGTTGACCCTGATTGACGGTCGCGCGCGCGAGGTGATGACCGCCGCCGACGTGGTGCTGTTGGCCTCTGGCACGGCCAGCCTGGAGGCCATGCTGCTCAAGCGCCCTATGGTCGTGGCCTACCGCATGGCGCCTTTCAGCTACTGGCTGGCCAAGCGCCTGCTGAAGGTGAAGAGCATATCGTTGCCCAACCTGCTTGCCAACGATATTCTCGTTCCTGAATTGTTACAGGACGAGGCGACACCGGATCAGCTCGGCCTCGCCGTACTCTACTATTTTGAAAACCCACAGTCGGCTGCCGAGGTCATGGTGCATTTCGACGAGATCCACCATGAGCTGCGTCAGGACGCCAGCCAGCAGGCGGCGCTGGCGGTACTGGAGCTGATCGGCCGGTGAGTAGTTAGTTTAAGGCAGGCTGGGCAGTGCCCAGCCTGCATTCTCTCGTCGGGAAATGAATAAAACTCGTTAAATAACAACCTATTAACCTGTTTTTCTGCGGCATTAGATGAATTCTCTGGCCCACTGGGCAGGCCGCTCAACAGGTTAATCTAAATTATTAATAAGTGCGGGTAAGTTAATGAATAGACAGTTAGAACTGGGTTCTCCCACGCAGATCACCCTTGTCGCCGGCGTTGACGAAGTGGGCCGTGGCCCGCTGGCCGGGCCGGTGGTCACCGCCGCAGTGATCCTCGATCCGGCCCGTCCCATCAGTGGATTGGCCGACTCCAAGGCTCTCACTGAAAAACGTCGCGAGGCCCTGTTCGACGAAATTAGTGAAAAGGCCCTGTGCTGGGCATTGGGTCGTGCCGAGGTCGAAGAAATTGACGAACTGAATATCCTCCAGGCCACCTTGCTGGCCATGCGCCGCGCCGTATTGGCCCTCGACCCAGCGCCACAGCACGCACTGATAGACGGCAACCGCTGTCCGGATTTACCCTGTAGCGCCGAGGCCATCATCAAGGGCGATGGCAGCGTGCCAGTGATCAGCGCCGCCTCCATCATCGCCAAGGTGAGCCGTGACCGGGAAATGGTCGCATTGGATGCCGAATACCCCGGCTACGGCCTCGCCGGCCACAAGGGCTATCCCACCAAGGCGCACATGGCAGCCCTGACGGAACTGGGCGTCACCCCCATACATCGGAAATCATTCGCACCCGTGCGGCGTTTGCTGGAGGGTTGAAATACAATACGCTGGCAGCTTACTGGCGGTTGGCTTGTTAACCGGCAGATACACAAACAGGATGGGGATATCCCATGGACAAATTCGACCGCATCCTGCAAATGGCCGCACGTCCTACGGAAATGAGTCATTTCCGCCAGATCGCCAGCGCCGTCTTGCAGCGCCGGCAACTGCGCATCCTCTACCATGGCCGCGCCCGTGACCAGACCAGCGAACGTACCGTCTCCCCCCAACGCCTTGTCTACTACCGCAGCAACTGGTACCTCGATGCCTTCTGTCACTGGCGCGAAGAGTTGCGCAGCTTCGCCCTTGATCGTCTGCAACCCGTCGAAACCCTCGCCATTCCTGCCAGCGAAATCAGCGAAGAAGAACTCGATACCCACTACACAGAAAGCTATGGCATTTTCGCCGGTCAACCTACACATACCGCGCAACTACGCTTCAGTCCCCAGGCCGCCCGCTGGGTGGCCGATGAACAGTGGCACCCGCAACAGCAGGGCGAAGTTCTCAGCAATGGCAGCTTTGAGCTGCGCATTGCCTACAGCGACCCGCGTGAACTGATCATGGACATTCTCAAATACGGGCCGGATGTGGAAGTGATTGCCCCCAGCGAACTGCGAAAACTGCATATAGAGAAACTGAAGGCTGCCCTCGACAACTACACAGCCGAGTAGCCTGGGTTGAGCTTGCGAAACCCGGGTTGGCCATTTTAGCGGAGGCGTTTTACCTTCATGTAGATACCAATACTCTTGGAAAGAAGGCCGGAATAGAGAAGCCGTGACAACAAAACCGGAAAATAGCCCTTTGCCCGGTCAAGTTTTGACAGGGTGGGGTGGTAGGATTCCAGGGCAGCAAGTTTGGTATCGGCAATATGGTGGATTTAGGAGCAACGGATTCATGGGGAAGTAACAATGGATAATGAATACATGGCTTTCTTTCAGGCAGCTTTGGATACGAAAGATGCGCCCTATTCTTATCAAACCAGGCTTGCCACGGAGCCCTGGCCAGAGCTGCTGGATATTCCGACCGGCCTGGGAAAAACCGCTGCGGTGGTGTTGGCCTGGTTGTATAAACGCCGCAATGCTGATCCCGGGACGCCACGCCGCCTGGTCTATTGTCTGCCCATGCGGGTGCTGGTGGAACAGACCCATGACAACATCGTTGACTGGCTGAAGCGCTTGAACTGTTTCGCAGATACGGTGGAAGAAAAAGGTATTTCAGTACATCGGTTAATGGGTGGGGAGGCAGATACCCGTTCCTGGGTGGAATACCCGGAAAAGGACATGATCCTCATTGGCACGCAGGACATGCTGCTGTCGCGAGCCTTGATGCGTGGTTACGGCATGAGCCGTTATCGCTGGCCCATTGATTTTGCTTTGCTGCACAACGATGCCCTGTGGGTCTTTGATGAAGTCCAGCTGATGGGGGCCGGTCTGCCAGCCTCGACCCAGTTGGAAGCCTTTCGGCGGCGGACGGATATGCCGGGCAGTGCAAAATCCCTCTGGGTTTCTGCCACCTTGAATCGTCAATGGTTTAACAGCATTGACCTCCGGCCGTATCTTGATTCCCTGCAATCCCTGACGCTGAGTGAGCAAGAGATACAAGGTTCGGCAGTCAGCAAGCGTCGAGAGGCTGTAAAGCAACTTTGTCAGACAGGGGTGGTGCTCGATGCGGAAACCAGCAAGGGAGGCGCGAAGACCTATCTCGAAGCATTGACCGAAAATATCCTCGAAGCCCATAGTGGCGATGCCCCGACACTGGTCATCCTCAATAATGTGCAGCGTTGTCAGGGGCTCTATGAAAAACTGGCAAAACGACTCAAGGGACAGGCGAATGCGCCGGAGTTGCTGCTTGTGCATTCCCGTTTTCGCCAGGCCGAGCGCACGGCCATCAATCAACGTATCCTTGGTATCAGTCCAGACGATAATGTGGTCGTCATCGCCACCCAGGCGATTGAGGCAGGCGTGGATATTTCCTCGCGCGTGATGTTTAGTGAACTGGCCCCCTGGTCTTCGATGGTGCAGCGTTTTGGTCGTTGCAACCGTGCGGGTGAATATGATGAAGCACAGGTCTATTGGCTCGATATCATGTCAGGGGGAAAGCTGTCTCCACCCTATACCGATGATGAACTCGGTGATGCCCGTGACATCCTGGGCAGGCTTGAATCCGTCACAGCCGCTGATCTGCCCGCAGTCAAAAATACATTGCCTCTGTATCAGGTGATTCGACGCAAGGACTTTCTCGAACTGTTCAACACCGACCCCGACCTGTCCGGTTTTGATATCGATATATCACCCTGGATCAGGGATGGTGGTACGCCGCCGGTGCAGGTTTTTTGGCGCGATTTTTCAGATACCCCAGACGAAGAGGGTGCACCACTACGGGACGAGCTGTGCCCGGTATCCATTGGTCAGATCAAGATCCATCTCAAAAAACGAAACGGCCTGGCCGCCTTTGCCTGGGATGCACTCGGTCGCCAATGGAGCACTGTTTCTGCCGACAATGTGCGCCCGGGCATGACATTGATGCTGCGCTGTGCCGAAGGAGGGTATGACCTTGCGCGGGGCTTCATAGCGGGCTATCTCAACAAGAAACAGCCGCTGTCTGCACTGGAAGTCGTGACTGAAACTCAGGCTGCGTATGACGATGATCGCCGAAGCCTGCCTGGTTGTGCCGTAACACTGGCGCAACACCTCACCGATGTGCGAACCGAGGCGGAAAATCTTTGTGATCTCGTTGGTGAGTCTAGCGGCCGATCCTGTGTGACCCAAGCTGCGCAATGGCACGACGTAGGCAAGGCCCATCGCGCCTTCCAGACCATGCTGCTGAATAACGATGAAAAGGCCGCAGAAAAGGAGTCTGAACTCTGGGCCAAGGGTGAGGCAAAAGGGCGTAGTTGCTACGCCGTCTGTGGCGGTACTGCTGGTTTTACCGAGCGCCGTCATTTCCGGCATGAACTGGTCTCCCTACTGGTATGGCTGGAACACGGCGACAGGGACGAGCACCACAACCTGATCGCCTACCTTATTGCGGCCCATCACGGCAAGGTGCGTATGGGCCTGCGCGCGCTACCGGATGAACAAGGGCCGGGGGATACGCGCCGTTTTGCACGGGGTGTGTGGGAAGGTGACAGCCTGCCCGCACTTTGCTTTGCTGACGAACAACTCCCTGAAACCATGCTTCGCCTGGATATCATGGAGCTGGGGGATGGAGCCATGGGGGCGTCGTGGAGCACGCGTACCCAGCGCTTACTGCAACACCACGGGCCCTTCCGTCTGGCCTGGCTGGAAACCCTGGTGCGGCTTGCAGACTGGCGTGTCTCGGCACGCTACATCGGAGAGGATTCCGCGTGAAACTGCGTACTCTTGAGGCTATTTTTCGCGCCCTTAACGAAGCCGGTGTGCGCTACCTGGTGGTTGGTGGCCTGGCAGTCAACGTCCATGGTTACCAGCGCCTGACCAATGATCTGGATCTTGTTATACAGCTCGGCCGCGATAATATCCTGGCAGCATTTCAGGCACTGTCTTCATTGGGTTATCAGACCTCGGTACCGATTACCCCCGAACAGTTTGCCAGTGCCGAGAACCGGCAAAAGTGGCAAGTGGAAAAAAACATGCAGGTACTCTGTCTGGTCAGCAACCGGCACCTGGAAACACCACTGGATATTTTTATCACCGAGCCCTTTGATTTCGACAGGGAATATGCAGCCGCATTGCGTGGTGGTATCGCCAAAGGGCTGGAAGTCCGCTTTGTCACTATTCCCACCCTCATTGCCATGAAAGAAACCGCCGGCCGGGAACGGGATCGGGACGATATTCAGCACCTGCGCTGGATTCTCGAGGAGCTGGAGAAAAATGACTGACAAGCCAAAAGATCCGAAATGGGAATCCGGTACATGGGCAGGCAGTCGCAGGGCACAGCTGCGGGCAACACTTCGCTTGACCACACGCCAACGACTCGAAGCGCTGGAAACGCTCACAGATACCAGCCGCCATTTTGCCCAGATGCGACGTGCCGGAGAGTTTCACTATGGGGATCAAGCCATGCATGAGCCGTCTGCCATTGCGCCAAAAGTAGGTGAGCCCGATACCGATTACGTGCTGGCTTCTGATGCAGGCAGATGCCGGGTACACCTGCACGGCTGTACGCCAACACCCTTGGCAAGCTATCTCAAGGCGCTGGCTATCCTGCGCCTGGTTGCCGAGCAGAAAGATGCCGAAGCCAGAGGCTGGTGGGAAGGTGAGCATTTTGTGCTGGAGAGCATGCTTGATGAAGAAGGATTAAAAGAGTTTTTCCTGGCGGAGTACAGACCAACGCCGATCATTGCGCCGTGGAATGGGGGGAGTGGATTTTATCCAAATGACAATAAAGACGGTATTTCCGCGCTGGAAAAATCTGATGATTCACGATTTCAGGATTATCTGGAATCCATATCAATTGGAAGGCTGGGTGTTAAATCAATGGGATTATCTGAAAGTCCCAAAGATAAGGTAGTAAAGTCTAACTTTCTTATCTTGTTGCGCTCACAATTACCCGATGAGGCATTAGCCTGGATGGACGCGGCGCTTATGCTGACCAGTGACGACGTACGTTTCCCCCCATTGCTGGGTACGGGCGGAAATGATGGGCGCCTCGATTTCACCAATAACTTCATGCAGCGCCTGAATGATGTTTTTGACCTCTCAAGTAATAATGATGAACAAGCAAGTAATGCATGGCTGGATGAAAGCATATACCGGAATCCTCAACCTTTTTTGACGAGTAAAAAGGCTATCGGCCAATTTTCACCCGGGCAATCTGGTGGGCCCAATGCGGGCACTGGCTACGAGGCTGAATCACTTATCAATCCCTGGGATTTTATTTTTATGATTGAGGGCGCGCTGCTGTTTGCCGCAGCGGCAACCCGTCGACTGGGGAGTGAAGAGCAGGGAGCCTTAACCTTTCCTTTTACAGTGCGTCCCAAGGGTAGCGGTCAGGGTGGTTTGAGTATGAGAGATGAAGCCCCTGCACGGGCGGAGATATGGTTGCCGTTGTGGGAAAGGCCGACCTCGCTAATGGCTCTCAAGGGCCTGTTTTCGGAAGGCCGCGTTACTTTGGGTCGCCGTAGCGTAAAGGATGGCTTGGACTTTGCCAGAGCCATCAGCCTGCTGGCCGTTAATCGGGGTATCAATAGCTTTCAGCGATACGCATTCATGATGCGATCAGGCAAGGCATATCTTGCCACGCCGTTGACTCGTTTTCGCGTTCCACGGGAGCCTCAGCAAGATTTAATCAGTGAACTGGATCATTGGTTGTGGCGCTTTCAGGCCTGGGCGCGAGGGGACAATACACCCAACCGGGTCAAGAGCCTTGCGCAACGTCTGGACAATGCCCTGTTTGATCTGACTCGGCAGGGAGGTGACAAACATGACACCGTACAAAAAACACTGATCCTTCTCGGCGAAATTCAGCGCTATGCGGGTACCAGCCCGGCGACGCAGGAAAAGGTGCCACCTGTGCCGGTTCTGAGTGAGCGCTGGTTCGCGGCGGCAAGGGATAACAGCATTGAATTTCGTATTGCAGCCGCATTGGCCGGACTGCAAGGTGTCAAAGAGCACCCACTCCCCATGCGAGTGCACCTGTCACCACTTGATCCCAAAGAAGAAAAATACCCAGCTTGGTTACTGGAAGGGAAAAAACATCAGTACCGTACCTGGCACCACGGCGGGTTGGAGAAAAACCTTCTCGCGGTACTGGAGAAGCGTCTGTTGCTGGCACAGAAAGATGGGTTTGGCGATAAACCCCTGGGTGGCTGGCCTGGTGCGGATCTGGCGTCAATAGCCACTTTCCTTGCTGGTGAAACAAATGACAATCGCATCACCCAGTTGGTAGCGGGGCTTGCTCATTGCCGATCGCCCAGACATATCGAATGGGAACCTGTTGAAAATTCCTTTGCCATTCCCGCCACATTCACCTTGCTTAAGCTGGTAATGACGCCCAACCGACAACTTCGACGTTGCGGCCTGCTGACGGAGAACGAATATTTACCCATACCTGTTGGCCTGGTGCGACGACTTGCCGCAGGCCGTATCGACGATGCCGTCAGGCTCGCTCAACGGCGGCTTCGTATCGCGGGGATATCGCCTCTACCGGGATCACCGGGCAGTGCCGGGTTGACGGGTTCCCGGCTGGCGGCGGCCTTGCTGATTCCCCTCAGCGATGTGTCGGTTCGAGACCTGTATCGCTCTATTTCCCAACAAAACAACAAACAAGCCTCTTGAATATTGGCAAGCCAAGGAGAAAAAACCATGACACTGAATTTTGATGCATTAAAGGATAGCCCACGGTTGCTGATTGAGGCCAGGCTCAAGCCTGTGCAGGGAACACGTTTTCAGCCCACCGGTTTCCCGGAGATCGGTGCAGCGGAATACGATGGGCCGGATGGTGAAAAAATGTTGCTGGTGGAATCGGCGCAGAGTATGGCCAATCGTCTGGAGGCTGTTTGTTGGGATGGTGTTCAGGACACGTGGCAGCCGCCATTGTCCGGTTTGCCATTTATACGGGTGCTTGACGATAAAGGAAATGTGTTGACAAGTTCCGTGCTTGAGTCGCACCGCATCAATTCACCTTACATCCTTGAAGGAAAAGACAAGACTGTCTTTGATATATTGAAGGCCGAACTGGCGGATATGAACGAGGGTATTGTTGACATCAAAAAATTGGCAAAGACTTTGTTGAGTCTGGACACCAATGCATTGATACATGGCGTATTTCTGGCTAAAAAAGATCTTGCCGGTGGACGCCTGCGCCTGCCACGGGCGCTGTCTTCGTTTATCGAGGCTGAACAAGTAAAAGTGGCTGCAAGCGGTGGTGTAAAGAATGATGCGGTCAATCCGTCAGGTGATACGGGGAAGGGGTTTGGTAATGTGCCTTTTGCCCGTGATGAATATGTCTCACCAAAAATTACTGCGTATTTCAATATCGACTTGGCGCAATTGCGTGGTTACGGTTTCAGCGACACGGTCACAGAGCTGCTGATCGCGCTTTCCCTGTTCAAGGTTCGGCGTTTCCTCGAAAGTGGTCTGCGCCTGAGAACGGCCTGTGATCTGGATGTGGAAGCTATTACAGTTACCCGTCCAAACGGGTTCGATATTCCAGAAGCTGCTGACCTGGAAAATGCCTTGCCGGATTTGATAGCCACTGCCCAAAGCGAAGGCGTATTTGCCGAACCAGCTATTACTAAAGTCACCTACAGGAAGTAGCGCCATGCTGGCTATTGGATTCCGTTTTCTTGCCGGGCGTTATCATGCCAACCCTTGGGGGCGGCATGTCAACGAGGCAGATATCGAATGGCCTCCAGCACCCTGGCGAGTTTGTCGTGCCCTGATTTCCACCTGGTATCACAAGGCCGATCATCAAAGCTTTACCTTCGACCAACTGGAAGCGATGATTGATGTTTTGAGTGAAACACAGCCCGTCTATGAATTGCCGCCAGCAGTACACACACACACTCGACACTACATGCCGCAGTGGAAGGGGAATGCTTCCCTGGTATTTGACGCCTTCGCCCGAGTGGATCCACAGGATGAGCTGGTAATGGCCTGGCCAGAATTGGAGTTGGCTAATGATTCGGTCATGTTACTGGACGAACTACTGCACAAGCTGGGCTATCTGGGCAGGGCCGAAAGCTGGGTAGAGGCTCGTCGTCTGCTCGATGAAGAACTCCCCGAAACATTCACATGCCGGCCGGGCGAAAATGCGGTGGATACCGATACCGGCGAAGTCATGGGAGAAGTGGTGCGGCTGCTGGTGCCCCAGTCTCACCAAATCTACCGTCAATGGCGGCGAAAATTTGCTGACAATAAAATTTCTGAACAAAAAGGAAAAAAGAAGAAATTACTGCAACAAACAACGCCTAAGAGTTTGACCAAGGCTCTGTGCCTGGATACTTCAGAGTTGCAGAAAGCGGGCTGGAGCCAGCCGCCCGCCGGGAAATTCGTTAACTATCTGCGCCCAGTGGACTGTCTGCGACCGAAGCGGGCAAGACCCAAAACGCGCACCCGGTCAGTGACCACCGCCCGTTTTATGCTGGTGGGTAAGCCTCTGCCGCGCATTGAAGATGCCGTCCGCATTGGAGAACAATTTCGTGCGGCGCTCATGGGAAAAGCCAAATACGTGTTAGGTGGCGAGGGCAACATCCCACCGGAGTTATCCGGGCATGATCTCGGTCAGGGAAATCGTCACGGCCACGCCTTTTACCTGCCCGAGGATGCCGACACCGATGGGCGTATTGATCATATCCTATTGCATGCACCGGATGGTTTGTCGGCATCGGCACAGCGGGTGTTGGCTCGTATCAATATGTTTCGCGGTAAGCAGGGCCGGGAATGGCAGGTGATATTGGAGGGTGTCGGTACAACCGGTAATTTCTGCGCTGACAGCCGCTACACCGGTGAGAGTTCCGTGTGGCAGTCCGTGACGCCCTATCTGCACCCGTGGTTCGCCAAGAAGCGGTTCACGCTGGAAGATCAAATCCGCCGCGAATGTCGAGAGAGGGGGTTGCCCGAACCAATCAAGATCGAGCGCCTGGAGAGCATCACGGTGAAAGGGCGCGCGCGCCGCGCCATTCACTTCCACCGCTTCCGTAACAAACGTGGCCTTACCCAGCCGGACACCCGGGGCGGCTTCCTGAAGTTGTACTTTGTAGAGCCTCTTGGCGGCCCGCTGGCGTTGGGCTTTGGCTGTCATTTTGGGTTGGGGTTGTTTCAGGTGGTCTCTGATTGAGGGATGTAAACATGGTGAGCAATACACTTTATCTCGACACTCTACTGGTATTACTATCGCTGGCCGCATGATACGCCAGACGTGTACAGAAAATACGATGTCTATGAATTACAGAGGCACTGTTATGGCTTGGACTTCAAGAGTATGAGCGAGAGAGAACTGAAGAGGGTTGCGAGTGAACTTGTAAACGAAATGGACGCAGTAGCGGGTCGTCTGCAACGGAAAAAGCCTGACGGCAAGGAATACGATAACCCTTCCTCTACGCAGCGGCAATAAATATTGGTGTATGAAATGGCAAAGAAAACACCCGATAACATCATCAAAATTCCTGATCGCCGGGCTATGGAAAATCTGATGAAACCCTTCGGCAGGGCATCCCAAGATTCTGCCCTCGATGAAGCTCAGGAAATCATGTATCAAGCCTGGGAATCAGGTGACCCGGCTGAGCGCGTCGAACTGGCCGAGCGTGCATTACAGGTCTCAGCGGATTGCGCCGATGCCTGGACGCTGCTGGCAGAGGAAAGTGCGGACAGTCTGCCGCAGGCGCTGGCGTACTACCAAAAGGCCGTTGAAGCCGGTGAGCGTGCGCTGGGCTCGCAGGCCTTCGAAGAAGACAAAGGCCACTTCTGGGGTTTGCTGGAAACTCGCCCCTACATGCGCGCCAGTCTGGGATTGGCTCAGTGCTTATGGGAAAAAGGCGACCGGAATGCGGCTATTCAGCGTTATCAGCAGATGCTGGAATTGAATCCCAACGATAATCAAGGCGTTCGCCAAACTCTCTTAGGCTGTTTAATGGATGAGAAGCGCCATGATGAAGCTGAAGTGTTGATACTGGCATACCCGGACGACTGGAGTGCATGCTGGCGATATGCTCGGGCCTTGATCGCTTATCGCTATGAGCAGGACACGAAAAACAGCCGGGATTATCGCAAACAAGCGCTGGAGAGCAACAAACACGTTCCGGCCTATCTTGCCGGAAAACGCAAGATGCCCAAATATCTGCCTGACTATGTGGGAGTAGGCGACAAGAACGAGGCTATTGCCTATGTACTCGATAATCGGCAGGCCTGGCTGGATACACCCGGCGCTATTCCCTGGTTGCTGAAAGGCAAAGGGTAAACCTATCCCCGTCTATGCAAATGGATACGAGCAACCAAAGCCAGACACAGGTCGAACTCCCCCTGCCATTCCCCGAGCTTTCCGGTGATTTGCCCCTGCTGCCCGCGCGCATGGTCAACGAATACGAATACTGCCCGCGTCTGGCCTACCTGGAATGGGTGCAGGGCGAGTGGGCAGACTCGGGGGACACCGTGCAGGGTCGGCACATTCACCGCCGGGTGGACAAGCCTTCGGGTGATCTTCCTGACCCGCAGGCAGAGGAAGAAAATGAACGCTTCCACGCCCGCTCCATCACGCTGTCCTCCAACCGTCTCGGCCTGATCGCCAAACTGGATTTAGTGGAAGGGGAGGGCGACACCGTCACCCCGGTGGACTACAAACGCGGCAAGCGGCCACACGTTGCCAAGGGTGCTTATGAACCCGAGCGGGTGCAAGTCTGTTTGCAAGGCATGCTGCTGGAAGAACACGGTTATCAATGTGAACAAGGGCTGTTGTATTTTGCCGGTTCAAAAGAACGAGTGAAAGTGATTTTTGATGAAGAGCTGCGCAACCGAACGCTCTCCGCCATCAACGGCCTGCGCCTCATCGCTGTCGGCGGACAGATGCCACCGCCGCTTGAAGACAGCCCCAAGTGCAACGGTTGTTCCCTGGTTGGCATTTGTTTGCCCGACGAAGTCAATTTTTTGCGCGATGGTGGCGTCAATCCCCGACCATTAACGGTCGGTCGAGATGAATCCCTGCCACTTTATGTGCAGGCCCATCGCGCAAAAGTGGCAAAGAAGGGCGAACGGCTTGAGGTTAGCATTGAAGACAAAGTGGTCACAAAAGTCCGTTTGATTGACGTATCGCAATTAGTGCTGATGGGCAATGTCTATGTCACCACACCCTGCCTCAATGAACTCATGCGTCGGGAAATTCCCATTACCTGGCATTCCTATGGCGGCTGGTTTTTTGGTCACAGCATTGGAACCGGGCATAAAAATGTCGAACTGCGAACCGCCCAGTACAAAGCGAGCTTTGACGAGCAAATCAGCCTGCGCATCGCCAAAATTCTGGTACACACAAAAATACTCAACAGTCGCACCCTGCTGCGCCGCAACTGGCGCGGCGAAGAAAAGCCACGAGATATTCTTGAAGGCTTGAAGCGCGACGCCACCCAGGCCCTGCGTGCTTCATCACAACAAACATTGCTGGGTATCGAAGGCGCCGCAGCCGCCCGTTATTTTTCCGCCTTTGGTGATACCATCAAACGGGAATCGGACGACAAGAACTTTGTCTTTGACTTCAAACTCCGCAAACGCAGGCCGCCGCCAGACCCGGTCAATGCACTACTGTCCTACGCATACAGCCTGCTGGCGAGAACCTGGACGGTTACCCTCAGCGCCGTCGGCTTCGATCCCTATCGGGGCTTTTATCACCAACCCCGCTACGGCCGTCCCTCCCTGGCGTTGGATATGATGGAACCTTTTCGCCCGCTCATTGCAGAATCCAGCGTACTGTCCGCCATCAATAACGGCGAAGTGCGGCCCAGCGATTTTATCTCCGTAGCAGGTAGCGTTGCACTGACCAATGATGGACGAAAACGTTTTATCGCCGCTTTTGAACGACGCCTTAGCCAGGAAATCACCCACCCCCTGTTTGGCTATCGGGTCAGCTACCGGCGCATCCTTGAAATACAAGCCCGCCTGCTGGGGCGCTATCTACTGGGAGATATCCACGATTTCCCTGGCTTTACTACACGTTAACAAGAGCAATGGAAGAAAGGCTCTATATCGTTACCTACGACATCGCCGACCAGCGGCGCTGGCGTGCCATATTCAAACTCATGAATGGCTATGGAGAATGGTTGCAACTATCTGTCTTTCAATGTCGTCTCAGTCGCAAACGGCATGCCGAAATGCTGGCCACCCTTGACGAACTTATCCACCATAGCGAGGATCACATTTTACTGCTTGACTTGGGCATTGCTGACCGAGTAGATCCTCGCGTCGTCAGTCTGGGTAAGGCCTTCGAAGCCGTAAAGCGCGAACCTGTGATTGTTTAATAACGAGGTGCATCCCCATGCCGATTACTGCCGATGAAATGCGAGTGCTGGGATGGCGGCCAAATCACCGGGAAGCACTCGCAAATGTGTAGTTCTTTGAAAATTTGGAGAAAATCGGGTTTTGTAGTCGCTGGACAAGCGGCCTGGAATGTGAGTTATAATCAAAATTCGCCACTGCTCGCAAAGTACGTGTCTGGTAAAGTAAATCCAAGGCCTCTGCAAAGGCCTGTTATCCGTGGCAAAACGCCACGGCCTCATTGAAGCACACGGGCCAAGTCTTTATTCAGGAGGTATGGTCTGGTTATCCGTGGCAAAACGCCACGGCCTCATTGAAGCCCGGTTAATCAATTACGGTGCAATTACCAATTACAATTACGGTGACAGTTTACTAAATACACTTAACTGTCACCTGGATAAAGGGGGGCGTTACCAATGCCATTAAGTTAAGCCTGAGCCCCTGCTTGTTGTAGGTTGGTGGTGAGCCTGCGAACCCCAACGAAACCAACAATGTTGGGGTTCCTTCGTCACCGCCAACCTACAAACAGTCGTGATTTTGTTAACTTAATGGCATTAGGTAGCATCTCCTTATTCCCCCCCCCCGGCATAAAATAGTATATTTAGTAAGCTGTCACCATAATTCGGGGATGGGCCGATTTACATCGCCTGGATAGCGTGCATGAGATGTTGCGCTATCATTTGATGGCGCAATTTAGAAGGAAGGCAAGTTATGGGCACCTTTACCGTAAGAGACTTGCGCGAGCGCACTGGGGAGCTGATCCGGGATGCCGAGACGGGTGAATTGTCCATCGTGACGAAACATGGCCGACCCGTGTTTATCGCCATTCCCTTTGATGAAAAGGTAGTGGAATCCGGCGTGTCAATGGCTCTGGCTGTAAAACTCTACGAAGAGGAGGTGCTGAGTCTGGGCAAGGCCGCCAAGTTTGCGGGTTGCCCGGTGATGGAATTTACCGAACGTCTCAGCAAGGCCGGCATATCCAGTGTTCGTTATTCGGCGGAAGAGTTGGAAGCGGAGTTGACTGCCATTGGCTGAATCGAGGGGTCGGGTGGTCGTCGCCGATACCGGGCCTCTGATAGCCTTTGCACGGCTTGATCTACTGGCGTTGTTGCCGGATATGCTCGGTATCCTGTTGGTGCCCGACGTCGTGTTGAGCGAGTGTCTCTATGTTCCTTCCCGGCCGGATGCGAAGGCGATTCAACGGGCCATGGATGCCGGGTTACTGGAGATTCGGGCCGCGCAATTTTCCCTCGCTGACGATTGGCCGTCTGCGCTGGGTATGGGTGAGCAGGCGGCTATCCATCTGGCGCAGAAGTTGGGGTGCCAGATATTGATGGATGACAAACTGGCACGGCGGACTGCCGCCTCGATGGAGCTGCATGTGATTGGAACGGCCGAGGTGCTCATCAAGGCGAAGCGGCTGGCAAGGATCGAGGCCGTTGCACCCCTGCTGCATACCTTGCAGGCATCCGGTTATCACTTAGGAACGTGCACGAAATAACATCTGGCCGTGTAATACCCCGCTTTCGCGTAGCGAAAGTCGAGCGTTAGCGAGATACTTGCTGCGGGGTAGTTTATTTCTGGCCTGCCTATGACGACTGAATATCCTGAAACGACCCCAGGGATGCACCCAATCCCATGCCAAACACAACGCCGTCCAGAGACAATACCGAGGAATGTAGATGGAGGTCAAAACCCGAGCATAATTGGCGAACAGCGGTAACCGGACAAAAGAGCTGCGGATGGCAAGTCATGAAGAAACAGCCAGCGACGATCATGCTGTTGGGCGTTGGTTGACTAGCTCTGGGGATCGTGAGGCACTACGCCTTCATCAAATACCACTCGCAAAGCGGGTGGCATTTAATGAAAATCCAGACCGAGTCAGATTCGAACGAGAATGCTGCCCAGGCGACGTCGTGACTTGGGCTGGGCGGCGTTGGGGTCGTCCGGGTGGTGGTAGCCGATGGCCAGCGCCACGTCGCATCGGTAGCCGTCCAGTTGCTTGGCGAATTCCTCGTTGACCCGTTGTGCGTCGATGCCCTCGATGGGGGTGGCGTCGATCCGCATGCGGGCTAAGGTGTGCAGGGCGCTGCCGAGGGCGATGTAGAGCTGGGCCTTGGTCCAGCAACTGGTGTCGCCGTTTTCGTCGGTGTTCATTTCCGCGAAAAAGAAGCTGCGGAAGCCGCGTTCCCGGTCTTCGGGCTTGAGGCGGCCGTCTTCGATCTGCTTGTCGACGACCTGCGCATAGTCCTCCCGGGTGTAACGGGGATTGTAGGCAAACAGGACGAAGTGGGAGGCGTCGAAAACGTGGGGCTTGTTGAACACGAACTTTTCGCTGAAGGTGTCGGCCATGCGTTGGCGCGCCGCCTGGCTGTCGATGACCACAAAGCGCCAGGGCTGGGAGTTGATGGAGGAGGGCGTGAGACGGATTGCTTCGAGAAGGGTGTTCAGATCCTCTTCGGATACCTTGCGGGTGGGGTCGTATTTCTTGGTGGTGCGGCGCCAGTTGAGATCCTCGATGATTTCGTGGGTCATAGTTTGTCTCCTGAACCTGACATTGGAATGCTGCGGATTCGATTATGCCATTGTCTGGCTGGCAGTACATGATCTTGCCGGGATTTCTGTTCGCAGCCATGTTTACGGCTCGTCTTGCTCCAGGTCTTCAATGATGGGGGCAGCCGTCCTCGCTGCCGGCGCACAGGTTGACCAGCAGGGTGAGTTCATTACGCAGGGTAAGCAGATCCTTGATTTCCGCCAGACTGAAATTCATTTTCTGCGCGCGCTGGATGAAGCGCAGGCGGGAGACGTCCTTGTCGCTTCGGCGCCCTCGCCGTGAATCCATACTGATGGCGATGCCGGCCACCACCTACTGTTATCACTACAGAGGTTCGTCCGGCGGCAGAACAATACGCTGCGGTTCACTGATATCCGCCAGTTCCACCAGATCCCATCGACCACTGTTGCGATATAAGCGCATATCCTTGTCCGGGTAATCGGCTACATCCTGTTCCAGTCGCTGTCCCATCACCAGACACACCAGTTCCTCATGACTATCGTTGATGATGTTGTGTGCCGCTCGGCCTGCGGGCAGGCCGAGGAAGTCGCCAGCCGCCATGGCGTGCTGTTTGCCGTCAATGATGGCGGTGCCGTGGCCGGAAAGAATGTAGATGCATTCTTCCTCGTAATAGTGCTTGTGGGTTTCCGTGCTGTCGTGGCCGGGCTGTACGGTGATGATGTGCACGCCGATTTGCGTTAGACCCACGGCGTCGCCGAGGGACTTGTTGATGCGTACGGCATTGGAGTTGAGGAAATGAACACGCTTGTCGCCGGGCATGGCGGCGATGTCGGCGGCCTTGAGTAGCAGCAGGTGTTTATCCATTCGGGGTTATTTCCTTTTTGTGGCGAAAGGCATCATGATGCTGTAATCGAATGTTGCTGGTCTACACGTCGAATGTCGCCAAGTTGGTAATAAGACAATGCAAGTTCTTAAAGTTCAAGTAAATTCACACAGTTCCACCAGTGTTAGGCGGGCGACATCAAAGCGAACCAGGAAATCTATTTTGATGCCGACTAATAACTACGAAGCGAGGGAGAAAGGGTATGTCGAAAACTCACCTGCCGTACTGGTTGCCATTGATTGTCGCCACAGTACTGCTGCCATTGATTGTCGCCACAGTACTGCTGCCGTTGGTGGCCGGTGCCGATGATGAAGTCACCCATTATGACCGTATCAGTCTACAGGCTATGGCTTCCGCCGAGGTCGAAAACGATATTCTTGAGGCGACGCTGTCTGTGTACCGCGAGGGCAGTAATCCATCGTTACTGTCTGAGGAAGTGAATTCGACCATCCAGTGGGCCATCGGTGAAGCCAAAAAGGTCAGCGGGGTTACGGTGCAGACGCTGGGTTACCAGACCAATCCTGTTTATCAGCAACAGCGCCTGTCGGCCTGGCGGGTGCGGCAAAGCTTGCGCCTGGAAAGTAGGGATATTGCCAAACTGAGCCAGCTGATCGGCAAGCTGCAGGAACGGCTGGCGGTGGGAAGGGTGGGGTATCGTATTTCTGCCCAGCGTCGCAACGCAGTGGAGGAAAGCCTGATCATCGAGGCGATTACGCTTTTCCAGCAACGTGCAGAGCTGGTGGCGAAGCAGATGGGGCGTAGCCGTTATCGGGTGGTGCAAATGGCCATTAATACCGGGGGGGTGCCGATGCAGCCAATGATGCATGCGGAGATGGCGGCGATGGCTGATACGCGTTCCTCACCCAGCTTTGAAGCCGGTGCGCAAACGGTCAGGGTGTCTATTAATGGCATGATCGAGTTACAGTTGGACTGAGCACTGCGCCGACGAAAGGAATATTCCAAATCAGTCAGGTAACGGATCAGACCAATAACAGTGCGCAGGTGACCTTTGGCGCCAGTGATGAGTTGGGGCAGGTTTCCTCACGTCTGATCGACCTGGTCAGTCGCTTCAAGGTGTAGGCTGCGTGGTGCTGACAGCCTGCACGGGGCTATTTGTCCAGTCGGCTATACTTTGAACCTTCGAGTGTCAGGTTGTACATCAGCCCTTTGTTACCGAACACAAATCCCACGATGGGTTTATTGAGGCTGGTTGAATCGATGCCGGCACCAGCACCCAGGGTGGCGAAGGCCACAGAGCCATCCACGCCGGCCTCCCAGCCGTCACTATTGCGAAACCTGTCCAGTGCATTTTTCTGTAGAAAGACAATGACAACGGTCTTCATCTGCGCACCAAGCTGAAAGCCGATGGAAGCTGCGGCCGTATTGTAGTAATCCACTGTCTTGCCGCCAACCAGCAGGGCACCCTCTCCATATTCTCCGCCGATACCGATGCCGGCCTTGATGACTTCCGGGAACACGAGCACTCCCTTGGCCGAGTCAAGAAACTCGCTGGCGCCACCCACCGTTTTCTTGAAACGTTTCAATGCGTCATTGACCTTGATGTCGATTTCCTGGGCGGATGCTGCCTGTGCGGCTGATGTGCCGCCAACGAAGGTGAGTAGCAGAAGCGTGGTGAGAAAGCCGCTAAAGAAAAGTGGGCGGTGGGTCATGGTGGACTCCAATGGATTGTCGGTGGGACTGCTGGTCAGGGATGTTGCTTATTCTCCCGGAGAAGTCCCCGGGGCGTCAATTCCGGGCGGTGGGGTTTGGGCGGTGTTTGGCGTAAACTGGCCGGCTGTTTGAGCCGCTTCAGGAAAACGCATGGCTACCGTCGATGATCTGATCGAATCACTTTCCACCCTGGGTGATTTCGTGCGCTGGGGTGCGAGCCGCTTCGGCGAGGCCGGCTTGAATTTTGGCCACGGCACCGACAACGCCCTCGATGAGGCCTATGCCCTGGTGCTGCATGCACTGCATCTGCCGCATAACATCCCACCCTACATGACCCAGACCCAGCTTACCCCGGCGGAGCGCCGCGAGGTGCTTGAACTGCTGCAGCGGCGCATCGACACGCGCCTGCCGGCCCCTTATCTGACCCATGAGGCCTGGTTTGCCGGCCAGCCATTTTATGTCGATGAACGCGTGCTGGTGCCACGCTCGCCCATCGCCGAGTTGATCGAGAGTGGCTTTGCGCCGTGGATCTCCCCTGAACAGGTGCACGATGTGCTGGATCTCTGTACCGGTAGTGGTTGTATCGCCATCACCTGCGCATTGGCCTTCCAGCAGGCCCAGGTGGATGCCTGCGACCTGTCGGCGGAGGCGCTGCTCGTGGCGCAGAAAAACCTGCAACGCCATGGCCTCGAAGACCATCTGGCCCTCTATCAGGGCGACCTGTTCGCGCCGCTGGTCGGGCGTCGTTACGACATCATTGTCAGTAATCCTCCCTATGTCGATGCCGAGGATATGGCGGCTCTGCCCGAGGAATACCATCGCGAGCCGGCATTGGCGCTGGCTGCCGGTGATGATGGCCTGGATATCGTGCGCCGTATCCTCGCCGAGGCCGCCGACTATCTCAAGCCCGGTGGGATACTGGTGGTGGAAGTCGGTAACAGCCAGCTGGCGTTGGTTGAGCGATTCCCCGAGGTCGCTTTCAACTGGTTGGAATTCGAGCGCGGTGGTCACGGTGTATTTCTGCTCGGTGAAGAGCTGCTGCACGAATACCGGCCGCTCTTTGAGGCCGCACTGCCGCCGGGAGACTGAAGCCTGAACCTCAGGTTATAATCTCCGTTATCTATTGCCAACCCGTTTACCGAACTGTGAGCCCTGCTATGCAACCGATGGACCAGAAACTCGTCATCGATCTCGACATGATCCGCCGCCACGACAAGTCCGGCCCCCGTTACACGTCCTATCCCACCGCTGTGCAGTTCCATGAAGGCTTTGGCGAAGCGGAATATCGCGCCTGGGCCGAACGCACCAATGTGGAGAGCAGGGAGGCGAGCCGTGCGGCCGGCAAGCCCACGCCGCTGTCGTTGTATTTCCACATTCCCTTCTGCGATACCGTATGTTTTTTCTGTGGCTGCAACAAGGTCTCCACCAAGGATCGCAGCCGTGCCCAGCCCTATCTTGAACGAGTGCACAAGGAACTGGCCCTGCAGTCGGCATTATTTGATGACAATCGCAAGGTCGATCAATTGCACTGGGGTGGTGGCACGCCTACCTTCATCAGTCACGATGAAATGCGCGAACTGATGCGGGTGACGCGTGAAAACTTCCCCCTGCATGACGACGACACGGGTGAATACTCCATTGAAATCGACCCTCGCGAGGCCACCACCGAAACCATCGACGTGCTGCGCGAGATCGGCTTCAACCGTATGAGCCTGGGTGTACAGGACTTCGAGCCGAAGGTGCAGAAGGCCGTCAACCGCATCCAGAGCGAGGCGGAAACCTTTGCAACCTTGAACGAGGCGCGCAAGGTGGGTTTCAAGTCCATCAGTATTGACCTCATCTACGGCCTGCCGCATCAGACGGTGGAAAGCTTCGCCAGTACGGTAGACAAGATCATTGCCGCCGAGCCGGATCGTTTGTCGGTGTTCAATTACGCCCACCTGCCGGAAATGTTCAAGCCGCAGCGCCGCATCAACGAGGCCGACCTGCCCTCGGCGGCGGAAAAACTGGACATTCTGCAGCGAACCAATGAACAGCTGTCTAACGCGGGCTACGTCTATATCGGCATGGATCACTTTGCCAAGCCTGATGATGAGCTGGCCGTGGCCCAGCGTGAACGCACCCTGTATCGGAATTTTCAAGGCTATTCGACCCATGCCGACTGCGACTTGGTCGGCTTGGGTATTACCTCCATCGGCAAAGTGGGTGCGACTTACAGTCAGAATATCAAAGGTTTGGATGAATACTACGCAGCTATTGATGCCGGTAAGCTGACCATTTTTCGTGGCCTTGAACTGGATGCCGACGACCTGCTGCGGCGCGAGGTGATCAGCCAGCTTATTTGCCATTTCTCGCTGATCGAGGCCGATATCGAAAAACGTTTCGGCATCGATTTTCGCGACTATTTCGCCCAGGAACTGAAGCAGTTGGAAGGCTTGCAGGAGGATGGTCTGCTGACTATCCGTGACGGCGTGATTTCGGTGTTGCCCGTGGGTCACCTGCTGATTCGCAATGTCTGCATGGTGTTCGACAAATATCTGCGCCAATCCAAAGAGCAGCGTTTCTCGAAGGTGATCTGAACCTTTGGGCCTCGTGCAAGAGCCGCCGATGGATTGCCCATCGGCGGTTTTTTGTTTCTGTCGTCAACAAAAGTTCAGTCGGTTGCCGGTGTGTGGCAGCGAACCGTATCAATAATTTTTTCTTGAAAATACCCCTGAGGAAGGTGCATAGGCGAATGCCCCTGCGGGTGGTAAAATCCCCCGATTCCGAATTTCACACCACGCAGCTATTTCGAGGTCGTCATGGCAGGACACAGTAAATGGGCCAATATCCGCCACCGTAAGGGCGCGCAGGACGCCAAGCGCGGCAAGCTCTTCACCAAGCTGATCCGTGAGATCACTGTCGCGGCGAAGATGGGTGGGCCTGATCCCAGCGCCAATCCGCGCTTGCGTTCCGCCATTGACGCGGCACTGTCCAACAACATGCCCAAAGACACCATCGAACGTGCCGTGAAACGCGGCGCCGGTGCCGGCGAGGGTGAAAACTACGATGAAATCCGCTATGAAGGCTATGGCCCGGTAGGTGTCGCAGTGATGGTGGAATGCCTTACCGACAATCGTAACCGAACTGTCTCCGAAGTGCGTCATGCCTTCAGTAAGAGTGGCGGCAACCTCGGCACCGACGGTTCGGTGTCTTATCTGTTCACTAAACTGGGGATGCTAAGCTATTCCCCGGGTAGTGACGAGGACGCCATCATGGAGGCTGCGCTGGAGGCCGGCGCCGACGATGTGGTGGTCAACGATGACGGCTCCATTGATGTGCTGACTGCGTGGGAAGAACTGGTTAACGTCAAGGAGGCAATGATCGCCGCTGGTCATAGACCGGCCAACGCCGAGGTCACCATGCAGGCCTCAACCTCGGTGGAGTTGGGCGTGGACGACGCAGAAAAGGTGATGCGTCTGGTCGATATGTTGGAAGACCTTGACGATGTGCAGAAGGTCTACAGCAACGCCGATTTTTCCGCTGAGGTGATGGCACAGCTGTGATGATGGTTTCTCCCTTACCCCAACTGAGGGGCAGAAAAGTAGGCTGGGCATTGCCCACCATTGCATGTTTCCTGGCTCTTCTGGTGGGCAATGCCCACCCTACCAGTCGTTATGTGAAGAACAAGGCCCCAGGCAAATGATAAGAAAGCTGCAAGAAATACTGCATTCCGAAATACCGTTAACGAAAGAAATTGGCATAGAAGTAAAAGAGCATACTGGTTTATCGTTAACAGTAGCTTTAGCCATACCCTCATGATCCGCATCCTCGGCATCGATCCCGGCTCACGTTTCACCGGCTTCGGCATCATCGAGAGTGATGGTCGAAATGCCCGCTATATTACCAGCGGCTGTGTGCGTGTCAGCGGCGAGACCTGGGCTGAACGCCTCGGTGTCATCTTCGACTCCATTAGCGAGTTGGTGGAGACTCACCAGCCACAGGAAATGGCTATCGAACGGGTCTTCATGCACCGCAATGCCGACTCGGCGCTCAAGCTGGGGCAGGCGCGTGGCGCCGCTATCTGCGCCGTCATCACCCGCGATGTGCCGGTGCACGAATACAGCCCCACGCAGATCAAGCAGTCGGTGGTTGGTAAAGGCCGTGCCGCCAAGGAACAGGTGCAGCACATGGTGCGTATCCTGCTCAAGCTGCCCGGCAACCCCCAGGCCGATGCCGCCGATGCCCTTGCTGTGGCACTGTGTCATGGCAATACCCGTAGTACCCTGATTCAGGTACCCAACATGCATAAAGGAAGACGCCGGTGATCGGACGATTGAAAGGCACCCTGCTGGAAAAGAAGGCCCCCCGCTTATTGTTAGATGTCAATGGCGTCGGTTATGAAGTCGACGCCCCCATGACCACCTTCTACGAACTGCCCGAGGTGGGCAGCGCGGTGATCCTGCACACTCACTTCGTGGTGCGCGAGGATGCGCAGCTGCTGTACGGCTTTCTGCGCGAGTCCGACCGCAGCCTGTTTCGCACCCTGATCAAGATCTCCGGCGTCGGCCCCAAGCTGGCGCTGGCGATCCTCTCCGGTATGTCTGCGGATGAATTTGTCGGCTGTGTGCAGGGTGGTGACAGCGTGGCGCTGACGCGTGTCCCCGGGGTCGGCAAAAAGACCGCCGAGCGGCTGGTGGTGGAGATGCGCGACCGGGTCAAGGACTGGCAGGGTGTGAGCCTGTCGCCGGATGCCGTGACCCGGGCCGGAGAGCACGCCGCCGATGCGCTGAAGGATGCCATCAGCGCCCTGGTGGCACTGGGTTATAAACCACAGGAGGCGAGCCGTATGGTGAATGCGGTGGAGAGTGAGGGATTGGCGAGTGAGGCGGTGATTCGTTTGGCGTTGCGGGCGGTGGTGAAGTAGTCCAGTAGTAGGGTGGGCAGGCTGTTCATGCCCACGCGGACTGCGGGTCAACTGGCGGATTACGTGGGACAACCGGTGGTGGCGGAACAAATGGAAATCTTTGTTTCCGCCGCCCGTGCTCGCAGTGAGGCATTGGATCACACCTTGATCTTCGGCCCGCCCGGCCTTGGCAAGACCACCCTGGCGCACATTATTGCCACCGAGATGGGTGTCAATATGCGCCATACCTCCGGCCCGGTGCTGGAGCGCCCCGGCGACCTGGCCGCCCTGCTCACCAAAATGCTGTTTCATGCCGTTTTGATAATCCAACGCTTGGGTAAGGCCGAATCTGTCAATTCTAAAATCAAAGATGTTCTCAAAATCGTCGTCTGCGGCCCTGGTTAATTCATCGCATCCCATTTCTACGCCGTCTCGCAATTACAGCAGTGATAATATCGTCCGGCGTCCGGCTACTCGTTCCGCTTTCCTCGCCTTCGGTCAAGGCGGCGCGGATTGCTTCAAACTCTGCTTTGTCCGCTTGGTCACGACGGAGCAAATCGCGGATATATTCGCTATCGTTCGTGAATCAGTAAGGTAATCCCCTGGCTCTGAAAGCGGGTGTTGGAGCGCTTTGCGTTTCCGACGCCAGCTCAGTAGACATGCCAGACAGTGAATCGGGGGGGCTTGCGTGAGGATTTGTCGTACTACGCGAGTGAGTATGTTTGAAGAGCCCTGTGCGGGAAAATCGCACGCAGGGATCTGTGCAGGGGACGCCGGGTAACCGGCGTTCCTACTGCGACGGGCTACAACAAGAAATTTGACATTCTGTAAAATGTAAATACAATGTATTTATGATTAAGTTCGAATGGGATCCATCAAAAGCAGCATCAAATAAAAGGAAGCACGGCGTAACCTTCGAAGAGGCGCAGTCTGTATTTTACGATGACTTCGCCATCCAATTCTTTGACGATGAAAATCCAAAATTGGAAGACAGGTTTCTTATACTAGGCCACAGTAACCAATCAAGAATATTGCTCATCTGCCACTGTGAAAAAGAATCAGGTGATCTCATTAGAATCATATCAGCACGTAAAGCAACAGCAAAAGAGCGCTCGCTCTATAAAGGTGAAGCATAATGAAAAAAGAATATGATTTATCCAAAATGAAATCACGTAAAAATCCCTATGCGTCAAAACTCAAAAGGCCTGTAACAATGCGCCTTGGTGAGGATGTCATTAATTATTTCAAAGATATGGCTGAGGATTCAGGTGTACCTTACCAAAGCTTAATTAACTTATACCTTCGTGATTGTATCTCACAGCATCGTAAAGTAGACATATCGTGGAATCAAAAGCCCTAACGAATAAGGCTCTCCATTACCCACAACTCCACAACTCAAAATACAATATTGATAATAGGGGACAGACAAGAATGGCACTTCCTTAAGGCTAAGGTTATGAGTAACTACTCAGCCCACCCGCGCTAAGCACCTTACTTTTTGGGGTTCTTCGAAGAATTGTGTGAAGGCCTATGGGGCCATTTTCAGGCCACCACAGTAAAACAATATGCTATTTCTGAATCCATCGAATGAACGATAACCCCTGGCATTCGACTTGACGGTCTGAAT
>JAKIUN010000085.1 GCA_021647505.1 Gammaproteobacteria bacterium
GGGTAGAAGCCTGTATCAACAATCTTGAGATACGAGGATTAAACCGTTGCCTGTCCTATGGGCGGGATGGATTTGAACGGCATGTGGCCTTGTCCATCGTTGCCACCAATCTTCATCGTATTGGTTTGCTTTTACAGCGTAAAGAGTTGGCTCGCCTGCGACGAAACGAGCGACGACGGCAGCAGCAACGCTTAGCTGCCTGAGCGGACATCCACCGGCAACCTTTTTGAAATGAATGTCGTACGGCAGGGTTGGTGCTGGCCGGGATTTCGTAAAATCTGCACAATGTTGTCAGGTGGTGGAGAAATCATCCACAAACACGCAACAATATCCATGTTATTTATACGTGAATTAGCCCTGCCCGAAACCGTGGCTTATTTCATGGGTTTTCGGGCTGGCACTAAGTAGGCCATGTCTTTATCCTCTCCGATCCAGGAATGAATGTAACTATAATGTAATTACGTTCAATATTCAAGAAACTTGAGGTATTGCGAAAACTCGTGAACAGCTAACTTAGTTCTACTTTGTCATATTAGATTTCAATAAAATCATGGTATTATGGATTTAGTTCCTATTTCGTAACGACTTACACCATGAAAAACATAAAGCGCATAAAGGTTCACAGGGCAAAGCTTTCGATACCCTGCTTCAGCAACTTCACATTGAAATTAATCAGGAAGCCCTGTTGTTTTTTTGCAAGCCGAATGATCGCTCAGGTGCCAAGCATTGTTGACAGGTGGCCTCCAATGGCCCGATGTGCTCATGCACTACTATCTTTCAATACTTCACGCTCTCCATGTTTTTCATGATATAAGCCAACCGCGTGGGCACAAAAAGGGTCTATCCGGATTTCTCAACGTTAAGGTAGGGTGGGCAGGTTTTTCATGCCCACGCGGAACGTGGATTAACCACGTGGACACGTAAAAACGTGTCCACCCCAATGTCATTAAGTTAACAAAATCACGACCGTTTTGTAGGTTGGCGGTGACGAAGGAACCCCAACATTGTTGGCTTCGTTGGGGTTCGCAGGCTCACCACCAACCTACAACAAGCAGGATCTCAGACTTAACTTAATGGCATCGGTGTCCACCCCACAAACTGCTTTTCTTAATGTGCATACAGTTCAGGACACCGTGCTGGGTTTCAGGTTAATGTCAGTCACGGTAGTGCGGGTCGATCCAGCAGCGGGGCAAAGGTTCACCGGAGGGAAACAATAGCCTGGCCTTGGTGAATTTCCGCGGCTCCTGCATTTCCTCACCGGTATGAAAGCGTCCTTGTATTTCCGCACGGCAGGGATCTGCGAGGGTATTGGTGTTGAGTACCTCAACGAGGTCGCCGCTGGCCTTGTCTTTCAGGAACATGTTGGTCTCCTTTATATTGCAGATTAATCAGCTTGTTGAACAAAGGCATCCTACCGAGAGTATAGGCCAGCAATTGTTATTGCGACGTTGCGGCGGGCACTTGCCTTTTCACATTTCCGCCATTTCCAGGTCATCCTGTATGGCATCCAGGCCGGCCTGGGCACATTTCTCATCGGTCTCGCCGGAGGGTGCGCCAGAGACACCGATACCACCGATAATGGCGCCGCTGGCCTGGATGGGCAGGCCTCCAGTGGAAAACACCAGACCAGGGGTTTTGCCCACGGAAAAGGGTGATGTAAAGCGCTGCGCGAGCTGTGATGTTGGGGTATTGAATGACAGTGCGGTATAGGCCTTGTTACGGCTGATGGCGAGGGTCAGATCCATTGCCAGCACGTCGCGTAATACGACCTGTGGATGACCACCGCGATCGACGATGGTTACCGCCACCTGCACGCCTTCCTTGCGGCAGGTATCTATAGCCGCCTGGGCCGCGTTGAGCGCTGTATCCAGGGACATGCGTGGAATAGGAACCAGCACCGGCTGCGGCTCTTCTTCTTCGGCGAGGACGGGGCCGGCCGTGGTCAATATTAACCCGGCAATCATCAATAGTGATCGTTTGTGCATGGCAACCTCCTGTTGGGTTTGGATGATGTTGTGTTAATTCCCAAGTGATTAAACGACCTTTGCCAACATTCCACCGAACCCGGAATCCTGGTGTCCGGTCAGAATCAATTGATCCATGGCGCGTGTCATACCAACGTACATCAGGCGTACTTCATCTTTGAGTTCCCCATGGCGATTGGGGAGATAGCCGATGCCAGGGATGGCTACAATTGGGAATTCGAGCCCCTTGCTTGAATGGAAGGTGACAACCTTGATGCTGTTTTCACCGGTACGATAACGACGACTGTGGCTGTTTTCATTGAGCCACTCTACCGGAATATTGTTGTCACGCAGCCGTTGAGTGAGGGTTTTTCCCATAAACTTGCTGCGATAGATGATGGCCATGTCGCACCAGTTAACACCCTCAGCATTGAGTTGTTTAAAACGACCGGTAATGTAATCGGCTTCTTTGTCAAAGCTGGGCAACCGAATCAACTCGGGTTGTGGGCCGTGGCGTTCGGCGCTTTCGGGTCGTATCAAGGGTACGCCATCGTCATCACTTTCTTCTGGCTCCAGTACCTCGCGGGCAAAACTGTAGGCTGCATGAAGTACCTCGGCGGTGTTGCGATAGTTGAGACGCAGGATGGTGGTGCGGCCCTGGGCTTGAATGCCCTGGCTCTTGAAGCTAAACCGCCCACGCTTTTTGTTGCTGTCGTAGATTGATTGGGCGTCGTCGTACAGTAAGAGCAGGGAGTTGGTTTCCGGGCTCACCATTTGCGCCACCAGTTTCAGCCATTGAGGGGCGAAGTCGTGGCCCTCATCAATCAGTACAGCGCCGTATTGGCCGGCGGGTATTTGCCCGCTGTCCACGGCGCTGATGACCGCCTGTACCTGTTGGATAAAAAATTCATTGCCTGACACGCCTCGGGGCTTGGGCACATGGTAGTGGGTGAGTTGATCATTGCACCAAGCATGAAAATTTTTCACCACCACTTTTTCCATTAACCCTTTTTCGGCAATCATGGTTTCCAGCCGTGCGGCGAGGGCAACGTTATAGCATAGTACCAGGATGGGTTTGTTGAGTACCTTGGCCAGGTGCAGGCAGCGATAGCCGAGAATCATGGTTTTACCGGAGCCTGCGACACCATGGATGATGCGGTGACCATCACCCAGGCTGCGGGCCAGCTGTTCCTGCTGAATATCCATGAGGCGCAGTATGTCGGGAATGGCTGGTGTGTTATCACTATCTTCAGTGTTGGTGAACAGGTCTGCCTGCTGATTGATGCGGATTTCGGGAAAGAGGTGCCAGCGAATCCGATCAATCTGCGGCAGTGTGAGTGCCTTGCCAAATTGCCATGGAAACATTTGCCATAGCCGTTCCTGAAACACCTCTGCATCCACGTCCTTATACATCTCGTCCTGACAGATGACGCGAGTATCAGGCAGGACTTCGCCCATATTGGTGCTGTCGAATTGCTGGCGGGTGATATTGCTGAATACCACGCCGTAACTCCAGGGGAAGATTAGCTTTCCTTCGTGTTTTCGGGCGTCGGAATTGATAAGCTGAGGGTCTTTTTCCAGCAGGCTGCAGACTGAGTGGGCGTAGATGCGTGCCTGTTCCAGAGGGCTGAACATCTCTTTTGCCCCACTGCCGGTCAGGATGGTTGCCCGGGTTTTGTCGATGCGCTGAATGGTGTTGAGACGCCAGTCTTTTACTTCAAGAATCAAGATGCCTCGGCGTGGGTGCATGACGATGAAGTCTGGATGAAAGCCGCTGTTGCCTACCGGTACGTCGTACCAAAGCAGGTAATCACCTTCCAGTTTTTCCTCAAGGCGTTGGGCGAAACGCTTTTCACCTCGGGTCATGCGTGACAGACAACCATTCAACGATGGAATTAACGTGGCCATACCGACTCTCTCCAGAGAACACTGCCGTGTGTTATGTGTGCCTATTTATACCAAGTAAAGCTGAGTAAGGGCAGTGTCATTCAGAGATTTCCCTCCCCAGGCATCAAAAGAGCTAAGCAGGACGACTTTTGCAGTGAATACCCACCGGGAACAGATCGTGAATTTGCTAAAAATAATTGCCACTGATGGATATTTTTCGCGCGATTTCACGTTTATATGGAGAGAATTTCTGTCTCATACGGATATTTTTCAAGATATCATACTGGATAAGGGATTTTATCCATTGATCTGACGCAGGGTTGATGCCGGTTTACGGGTTCTTTATTCTGCGCCCTTACCAGCGGAGCCTGGTATCTATTTATCTTAAAATCATATTTACAAGGAAAATTGCGATGATTCGATCCACTAAAGTGGCGGTTTTTGTGGCATCTTTGACATTGAGTGCCAGCGTCTTGGCCGGTAGCGGACACGACTCCCTCTGGGGTTATGAAGGCCTGGAAGGCCCCGAGCACTGGGCAGAGCTGAGCAAGGAATATGCCGTCTGCGGTACCGGCACCCGTCAGTCACCCATTGATATTCCCGTAGCCACTCCGGCCAAGCTCCCGCCTATCAAGTTCGATTTCGAGCAGGCCACCCTGGAGATCCTCAATAATGGCCATACCATCCAGGTGAACCATGACGAAGGTTCCAGCATCACCGTGGACGGCGAGCAGTTCGATCTACTGCAATTTCATTTCCACACTCCCAGTGAAAACACAGTTGGGGGCAAACATCGCGACATGGAATTGCACATGGTGCACAAGAGCGCCAAGGGCCAGCTGGCCGTGGTGGGTGTATTCATGACGGCGGGTAAGGAAAACAAGGTGCTCAGTAATATCTGGGAACACATGCCGAGTCAGGCCGGTGACAAGAAAAAGGTCAGCTCCGTGCGTATCCATCCGGTCGATCTGCTGCCTGCTGATCGCAGCTACAGCCGTTTTAACGGTTCTTTGACCACTCCGCCGTGCAGCGAAGGCGTGAAGTGGTTCGTGATGCAAAACCCCATCGAAGTCTCTGCCGGACAGATTGAGAAATTCACCAAAACTGTCAGTGAAAACAATCGCCCGGTTCAGCCTCTGAACGGCCGCTTCGTGCTTACCGGGTTCTGAGTTAAGCTATTGACCTGTTATGGGGCTGCCACCTCCGGGGGTGGCCCTTTTTTATATATGATCGTCCGTATGACGCACCACATAGGGGGCAGTTGGTGGAAAGGTTTCTTGCTTCGACTCGCATTATCGACTGGCGGATGCCCAGGGTACTCGAACAGGCCCGCTCTTTGGCAAAGGGCTGTGAGGGTGATGAGGTAGTGGCCAAAGCTTGTTTCGACTGGGTGCGTGATGAGGTGCGGCACAGCTGGGACTACCGACAGAACCCGGTAACCTGCAAGGCCTCTGAAGTGCTCGCCCAGCGTACTGGCTATTGCTATGCCAAGAGTCATTTGCTCGCTGCGCTGTTACGCGCCAACGGTATCCCCGCCGGGCTGTGTTATCAGCGGCTCAGTGTGAACGATGATGGTGCACCCTATTGCCTGCACGGCCTGAATGCGGTCTATCTGCAAGAGCATGGCTGGTATCGTATCGATGCACGCGGCAACAAGCCGGGCATAGACGCGCAGTTTATACCGCCGCATGAGTGCTTGGCCTTTGTCATCAACGAAAAACAGGAAGCCGATTTTCCGGAAATTTGGGCCGAGCCTTCACTGAGTGTGGTGGAGGTACTGGAAGGGTGTGCGACGGTGCAGGCCGTGCATGAAAATTTGCCGGATGTGGCGCTGGTTCCAAAACTGCCATAATGGTGATATTTCATGATTGCGGGTAGTCAGCGCTACTCGGACACTACACGAGTATTTTTTGGCAACTGAGCCGCTCCTGCATGCGCTCAAGGTAGCGGTTGGTTTGCGGCATGTTGTCGAGCAAATAACCGCCACGCCCGCGCTGCAGGTAGTCCAGCATGGGGATGATCAGATAGTCAGCAATGCCCGCGGCAGCACCGGAAAAATAATCGCTTGTCTTCAGCGCAGTTTCGATAATCTCAAGCTGGCGCCTGACCACCGGCACAGCGGCCTCCAGTCTGCTCTCATCGACCTCACCATCCTTCCCAGAGGGGAAGGCATATACCAAAATGAATTTGCGGATGATTATTGGATCAAAATAACCATTGGCGGCACTGATCCATTGATCCATCAGCGCCAGCGCTTCAACCGAGCTTGGGCTGAGTGACGGGCCGTCAAAGCGGCGGTCGATATAGCGACAGATAGCGGCCGTCTCGTAAACGACAAACTCGCCGTGGCGGAGGATCGGTACCCGTTTGAAGGGGTTGTTGAGCAGGAGGCGATCGGAACGGCTGATCTTTTCCTGCAGCTGGTAGGTCACTCCCTTCTCCTCGCAGCAGAGCAGGGTGCTGCGAACATAAGTGCTGAATTCCATCCCATAAATCACCAGCGTGTCGTCCATCGTATTTCCTTTTTATTGAATGGTTTTTTGGCATGCTCAGCCGCGTAGATAGCGCGCCAACAGCCCCAGTTTTGGCATTTCACCCGGCCACGGGATCAGCACCCGATGGCCGCCGCCGGGGGCCTCGTTCACTGGATTCCCATGCAGGTCAGTCATGGATTTGATCAGTACCTGATGGTTGCCCTCGGGACGAATCACTTCCACTTTGTCGCCGACGCGAAACTTGTTCTTGGCCAGGATCTCCGCCTGTCCGTCGGCTACGGCAATGATTTCGCCACAGAATTGCTGTTCACTGCTCACTGAGTGGCCTTGCAGATAATTCTGATGCTCGGCGACGTGGTGGCGCTGGTAGAAACCGTCGGTGTAGCCGCGATTGGCCAGTCCTTCCAGCACACCCAGCAGTTGTGGGTCGAAGGCACGCCCGGCCACGGCGTCATCGATGGCCTGGCGATAGACCTGTGCGGTGCGCGCGGCGTAATAGTGCGACTTGGTGCGGCCCTCGATTTTCAGACAGTCGATGCCGATTTTGCACAGTCGTGCGACATGTTCCAGTGCACGCAGATCCTTGGAGTTGAGGATATAGGTACCGTGTTCGTCTTCCTCCATGACCATTTGTTCACCGGGGCGGCCACCTTCTTCAATCAACACCGGCTGGTCGGCCAGCGGATGGCGGGGCATGTCGCCGCAGGCCGAGGGGGCGGCAGTGATTTCGGCCAGGTCGATGGCCAGCAGATCGCCAGTGGCGTCTTCCGCAGCGGGAGTAACGCTGTAATCCCAGCGGCAGGCATTGGTGCAGGTGCCCTGGTTGGGGTCGCGGCGGTTGAAGTAGCCGGACAGCAGGCAGCGGCCCGAATAGGCGATACACAGGGCGCCGTGCACGAACACCTCCAGCTCCATGTCCGGGCAGCGCTGGCGGATATCGTCGATTTCATCCAGCGACAATTCGCGCGACAGGATCACCCGCTCCACGTCCATGCTTTGCCAGAACTTCACCGCCGCGTAGTTTACCGTGTTGGCCTGTACTGATAGGTGGATAGGCATCGAAGGCCAGCGTTCGCGCACCAGCATCATCAGGCCCGGGTCAGCCATGATCAGGGCATCGGGGCCAAGCGCGATCACTGGCGCCATGTCGGCCAGATAGGTGTCCACCTTGCGGTTGTGCGGCGAGATGTTGCTGGCGACGTAGAAACGTTTGCCCTGCGCATGGGTCTCGTTGATGCCGATGCCGAGGTGTTCGAGGTCAAAATCATTGTTGCGCGCGCGCAGGCTGTAGCGCGGCTGGCCGGCATACACGGCATCGGCGCCATAGGCCAGGGCGTAGCGCATGTTGTGCAGGGTGCCGGCGGGGGAGAGGAGTTCGGGGGTCTTCATGGTGTGCTCGTGACGACGTGATTCGGCCGGCTATTGTAGCAAGGCATCTTGTCTGAGGTATTAACCCGGCAATAATATAGATGATGTTCAGTCGTCGTGTGCCGATGCGCAGCAATGTATCGATGCGCAGTTGTCGCGGGGCCACTGCAAGCTTCTTCATACAGCTCTCGATGTCCGGGCTTAGAAACTGCCGATCTACAAGTCCTCCAGCGGGCTTACAACGCCTTCTCCACCCTGCTTCAACACATGGGTATAAATCATCGTTGTCTGCAAATCCTTATGCCCCAGCAACGACTGGATCGTGCGTATATCCGTGCCCCGTTGCAGCAAATGGGTGGCGAAACTATGTCGAAAGGTATGCGCACTCACCTTCTTCACGATCCCCGCCCTGCGCACCGCTTGCTTGATTGCCTTATTCACCACGGACTGATCCAAATGATGGCGCCGTGTCCTTCCGCCACGAGGATCTTCCGATAATTGCCGGCTTGGAAACACATATTGCCAATTCCACTCCGTCTCAGCTTGCGGATACTTACGCGCCAAGGCAAAAGGCAGGTAGACGGCGCCGTATCCCTTTTCCAGATCCTGCTCATGAATCAGCTGTACCCGTTCCAGATGGTTTTTAATCAGTGGCTCCAGATTTCCCGGAAACGGCGTTACCCGATCCTTATTACCTTTCCCGTTGCGCACCGTGACCTGTTTATAACCGTAATCGATATCCTGCACCCGCAAGCGCACGGCCTCGGTAATCCGTAGACCGCACCCGTACAACAACTTCACCACCAACTCCGAAGCCCCCTCCAACAAAGCCAACACCTGCTTGACCTCATCCCGTGTCAACACCACCGGGATCCGCGGTTCCTTATTGCGTGAACGGGTAGCCGACACATTTTCCAGCGGCTGTTCTAAAACCCGTTTAAACAAAAACACCAGCGCATTAAACGCCTGATTCTGAGTAGAAGCGGCGACATTGGCCTGAACTGCCAAGTGTGTCAGAAATGTCTCTACCTTACCCTTCGCATCAACACACAAGGCATCACGCGATTCCAACTGATGAAAGCGGATGAAGCGGGAAACCCAGTCGCAATAGGCCCGTTCGGTATGAATTGAGTAATGCAGGCGACGCATCAGATCGCTCATTTCCGTCAGCAGTTTTTTGCCGGATGTTTGGGTTGACATAATAGTGGATTACACATAGGGTCGAATTCAAAAGTCAAGAAATAATGCCTGAATTCCGCACTACAAACAAGATATCAGGGCAAACTGGCTTGTTTTTAGGTAACTATCGAGTGTTATTTCCTGATTCATGGCTGGATACT
Source organism: Gammaproteobacteria bacterium (assembly GCA_021647505.1). Taxonomy (GTDB): domain Bacteria; phylum Pseudomonadota; class Gammaproteobacteria; order SZUA-152; family SZUA-152; genus DRQN01. Next base: position 9,055 of record JAKIUN010000085.1, read on the forward strand.
GCGGGGAAACAGGGCGATTATGCTTGATACTAATAAGTTATGCTCTAAAAATCACTACGGAGATAGTATGAATAACTACGATGAAATGTATGGAAAATTTGATCTAAGTGAGGAAGATAGAACAAAATTTAAAGTTATGTCAAATTTTGAACATTCAAAAAGCACAAGAATCGCTACGCTTTCAGTTGAAACAACTGTAAATAATAATGGCAATGAGCGCTTAGAAAAAAAGGAAGTAATTGATGCCAAATTGGTCTGATTTAGTAAAAGAAATTGGTCAGCTCGGAAGCCCATACGACATCCTAAGAAGGAAGTATATTAAAGACTTGTCTGATTATACAAAGAGGAATGTTATCTGCTATTACAGTGGTTTTCTACAAAAGCCGGAGCTTGGAGCATCAAATGCGGTAAATGATAGTGATAAAAATGGTTTTATGACAACCATTAATGGCCTTGACGCCAGCTTGGGTTTAGATTTGATTTTGCATACGCCTGGTGGTGATACTGCTGCGACCGAGTCAATTGTAGATTATCTTTGGCAAATATTTTCAGGAGATGTTCGTTGCTTTGTTCCACAAATGGCAATGTCGGCAGGTACAATGATCGCTTGTTCCTCAAAAGAAATATGGATGGGAAAGCAGTCTTCTCTTGGCCCAGTTGATCCGCAATTTAATGGAATTCCAGCTCACGGAGTTTTAGAAGAGTTCAAAAGAGCGCATGATGAAATCATATCTGATCCAAGAACGATTCCGCTATGGCAGCCAATCATCGCAAAATATTCTCCAGCATTTCTAGGTGAGTGTGAAAAGGCTGTAAAATGGTCAAATGAACTTGTAACCGATTGGTTATCTCGAAATATGCTAGCAGGAAAAGAAAATAGCCAAGACATTATTAGTGAAATAATAAAAGAATTGGGAGATCACTCTGTAAGCTATGCGCATAATAGACATTTGTCATTTAATAAATGTAGAGATATTGGGCTAGAGGTTAGGGAGCTAGAGAGCGATCAAGAGCTTCAGGATAAGGTTCTTTCAGTGCACCATATTTATTATCATACATTAAGTAGTTCGCCAGCCTTTAAAATACTTGAAAACCAAAATGGCATGGCTTTCATTCAATCAGCTCAGCAAATTATGGTTCCTCCCCAGCAAGTAAACCAAGGTGGTGATTTAGCAATGAAACTATTGCCCAATCAGATACCAGTTGCCGGTGAAGAAAAATCAGCATAACAAGGTTGATAAACACGGATCATTTTCAGCGTTGTTTGTCTGTGCTAAAAAAGCCTAGCACAGACAAACAACGCTGAAAATGCCCGGTTATCAACGACGTTATGCTCTCAAGGAATAATGAACATTGCAATTTATCCATAGTGATTTAGAGAGCTGAAAAAAGGTAAGATTGTAAAAACCATTCTGATGAGTGGTGCCATTGTTAGACTAATGGATGGCAGCAATTTCTCGAATCAATTACCATCGCGCACCGCGAGTGATGGTTGATTTATGAGATTTAGATACTAATATCAGGCTGCTGTTATATATTGTAGGAAAAGAAGGAAAGTTTTTGCGGTTTAACTCTCTTGCCGTGAATCAAGAAACATTAAAGAGGGAATTTGAGGAAATTAATCATGTCAACACCATCAGCACCTTACTATCACAAGACAAGTAGTGATACATATCATTGGGAGACTCGTTGTTCTAAAAACGCTCATCCAGCCACGGGTTGGGAACAAACAAACAACAAACCAAATAAAGAGCAATGCAACGAGTGCAAGTCTAAGTAATAGCATAATCGGGTAACCGGGGGTCTCTAACCCCCAGTCCCCACAACACCCTGCATGCGGCTCCGCACAGGGCGTTTCATTTAGCATGGTGAAGCGCAATCCATCCATCACGTAACGCATAAAGTCCCT
>JAKIUN010000016.1 GCA_021647505.1 Gammaproteobacteria bacterium
CCCCTCACGGGTTGGCCCTTGCCATTCGCTAGTAGTTGGCATCTAATAGCAGCATATACCGCTAAGGATGGTGACCTTCCTACAGAGGACTTTCACCTCATTAGTTCATGCCCATGCTGGGCGTACACAAACGGTTCAGATTGTGGTTCGTTCCTCACACAATCTAACCTAATTCGTTATGAGTTTATATTGGAACTCCAAGCTCTTGTGGTGACAAGTACCCTGTAGCCTTTTTAATTCCATCAAGATTTCCCCATAAACTATTCAAATCAAGGTTTTTTCCATTGAATGTCATTTTGTGATCTTGTTTTAGCGTTTGGTTTGAATTCGTTTTATCACCAACCAATATTAATAGTAAGCCCCATAGCAATTGGTCAGTTACGATAAATTTTCCGTTTTCCATGCCAGTTACTGCGCCGCTTTTGAATACAACCTGGTTAGATATGTCTGCTTCGTGTAGAAGGTCGCACCTTATTGATTTATATAAAACCTCGCCTAAATCTCCTTTATCTCCATATGACACTCCTTCTGTTGCGAATATTCTCAACTGCCCCGCCATTGATAAGTGAGTAATAAGATCTTCGTATTCACTGACAAAGCTTTTTACTCTTTTTCCCACTTTCTTTTCATTATTGAATTTCTTCTTGGCTGTGGCATCAATCGCAATTGACAATTGAATTAAAGCGTTTTCTAAGTCACCTGCCAGCAATTTCATATACGCTTCATCAACGCGATTGCCAATGGACATTATTTACTCCTAACAGTTAATGAACTCCAAAGTGGTGCATAACCCCACTCAGAAATCCGGCAATTCATTCGCCGGTCATTCCCGCCCTCACCAAATATTCCTATAAACCTATAAAATAATCAATCACTTATCACCGTTGCATTTTCCGCTAGGATTGTGTGACCCGCAATCCCCACCGAATATTGAACGGGTAAATAAGACATTTTGAGGGATATCATGTACGGCGCTTCCAGTGCACGTTTGTTGATTTAGCGTGTATTCCCTTCTCTGCGTCCGTTGAAAATCTATTATATTCAACAGCTTGAAAAGTCTTCCAAAGCTTTTCTCCTCGCAATATTGGGCTGTGCAAGGGATATTGGATGAGGTAACACCTCAAAGTGGGGAAATATACCGCTTGCAAAAACAACAGGGTAGAGTAGAGAGCAGGTACCCCACTCTCTAGACAAAACCTATCCATTACCACCTCTTTCATTTGGCAGATAAACCAAAGGAGGAGAGGTGAAATAATCGAGCAGATGCCGAAGGATTTAGAGATGCGCCGCTTTATAGGCGGGGATCATTAATCCTCCGCAAGGAAAAATATTTATACTATCTTCCGAAACCATGAATTTCTTTATAAGAACCTGGCGCTGATTTATGCATCAATGCCGCTTCGATTGGCCTTCCCTCCAGAGGGGTCTCAGCGAAACGAATCAGGGCATGATCATTCTGCAATAATCTTTTGATATCCTTTTGTCGCCAGTTACTCTCCCAATTCCCAATCAATGCATTCCAAACTTGGGTAATCGCGATCAATTCCGCATCCGTGAAATTCTTAATCGTTTCAGATTCAAGATTGTTCAATTCGATATACTTCCTCATAGAATGGGAGACCACCACAAAAGGTGGGCCGCATCGAGAACAATATTGGAGTATTTTTCCCGCCTCATGACAGGTCGTACATCTGCTGTAAGCAAGAGTAGTTGCCTCTTCCGGAGAATAAGGTAGATAACCCATGGACTTGGCCTCTGCGAGAACCTGCTGGCCAACGGGGTTGGGGATGAGTAATACACCCGCAGCCACCACTAAGACGGCGAGAAAAAGGCCAAGCAACCAAAAGCGCTTTTTCATCAGTCACAACCCCTTATATTCGAGCACACTACAGAGAAAACTACCGCCGCAATCAATCTCACCTCAGCCATAACTTAGCGACTGCATCACCATCGAGCCGATACAGTGCATTCTTTGCTGTATCGGCGAACCAAATATTGCCTTTTGAATCAACCTTTATACCATTAGGTCGGCTTTTACCCATCTCCACCCGGATCTCCAGGAACTCTTTTCGAATGGAGTTGTATCCTCCAATCTTATTACTGGTTCTAAATGTAAAGAAAATATCTCCATTAAACCCCATTGCCAGACTTTCGATCACACCACGATTAGGAATAGGATATGAGTCGAATCTTTCTTCCCGAGGGTAAAAGACCATCAGACTGTGCCCCTTGCGCCCACCAAACCAAATCGCGCCGGCATCATCGATAGCAATATCCGTGGGAACTTCAAAAGGTGTCGGCAAATCATACTCACGGATCGATCCATTTTTTGGGTCAAGCCTGCCAAGCTTATTTCCCTGCGTCTCCATAAACCATATAGAACCATCTCGATCAACAGATATTCCAGCAGGCCGGCTTGAGGGTGTAGGGATCGGATACTCCTTAAAAGTCTCCCTAACAGGATCGAATCGCCCAATTTTATTCCCATAAAATTCCGTAAACCAGATATTCCCTTGCGCATCAATTGTAATCTTATATGGAGAGCTGTCTATTGTTGGAATATTATATTCTTTGAATGAAAGAGAGTCAGGACTGAAGACCGCTAACTGATTTGAATCCTGCTCAGTAAACCACACCTTGCCTGTTTGGCTCACTGTAATATCTGAGGGCATGCTTTGTCGGGTAGGGATGTCATATCCTGAAAAGACATCTGCAGAGGGCTGGTAACGACCTATCCTGTTAAGATTCGATTCAATAAACCAAATATTGTCTGTTTTATAGATGGCTATACTAGTGGGCAAAGAGTAAGCCGTTGGTATTTCATAGGATTGGAAGGCATCTTCACTCCATGACAAAGAGCAAGAGAAGCCAAGAATGATAAACATAATAATGTTTGTATTTTTCACTGAGACATTCATTCCAATCATTCAAATTACCCAAAATATGTCGCATAGTGACACGAATAAACCACCTCGTAGCAAGATATTTCGCTACGCGAAAGCGGGGTATTACACGGCCAGTTCAAACGCTTAGGCGCTCGAACAAAAAATCGACGCCGTTCGTAGGGTGGGCATTGCCCACCCTACAAGATTATTCCTTTTGCAGTATCAGCAACTAGGTTGGGGTAACATTCGCAGCACCAAAAGTAGGCGCTTGAGGCGAGCTGCGGGGAATTAAACCCCCAGAGATTAAAAAACTAAACACTAGACAATCCACACTGATATATTAAGAACTGCGTACGCCTCTGGAATATTTAAACCACCCTACAATGATAAATATGACAACAACAATCAGGGAAAAAATAAACCAATTAAATGAAGTTGATGAATGATCATCCACTGGCAATATCCGTTTTGAAGAGGATTTCTCAGTGGATAATTCTTGCCCACCGTTCCTCAACAATGCATCAGTTAAGGAAAGCATTCCCAGACTCTTTGCTTCCGTATTACTTTGGGTAAACCACAGAATAGAGCGCTCATGGTCTATGACCAATTCTCCCGGCAAGCTGCTGTAGGTGGGGATATCGTACTCATAAAATACGGCGGTTGTTGGATTAAAAACGCCCACTTTATTTCCACGGTATTCCAAGAACCAAATATTTCCATCTTTATCGGCCGCAATTGAGTTTGGTGAACTTTTCGACGTCGGGATAAGTGCTTCGTCAAATCTTAAACGATCAGGATAAAAAACACCCAGCCTATTTGCCGCTGTTTCAACAAACCACACTCTGCCGTCCTTATCAATAGCTATTTCTCCCGGGCTCGAAAAACTTGTAGGTACATCATATTCGTAGAACACTTCATCTTCGGGAACAAATTTTCCAATTTTATTTGCGTTAATATCGGAGAACCAGATATGCCCCTTAGCGTCGGCAGTTAAGCCTCCTGGTGAAGCGTTTTCAGAGGGAAGTGAATAGCCCTTGACCTTGAAACTGACAGGATCAACGCGATACAGGCTATTTTTGTTGGCGGCTAAAAACCAAATTTCGCCGTCAGGGCCTATATATAGATCTTTCGGAATAGCATCGATAGAAAGGGCATATTTTGTAAAGTAACCATCTTCAGGTGAGAAACGCCCCAGCATATTTGGCTCTTTTACATTTCCGGTTCCCCTGCGCATGCTAAACCAAATATCCCCACCCGGGCCTGTAATCACTTTAGAAAACCCCAGGTCACCCCATGAGGATGGGAGAGGAAATATTTCGAATTTATTGTTCTTTGGATCAAAAACAGCTAGTTTGTTACCAATTTTTTCTGAAAACCAGACTCGCCCCGCTGCATCAACAGTAATCGACTGAGCAGAACTGAGCGCCTCAGGTAACGCCACTTCTCTGATTAGATCATTTGATGCCAGAGAAGTCCCGCCAAAGACGGCCACCCAGACAATGATAACGCTGCACAATAGTCGGTATATACTACCTTTTGCAATGGATTCCATCAGCTTGGGACTCACCATTAGCATGTCATTGTTGGCTCATATCTGTAAAATTCTCCATATTCGCAGGAGGTAGTGCCTGCCTGACTCCCCTCATGGGATTGTGGTGCGCTTGCATCCATGACTACTTTCCTTGATGAGCCATTTCTTTGTAATTTTTCGTGACGGCCTCTCTATCCATATCATCTGTTTCTCCGGTAAAGTCTACCTTCCAGGAATTGGTTTTTTTATCCAAAGTCAGCGGAATAACCTCATTCACTGTATAATGCCCACCAAAACTTGAAGCCATTTTATAGCTTATGGCTACCGTAGCTTGTGTTCCATTTCCATTTATTTCCGCCTCTCCAACTTCGACTTGAAAATCTGGCGGGTACTTTTTAACAACTTCGAGAAACTGCTCCACAATCAGTTGAGAGTGCTCAGCATCAATCAACTTAAAGGCCTCACGAGCCGGACTGGGCCCGCCCTTCAACTTTGCCTCTTCTATGTATCCATAGAACTTCTTCAAAACCTCGGCAGGGCCTTCGCTTGGAGCGGAACTTGACACGCCAGCCTGTCCACAGCCAGCTATGATGGCCATGGCGGAGATAAAAAATGCTCTCACAATAAAATAACCTATATGCTTTATTTGCATACGCTCCGCCCTCTAATAAAAAACAGTCTTTAGGTTGAACATAAATAACGTACACTAGCCAACCCAATTTATACAGCACATCTTTGGTTAGTCTAGCAGACTAAGCGACCTTGTTCATTGATCTGTATCAATTATTCAGGCCACCCTCGGTGAAGAAACAGCCCTGACAAGAGACCTAAAAGTACATGCCTACCAAATTACCTGTGGGTAATACCAGTGTTGCATCATCCACTTATTGTCATCAAGTAAGGGAAGTATTTCTCTATTTTTGAAATCTTCCGGGGGTATTCCCATCCTGACCCCAGAGTAGGTGTTATGGCATGAATTGCACCCCATCGTTGGAGATTTATAGTTTCCTGCATACAGTGCCCCAAATACCGTCATTGCCACCAGACTAACACTGAAAAAGGCCATAAGCTTGGTTTGATTATTCAGGGTGGGTATCTTTGAAAATAGCCCTCTAATCTTCATTAATGCGTCACTTTCCTGAATTCGAGACTCTGTCGCATCCCTGCGCTCCCTTCTGAGGTAATAGGGGAAAATAGCCAACAGCAAAAACAGGAAAAATGGGAGATAGAAACTGAGGAATGTGGCTAGAAACCCCTCAAAATGCATATAGGGCAGGAAGAATGTCAGAACAAACCACTCAGCTGTTGGAATGTATGTACCATCCAATGGCATCGGTATTATCTCTGGATCCTGGGAGGGCATAGGCAAGTAATATGCCAGAAAACCGATTACCAAAAGAAAAGGTAGCGTAACCATGCCATGCCTCATGATATAGCCGGGAATACCACCACTTCTTTTTCGGATTCTTGCAATGGAGTGAAGCTCTATTAACACAAGGGTAATAACCGGCAGCACAAGAACATGTGCAATAAAATTTCTATTCATGGTGAATGCATTAAGGAAAAAATCCTTTAAGGCAGGCCCAACCAAAGCGATATTGCCGACATAATTAGGCACCATCTCCATAAACCAGTATCCCCTCCACTCCCATGGAAGAATAAACCCAGTCACCAAAAAACCCAGTAGAGGTAGAAATAACAAAACTCCCGTCAACCAAAATGTTTTCTTCTCCCTGTTAAGGTAATCCATTCTCAAAAAACTTCTGATAAAGTGCAATATAATAGACACTACCAATAAAAATGCTGTCCAGCGATGCACATCCCTTATCCACGCCACAAACTCGATCTGATTGTAGATATTCTGTATGCTCGAATAGGCCTCATTCAGGTGAGGCTTATAAAACATGGTCAAAACTAGCCCTGATAATAATTGGAGTAGAATAAGAAGAAGGGCTACACCTCCAAAAAAATGGCGCCAATTATAACGTTTCATACTATAATTCTCCTCGCCACCAACCCTTTAAAAGTTAAGGACATTCATGGCATTCAATTGCACGTCACTAAGGATGCCGTCACTTCCTCTTATCTAAACAAGACATCTCGGCAACATATTCTTCGAACATGATGTACAAACATAGAAATCAGGTATGCATGAAAAATATTCGTTTGCCCTTATTAATGTTCCAACAGCACGAATCCTTTCTCACCTCCGCCAACCTTTGTGCCATAGATGAAAGGTCGCTTTATTGGTATACCTTCCGATGTGAATTTCGTATTCCCCGTCACACCGTCATATCCCTTTGACTCGATCAGGGCATCTCTTACCTTAGCGCTATCCGTCGACCCTGCTGCTCTGATAGCCTCTGCCAGCAACATAAATGCGTCATAGGCCAAGGCAACAAATCGATCAGGATTTTTTTCACGTATATCTTCAATGAACTCATCCATCATGGGAGAACGGATTAGCGGCGAATAAGAGGCATAAATCAAAGAGCCGCTTACATCACCACCTTCTTTCAGGTAGTCCTCTACAAGGAGATCTTCACCACCGATGATAGGAAGGTTCAATCCGGCATTTTTGAGGCCTTTTGAAAGAAGCACTCCTTCATCCGCCCCCCCTGTAAAAATCACCGCCTGCAACGCCTGCGGACTATGCTTGATTATATTTATGACGCTTTCTAAATTTCGCTTGGCCAAATAGGAGTCATAAGTGTCAGCCTCTACCCTTATTGTCCCACCATACTTCATGACGGCTTTCTTAAATAAAGAACTGATATCCAGTGAATAGCTATAATCTGAAGACCCGACCAGGGCAAAGTTTGTATATCCGAGTTCTTGGATAGCGTAGTGTACAAGCCCATCAGTGGCTAACTCATCCGACAGGGCTGCGCGAAAAATGTATGGACCACTCCTCTCAATGCGCCTCCTCGAGCCGATAGACAAAAATATTGTTTTGGAGCCATTGACTTGATGAATGGGCGCAAAAGTTGACCACCCGGTAGGTGCTGAAAATATCGCAATCACTCCCTGACTGATGAGATAGGCTACGCCCTGGCTCGTTAAGCCAGGTTCGCCTTTAGTGTCAATATTTATTACTTCAATATCTCTGCCATCTATCCCACCTTCGGCATTAAAGCGTTTGGCAGCCGCCGTCACGCCGGTCAGAACATCGATGCCATAGATAGAGTCCGCACCAGTCTCTGGGCCAATGATGCCGATTTTTAATGGCCTTTCCCATGTTTTCTCTGCTTCTGAGGGAACTGCTTCTGAGGGAACTGCTTCTGAGGGAACTGCTTCTGAGGGAACTGCTTGATGAGGGACACTTGGAGAACCGTTTATTTTTTTAGTCGCTTGCGCTGCATTCTCCTCATTATTTCCCGAGCATGAAAAAAGCACGGCCCCTAAAGTCAGCGCCAACACGATATATAAAAATTTTTGCAAGGCAGCCATATTCAAGATGTTTTGGCTTTTACCGTCGTCAACCAGGAAATACCCATAATTACTCCAACCATTTCCCCATATTTACAATGATGCTATTTACCAGGGTTTCTTCAATGACAAACAGGTTCTCTGCCTGGTTGGTTTTTGCAAAGTAGCCTCTTCTCTTTCTATCCTTAGCGCCTATATAGAGCACTTCCGGAAGCTCTTTTTTATCCTCATAGATCGTCACAATTAAGTCAGGAGCGACGAGGCCATACGAGGCAAGGTCTGATGAAGGCTCATTGATGAAATCTTTTATTTGTGAATTATTTATTTCATACAACGACTCCAGAACCTTTTCCATTGATGCTCTACCTATTTTTGGCTCAAGCATATTCCATTTGCCTCTGTGGTGCTCAATAACCACTCTCGCCACCCCTTTTCTTTCCACCTCAAGGCGTCTTAATTTTACAGGTTCAATATCAAGGATATTTTTATCACGTAGCGCATAAACACTTTGTGCTGCCTCTTTTTTCACATCTGAATGCACACGATAGACTTCTGGACGGCCTTTAAACATGATGTAGGAAACATTATGAGTTGGCCCCTTTTCACCAAACAAGAGAGTAATAGACTCTGCTCCTGCACTAATCCCCATTTCCACATCAGGTGGCGCCAAACCGAGTTCTTGTAATTTGTCGGAACTCGGTTGTGTAAACAGCGTTGCATCCTTCCTGGCTTTTACAATATTGATCAGGATCCGTTCGATGGCTTCATCATCTCCCTTCACCGTCAATGGCTGGGTCATATCCCACCCATCAGAACCACGAACAAGTTTTATCTTCTGCCCCGCGCTCTTATCATTTATCCAAAACTCTGTTATCTCACCGATGGAATACGGCAAAAGTTTCAAGCTGGCTTCAGTAATCCGCTGATTATCTTCCGCCTGTTGATCCAGAAAATAAAAAGAACCACTCAACATAATCAGAACAAATACCCAAAAGAGTGTCTTCTTTATTAAATTCACACTCCCCGCCTCCTTTTGGCAGTTACTCCAATACCCACCATCAGCACTAACGATGGAACAATGATCACTGACAGCCAGAAAACAAACTTTCCTTGAGTTGCTGTCAACATCACGGGAGTCAGGCCAGGCTCTTTTTTCCGTATCGATATCAACATATTTTCTTCGGCAAGCCAGTAGAGCATATTCAAAAAAAAGTCTTTATTACCGGCCAGTTTCATGTGCGTATTACTGGGGAAGTCTGAGTCGCCTGTGACGACGATTTTTCCCCATTTTTTAATGCTCTCACCCCCCTTGTCACCTTTCTCTTCATTTTCGGTATTGCCCAATATTTCTATCACTGTTACCGATACGACATTAATCGGCCCCTGCTGGTGTTTTTCAGGGTCAAACTCCAGATTATCTTCATTGAGATCCCCCGTAATTGACCAACTGTTCTCGCTTGTTTTCGCAATGTTAAAGCTGCCTTTGCTTGGTTCTTCTCTTATATGTACAGAGCGTGCGGCGGGAAAGAAGGTTGCCACCTCAAAATCTCGGGTGACCGGGTGCTTTTCATGGTATTCAACAACAACAGGGGTAAGATAATTTGCACCATAAACCTGACTCAGTTTGTCGATGATAAGATCACCTCCCAGCTCAAAGCCGAAGCCCGCAAGGTAATTCACCAGCCCTTCTGGAGAACCAGGATCAAGCATGAACAGAACGCGTCCACCTCGGTTTATGTAGTTGCTTACCTTATCCAGCTCTCCTTGCAAAAAGTCGACTCTGGGGCCACTTATCACCAGTACGGCAGCGTCTTCAGGAACCTGTTTTACATTGGTCAATGCCAGTTCACGAACCTTATGATTTTCCTTTTCGATGATCTCCCTGACTTGACCGTAGCCATCATTTTTCATACTGCTAATTTTCTTTTCCCCATGGCCCTTGATAAAATAAATAGTTTTTACTTCATCACTAACAAGTCTAATCATCGCATTGGTTAATCGGCTCTCTGACTCAGTACCAACCACCTCCTTCTTATCCCCGTAATTCAATAATGTGGTTCGATAGGAAGTAATTCCATATTTCACGGCCTCTGCGGGGTTTCTGTCTGGATCGACAAAACGGAAATTAAAGTTTGATGAATAATAAGAGTATTCATTCAGCAGGTCATACATCGTTTGCCTTGTCCGCTCATCACTGCGATAAAAGGCGATGACTTCCATATCATTCTTAAGTGATTTAAGGATCTTGACGGTTTGAGGAGAGGGTGTATAGCGACTATTTTCGGTCAAATCGACTCTTACTTTGTACTTGACCGACATCACACCAATAAGAACAATTATTACCAAAAAAACCATACTCATAATGGCTGTGTTAAAAGCATATCGAGTTGATCGCTTGGTGATAAACCTCCTGAGTTCAGGAAAATAGGTATAAAAAAGTACCAATAACGTAAGGAGACCTATCCATATCAAGGAAAGCGGAAGGGTTCCCATTTCACCACTTATTGCGTAAACAATGCCTCCTGTGGCGATAAGAATCGGAGACAGTATTGCCAGCGGTAAAAATAATCCCCGGCCCTTCATATTCACCACCTTTTAGACTCCAGGCTTCGGAGGGTTAAGAAAAGAAATAGAACAATAAAACATAAGTAATAAATGATGTCCTCCGTATCCAGAACACCCTTGGCTAAACTTGCGATATGTTCATTAATTGATAAATATGACAGGACTTGTCCAAAAGCGGGGGACACAAAGGGAACCGAATAGCTAATCAACCAGAAAAAGAAAAGGATTCCAAAGGACATTGACGCCGATACGATCTGATTTTCTGTTAGTGATGAAGTAAATATCCCTAGCGAAATAAATGCAGCACCGAGTAAGAATAAACCCAGATAGCCTGTAAGAATAGGCATAACCTCTGGCTCACCCAGGCCAAGCAGGAGAATGGGGTATGTTGCCGTCAGCAAAATCATGACTAGAAAGACAAACAAACAGGCCAAGTACTTTCCCAGCACCACATCAATGTCTTTCACGGGAAATGTCAGTAGAAGCTCTATTGTTCCAGACTTCTTCTCTTCGGAGATAAGCCTCATCGTCAGGAGCGGTGTCATCAACAACATAATAATACTGATGTTGCCAAAAAGCGGCCTCACAACGGTTTCGTTAATATTTAGCAGTTGATACTGCTTCGCTAACATGGGATTGACTTGCGCCTGAAAGCTGATGACAGAGAAGGTGGCGAGAAGATTGTAGAAGAAATATCCCGTGATCAGCAAGAACATGACAATGACCACATAAGCGATCAATGAGCTGAAATAAGATTTCAGCTCTCGGTTGAGGATAAGCCCGACACTACGAACATTCATGTCGATTCCTTTGTGACCAGTTTAATGAACACATCTTCAAGGCTCATCTCCATGGGTCGCATTTCTATTAAATCCCATCCATTCGTATCAATTACAGAGTGAACGCTTTTCCTTGCTTTCTTCTCATTATCAAATGTTACAATGAAACCACAGGCATCCTTCGCGGTTGTCAGCTCTCTCTCAACACCCTTAATCTCAGTGAGACTGGAAAGCGCCTTCTCCACCTTAACCACATCTCCACTGATCCGTAAAAACATTCTTGATACACTTCCTGAGGTTAAATTTTCAGGCGTATCAACCGCAATCAGTTTCCCTTCATTAATAATGATTACCCTGCTGCACAGAAGGCTGACTTCGGGAAGGATGTGGGTACTTAAAATAACGGTATGCTTTCCTGCCAGTTCCTTGATGAGATTTCTGATCTCTTTAATTTGTTTCGGATCCAGGCCGACTGTAGGTTCATCAAGAACCAGAACCTCGGGGTCATTGACCAAGGCCTGAGCAATCCCAACCCTCTGCCGGTATCCCCTGGAAATCGAACTTATCATTTTTTTGGATACGTCACCGAGCCCGCAATCACCCATGATCTGGCTGACCTTATGCTTTGTATCCCGGCTTGACATACCTTTTATTTTTGCCACAAAAATCAAGTACTCATCAACTCTCATATCCTCGTATAGCGGAACCCTTTCGGGTAAGTATCCGATTTTCCGGCGGACATTCAGTGAGTCCTCAAAACAGTCATACCCTGCCACCATCACCTTTCCCTTTGTGGGTGGTGAATAGCAGGTCAGTATTCTCATTGTAGTGGTCTTGCCTGCCCCATTGGGCCCAAGAAATCCCAGTATTTCGCCCTTTTCCACAGAAAAACTGATGTCGTCCAAGGCCCGGTAACCACCATAGTCTTTTGTTAAATTTTCAACGTTAATCATGGAATATCATTACCGGTTTGCATTTCATTAATCACCTTTCACTAAGAGAAACTTAGCAGCATTTTCCCAGTAACGCTATTTAATCATTCTACATCTACAATTTGTATGCAGGCTTTCTATCATACGCACAGTATCCGAGTGTCAGCGTGTTTTTTTTCGAACACGAAATGACCGAATTTCAAGGTGCCGCCATACATCCAGCCATTTCCACCACAACCCATACTAAGGAACATACATGTCCCTCATCAGTGCCAAAACAGGGACACTGACCGGTTCTTGTCTATGTATAGGTGCATGGCACCTGGCGGTGAATGAGGAAACCATTAAGAGGCCAATGAAAAAAAATAGCGGTCTATCCGATGCAGCTGAAGATGAGTGTTGCAAGCTAAAACACTAGCCATACTCTAGTGTAGCGTGGGTTCACAGCTCCTGAAAAGCATCCTGAGCCGATGCAGATATTTACCTCATACGATATTTATTAGACATTATTTACTGATTATTGCCGTAAATTATTATGCCCCAGATAGTGCAAAAAGTGATTACTTCGTACTTTTTGCACAGCGAAACCCTACGTATTGCTTGCTGTCATCTGGAATACTGCGAAGAGCGCTGGTCACTTTGGCATAACTGCTGCCTTCAAAATACGACCCTCCCCGGAGAATCGCATAACGGTCAATATAACTGTCCGTCCATTCCCACACATTGCCGGACATATCCATGACACCAAAGGGACTGGCCCCCGTTGGCCTTGATCCTACCGCCATTGGTTTGCTTGCTGTTTCAGACGTTACCGCAGCAGATTCATCAAATTCATTTCCCCACGGGTATATCCTGCTGTCGGTACCACGCGCGGCCTTTTCCCACTCCTGTTCCGTGGGAAGCCTCTTGCCGATTGTCTTGCAGTACCCGCCAGCATCTATTTGAGAAACCCAACCTGCCGGAAAATCCCCCTCTCCGGGCTCATATTCATGATGATGACCTGGGTTTATTTTTGCATACTGGTCATTTGTCACTTCGTGTTTGTCGATCATGTAGCTTGGCAGATCAATCTCCTGCTTCGCCTCACCGTTCCCATAGATAAATTTTCCACCCGGTATAAGCACCATTTCATTATATTTTGATGCGCCATTGCTATTCTCCAGTGTCGCTTCTGGCGCCGCACTTGCAGAATGCCATACCACACCCGTCATCATAATCACCAACAATCTATTTGCTTGTTTTCTTTTCATATACCCTCTCTCTCATTGAAAAAGAATTTTAGTTAATGACAACCAGTCGGTTGGCTCATTCTAATTTAGGAAGGGTGGATAGATAGATAGCGGGAGCATAAAAAATCATGTCGAAGTATTCCTCAGCAGGGAAAAAGGAAACGGTGCTGCCACTCTCCCGAAATATAAGATATTGGTTACACCCTTAACCCCTAGTGAACAAAGTGGCGTAATCATCATGAAACAGCCTTGACTTATATCAATTTTGAATCACGAGCGCATCACTTACGAACAACAGGGTATATTAAGTAGTTCTTCCTGTCCTGCCCTCCACGGCAAAAAAAGAGCCCGTATTAAGTGTATATTGCACGCAGTAATCCGCTGTTCGGAACTTTTCGATGGTGACAATGCATCCCTACAACGAAGCAACCCACCAAAATCAGTACATTTAGCCAAGTCACTAGAGGAGCTTTTTCCTGAGAAAAAGACTCAGGTTATCCACTAGATTCACCATGATGAAGACAATGATGATCAGGGTCAGGACTCTGTCCGAGTGAAATAAACTGATGGACTTATAGAACAACAGGCCGATTCCACCCGCGCCAACAAAGCCCAGGATGGCCGCCCCTCTAATATTCATTTCCCATCGGTAGAGGGTATAGGAGAGGCATTGTGGCAGGGCTTGTGGAAGGATGCCATAAAAGAATATCTTCATTCTCCCTGCACCCGTCGAGGCAATAGATTCCACCGGCCCCGGATCGACATTTTCCAGCACATCGGCATAGAGCTTTCCCAGCACGCCCCCGGTATGGAGGGCAAGCGCTAATACTCCCGCAAACGGGCCTAAACCGACGACTAAAATAAAGATAATCGCCCAAATCAATTCCGGTATGGAACGTAAAACATTCAACACGATTCGGCTTATGAACACGATAAAACTGCGCAGTAGGCTGCTCTTTGTGCTCTGCTCACCCGATAGCCAGCCACCAACAGACATCGTTCTTATGGCAAAAGGCGTGAATGCGATAGCGATTATGATGGCGAAAAAGGTTCCCATGATTGAAATGGCCAGGGTTTCTACCGAAGCTATGAGGGCTTCTCTAAGGAACCCCCCTGAAAGGTCAGGAGGATAAAGATCGTAAAAATAGGAGAGGATCTGTTTAAGGGCATCTGTGCTGAACAGCAGGGAAAGATCAAGATCAAGCCCTTTGATGCTCAGTACAGTGATAAGAAACAGAATGACGATAACCGTCAGGGCTGGAGGACATTTTCTTTCGATGTCCATTTAGATAATCTTCCTGCGCAACCAGCCGCTAATAATGTCGGCCATACCCACGAGAAGGCAAAGGATGATCAAAAGTGTCGCCACCTCACGATAGTCAAACATCCTCATTGAGAGCTCCAGCTCCTGGCCGATCCCGCCAGCACCGACAAAACCCAATACGACTGCGGCCCTGATACCACATTCCCATCGGTAAAGCGTATAAGCGGTGAGATCCGGCAATGCCAGTGGAATATAGCCGTACAGCACAACCTTCATCTTTGACGCCCCTGATGCATGAAGTGCCTCAATGGGTTTTGGGTCAACTGAGTCAAGTATTTCAGAATAGAGCTTGCCCAATACACCGGCATAGGCGATGCCCAGGGCAAGTACACCGGCAAGAGGGCCCAAGCCCACCGCCCTCACAAAGATAAGGGCCCAAATCAGTTCGGGGATTGATCTAAAGAGATTTAAAACCCCTCTGGCCATGATGAAAGGAGCAATCCTCAGCAATCTCTTCAGCGCCGAGTCCGCTTTGCCGGAAGAAAAAATACCTCTGTGCACCAGGGAACTGGTCGCAAGGAGGCTGAGCGGGATGGCGATGAATACGCCCAGCAGGGTTCCAAGGATAGCGATGAAAAGTGTATCCAGTGTAGGCTTAATAACAAAGCCAAGAAATTCCCGGGAATATTCAGGGGGGTACAAGCCAAGCAGAAAATCTCTTGCACCCTCGGCGCCTTCTTCACTCCAGAGAAGAGAGATGTCTATTTCTGAAATCTCGTAGCTTCCCCCAAGAATAAGCAGTCCCCCGAGGATAAGCAGTCCCTTCAGCGTTGAATCATATCTTGACTCTTGGTGCACAACAAAGGGGTATGACGGCACTTTTTTTTGCATCTATGCCCCTTGATGATCATCACCGTATAACTGTTGCAAGCGCTCGGGCGTTACCTGGCCCGTTGGGAGATCAAAAAATATCGTGCCATTTTTTAACGCAATGATTCTGGGAAAGTTGGCAAGGGCAAACTCCAGATGATGAAGCGTAACAATCAAGGTCTTATTCTTCTGTTTGCTCCAGCCAACCAGAATTTCGATCAATTTTTCGCCACTGCGAGGATCAAGAGAGGCGAAGGGTTCATCGGCCAGCAGCAGATTTGGATCCTGAAACAGCGCCCTGGCAATAGCAACCCGCTGCTGCTGGCCGCCACTCAACCTATCGGTTCTCCAATATATCTTGTCTTCTATTCCGGTCATTTCCAACACTTCTCGAACACCCACTTCCTCAAGGGGCTTTATCAGTAATGAAAACAATGCCTTTGATGTTGACCAGGAACCCAGCTTGCCGGAAAGAACATTGTTAATAACCTTAAATCGGGGAATGAGATTGTGTGACTGATAAACTGTAGCAATGCCCCGCCTCACTGTTCGCGCTTCCCTTACACCAAGGCCGGTGACTTTCTTTCCGGCTAGTTCAATGCTCCCTTGATCTGGAAAGATCATCAGATTCAACAGCCTCAATAAGGTGGTCTTTCCCGACCCATTGGGGCCTATGACAGCCACTCTCTCACCCTCTTTCACTGTGAGACTAACGGCCTTTATGACAGCCTCACCGCCAAATCCCTTTTGAAGATTATTTACACTAACTTCCACAGAAAAATTGTACGCCTTGATCGTGCAACAGGCTCATCCCCTCATCGACAATCATGGCTCTCATAAAACTCTCATCTCAAAAGCCCTGCCGACTTTGCGGCCTGCTCAATGCCTTTATAGTTTCCAGGGTTAGTGGCGATATAACTCTTTGCCCTCTGCAAATCCATAATTTTTCTGTGTTCAGGCTTATCATAATCAAGCACCAGGAAGGCGTCTCTTATCTTTTCCCGAAGAGCCTGGCTGATGTTCTTGCTGACCGCCCAGTTGTAGTCGTAATAGGGAGGCGTGGTCCATATAACCTTGACCTTCGTTGTATCCACGGCCCCTTCGTTGACGAGTCTTTTCCACACTGCCTCATTCAGGGTGCCGGCATCCACCTTGCCCGACTCTACCCATTTCACCGTGGCATCATGCGCACCGCTAAAACTGATACGTCTAAAATCATTTTCAGGGTCAATTCCATGGCGCAGAAGATAGTGTCTTGGCATCAGGTGCCCTGACGTTGAGCTGACACTGCCGAAGACAAACGTATGTCCCTTGAGATCATCCAACCCCTTGATTCCGCTCTTTACGCTGGCAATGAATTTGCTATGGAATTTTGTGTCCACGGCCCGTTGCACAATCGGTATACTCCCCGCCCTTTTCATCGCCTGAACCGTTGTAAAACCACCGTACCAAGCCATATCCAGCTTTCCTGCCGCCATCGCTTCTACCGTGGCGGCATAATCCAGAACAGGGAAAAACTTGACCTCCATGTTCAGTGTTCGCTCAAGATATTCGACGAGGGGCTGATATTTCCTGAGCAACATCGTAGGGTTTTCGTCGGGTACTGCCGAGATTCTTAACACTGATGGGTTCCCGGCCAAAAGTGTACAGGGGAGGAAAACCAGGATGAGTATGATAAGGATGCGGCACTTCTTGAGAAATAGCATTATCTTACGCTCCATCAGCCATGGTCATTTCGGTCACAGACAGCCTTCTCTTCCTTACCTTCAGCCTCTTTCTCGCAAAAAATATTAATTCTTGCAATACCCTGCTCACATGGTCAGACATTTGAAATATATCACCTTGCATACCGACACCTTGCATTGACATGCATCAATTTAATCAAAAACTTTCATTTGAGCATGGCCAATAATCATTGAACAGCCCATCACCTCTGCAATCGAAGATATACTATTTTCGCTAAAGTTTCTCTCATCATCAGTGGCTTACCATGGGTAAGCCAGCATACAACGGTATTATCAAGGATAAAATTGGCTTCAGCTAACCGCTTGGCTCTATACTGACACATGTCATCAGGCCACATGCATCATTGGGTATATTATGCACCAGGTTGAACCTTCCTTCGTAGGAAGTTATAACAACTCCAGGTAACCGGAAGGAATATCAATACCGTGAAGAAAAGAGGGGTTTTTTCCATCGGAAGCTTTGCGCTTATACTGGTCGTTACAGTGGTGGCCGCCGCCTTTTTCACCTGGAAGACAAACTCCAATGAGCCTATTAAAGCACCAGAGGATCTTGAAGATTATCTCTTTTGGCAGGCAAAGCAATTAAATGACTTTACCCTCATTGGAGCCAACCGACAGACCCTCAACCTTGACAGTTTAAAGGACAAATGGAGCTTCGTATTTTTTGGCTATATACAGTGTCCGGATGTCTGCCCGATGACCCTTGGAGTACTGGCTTCTGCCTTTGCTGATCTCAAACAAAATCCGGACATTTATGAGGAAATACAGGGTATTTTCGTATCGGTCGACCCGCAGAGGGATACCCTCGAACTTCTAAAGGAGTATGCATCCTACTTCGGCAGCGAGTTCTCAGGATTTACGGGTAGTACAGAACAAATAGATGCATTTACACGGCAAATGGGCGCCTTGTACGCCATACACGACGAAGAGCCCGGGGAAGACCCGGACGCCTACGTGGTCACCCATAATTCAGCCGTATTTCTCGTTGACCCCCGCGGTAGGCTCTATGGGCGGTTCCCACCACCTCATGATGCTCAAAACATTGCAGACACTTTCATCAAGCTCCGCGCATTTTATAAAGAGCAGGATGACAAACGATGGGGTTTTTTCTGAAAATTTTTCTCACAGTAGTCGTTCACGAGCACTTGGCCCTGCACTTCAGCAGACAATTTTTTCCTCGTCGATCAGATACTGAAAGGAGGCAAACCCTATGTTAAGTCCTGACCGTCATATTGTCTTTTTTGTATTTATTATAGGGTGTTTATTGTTTTTAAATAGCTGTAGCGAAGACAAATCAGCATTGTACACCGAAGTAGAAATCGCCCCTGACTTTACTCTGGAGCTGTTTGATGGAGGGACTTTTCAGTTAAGCGACATGAAAGGAAAGGTCGTCGTCATCAACTTTTTTGCCTCCTGGTGTGTCTCCTGCGGTGAAGAGACACCAACCATTGAAAGGGTCTCTCAAGACTATGCAAAAAAGGGAGTCGTATTTCTGGCGATTGCCGTCGATGACACGGAAAGGAAGGCGAAGGAGTTTATTAAGAAATATGGACTCACTATTCCAGCGGGCCTGGATAGGGCAGGAGAAATCAAAGAGGCTTATGGCCTGTACGGCATGCCTACGACCTTCTTCATCGATAAGGAAGGGATGGTCAGTTATTTCCATGCAGGCGTCGTTACAGAAAAGCTTCTGGAGCATGAAATAGAAAAATTACTGTAACACCTAGACTTCATGTATTTGCCAACAATTGCTCCAGGATAAAGCCTTCTGGAACAATTGCTTGCAAGTTAATACAGATCAGGTAATTAGTTCTACGCTGTTACTTTAATCTCTGAGGGCTCTCCACAAAAACCTGGTAGGGTGGGCAGGCTTTTCATACCCACGTGGAATATGCGCCAACCGCGTCGTGGGCACAAAAGACGTGCCCATATATGGTCTCCTCCCATTTTGCAAGATTTTGTGTGAGCGATGTCAGGGACAGGATTGCTCTCATATATCCGGCCTGTTGGTGAGGAATACTCATTCCTCTGGCCTCGATGAAGTTCGCGCGTATCGTCCTTATCACCCTATCGGCTTCGTTGAGCCTCTGGGCACGCCAGGTTTTCAATACGCCGGTCTGACCTGTTGTGTCATCACTTATTCAAAATCTTCGCAATCGTTGGCAGGGGGCTCCTTCTTACCTTTTTGCTGCTCTTTGTTCAAGCCTGTACGGCAGGCTTGTAAGTCGTGTGGTGCGCCAATACAGCCCATCCTGCATATTCTTGGCTAATGCGACCGTCGCTTTGTTCATCCCGCGCGCTGCCCGAATCTTGTTGATCCACCGACTCATCTGTGGTCGTGTGACCGCTTCACTGATGGCCAGGGCATCGTTGTAGTCATTTTTGTTGCCGCGCACATAGGCTTTCACATATTGCGCCGGAATCAGTTTGACCTCATGACCCAGTGCCTCAAGCTGTCGGGCCCAGTAATGGGCGCTTGCACAGGATTCCATGCCGATCAGGCAGGACTCTAACGTGGCAAAAAACGTGAGCATTTCTCGACGCTTGAGCTTTCGCTTTTTGACCACTTTGCCTCGGTCATAACAGCACACCAAATGAAACACATTTTTTGCCAAATCCAGTCCAGCTGTCGTAATCTTGATCACGGTCTTCTCCTTTCTTTCGCTGATGGTCGTTAACACTCTCCATCATGGCGCATTAC
This sequence comes from Gammaproteobacteria bacterium, assembly GCA_021647505.1. Lineage (GTDB taxonomy): Bacteria > Pseudomonadota > Gammaproteobacteria > SZUA-152 > SZUA-152 > DRQN01. The sequence goes on from JAKIUN010000016.1 coordinate 19,931, forward strand.
GACGCCGTTTTTAAAGGCGGGAGGAGACCATCTCATCACTCTACATGGCTGTAACGGAGTAGAATTAGTCTGTGTTTGTTCGTTCTGATTGCGTAGGTAAGGAGCGATAGCACGACTGCATGGACGCAGGAGGTAGGGCAACGCAGGAGCAGTTGCCGAGGACGCGGTAGCTTTGAACAAAAGCGCAGGAATGGTTATTTTATTTTGAGTTTTTGTAATTGGATAACGGACACCAAAAAGTAGGTGCTTTAGGCGAAGATGGCTGAAGATGACGACTGTATGGATGTAGGAGGAAGAGTGACTCAGGAGACAACGCCGAGATGCAAGATTGGGAGGTTATTCCGTGCACGCTCCCTAGATCCTGCAAGTGCTCGCACTCACTCAGCACACCCAAATTAGGCGTTTTTCTTAAATATCTACTTTTATCAAGAAAAGACCAACCGAAGAGAACAACCACGTAGGGTGGCATGTTTCATGTCCACCCTACGAGAGTTCTCGATCATTTTCTCCTTGCCAAGGGCTATCTTAGGAGCCTTGGAAACACCTCTATTAATATCCCTGTTTAACCTTTGCGGCGACGTCTTGTGGCCTCTTTCTCAGGCCGCCATCAACATATTTACCACCCACTAGGTTACCACCATCACGCCCTGCGAGTTCTGCTTCCATGAGCTCCTGGGCATCGGCAAAGTCTTCACTGTCCGCTACATTCAAGGGATTCACATCACCCGCAATCGGCTTGAATGTAGACTTTGGATTCAGATACTCATCCAGATCCTTGGGGCTTTTTACATCCTGCATAGCGCGAATCCAGGCGACAATATTCCAGATATCCTGATCCTGCATATAGTTGCCCCACGATGGCATGGATGAAGAAAGAGAAATCGCTTCACCACCACCTTTGATAGAAATGAACAGTTCAAGATTGCTCTTCTTGTTCATATACTTACCGGCAACCAAGGTTCTCGGTCGCGGATCCAGGTCGATGGCCACTGGCCCATCACCCTGTAACATCCAGCCATGACAGGCGATACAGTATGAATAATACCACTGCTTTCCTTCATTCGGGTCGGCACCAGGAACACGGGTTTCAGTAAACGTGGGTGACCAGTTATTCGTCCATTGATTATAAATTTCCTCGCCTTTTGCCGGTTCCTTCACCCGATCCCACAGCTCCGTCCTTCCTGTACCTCCACCGCCATGTCCACCGTAACCACTTTCACCCTCCGTCAGGGTCGTCTTGTCGGTTCGCTTACCAACGCCCGTCAAGTAGTCAAACGGTGCAACACCATAGGTGCTGCCCGCCTTACCCATAGCCATATCCATGGCTTCCTTTTCATAGGCCTTCGAAGCCTTTTCCAAAGCCTCGTCACTCAGGGTGGGACACTCAACCTTCGCACCCTGTGCTTTGCACCGCTTCTTTTTTTCCGCAGCGAAGGCAGACGAACCTGCCCACACGGCGACCAAACCTGCCATTGCGATCACGCATATTTTCAGATACTGATTCTTCATCACTCATTTCCTCGCTGCTAAAAAAGGCCTTATCTCAACCACGGTTTCGGCGGAGTCTCGAATAAAGCACTTTTTCCTCCCTAGGAGCCTGAGCCAGCCCAAAATTCAAGGGTTGACCCAGCTATTCATAAAGACTTCACACTGCATGAAGAAAGAGTTATAGGCTCTTTACACGCTCGGCTATCGTTAACTCGCCTTCTTGCACCAGGCCTGGGAGTCTTTGTGCCTCTTCATAATCACCGACGGCCAGACTGGATGCCTCTTTGTTGGGATCATCCACAAAGAACGACCCTCTCATTTCCAAATGCAGGGGGCCGCAGAAGTGCTGACAGAAGATCGCATACTCACCGGCGATATCCGCAACAAATTCAGTGACCGCCGTCACTCCGCGCGGAGCAGCCAGATTAGTCCTCAATCCATAGGGACCATAAATTGTAAAGCCCATGGTGACGTCCGGGTTCTTCGTAATACCTGCTGCCTTGTCGATATTCGTCACAAACAACCGCACCTTATCGCCCTTGTTCACCCTGATCTGACGAGGGATATAGCCATAACTGAAGGCCTTGATGTGAATTTCCTTGACGCCATCAACGACCCGGATTCCCGGCTGCTCATTAGACTTGGGCATAAAATACCGTTTCGCCTTGGCCTTATTATGAGGATAGATGGCCGGTGTCAAGCCAGCCTTGAGCAAGCCGCCTTTCTCTGCCTGACCCATGGTCCAGTCCTTTATTTGATAGGCATAGATAGTCTTGGCATTGTGCGGCTCACCATCCACGGGGATAAGCTTTAAGGTCTTGCCATAGGTGGGGCTATCCTCTCGTGCATCCCACATTTCGAAGTTTACCGGATAGACTACCCCCGTAGGACTGAACAATCCTGTTGAGAATTTATTTAGAGCAATGACATACTTGTTGTCTGCACTAATGGCGATATGTCCGGTTCTGTAGTGGGTTGGGATCTCATCGACCACCTCAAGCGTTTTGAGGTCTATCTTTACATTGGAATCCGCCACAAAACAGCTTTGATAGGCGTACTTGGAAGTCAGCCCTTCTGGACTATCCTTCCCCGGCTCATAGGTGCCACCGTCCTTATCATAGACATCCATCACCGTGTGGAGCGGGCCGGCACAGGTCGGCAAGACCTTTTTAACCGCCAGCGTTTCGATATCAATCACCGTCATCGTCGCCGACAGCTTGTCGCTCACCAAAGCCACCGTGCCCTCGGGTATGACGTCAACGCCGTGTGGATTTTTTCCGACGGGAATTGCTTTAATAAACTTAAAAGGGTTAGCGGAAAAGACACCCACCGTTGAATGATAATAATTACCGGCAAAGACATATTTTCCCTTCTTGCCGACATCCAGGTAATCCGGTGCGCTCGGCGCCGGCCCCCAGTCAATTATTTGCGTCTTGCCGGTGGAGATCTCGGTCTTTGACATCTTGCCGGTATACTCACCAGTTCCGAACAGATACTTGCCATCCGTACTCAGCGCAATGTGGTGGAGACCAAAGGGAAAAGGAAGCGCAATCAATCTCTCCAACATGCCGGTTTGTAAATTTATTTCTCCAATAGTGTTGGCACCCTTATCATTGACATAAAGATATTTTCCATCCGGCGTGCCATTTTTGTTACCTGCGGGAGAACCACCGTAAACAACCTCATGCAAATCTACGCCGACAGAAATATGCCGATAGGTTTTCATGCTTGGAAGCCCTATCACCGCCACCTTACCATTTAGACCACCCGCGTTATAGAGCAGCATTGGATCATGTAGCGGTGTATCTTTATTGTCTACTTCTGCATTTTGCCACGATGGCACCTGTTCCTCGGCACTTGCTGCCGCCCCTCCCCCAACTGCCAAACAAACTGCCGAAAGAAGCTTCACTATGAGAAACTTGTGATTGCAATGCATCTTTGTTTCCTCCCGTATGCGCCATTATCATTAACTGTTGACTGTAACCGTTAAATAAATAGCAAGATGTTGACGCCGAGCCCCCCTGGGATTTAGCTTTAACCCAGAGATTTACTAAGACTCAAAATTTATTTCAATCGGTGCGGCCTCCGCAGCACACAATATGACCTTTTCTTTGCTTAATAATGGTTGTACTGACTCGACCTTACACAGCCGGTAACATTGAGCCATCCAATTTCTTGCAGTGAAAAAAACGCTCTAACTTAATACCCATCATCCCGCTGCGGCATTTTGACGCACTTCCACGCTACATCTATATCTCCAGCCACACTTCCATTCCTTGACATTGGTCAAGAATGCCTGATATAGCCTGCCTCCCTCTACTTTAGTGGGTCAATCTATTATAAATAACTGTCGCTAAATGTTATTTTTAACCACGCTGGGATAAAATATCCAAACTCCCTGTATATTTACATCTAACCCATATCAGAGATATTTACCCGGGAATTATTTATTTATCCTGTCTTGATAAGTCTATTCATGAGTGCCACGCTATAGTATCGGCTCTGGTAATATCAGTATTGGGTACTTAAGCTGGTACTCAGCTTACGGCAATGAGGGTTAACGCAGAATGAATTTTACGAACGGCTCCCTACTGCTCTTCATCACCTTGCCCCTCCTGACCTTCAGCACCGGATGCGAGAGAAACACAGGAAATTCATCGGCTATTAACGAAGAGACAGAAGGACTCTCCATTGGAAGAATGAGGGTTGCTATCTGGCCTGAATACGACGACCCCAGCCTGCTGGTTATTTATGATGGGAAGTTTGATGAAGATTCCCGATTTCCCATTAAAACGAGCTTCCTAGTCCCTAAGGGCGCCATTATCAGCGATGCTTGCAGCCTTTCACATGAAGGACAGCATTTTTGCCAGCTTTATAAGGTCTTTGACCGAGGGGCATACGATGAAGTACGCCTTTTACTGCCTTACCCAAATTTTTACCTCAGTTTCCACACTCCGGCATTCTCAGGGATAGACAGACAGCGAGAATTTCCATATCAGATTAAAGCCAATCATCCCATAAGATTTATGGAAATAGACATCCAGCAGCCCTTGCGGAGCAGTGAATTCAAGATAACACACGCAAATAATTCATCATTGACCCATGAGGTTCCTGCAGAAAGCGAGGTAAAGGGATTCAATCATTTCTCTTACAAACTGGAGAATGTCGAGAAAGACAAGGAAATCACCTTTACGATTAACTACATCAAGAATGACCCAAAACCATCAGTCGACATTAAGTATTCACGCATGGGTGAGAAAAATACCTGGGAATCGCCGTATAAAACTCAAAAAAATGTTAAAAAGTTTGTATATATATTAGCCGGAAGCGGAATTTTCGGCATATTGGCTGCCGTCAGTGGATTTATATGGCTGCGAAGAAAAAGACGGCGCAAGGAACTGGCATGAAAGAAATCCTTAGCCGAAGGGCCTTTCTGTCACTCGCCTTTTATTTTACCCTGGCTTGCAGCTTGATCTCACCCCATGCTTATGCACTAACCGTAGCGGAAGTCGTCAAGGATTTGGCCTGTCCCTGTGAATGTCCGTTAATCCTCGAAGACTGCAACATGAGTTGTGGCCTTGAATGGAAGGAGGAGGTAGGTGAACAAATTAAAAAGGGGATGAGCAAAGATCAAATTATGGAATACTTTATTGGGAAGTATGGAGAAAGTGCTCGCCTGACCCCCATTCAGAGAATACAAGGGAAAACTTACCAATATACACGGAGTTTCGATACAGTAGACTGGGTACTGTTGTGGGCAGGCATAATCGGATGGATGGCGCTAATGTTCTTGGCCGTCTATATAAGCATCAGAAAACTTTTTTTTAAGAGCCCTAAAAAACCCGTATAACTCCAGAAAGATTGACTGCATAAAAGGCACCCGTGAAATCCTTACTCATCAGCATTGGCGTATTTTTCTTGCTGTCGGTTCCAGCTCTGTTTCTATTATTTATGTACTTGACCGACATGCCTCCAAGACAACTGGCTAATAACATTTATACCGAAGGAAAACTCTTTCTGTACAAGCAGGATATGATCGGAAAATTATCTCCCGATGAAATGACTCAGCTATACCAGGCAACATGTACCCGACAATGCCATAGCAGGGATGTCATCGAAGATAAACCCAGGACTGCCTTGGAGTGGGAATGGATAGTCACCCGCATGAAAACGCCAGATCTCGCAGATATATCAGACAAACATGCTGATGCCATTACTCGATACCTTCAGGAACACTATCTGAGTAATGTACCCACCGTCCTGCCAGCAAAGACTATGCGATTTATAAAGCGGCACCTCTGGAAAAGTGATTTTGGTGATAGCGACCTGTATCTCGATATCATTTACATTCCCCGCGAACACCTCAGCCTGTTGCCGTACTTGGTAGCAAGAAAAATACCTAAGCAAAAATCAGGTGCTATTTTCATAGTTTATGTCAACACCCACCAAGGAACAATCCCGCCCTGGAACCTTGCTGAAATGTCTACGCTACATGACGGCAATGGCAATACACAACATGCAAATGGCTGGGAAATAATCTATGAAGACGGCCAAAACCATCACAAGCAAGGAATACTGACTTTCCCGGCTATTGATGAAAGAAAACCGGCTATCATAGATGTTGCCATTCACCTGCCAGGAATAAGGGAAAGGGTCTTCCAATGGAATCTTCCTATCGCACGTTTTACAGACAACGATGATGCAAAAAACTAAGCGCTACAAACTATTCCTTATTGCGGGTGCCACGGGAATATTCATTGCCATCTCTCTGGCTGCAATGCTACTGACGCGAGGTGATACAACAAAGGGGTTCTTCACTCAATCGGCAATAGAAACTAGGGAGCCAGCGCCTGATTTCAGCCTTGAATTATTTGATGGCAGCACTTTTCGGCTAAGTGACCACAAGGGAAAGCCAATATTGATCAATTTCTTTGCATCCTGGTGCGCACCCTGCAAAGAGGAAATCCCCGACCTTGAAAATATCGGCCAAGAGTACGGGCCAAAAGGTGTGGTGTTTTTGGCTATCGCCGTGAATGACAGCGAAGAAAAGGCGAGAACCTTTTTGAATGAGCTTGGCCTTAGCTTTCCTGCGGGGATCGATAAAACAAACAGTATCCAGGAGTCTTTCGGCGTGTATGGCCTACCAACCACCTATTTTATAGACAAAGAAGGTATTACGAACTATCTCCATGCAGGCATTGTTACTGAGGAGTTATTGCGATATGAACTCGACAAGCTTCTTTAAGACTCTCGCTACTCTGTTCATCCTCACTGTCTTCCTTGCCGGTTGCAGCGAAGGCGGAAGAACATTATTGCAGGTTGGAGAAAAGGCCCCGCCATTTACCCTTACCCTGATTGACGGCAAACAAAGTCATCTTGACATGTATGCCGGAAAAGGACTGGTTATAACCTTCATGTCCTCCTGGTGCCCCTGTTCAAACGAGTCCATTCCTCTGATAAAAAAGGCATATTTTAAGCATCGAGACGATGATGTGGTCTTTCTCATGATCGGCATCCAGGATGCCCGGTCAAAGTTTAAAAAATTCGTCGAAAAATGGAAGGTACCATTTTCTGCGGGCTATGACGAAGACGACAAGATTGCCAGAGACTACGGTGTTGGCTCCCCGCCAACGACAATTTTCATCGATAAAACCGGGGTCGTAAAACGGGCTTTCTACGGAAATATCGCGGATAAGGTGAAAGAGTTTCCACTATGGGTAGAGGAGATACGGTAATGGGAGCTAGCACCGCACTATGGGGAGGGTTCAGCTCTTTTTTCTCCATCTGGCAAATATGTATCCTCCAGATCAGTCCATTCGTTATCGCCTTTCTGCTTGGTCTGTATCTGGCAACCCTTGAGCAAAAACCCAATGCGAGTATACGCCAATGGGTTCTTGTTCCCTATGCTGCCTATATCTTGGGTTTCTGCCTATTTTATTCTCTGTTAATTGCCTCCGGATTAACCATCAGCCGATCCATCCTCTATCATATCGGCAACCTGAGAGTGGCTTCAGGCTTTATTATTCTCTTTGTGGCATTGTATCTGATTTTTCTCAATCGACTGTCTGTCCTGGGAGAAAGACACAGCCCTACCGTGTCGAGCGTGCTTTCCCTGCTGATAGGCATGACCTTCGCCATCATCTATTCGCCCTGTATTACGCCAATCCTCTCTGAGATCATGGGCCTGGCGGCACAAAGAGGGACAGCCATCGAGGGCTGGTTCCTGGCATTTTTTTACGGGCTCGGCATCAGCCTCGCTCTGGGGGTAACGGCCGTCACCCTCATCCTGCTTCTCAGAAAACGCCAGATGGTCAGGCACCATGCCCGCTTGATCATCGGCATTTGCGGTCTCATCGTACTCGTGCCGGCACTGCTGAACATTACCGGTCAAATGCGGCACTATAAGGCATTCTTTCTCGGCTTTCTGGTGTGACATGAAGGCCGGAAAGGGATTAAAAAACAGGTTTTTGGTGGCATGCTTATCGGCCTTGGGGCCATCACCACGCTCTTGTCCAGGGTGACCGGGTTTGAGCTGGATATTTTTTACCTTGTTATCAGTGTCGTCGGCGCCAGCCTGGTTCTCATCGGCGTTCTGCAGAAAAGACCCGTGTCTTGATAGCAAGAGAGTGCATCAATTGTCAACGTGAATACTAAATGGCTCCTGCTGTTTGAATCGGGCCAGTGACAGATTCCAGGGATCCAGTGGTTCCCCCTTGGTCGCAGCAGCCAATTCAGAGAAAGCCCTATCTACATCGTGCCGACTGAGAAGAAGGCCCATCTGAGCATTGGGTAACACCACCATTTGCACCGTCCGCATTAAATTGCCATAGCCATCGTCCCAGCCATTTCCCGTAAACAACCGGTTCAGACGCCGACTCATGTTTATCACCGGGGGATTGACCGGGCGTTCCTCGTTGCCTACTGCAGACTTTTCTCCAGCCTCGGCGGATTTCTGTACCGCATCCTTTTCCCAGTCACTGTCAGACCATTGCCAGGCAACCAACTCGGCCAGCTTTTGCTGGTAGAGAAACTCATACCAGAACAGGCCATGCAGAAGATGCTCGACCCACCGGACATCCACTGGCCCGCCTTCACGACTGTGACGATACCCCTTGAGCAAACGGTAGGAATTGCGCAGGCGGATGAGCTGGCGCGGATTGTGGAACCCTATATCACGGGTCAACCCGGCAAACAGATCCCGTTCGAAGGCGGTATCCTGCATCACCGCCTCCCGTTCTTGCCTTTTCGTCTCATCCAGGCTCCATGCCTGAATCAACTTCTGGCTTGGGCAGCGCCGTTGGGGCCTCAACCCTTCCGGCCCTTTCCGTCTCGGTGACAGAGGTATTTTGTAGATTTTTTTCCGCCGCCGACTGGAGAAAAGCGACCACATCCCGCTTTAGGATCCTACCTTTATCGCCACTACCGGTGATTGCCGTGGCATCCAGGTTTTGCTCCTTGATCAGAGTGGCCGCAGCGGATGAGACCGTCGGCAAAGTCAAGCTGCCATTGATTGACCTGGTGTGGATAAACACCTTGTTTGCGACAGTATTCGCTCTTTTCTTCTTCTCCCAACAAAGCACATGCCATCACCATTTCAAGCCGATCCTCCAGACTCCAGTCCTGGGGCCTTTTCTCTCTTCTCTTGCCGCTTGACATTAAAGTACCATCATCTGAAGTGCATTCCAGACCATTGTTCCTTGCAGCTCTCATCCACTTTCCCAATGTTGAACTGCCTATTCCAAGTTCATCTACTATCTCTTTAAGGGTAATCCCAGCAGCCCGGCTCAATGCCTTTTCGACTGCCTGCATCTTAAATGATTGGGTATGTCTTGTACTCATTTTGCCCACCTCTAATGAAAATTAGAGGCGACATCTATCCTGACACAGGGCATTACTGATGGCGAGACGCAATATCCCGGCCCTCAAATGCTCGCTTATCGTAGCGGAAGTTGGGCCAGCCAGGCTGTTGCCATATTCATTCCATGGCGTGATTGTAGTACCTGCTCACGCCAGCTACCAACCAGGAGAGCGGGCAGTCAAGGTGGCACCGTAGCAAGCCATGGCGCGTGGCATTGTTGATACAGATGCCACTAAAGAACAAAAATATTGATAATGATCATAAGTGAACATATTATAGGGGGTGCCTATTGGAGAATCTGCCATGAATACACCCAATCCCCAGTCTGCGGTGAACGAGAGCGAAATAAGCCGTGTGGCCGTCAAACTGTTCTTTGGTATCGCCGATGAATGGGATTTGACAGACAAGCAGCGCTGCACACTGGCGGGGCTTGGAACCCGGACCACCCTGTATAACTGGCAGCGTAGGCTAGAAGCAGGCACGCCAATCAAGCTGTCCAAAGACACCCTGGAACGGCTGTCTTATCTTGCTGGCATCTACAAGGGCGTTCAGTTGTTGTTTTCAGACCCGAACCAGTGGAAAACCTGGGTTCGCAAGCCGAATCGTGATTTTGGCGGACGGTCAGCCCTTGATCGCATGCTGGCTGGCCGGGTGGTGGATCTGGTGGATGTTCGGCGCTACCTGGATGGGTGGCGTGGTGAGCAGTATGTCTAAAGTAGACGTACAGGGCGACTCATACCGCCTGATCCCCAGCCACTTCCCCCCGATTGGACTGTTCGAGAATCTACTCGACCCACAGGAACTGGAAGCGGCCTACGCATTGGAAAGCCTGACCAATGATCGATTGCAAGATGAAGTGGGGAATATTGCCTTGGTTGCACCAAAAGATCGCGTAACCGGGCCAGGCACGACAGCCATCATGGCGGCGTTCACCCATACGGGTACGGAAAGCCGCTTTACGAAGGGGCAATATGGGATATATTACGCAGGCCTCGATCTGGACACTGCTATTGCAGAATCCAGATTCAGCCGTAGCCGGTTTCTGCAAGTGACGAGCGAAGGCCCTCAGGTACTCACGATGCGTTGCTACCACTGCGTGGTGGATGCGGCGTTGGTCGATGTGTGCGGAGACCCTAAAGTGCATGACCCTGACAGTTTTGTTCATGCCCAGGCGGTTGGGGAACAATTGAAGCAGCAAGATGAGTTGGGGATTCTGTATCGCTCTATCCGGCACGCAAAGGGCGAATGCGTTGCCCTGCTGAGACCGAAAGCGCTTACCCCGCCCGCTGTCCAGGCAGGGCATTATCAATTCCATTGGGATGGCAACAAGATTACTAACGTGCTCTCGGTCTCGGAGTACACATAATGCTGCGGTCTGTAGTGAAAGCTGAACTCATTAATCAACTGCTATGGCCATTCAAGAATCTCCCAGAGTCCTATGTGGTCGTCGATACCGAGACGACCGGGCTGTTTGATGAACAAGGTGCGCCAGGTATTGTGAGTCTTGGGCTGGCCATGGTGCGTAAAGGCAGTGTAGCCGAGGCGACCGAATATCGCTTCAGGCCGCATCGCCCGATGACGGAGGAGGCCTTCAAAGTCAATGGCATCAGCAATGAACAGGCCCAAGGCTACCCATTATTTTCATCACATTGGACGGAAGTCTACAAATGGCTGACCAGCCGATTAGTGGTCATTCACAACGCGGAATTTGACTGGCCTTTGATTATTGACCATGTAGAAAGGTATCAAGTAGAACCACCGTTCACAGCAGGTGTGTTTTGTTCACAACGGGCAGCACAGCCCTGGGCAAGGGCAATGGGGCTTAAGTGCTCGGAACGAGGTCCATCCCTCGATACCCTAACCCAAGTGCTGAAGGTAGAAGATTTTCGCCGTGAGAATAGTGGCATTCACGGGGCGACTATTGACGCGAGGCAAACAGCGGCGGTTGTTGAAGCTTTGCGGGATCGTGAATAATCTGAGGTGAATTAATTAATCGTGGGCTGTCCCGAATGGCACACAAAATATCATAACCGTTCTTGATTACAAAGACTTCACAAATAATTAGCCAAAATCATCTTTGCCCAATCGGGTAGCGGTTGTTTTTGTATTTTCAGATCACCGTGGTTAATAAATGTAACCGAAGTAAAAGGCTCATCATGTGACGAGTTATCATATAGCTGAACAGTATCGGCTAATACTAATGTATCGACGGGATAGCGGTGGGATAGCGGTGGGCAATGCCCACCCTACTTGGCTTTTCGTGTTGCCGGTAGACGACTCTTGCCAGGATCGATCAGGTAGTGCGGCCTTGCCTTGATTTCGTCATAGATACGCGCAACGTAGCTACCCAGCAGGCCGAGGCTGAACATCAGTACGCTGCCGATGATCAGCAGCAGCAGGATCACGGTGGTGAAACCATCCAGCGCCTGGCCGGACAATTTGTCATACAGGGCCTTAGCACCGAGCAGCAGGCTAATAAGAAATGTCACTCCGCCTAGGAGGGTCACCAGTTGCAGGGGCAGTGCGGTAAAGGAGGAGATGGATTGCCACGACAGCTTCAGCAAACGCAGTGCACCCCACTTGCTTTCGCCCGCCTCACGCGCCGGTTCTTCGAAGGGAATCTGCGCGGCGGGAAAATGCATCCAGTTCACCAAGCCGCGAAAAAAGCGCGTGCGTTCCGGCAATGAACGGTAAGCTTCAATGACCTTGCGGTCGAGCAGTTTGTAGTCGGAGTGATTGTGCAGGCCGAGACCGGTAAGGGCATCGAAGAGTCGGTAAAAGGTATTGGCAAAATAGCGGTATAGGCCACTACGCGTATTGCGGGAGATTTTCACCGCCTCCACCACATCGACGCCGCTTGACCATAATTCAACCATCTTTGGCAGTAGCACGGGCGGGTGTTGCAGGTCACTGTCCATCACCACCACGGCATCGGCATCAGTATGATCCAGACCGGCCATGATGGCGGCCTCTTTGCCAAAATTGCGATTCAGTACCAGCAGCGCGATATCACTGCGTTGTGCGCACAATGCCTGCACAATGCCAGGCGTGGTGTCCGTGGAGCCGTCATCGACAATGAGCAGGTCTGTACTGACAAATGCCGGCAGGGCTTCCAGCTGGCAAAAAATCTCGTCGAGGTGCCGGCGCAGGCCGTCGGCTTCGTTGTAGACCGGAATAATGAGGGTCAGGTGGCGCGTCGTCGGTGTGTCTTGTATTGTCATTGCTTTACCATTACCTGCTTGAGAGAAATGAGCAAGTAGCGGGATTGAGCGCCACAAACCCCGGGCTACCTTCTGACACTGCTTCGCGGTTGAAACCGCTCCCACAAGTTTTTAAGCACTGATGGCCGCGTATTGAAATACACTATTGCCAGCAGCATCAGGGTAATCGCCATCAGGCCCAGGCCGAAATAGAAATTATTGGGCACGAACTCGAATACAAGCTCATGCTCACCGTCCTCCAGCCACACGCCGTTGAACAGATGATTGGCGCGCACCACCGTTTGCTTCTCACCATCGACGTATGCCCGCCAGCCGGGATAATAGGATTCGTTCCACACCAGCAGGCCACGGCCTTCGACCTGCACCCGTACCGCCATTCGGTTGGGTGACAGGCGTTCGCTGCTCAACACGCGGCCGTGCAGACCCGCTTCATCACTGCCAGACGGCGTCAGCGCGAAGGCGCTTTGACCAACAATCATGGCGCGCTCTTTGCTCGCTATTTGCAGGTAGTCGCTGTCACGATTCAGCACGACGCGGGGGAAATACAGCATCGGCCGCGGTTGACCCACGTCCCACAGCCGTGGTGTCAGCTGTCGTGCCGACTGCTTCAGCCAACGGCTGCGCTGAAACAACGACATGTCGGTCATGATGTAACGCACATTGAGGAAGGCCAAATGTTGCAGGAATTGGCCATTGGGCGGCAGGCTGTCGAGCAATCCGGAGATCAGCGCGTGGTCGCGAATGACCAGCCCTTCGGTTCCCTGCGCATAGCGCACGCCAGCGAGGGTGCCGATATGTGGCGACAGCTGGCGGCGGTATTCACGGTACACTTCACGCACGCGATCCGGCTGGTCGCGGTAGTCAGGGCGGGTGTACACAAAGCCGGCCCCCTCTTGCCCCAGCCAGCGGGTCTCGGGGATGTCGTCCAGCGTGTAGTAGTCGCCCGGCGCCTCGAGGTTGATCTCGCCGTTGAATCCGACCAGGTCAACCATCATGACCAGTACCGCCAGCACGGCGGCCAGCAACCAGCGCGGCTGCCGGGCATATTTCCTCAACCAGGCATCCACGCCCAGACCCACCAGCATGACCAGGCCGACGTGCAGCAAGACCACGTATTTTTCCGGGTAACGGAAAATGGCGATGGTTTCGTAGACCCACATGGCCGCCGGATTATTGCCGCCCAGGGCAAGAAATACCCCGACACCACCCAGAGCCAGCCAGAAGAGGGCCGGCCCGCGCCGCGCCCAGAGGGCAAACAGGGAGAAGGCGATGGCGACCCAGCCAATATACAACGACAGAAACAGGGGTACATAGCCACCACTGTAGACCTCGGCGATACGCCAATCTTCGCGCGACAGGGCCGGCGGCAAAATCAGGCTCAGCAGTTCACCGAAACGCAATGAATAGCTCTGGATTTCTTCCGTCGACAGACCGACTGTACGCACCGACTGACTGTACAGTTCATAGGTCGCCAACAACTGTGGACTGGCCAGCAACAAGGCTGCAAGGTAGGCCGCTGCCACGCGTGGCAGCCAGGCCAGTCGCACACGTAATCCACCCTGCGCCAGCATAATCTGCCGCCCGACCACCACCAGGCCGGTCATAATGCTCACGTCCGGCGCGCCGGCGAGGGTCTGCAGGCCCACTGCCAGTGCGGCCAGCACCCAGCTGCATGGCCCCGGCGTGCGGGCATCACGCTCAAAGGCCCATAGCACCCACGGCAGCCAGGCCAGGGCTTGCATGAAATTGATCATATTGACACTGCTGAGCATACAGCCGCCGAGGCTGAACACAGCAGCACTGGCGAGCGCAGCGGGGGCCGCCAGCCCCATGCTGCGCGTCAGACCGTAGGCCCCGGCGGCGGCCAGCAGCAGGTGGAAGGCCAACAACAGGCCGATGCCGTGGTTGCCATCGGCCAGCAGTAACAGCCACGAGGCCGGATACAACACAGCGGTCTGCATCTCGGCGAAATACGGCGTGCCCATGGACACGCCGGGGTTCCAGAACGGCAGCTCACCTCGCGCCAGGGCGTCGGCAAGAAATTGCTTAAGCGGTATAAAGAATACCTGCAGGTCACGGAAATACAGCGCATGACCGTTGACCAGCGGCCCCCACACCAGCCACAGCACGGCCAGCGCCAGCAGGCCCAGGGCGACGACATCGGTACTGCGGCGGGTCATCCAGTGAGGTAACGGAAAGGGTGTCTCGGACATGGGCTTCACGGTCGAAATAAAGGGCACAGAGAATAACACGCCACTGCGGGCATGCTGACGTACTGAGAGGAGTATTAGCCCCCCTAAAGTTCCTGGCGCCCGCTGCCGAAACCACGGTGACGAACCCACGACCGAGTCCAGCCTGTCCCCGTGAGCAGCAGCGCCCCCATTACCATCGACGAAATCACCGCACGCCCCCTGCCGGTCTTCGCCCATTCCGTGCGCAGCTTTCAACGTCTGCGCTCTGAAAAGACCGCGCCATGGGAGAAATACGGTGACATCATTCTAAAGGATCCGGGGCTAGCGCTACAGACACTGAAACAATTGCAGCAGGCCTCCGACAAACCCCGCGAACAGGAAATCGCCAGCATGGAACAGGCCGCCATGCTGCTGGGCATGGAACGCGTGCAACGCCTGCCGACGGAATGCCCACAGATCGACGAGGCTCTGCAAGGCCAAGCCCGTGAGGGTTATCAACGCGCCGTGGCCCGCGCCTTTCACGCCGCCTACCAAGCCTGGGACTGGGCCCATATCAAACGCGACTCAGCACCGGACGAGGTGCTGCTGTCCGCATTGATGCACGATTCGGCGGAGCTCGCCCTGTGGGTCAATGCTCCCCAACGCATCCATCAACTGCGCCGCCTCACCATCCGTGATCGCATGCCCCCGGCCGAGGCCCAATATATCGCCCTGGGCGACAGCCTGGAACACTTTGGCCGCCGATTGGCCGAAAAGTGGAACCTGCCACAACTGGTACACGAGGCGCTGCGCCCAGAGTACAGCAATGAACCCCGGGTACGCGGCGTGGTGCTGGCCGTGCAACTGGCCCGACAGGTGGAATGGGGCTGGTACAACCCGCAGGTACGGGAAACACTGACGATGATTGCGGATTATCTGGATGCCGGTCTCGAAGAAACCACCCTCCACGTCCACCGTGCTGCGGTGCGTGCCGCGCACGAAGCGGCCTTTTACCGCGCCAGCGCCCCGGCCGCCCTGTTGCCACGGATGCCTGGTGATGAGCAATTTCTCATCGACGAAGAATTCCTGCCGCAGGCCGATGACACATCAGCCCGGCATCAGCCAGTCGGTGCAACAGAATATCGTGGACTGGAGACAGGTGCCGCCGTCGTTTGCCTGTCACCCCAACCTGCGGTTTTCGACGCCCTCCTGCAAGAAATGCAAGCAGGTATTGGCAAGCTGGAAATCAACGATATGCTGCGTAAGGCCATCCACGGCATGCACGATGGCGCCGGCTTGAATCGCGCTCTGTTCGCCATGCTCAGTGCCGACCGCAACTATCTTCAGGCACGTTTCTTGATCGGCACTGACAGCGATCCCTATTTCAACCGCTTTCGTATCCGCCTCGACCAACCTCACCTGTTCAAACGCCTGATGGAGAAGCCGCAGAGCATTCGCATCCATGACGGCAACCGCGAAAAATTCTGGGGGCTGGTGCCCGACGCCGTCAAAACACTCATCAAGACCAACAGCTTTTGTGCCCAGTCCGTGCACATCAATGGCAAACCCGTAGGTCTGTTCTATGCCGACCGGCACAGCCAGGACTGCGACCTCGATGAGACTACCTATCAGCGCTTCCGCCAGCTGTGCCAGCTTGCGGTCAAGGGCATGGCCGCAAAAGCGCGTCAGCGGGCATGAAATAAATCACCTCGCAGCACCACCAAAAGCAGACGCTTTTTCTTAAAAAACTACATTTTTCCTTAAACATCACTCACTTCCTCTCCTCTCCGGAGCACGCAACCACTTGAGGGGGCGATGAACATGCCATGGTTGCTTGAGAGTGACTAAAATCGCCACCATTTTTCAATGCCCACTGCGGTATAGATCAGCAGACCACCGGTCAATACCCATAGCCATTCCGTGATGCCTATCGGTGCGCTGCCAAACAACTGATTTAGGATAGGAGAGTAGGTGAACATAAGTTGTAACAGCACCATGATGACAACTCCCATGACCAGCCAGCGGTTGGAAAAAACGCCCAGTTTAAACATTGAGTAACGCAATGAACGGCAATTAAACAGGTAGAAGGTCTGACCGAATATGAACATATTTACCGCCACGGTACGTGCTGTTTCTATGCTGTCGCCCCGTTGTAAGGTTAGCTCAAACAATCCGAAGGCCCCTATCAATAACATCAGGCCAACAATACCGATACGCACGCCCAGCTCCCGGGTGAGTACTGGGGTGTTTGGGCGGCGTGGGGGGCGCGCCATAATGCCGGGTTCCTTGCCTTCAAAAGCCAGCATCATTCCCAGCAGTAGTGCGGTAGTCATGTTGATCCAAAGAATCTGCACCGGGGTTACCGGTAGGGAAACACCCGCTATAATTGCGGCCAGTATCACTGCCCCCTGGCCAACGTTGGTGGGTAGCGTCCAGGTAATAAATTTAACCAGATTATCGAATACTGCCCTTCCCTCTTCAACGGCAGCCTCAATGGTCGAAAAGTTATCATCGGTCAACACCATGTCAGCCGCCTCCTTCGCCACCTCGGTGCCTGCGATGCCCATAGCAATTCCAATATCGGCCTGCTTGAGTGCCGGTGCATCATTAACACCATCACCGGTCATGGCCACCACGTGGCCATTGGCCTGCAACGCTTCCACAAGACGTAGTTTCTGTTCTGGTGAAACCCGGGCAAAAACAGAGACCTGCTCAGCCACCGACAATAATTCGTGATCGGGTAGTGCCGAGAGCATATGACCGCTGATGGCAAAGCTGTCGTGTTCACCACCCGCCACACCGTGCAGGCCAATCTGCTGGGCAATAGCGGCGGCAGTCACAACATGGTCACCTGTGATCATTTTAACTTGAATACCCGCCCGTTGGCAGGCACGTACCGCGCTGATTGCCTCAACTCTGGGTGGATCCATCATCGCCTGCAGCCCTAAAAAAGTGAGGCCCTCTGCGACATCAGCATGGCTGAGCAATGACATTGGCACGGTAATTTGCTTACAGGCAAATGCCAATATACGCAATCCACTGGCCGCCATTTCCTCCATTTCATGATGAATGGCGGCCTGATCAATAGCGACCTCTTCACCGTTTGATCCAACGCAAGTGGCACAACGGGCAAGTACTTTTTCAACCGACCCCTTCAGGTAGACCACGGCACCCGCATCAGCCAATTCATGCAGTGTGGCCATATATTGATGCTGTGATTCAAACGGCAGGGTATCCCGACGTGGCAGACGCTGCTCCAGCATCTCACGCACCAGCCCCGCTTTGACCGCAGCGACGATCAAAGCGGCCTCGGTTGGATCGCCTTCGATGCACCACTCTCCGTCACTATTGAATATCCGGGAATCGTTACAGAGCACTCCTGCTATCAAACACTGCTCAAGAGCAGGGTGTGCTGCCAATTTAACGGCTGTTTCATTGAGCAACACCACCCCTTGGGGGATATAGCCCACCCCTGTAAACTGATACTCCTGGCCCGCAGAAAACAGTTGCTGCACTGTCATCTGGTTTTGTGTCAGAGTGCCGGTTTTATCAGAGCAGATCACCGTGGTACTACCCAGGGTTTCAACGGCGGGCATCTTGCGAATAATGGCATGGCTACGTGCCATTTTGTTCACCCCGATGGCCAGCATAATGGTCATCGCCGCAGGTAATCCTTCGGGTATCGCCGCAACAGCCAACGCAACGGCAGCCATAAAGGTGTCGAGCAGAGACTCCCCGCGCAACCACCCCGCTAGTAGCGTCAACGCAGCCAGTGTCAAAATGACTCGTAACAGAATGCCACTAAAATGGGTGATCTTCTTAGTCAGGGGGGTGGCCAGTGTATCGACACGGGCAATCAATGTGTTGATATAGCCAATTTCTGTGTCATTACCGGTGGCAACCACAACCCCGATGGCGGTACCATAGCTGACAAGAGTAGATGAATAGGCCATGTTGATACGATCTGCCAGCAACGTCTCTCGGGCGAGTTGTTGAGGCTGCTTTTGAACCGGCACAGACTCCCCGGTCAGGGCTGACTCATCAATCTGCAATTCACGGGTAGAGAGCAGTCGCAGATCGGCAGGCACCCTATCACCTGATTGCAGAAAAACCACATCACCGGGTACTAGTTCAGCCGCAGAAATCTGCTCTTTCCCCCCTGCCCGCAACACCTTCGCACTGCCCTCCAGAGTACAGGTTAGTGCTTCAATTGCTTTCAGTGCTTTTGATTCCTGAATATAGCCAATAATGGCGTTAATCAGGATCACACCAAAAATCACCCCACTGTCTACCCACGCTTGTAAAGCAAAGGTGATCACGGCAGCGCCCAGCAATATATAGACCAGTGATTGATGAAATTGCAGTAAAAACAGAATAAAGGGGGATTTATCCTTTTTCAGCGTGAGTCGATTTTCACCATAATGGGCCTGCCGGTGTGCCACTTCAAAGGTGTCCAGCCCTTTACTGGCATCCACCTCCAGTAATGTTGTTATCTCATCACGAGGTAAATGGTGCCAATGCTTCGAAAGTAAGGTTTCCATACTTTTCTCCCCCCTTTCAGGGCGCTTCGGATTAGCCAACAAGCCAGATCAAACCGATTCCCAACAATACAAACAGCGTAATGGCATTACGCCAGCTAGCCAGCCACCATGCCAGTTGCAGTCTTTCAAAAAAATACAGTATCTGCTTTACCCTCTTTAAACCATATATTGTGCCAGGAGTAATATCTGGCAAGTAGCTGTTGAACCACGCGGCTACAATGAATCTTCCCTCTTGCTACCAGAGGGTGAAAATCAACCAATTGCAACGTTAACTCCTGCGGTGACAACATGAAACCAGCAACCGACAAACCGATACCCATTGCCGCAATCAATGGATAAATGAATGCACCATATTGCTGCCACCCCAGTGGATCAAGCAAGCCCAGCCCTACCAATATGGCTATTAGTCCACAGGTGAACAGGCTACCCCAGGCGAGACGCATATTTTGCGTGGAACACTGAAAAGATCGCCACATACGAGCCGAAAAATGTTAGCCTCCATATGATTCATTTCAAATGCATCTTTATACTGCAGGGGGTTGATCAACGACTTGTCCATACAGACTTCTCTCGAGAAACGGCCAGTCGCTCGCCAGAAAAGGACTGCAAGGCTGTTTTGAGGCTGTCAGCTGCCACAAAAATTAACGCCTCCAGCCTGTGGCGTCAGGATAAAGGCTGGCGTATACTCACAGACGCTGCGGTTTTCAAGGGGTTGCTCGCCATGCATTACAGGCGGTGTTCCTCGAATACGTACGCAGGAATAATTTTGAAATTTAGAAAGGTTAAGTGTAATGGCTACAGGTACTGTAAAGTGGTTCAATGAGTCCAAGGGCTTCGGATTCATTGCTCCTGAAGAGGGTGGTGATGATTTGTTTGTGCATTTCAGCGCTATTTCGGGATCCGGCTTCAAGACCTTGACAGAGGGTCAGCGAGTCAGCTATGAAGTCCAGCAAGGCCCCAAGGGCCCGGCCGCTGCCAACGTCATGCCTGAATAAGACCGACGCTGCTTTCGGCATTACGAAAAACCCGCCGTGAGGCGGGTTTTTTGTATCTGAGATAGCGCAACATCATGCCTTGCTGTAAATCTCCGCGCCTGCCTTGATGAACTCGACAGACTTTTCCTGCATGCCTTTGTTTCGCACCGCTTCTGCGGAGAGGCCCTGCTTGGCGGCATAGTCGCGCACATCCTGGGAGATCTTCATGGAGCAGAAATTTGGCCCGCACATGGAGCAGAAATGGGCCACCTTGGCTGAGTCCTTGGGCAGGGTTTCGTCGTGGTATTCGCGCGCCCGCTCTGGATCCAGACCCAGGTTGAACTGATCCTCCCAGCGGAATTCAAAACGTGCCTTGGACAACGCATTGTCGCGCAGCTGGGCACCGAGCAAGCCCTTGGCCAAATCGGCAGCGTGCGCGGCCAGCTTATAGGTGATGATGCCCACACGCACATCTTCCTTATTGGGCAGGCCCAGATGCTCTTTAGGCGTGACGTAGCAGAGCATGGCGCAACCGTACCAGCCAATCTGGGCAGCACCGATGCCGGAAGTGATGTGGTCGTAGCCAGGGGCGATGTCGGTAACCAGCGGCCCCAGAGTATAGAACGGCGCCTCAAAACAATCCTGCAACTCCTTGTCCATATTTTCCTTGATCATCTGCATGGGCACGTGACCGGGACCCTCGATCATCACCTGCACGTCATGCTTCCAGGCGATCCGAGTCAGCTCGCCCAGGGTTTCCAGTTCACCGAACTGGGCCTCGTCATTGGCATCGGCCAGGCAGCCGGGACGCAGACCGTCACCTAACGAGAAACTGATATCGTAAGCCTTCATGATTTCGCAGATTTCCTCGAAGTGGGTGTAGAGGAAATTCTCCTGGTGATGCGCCAGACACCACTTGGCCATGATGGAACCACCACGAGAGACGATGCCAGTGACACGATTCGCCGTCAGTGGCACGTAACGTAGCAACACGCCGGCATGGATTGTGAAATAGTCCACGCCCTGCTCGGCCTGCTCGATGAGGGTATCGCGCATGATCTCCCAAGTGAGATCCTCGGCCTTGCCGTTGACCTTTTCCAGCGCCTGATAGATGGGCACAGTGCCGATGGGCATGGGGGCGTTGCGCAGGATCCACTCACGGGTCTCATGGATATTCTTGCCGGTGGACAGATCCATCAGGGTATCGCCGCCCCAACGTGCCGACCAGGCCATCTTCTCCACCTCTTCTTCGATGGAGGAACTGACTGCGGAGTTACCGATATTGGTATTGATCTTGACGCGGAAATTACGCCCGATGATCATCGGTTCCAGCTCCGGATGGTTGATATTGGCGGGGATGATGGCGCGACCGGCGGCTACTTCGCTGCGCACAAATTCCGGGGTGATTTCTTCGGGCAGATTGGCGCCAAAGTCCTGGCCGGAATGCTGGCGCAGCAGCTTTTCATAACGCGGGTCGGCGCGCAGCTCGTCGAGGCGCTGGTTCTCGCGGATCGCGACGTATTCCATCTCCGGCGTAATGATGCCCTGACGTGCATAGTGCATCTGGCTCACATTCTTGCCGGCCACCGCACGACGCGGCGGGCGGATGTGCTCGAAACGCAGGTGTGCCAGCGCCTCCGCACTCTGCCGCTGCCGGCCGTAGTCAGAGGTCGGCCCGGCCAGCAATTCGCTATCACCACGCTCTTTGATCCAGGCGCTACGCACGTCGGGCATGCCCTTCATCAGATCCACTTCAATGGCGGGATCGCCAAAGGGGCCGGAGGTATCGTAGACCGTAATGGGCGGGTTTTCTTCCTCACCCTGCATGCCCGAGGTGGACGACTGCGCAATCTCGCGCATGGGCACGCGCAGATCCGGGCGCGAGCCCTGCACGTAAATCTTCATCGCATTGGGAAAAGGCCGCGTGACCTCTTCGGACAGCTTGGCCGTCCTCTGCTGGAATTCTTCGGGAATGGCGCTCATTGGTGTCGTCCTCTGTTGTTCGACTCAGCTGGAGGCAACACGGACGCAGAAGACGCAGAATCTCGCTTCCCTACGCCGGTGCTAACCGGATCAGGTTCAAAGGGTATTTCTCAGTTCCCCCGCAAAAAAAAGGGAACACCCCCAGCAACGTAATAAGGGTGGATTATACAAAATATCGCCGCCCGCGTCTGCGCATCGCCGCCACTTCAATGTCATTAAGTTAACAAAATCACGACTGTTTTGTAGGTTGGCGGTGACGAAGGAACCCCAACATTGTTGGCTTCGTTGGGGTTCGCAGGCTCACCACCAACCTACAACAAGCAGGATCTCAGGCTTAACTTAATGGCATTGGCCGCCACTCCCTTGCCACCCTCCGGCAAACCCCTTAACCTTGGCCGTTTCCCGAGCAATCAACCTAAAGGACAAGCAGCGATGTCCCTGAATTTTGAACAAGCCCGTTTCAATATGATCGAGCAACAAATTCGTCCCGCCGAAGTGCTGGACTACCGGGTGCTCGACACGATTGCCGCCACCCCGCGCGAGAATTTTGTCCCCGAAGACTACCGCGAGCTGGCCTTCTCTGATATCAATATTCCCATCAGCGACGACGAAATCATGATGAAGCCCATCATGGAGGCCCGCCTGTTGCAGGCACTGGATGTGCAATCCAGTAACAAGATCCTCGAAATCGGCACCGGCAGTGGTTATTTTTCCGCCCTGCTGGCCACGCTGGGACAGCGCATCGACAGCATCGACATCGACCCAGCCCTGCAACGCCAGGCCCAGGCGCGCCTCACGGCACAGGGTCTTAGCAATGTCAGCCTGATCGAAGGTGATGCCGCACATGGCTGGGATAAAGGCGGCAGCTACGACATCATCGCCATCACCGGCTCCCTGCCCATTCTGCCCAAAAGCCTGAAACAAAAGCTCACTGTCACGGGTCGCCTGGTCGCCATTATTGGTACCGCACCCGCCATGGAGGCCACCCTGATCACCCGCATCGCTGATGACCAGTGGTCAATCGACGTCCTGTTCGAAACGGAACTGCCGGCACTGAAAAATGCCGAACAACCGCAGGGGTTTGTGTTCTGAGGCAAGGCATATTAGAATTGTCTAATATTACTGAGCGGCAGTCATACGCAAATAATGCCCGGCGTCCCTCTGTTCGCCGGGCGTAGTTGCCTACCAACGGAGCAAGGTGCCATGTCAAAATATTTCATTCGTCTGGGGTTTGCGATTAGTTGCTGTATCAGCAGCGCCGCTCTGGCCGAAAATCTGCTCGATACCTACCAGTTGGCAAAGCAGAATGATCCGCAGCTGGCTGCCGCCGAGGCCACCTACCTCGCCACCAGCGAGACCAAGTCACTCAGTCGCGCCGGTGTCCTGCCGAGCATCAACCTCAGCGTGAATGCCTCCCGCAATACGGACGACACCACCTATCTCAACCCCCTCTTCGACAAGAAGACGAGCTACAACAACTACGGCTACCGACTCGAACTGCGCCAGACTCTCTACCGCCGTGACAATTTCCTACAACTCGATGAAGCCGACACACGCATCCTCCAGGCCGAGGCCGAATTTCAAACCGCCGAGCAGGGCCTGGTCCTGCGCCTGGCCCGGGCCTATTTCGATGTCCTCGCCGCACAGGACAACCTGCACTTCTCACGCGCCGAAAAAGAGGCCATCGCCCGCCAGTTAGAGCAGACACGGCAGCGTTTCGAGGTGGGCCTCACCGCCATCACTGACGTCCACGAGGCCCGGGCACGCTATGACCTGGTCAACGCCCAGGAGATCGAGGCCCAGTTCCGTCTCGATGACCGACGCGAAGTCCTGCGAGAGATCACCGGACAGTACCTCCAGCAGCCCGCCACGCTACGCAAGCAGACCCCCCTGCCCGCTCCCGAGCCGGCGGATCCCAATGCCTGGAACAAACTGGCGCTGGAGCAAAACCCGGCCTTGCACGTCGCACGCCTCGCCAGCAGACTCGCCGCCCTGCAGGTCAAACGCAGCCGCAGCGGACACCAGCCAACCCTGGATCTGGCCCTTACGCACAATTACTCCAAGGGTGGCAGCTTCGTTGATGAAGTCACCAGCAACAGCATCGGACTACAGTTCAACCTGCCACTCTACAGCGGTGGATCCACCTCGGCCGCCGTGCGCCAGAGCCAGCATCAGCACGATGCCGCACGGCAGAAACTTGAACAGCAACACCGCGCCACCGAGGCCAGCACACGCACCGCCTACCGCAGCGTCACCGCCAGCATCGTGCGCGTGCAGGCCCTCAAGCAGGCAGTGATATCCAACCAAAGCGCCCTCGACGCCACCGAGGCTGGCTACGAGGTCGGCACTCGCACCAGCGTCGACGTGCTTAACGCCCGCCGTGAATTGTTCCGCGCCCAGCGCGACTATGCCCAGTCCCGCTATGACTACATCATCAACAGTCTGGCTCTGAAAGATGTCGCCGGCATGCTGAGTCATGATGACCTGGTACAGATCAATCAGTGGCTGGAAGACAGCACTCCTGGCCAGCCCTGACACGCGCAAGCCCGGCTTTCGTACTCCCAAATAATCCCCGACTGCCTGACCTAGAATGGGCACCGCCTACCGGTACGTCCTGTTCTGGCTGCGATAGTCTTGTTTTTTACCGCAGCGATATAGAATCCGGACATTGTGGGAGCGGCTTCAGCCGCGAACGAAATCCGCCTTTTTCGCGGCTGAAGCCGCTCCCACAGAGTATGGTTGCTTTATTGGTTATTTTTCGCGGACATGGCCCGCTACACACACGGCCCTGTATGTCAGCACCGCCATACACAAGTGAACGCCTATCTGTTTGGTGCCCTGGAACACCAAACCCCGTTTCAGCGACCACCCTCTACAGGGGTCGGCGGTACTTGAGGGAAAGAGATGGTATCGACATAATTATCGGCATATAAAAAAGGGAGTGCAATCTGCACCCCCTTTCGTTTTCATGGTCGGAACCCACCAACCATCATTGGAACCGAATCAGTCCACCAGTGAACTGTTCACCGTGGCCGGCAGACGCGGCATAGCGATCTGCGGAAATTCACCCGTCAGACCATCCAGAAAGGCGACGATGTCCGCCACCTGCTGACCTGTCAACTCCTTGCTGAGCTGGGTCTTGGCCATCACACGCACCGCTTCGTCCAGAGTCTTCACCGCGCCATTATGGAAATAGGGTGCCGTCAGGTTTATGTTGCGCAGGGTCGGTACACGCCACAGGTGCTTGTCGGCCTCTTTGCTCGTCACCTCATAGCGACCCTCGTCGGCCTTCAGCTGATATTTGTCGTCATACTGGCTGCTGAAAGTGGGGAAATGCCGGTAGAAGCCCTGCCCCACCGGCAACGGTGGCCCGGAAAAATTAGCGCCCGCGTGACAAACATTGCAACCGACCTCCTCAAAGGCCTTCATACCGCGCTTGGCGGCGGTGGAAAGGGCCGACTTGTCGCCCTTCAGGTAGAGATCCAGAGGTGCATTGGGGGTGATCAAGATACGCTCAAAGGCACCGATAGCCTTGGCAAGATTGTCATAGGTCATGCCATCGTCACCGAACACCGCCTTGAATTGGCTCACATAACCCGGGATCTGCTGCAGGCGATCCATCACGGCCTTTTCACTGGGCATGGCCATTTCCACCGGATTGAGAATCGGCCCCTTGGCCTGATCCTCCAGGGTGTCGGCGCGGCCGTCCCAAAACTGCACGCTCAGAAACGCGGAGTTCCACACCGTCGGTGAGGAACGACCACCGTGCTTGCCAGCAACACCGGCTGAGGTGGCCTTGTTATCGGTACCAGAGCCCATGACATTGTGGCAGGAGTTACAGGATACCGTGCCATCCAGTGACAGGCGCGGATCAAAATACAATTGCTTGCCCAGTTCGATTTTTGCCGGCGTGCCGGGGTTGTCCGCCGGCTCCGGGGCCTTCTCCGGTAATGGCTGAAAGGCAAACGCACCGAGGGAGACTCCCGCCAGTACAGCACCCGTTACAGCTCGGGTAATGGGGTTGGGTAAACGCGTCATCAGTAGCTCCTTCATGGTTGGTAAAATGGCTGCCGCGATCATTCTCACGGCCAATATTAGAATGTGTCTAAATTATACATTCAGAATTAGATTATGTCTAATCAGATAAAGGAGCTGACTGTGGCCTCCGCCATCTCATGGCATAATTCCCCTTTCATTCAGTGAGCCCGGCAACCGTGACCCCTCCCGACTTTCAGCCATCACGTTTTCTTGCCCCTCACCACTGGGGCACCTGGGTGGCTCTCGGGCTGCTGCGGCTGCTAACCCTCCTCCCCTACCGTTGGCAGGTACGCATCGGCGCCAGCCTGGGCGGACTACTCTATCGCCTGGGTAAACGCCGCCGCCGTATCACCGAGACAAATATTGCGCGCTGTTTTCCCGAGCTGGATGCCGGGGAACAAAGAACACTGGTCAAGCGCACCTTTCGCGCCGCCGGCATCGCCATTGCGGAGACCGCCCTGGCCTGGTGGGGGAAAGACGCAGACCTTGTGACACGGGTGGAAATCGAGGGCATGGAACACCTGCAAAAGGCTCTGAAGCAGGGCAAGGGCGTGCTGCTGCTGGGCGCCCATTTCACCAGCCTTGAAATCAGTGGCCGGCTGCTGGCCCTGTTTCACTCTTGCTACGCCATGTACCGACGGCATGACAACCCACTGTTCGAGGCCATCATCAAGCAATCGAGAGAGACCCATCTCGAAGGGCTGATCGAACGCCGGGACATGCGCAAGATGATCCGCACCCTGCGCGAGGGAAAGGTGGTGTGGTATGCGCCGGATCAGGACTTCGGTACCCGCAGCAGCGTATTCGCACCCTTCTTCGGCATTCAGACCGCCAGCCTGGTGATGACCTCCAAGCTGGCCAAGGTCACGGGCGCACCGGTGCTGCCGTTCTTTTCCCAGCACACAGAGGGCAACAAAGGCTACCGCCTTATTATCCGCCCAGCGCTGGAGGACTTTCCCAGCGGCGATGACGTGGCCGACGCCACGCGCATCAATACCCTCATCGAGGAGCAGGTACGCAAGGCGCCGGAGCAGTATCTGTGGCTGCACCGACGCTTCAAGACCCGGCCTGTGGGTGAAACACCGTTTTACGAAAAATGATTTGCCACAGAGGCACGGAGGACACAGAGATTTTTGTGTGGGAAAACAAGCAACCCCGCCAAAGGCTTTATACCGCAAAGGTCGCCAAGGAATGCGAAGACCGTCAAGTACGCGGCACTCTCATTGCGGTACTTCCTTCGCGTCCTTGGTGGTAATTCTCTCGGTGTACTCTGTATCTCTGTGGCGAAAAAGAACTACGACAAGTACCTCGCCAACAACCCCAGCAGCCGTTCCAGCGCACCGCGGTTTTCCGCCACCCACTTGCGCCCGGCCTCGCCCATCTCGGCACGCAGGGCAGCCTCACCCAGCAGTTCGCCAACCACTGCCGCCAGTTGTTCGCTGTTTTCAACCCGCCGCGCGGCGCCGGCTTCCAGCAGATCTCGACTGATATCGCTGAAATTGAACAGGTGCGGACCAAATACCACCGGCACACCCAGCGCCGCCGGCTCCAGCATGTTATGCCCCCCCACCGGTACCAGGCTACCAGCGACAAAGGCCACATCCGACACCGCATAAAACAGCAGCAACTCGCCCAGGGTATCGCCGACGAAGACAGCGGTCTGTGCATCGCAGGGCAGGCCCTCACTGCGCAGCACCACGGCATAGCCACGCTTTCGGGCCAGCGCCGCCACGCGCGCAAAACGTTCCGGGTGGCGCGGCACCAACAGCAACAAGGCATCGGGATGACTCTCGCGCAGCCGGGCAAAGGCATCCAGCACTTGCTCATCCTCACCCTCGTGGGTGCTGGCGGCGATCCACACCGGGCGTGAGACGCCCAGCTCGCGGCGCAAGGCCTCGGCGCGGTCTTCAAGGTCACCCGGTATGCGCTGATCAAACTTGAGATTGCCCATGACCGTGATGCCATCGGCACGCACACCCAGGGTACGGAAGCGTGCCGCGTCGCTCTCATTCTGCGCAGCAATCAGGCTGATATCGGCCAGCGTCTCGCGCATCAAACCACCCAGTTTTCCATAGCCCCTGGCGCTGCGCGCAGACAGGCGGGCATTGGCGATCAGTAGCGGAATCTGCCGCCGTGCACACTGGCGAAACAGATTCGGCCACAGCTCGGTTTCCATCACCAACGCCAGACCGGGGTGAGTCTTGTCGAGAAAGCGGTTCACGGCAGCAGGCAGGTCGTAGGGGAAATAGACATGGAACACGCGTCCACCGGGCTGGCCGATGAACTGCTCGCCGAACTTTTCACCAAACAAAGCCTGTACCCGCTCCGAGCCGGTGGGCGTGGTAGTGGTAATCACCAGCGAGCGCTGCGGATAACGTGCCAGCAATGCGCGGATCAGCGGCGCCGCCGCCAGGGCTTCTCCCACGGAAACGGCATGTACCCAGATAGGCTCGTGCAGCTCCGGTGCCTGGAAAAACCCGAGGCGTTCACCCCAGCGATACCAATAACCGCGATTACGCAGGCCGCGCCAAGCTAGGCGCGCAAATACTGCGGGTAACAGGAGGTAGAGGATAGCGCTGTAGAATAATCTCACGGAGGACAAACGTGTGGGAACCGGCAGGTGATCATAGCATGGTGAGAGTAGCGCTTTTTAACACAAAGGATGCCCAACGCTATTCCTCCATACCCCTTATGGCCAATTGATTTTACTAATCGCAGCAATAAACTCAGTAATTGGCACTATCAAAATATGCTGATATATAATCGCTGGCTGTATTTTTGACAAACAGGCAAGGGCTTGACCTATGTCGAATAACAACACCACCTCGACGCTGGAGAAGGGCGTCGAGGTCAAGAACACTACTTGCTACATGTGCGCCTGCCGCTGCGGCATCCGCGTCACCTTGCGTGACGGCGAGATACGTTACATCCAGGGCAACCCGGATCACCCTCTCAATAAAGGCGTGATCTGCGCAAAGGGTTCCTCCGGCATCATGAAACAATATTCACCGGCTCGCCTGACCAAGCCGCTGAAACGCCGCGAGGGCGCCGAGCGCGGCGCGGCCGATTTTGAGGTCATCTCCTGGGACGAGGCCTTCGACATCATGGAGACCCGTCTGCGCCACCTGCGCGCGACCGACCCAAAAAAATTCGCCCTGTTCACCGGCCGCGACCAGATGCAAGCACTCACCGGCCTGTTCGCGAAGAACTTCGGCACCCCCAACTACGCCGCCCACGGCGGCTTTTGTTCCGTGAACATGGCTGCCGGCATGATCTACACCATCGGTGGCTCTTTTTGGGAATTCGGCGGCCCGGATCTCGAGCACTCCAAGTTGTTCGTAATGTTCGGCACCGCAGAGGATCATCACTCCAACCCACTGAAGATTGAGCTGGCCAAATTCAAACGCAACGGCGGCCGCTTTATTTCCATTAACCCGGTGCGCACCGGTTACTCGGCCATCGCCGATGAATGGGTGCCCATCAAACCCGGCACCGATGGCGCCATGATCCTGGCCATGATCCATGAGATCATCAAGACTGGCCTCTACGACCGCGACTTCCTCACCCAGTATTCCAACGCCGCGCAGTTGGTCAACCAGGATACCGACAGTGATGAGTTCGGCCTCCTGGCACGCGGCCTGGAACTCGACGAAGGCAAAATACACCCTCACGATGAACTGTGGTGGGATCGCAAGACCGGCAAGGCCGTGCAGACCCACACCGCGGATGCCGACCCCTTCCTGCTGGGTGATTTCATCCTGGAGGACGGCACCCCGGTGAAGCCCGGTTTCCAACTGCTGGTAGAGCGGGTCAAGGATCACACCCCGGAGTGGGCCGCCGATATCACTGGCGTACCCGCCGAGACCATTC
Source organism: Gammaproteobacteria bacterium (assembly GCA_021647505.1). Lineage (GTDB taxonomy): Bacteria > Pseudomonadota > Gammaproteobacteria > SZUA-152 > SZUA-152 > DRQN01. Next base: position 50,075 of record JAKIUN010000016.1, read on the forward strand.
GCCGCCTCGCCCACGAAATGGGCATCACCGCGCGCGACAAAAAGATCGAGCTGCCGATTGCCTGGACCGATACCTGGGGTAACGAGCACGCAACCGTCACGGGTAACCCGGTGTCGTTCCACGCCATGCGCGGCCTGGCCGCCCACTCCAACGGCTTCCAGTCGATCCGTGCACTGTCGATCCTGATGTCCATCCTCGGCACCATCGACCGCCCCGGCGGCTTCCGTCACAAGGCGCCCTTCCCGCGCCCCATCCCGCCCTGCCCCAAGACCCCCAACAATGCGCAGGATATCAAACCCAACACCCCGCTGGCAGGCATGCCACTGGGCTGGCCTGCCGATCCCAACGACCTGTTCGTCGACGACGACGGCGAAGCGGTGCGCCTCGACAAGGCCTTCTCCTGGGAATATCCGCTGTCGGTACACGGCATGATGCACAACGCCATCACCAATGCCTGGCGTGGCGACCCCTACCGTATCGACACCTTGATGATTTTCATGGCCAACATGGCCTGGAACTCCACCATGAACACGGTGGAGGTACGCAAGATGCTCAACGACCGCGACGAAGATGGCGAATACAAGATCCCGTTCCTCATCGTCTGTGATGCGTTTCAGTCAGAAATGGTGGCCTTTGCCGACTTGGTGCTGCCGGACACCACTTATCTGGAACGCCACGACGTGATGTCCATGCTGGATCGACCCATTTCCGAGTTTGACGGCCCGGCGGACTCGGTACGCGTCCCTGTCCTGCCACCCACGGGTGAGTGCAAACCTTTCCAGGAGGTGCTCATCGAGCTGGGCTCACGTCTCGGCTTCCCGGCCTTCACCCACCCGGACGGCACACGCAAATTCCGTGACTACCCGGATTTCATCACCCATTTCGAGACCGAACCCGGCTCCGGCATCGGCTTCCTCGCCGGCTGGCGCGGCAAGGACGGCGAAAAGTCCCTGCGTGGCGAGCCCAATCCCAAACAATGGGAAATGTACGAAAAGAACAACTGTGTGTTCCACTACGAACTACCCAAGTCCTACCAGTACATGCGTAACTGGAATCAGGGGTATCTCGAATGGTCGCAGCATCATCGCCTGACACGCTACACGGATCCTATCAACATCCACATCTATTCCGAAGTGTTGCAGAAATTCCGTCTCGCCGCGCAGGGCAAGTACGGCGGTAAGCAACCACCGGATCGCCTGCGCAAGCGCATCGAGACCTACTTCGATCCACTGCCGTTCTATTACGAACCCCTGGAAGGCCAGCTCAGCGACAAACACAAGTATCCACTCAACGCTATCACCCAGCGCCCCATGGCCATGTACCACTCGTGGGATTCACAGAACGCCTGGCTACGCCAGATCCATGCCCACAACTATCTGTACATGAGCCCCAAGGTCGGCGCCGCCGGTGGTTTCGACGACGGCGACTGGGTGTGGGTGGAGTCCATGCATGGCAAGGTGCGCTGCCTATGCCGCTTCTCCGAGGCCGTCGAACCCGGCACCGTGTGGACCTGGAACGCCATCGGCAAGGCCAAGGGCGCCTGGAACCTGACCCCGGATGCCAACGAGTCGGAAAAAGGCTTCCTGCTCAATCATCTGATTTCCGAGGAACTACCGGCCCACGAGCACGGCGCCAACCTATCGAACTCCGACCCCGTCACTGGTCAGGCCGCCTGGTACGACGTGCAGGTACGCGTATACAAGGCCGACCCGGGTGAGAAGGAAGAAAGTTCACCACAGTTTGACAACATGTTGCCCGTACCAGGACAGTCTAAACGCAAATCCTGGCTGGCCTACTTTGCCGGCAAGAAAAAATAAAGATGACGCAAAACCGTAGGGTGACCGTCCACCATAACAATTCCAGCACCGTTATCGGTGGGCCATGCCCACCCTACGAAACATTGGTACCGATATGACCCAACTGGCATTAGTGATTGACCTCAACGTCTGCGTCGGCTGTCACGCCTGCGTCACCAGCTGCAAGCAGTGGAATACCTCCGGCAGCGCCGGCCCGCTGGTGGATGAACGCCCTTACGGCAAGGATCCCACCGGCACCTTCTTCAACCGCGTGCAGACCTTCGAAGTCGGCGAGTTCCCGCACACCGAGACCGTGCATTTCCCGAAGAGCTGCCTGCATTGTGAAGACCCACCCTGCGTGCCCGTATGTCCCACAGGCGCCAGTTACAAACGCAAAGAAGACGGTATCGTATTGGTAGATTATGATAAGTGCATCGGCTGCAAATACTGCTCCTGGGCCTGCCCCTACGGTGCACGCGAAATTGATGAAAAACAGAAGGTGATGAAAAAATGCACCCTGTGTGTGGATCGCATCTATGACGAATCTCTGCCCGAGGCCGAACGCAAGCCCGCCTGTGTACTGGCCTGCCCGACATCCGCGCGCCTATTCGGCGACGTACACGACCCGGAGTCCGAAGTCTCTGTCGCCATCCGAGAGCTGGGGGGTTATCCGCTGATGCCCGAATGGGGTACCCAGCCGAGCAATCACTACCTACCGCGGCGTAAGACCCAACTGAAAATCCACAAGGACGAACTGGTACGCGTGGACAATCCGCAAAAGAAGGAAGGTCATCTGCCCAAGGTGGACGAGAATGAGAACTTCCTCGAAGACACGGCGAGCTGGTAAAACGCTTTCGCGTTTTACCAGCAGTGCTTAGTGCTTAGTGGAGAGACAAAATCATGGCCAGGGATGAGCCGACGAAACACAAGAGCTACCAACTGGCGCTTAAGCTGATACGAGTAGCCAAGGCACTCCAGCAGGAACACCGGGAATTTGTGCTCAGCCGACAGGTTCTGCGTTCCGGCACCAGTATTGGCGCCAACGTGGAAGAGGCCACTGCCGCACAGAGCAAAAAAGACTTCATCGCCAAAATGGCAATCGCCTCAAAAGAGGCACGGGAAACCCATTACTGGTTAAGACTATTACGAGACAGCGGCTATCTTGATCAGAAACAGGCCAACGAACTGATAGCGGACTGCAGTGAACTGATACGTTTATTGACCGCCATCGTGAAAACGGCCCAATCGAATAACTAAACACTAAGCACTCAACACTGAGGTTTATATGCATCCCGCATTCTCCGTCATATTTCTGACCACCCTGATTGGCGCTGGACAGGGCCTGTTTCTGGCCCTGATGACGGTGCAGGCCTATGCCGATATTGGCGCCCTGCCCCTACCCGACGGCGAATACTTCGGCGCCAGCAGCATGATCGCCCTGGCATTGCTGGTGGCCGGCCTGGCCGCCTCCTTCTTCCATCTCGGCCGCCCGGAGCGAGCCTGGCGCTCAGCCGCCATGTGGCGTACCTCCTGGCTGTCACGCGAGGTCATCGTCCTGCCCATTTTCATGGGACTGGTGTTCGCCTACGGCCTGCTGCATTACCTGGGTTACAAGCCGAACCTATTCGGTGACAATGCCCCCCCGCAGGGTGAGCTGACCTACCTGGTGGGCCTGCTGGGTGTGCTCGCCGCCTTTGCCCTGTTCATCTGCACCGGCATGATTTACGGCTGCCTGAAGTTTTTGCAGGAATGGAACACACCACTGACGCCGATTAATTACACCCTGTTCGGCATTGCCTCCGGCTTTACCCTGGCCACTGTGCTGGCCACCGGCATGGCGCCCGAGCTGGTAAAGTTCTATGGTGGCTGGGCCATCGCCTTTACCATGCTGGCGCTTTTCACCCGTGGCGCCTCACTAATTCGCAATCAACGCATCAAGCACCGCTCCACCCAGGCCACCGCCATCGGCGTGCGCCATACACAGATCCAGCAAAAGGCCCAGGGCGCTATGGGGGGATCCTTCAACACCCGCGAATTTTTTCACGGCAAGACCGCCGCCTTCCTCAAGTCGATCAAATGGATCTTTCTGCTGCTGGTATTTCCTTTACCGATCCTGCTGCTGGTGTTTGGCCTGCAAAATGACTCAGCTACCCTGCTGGGGCTGGCCTTTGCCACCCAATACGTGGGCCTGCTTGCCGAGCGCTGGTTCTTTTTTGCCCAGGCCAAGCATCCGCAGAACCTCTATTACCAGACTATCTAAATGGTAGAAACCAGCTGTCGTGGCGGTTAAACTCTGCGTAGGAGCGGGCCATGCCCGCGATCAGTTTTGCCAAAACAGATTGAAACGCAGAGACCGTAAAGGTGCAGAGAACGCAAAGATTTCTAAGCGGTTTTCTTTGCGTTCTCTGCGCTGATTGTCACTATCGAGAAAAACACCTCGCGGGCATGACCCGCTCCGGAAACCAGTAATGCAACAGCTCACCGACCCTTTTGGCCGCCGCATCGAATACGTCCGTCTTTCGCTCACGGATCGCTGCGACCTGCGCTGTTTTTATTGCATGCCCAAAGGTTTCAATGATTTTGAGGCCCCGGAACACTGGCTCAGCTTCGACGAGATCGAGCGCGTCATCGGCGCCTTCGCCCGTCTCGGCACCCGGCGGGTGCGCATCACCGGCGGCGAACCCCTGGTACGCAAGGGTCTGCCCGAACTCGCCGCCCGCCTGCATGCCCTGCCGGGTATCGACGACCTGTCCCTATCCACCAACGCCGTGCAGCTGGCCCGTCACGCCGAAGCACTCAAGGCCGCCGGCGTACAGCGCCTCAACGTCAGCCTCGACACCCTTGACACTACACGCTTCCACGAGATCACTGGCGGCGGCAAACTAGAGAAAGTCATCGGCGGCCTGATGGCCGCCAAGGCCACCGGCTTTTCCCCCATAAAAATCAACATGGTCGTCATGAAAGGCGTCAACGATGGTGACGTGGAGGCCATGGTCGACTTCTGCATCGAACATGGTTTCACCCTGCGCTTCATCGAAACCATGCCCATGGGTGATACCGGCCGCGAGGCCAACGCCCATTTTCTCAACTTGCAGACCGTGCGCAAACGCCTCGAACAGCGCTACGAACTGGTGCCCGATGTCATGCCCGGCGGCGGCCCCGCCCGCTACATGCGCGTCATCGGCACCGAGCTGCGCCTCGGTTTCATCACCCCCCTGTCACAACACTTCTGCGAGACCTGCAATCGTGTGCGCCTGTCCGTGGATGGTACGCTGTATCTCTGCCTGGGACAGGAACACCACTTCGAATTGCGCCCGCTGCTTCGCAACGGTATCGATGACGATACGTTGGATAATGCTATCCGCCAGGCCATCACCCTTAAACCCGAACGCCACGAATTCAACGACAAGCCCGGCCAGGTGGTACGTTTTATGTCCATGACTGGCGGCTGAGCCCCCCACCCCGCAAAAACCGGCTAAAGATCCCCTTCTCGCCGTCGCTATAGCCTGCAGACATCCCAAGCGACAAAAAAAATATGAAAAACCGCGTCACGCCCTCCACGGTAGAACACTCGCTGGATCATGACTCGTTCATCGTTAGCAAGACCGACACCCGTGGCTGCATTACCTACGCCAACCGTACCTTCATGCACATTGCCGGCTACAGCGAGCGCGAACTACTCGGCCAACAACACAATATTCTGCGCCACCCGGATATGCCCCGCGCCGTATTCCAGCTGCTGTGGGATACCATCAAGCAGGGACAAGAATGCTTCGCCTTTGTAAAAAACCTGAGTAAAGACGGGAGCTTCTACTGGGTCTTTGCCAACATCAATCCCAACTACGACGATAAGCGCGAGGTCTGCGGCTATTTTTCCGTGCGCCGCATGCCCAACCAGGAGGCCCTGAACGTCATTGAACCGATCTACCGGGAAATGCTCACCGCTGAACAGGCCGCCGGCACGCGTGATGCCGTCGCCGCCGGCACTCGCATCCTGCAATCCCGCCTGAAAGAAGGAAACATCGAGTATGAACCGTTTATTCTTGGCCTCCAGGGCTAAACTATACCTTGTCGTCAATGCCCTGCTCATCTGGATGGCCACGATCAGCGTCTATCTCAGCGAGGGCTTCCTGCCCTGGATGTGGCTGTTTCCTCTTGCCGCCACGGTTCTCGGTATCGTCTGTCACACCCGTTTACGCGGCCCCCTGGATACCATCGCCAAAATCTGCGAGGTGCTGCGTGCCATGCGTAAGGGTGACTACAGCCAACGCATCACCAAAGTCCCCCACATGGGCGAGCTGGGGCTGATCGCCTGGGATCTGAACGAGTCGTTGGATCAAATTGAAACCTTTTTCCGCGATGTCAATGCCTGTTTTCTTAATACCGGCAAGGGACACTACCACCGCCGTACGTACAGCGGCGGCCTCTACGGCGATATCGTCAGAAGCTTCGGCAATATCAACACCTCACTGGACGCGATGGAAAAAAATGCCATTTATATCCAACAAAATGAGTTGATGTCCAAGCTGCAAACGCTGAATACTGGCAACATGATGAAGAACCTGCTGAACAGCCAGACCGACCTGATCCGCATCACCGAAGAAATGAAAGAGGTGCACGGCATCACCGATGAGACTGCCGAGAAAGCCCGGCAAAGCCAGCAGAGCCTGGACGAAATGGTCGCCGGCCTGCGAGACACCGTCGATATGATCGAGGCCAACAGCCTCGCCAGCGCCCAGCTGCACACCATGAGCGACGAGATCAGCGGCATCCTGTCAATGATCAGCGAGATCGCCGAAAAGACCAACCTGCTGGCCCTCAATGCCTCTATCGAGGCCGCCCGCGCCGGCGAACATGGCCGCGGTTTTGCCGTGGTCGCCGACGAGGTTAAGCAGCTGGCTAGCAACACCAAAAATGCCACCAACGAAATCACCAAAGTCGTCACCACTTTCCGCAAAGAAACCGGCAACATGGAAAACACCGCCAGCCGCATGCAGGAAAAGGCCGGCCTCATGCAGAACAACATCTCCGACCTGCAAGGCAAGTTCGGCGAATTCGCCGACCAAGCCAATGCCACACGCCGCTCCGTCAGCCTCGCCCATGACATCAGTTTCACCTCACTGATCAAGGTGGACCATATGCTCTACAAGCAGAAGACCTACATGGTGCTCAGCACGGGCACCGAGTCCAGCGAGGCCGAGGCGGTGCGGATAGACCACCATAACTGCCGTCTGGGTAAGTGGTATTATGAGGGTGAAGGCCAGACATTCTTTGGCAGCACACCCTCTTTCCGGGCCATGGAATCACCGCACGCGGCCGTCCACGACAGCGCCCACCGCATCCTGGCGAGCTTCGCCGGCAACCATGCCAGCGGGCGGGAGACACAGGATGACATCATTGTCCTGTACGAGAAGATGGAATCGGCCAGTGATGACATCATGACGACCATTGACCAAATGGTGGAAGAAAAACACCACACATAAAGGGCATCGGGGACAGGCTAAACAGACTTGATTTGACTCTCGGGGGAAATGGCTGAACACTGCGGTTTTCAATCACAATTCCCCGTCCCCCATGCTCAACATCGAAGACAAACCCGCATTCGACAACCGGATCGCCCTGTTTCGGCTCGCCTTCCGTCCCTTCTTCCTTGGTGCTGCCATTTTTACCGCCGCCGCCATGCTCCACTGGATGGGCGCGTTGGCCATTGGCTGGCCCTTCCAGCTAGGCGACATATCCCCCACCACTTGGCACGCCCATGAAATGATTTTCGGCTACAGTATGGCCGTCATCGCCGGCTTCCTGCTCACCGCAGTGATGAACTGGACCGGTGTACAGACTCTCAACGGAGGCCCGCTGGTGGCGCTGTTCGCCCTGTGGGTTGCCGCACGACTACTGCCACTGGCAGGGGTAGATTTGTCGCTGGCGCTGTACGCCGTCATCGACTGCCTGTTTGCACTGCTGCTGTTTGCCGCCGTGCTGCACCCTGTCGTAAAAAGTCGGCAGTGGAAACAGATCAGCGTAGTCACCAAGGTTTTTTTACTGCTGCTGAGCAATGTCCTGTTCTATCTTGGCGCCCTGGACATCGTCGACGATGGTGAGCGCATGGGCCTGTATTCCGGCCTGTACCTCGTGCTCGCCCTGGTTCTGCTGCTGGCCCGGCGCGTGATTCCCTTCTTTATCGAAAAGGGCGTCGGCTACCCCGTACAGCTGAAAAACCGCCTTTGGCTGGATCGCTCCAGCTTGGCACTGTTCACATTGCTCTGGATCAGCGACGCCTTCCTCGACAACGTCACCGCCACCGGCTGGCTGGCCGGGGCACTGCTGGTGCTGCATGTCGTACGCCTGGTCGGCTGGCATACACCGGGGATCTGGAAAAAGCCCCTGCTATGGGTGCTGTACATCGCCTATCTATGGATCGTTTTCGGCTTCGCACTCAAGTTCGCCCTATTATTCACAGACATCTCGCCCTCCCTCGCCGTGCATGCCTTCACCGTCGGCGGCATCGGCATGATGACCGTGGGCATGATGGCCCGCGTCTCACTTGGTCATACCGGGCGCAACGTCTTCGAGCCACCGAAGATTCTCGGCTGGCTGTTCGCTCTGATACTGGTGGCGAGCGTGGTGCGGGTCATCATCCCTCTGCTAACAGCGCAGCACTATCTGCTGTGGATCGGTATTTCACAATTCCTCTGGATCGCCGTCTTCTGTCTGTTCTTCTATATCTATTTCCCCATCCTGCTGCGTCAGCGCGTCGACGGGCGTGATGGCTGAATTGCACATCTGGGTCGATGCCGACGCCTGCCCCAAGGTCATCAAGGACATCCTGTTTCGCGCCGCCGAGCGGGTCAAGGTACCCATGACCCTGGTCGCCAATCAGCCCCTGCGCACGCCGCCCTCGCATCTTATCAAATCGGTGCAGGTGGGCGCAGGCTTCGACGTCGCCGACAACTACATCGTGCAGCAACTGAATGCGGGAGACCTGGTGATCACCGCAGACATTCCGCTGGCCGCCGAGGTCATCGAAAAGGGCGGGCAGGCCATCAACCCGCGCGGCGAGCTGTACACCACGGAGAATATTCGCCAGCGGCTCACGATGCGGGACTTCATGGATCAGATGCGTGCCAGCGGCGTCGACACCGGCGGCCCGCCCAGCTTCAATCACGGCGACCGGCAGGCCTTTGCCAACCAGCTGGATCGACTATTGACGGCCTGCACGAGTAAGGCCGGAAATCACTGAAGGGCGCAGGAACGGGCCATACCCGCAAAGGGTCTTACCATAAACGGCATGAAACGCAGGGGCCGCAGAGGACGCAGAGGACGCAAAGAATATCCATTCAAAAGTCTTTGTGTCCTCTGCACCTCTGTGTTTTTTGCGCCTGTCGTCATCGGGTCAAGGATCGGATGGGTATTACGGGAGCCCACAGGGCCCTTGAGCGAGCGGAAGCCATCCTCAAACTGCGCTCACTGAAGATCAGTGGCAACCTGACTGCCTACATGGAGTTTCATGCGTGTGATCATCGTGCATTGTAAGCTTACCTTTAGTCCATCCCAATAGCGTGCATCAATAAAGGCACGATCAACGACATGGATGGCTGATTTGATGGCCATACAATCAAGCTCTGCATAGCGTAACCCTTCTTTTAAAAGCTTAATCTCAGCAATCGATTCGATCTCAACGCGGCTCATCAAAGGAATCCCTGTTCGTAGATCAAAATGCGTCAGGTGTTGATGACCTTTTTTATTGTCCGTTCCACCTTGAGAAGGTGAAATAGGATAAAAATAGCACGACTCTTTTTGGTATGTTGCATCGGTGGCGATAATCGCGCGCTTGCCAATTCCTTCGATATGAGCGAGCTTGTCAGGCAGTTTGCGCTGAGCATTATCGATGAGTTGGCCAAGTGTTTTGACGAGGATGTCACGTCGGTGGTGTGACGATAAAGCATCACTCAAGGTTGAGCGTGCCACGGGTGGTTTAACGGCTTATATCCATTGGCATAATAATTATTAAACTAACAAGGAGCGTTACAATTCCAAATAAAATATAATTCCCCTTCAGATCAGAGGGTCAACATCCTCAATAGGTTAACGAGGCCAGCCCTTTCAAGGTGACTAATTAATTTGATTTTTGTGGTTAAAAAAGCAGTTGTCCTGGTTATTTGTATTTCTTTGCTGAATAATTCCCGCAAAATATTATTCAGTAAAGGATTGGTCATGTTCAGCAAAATTTTTCAGCGTTTTATGAGTAAAAGCCCTGTCACTGTTATGGCTCAGATACTTTTGGAGCGTGTACTGTGTCCTAAAAAACTT
>JAKIUN010000086.1 GCA_021647505.1 Gammaproteobacteria bacterium
TGATATAAGGAACTGGGAACCTGTAGGAGAGGTTTACCTTAACCCGGAAAAGAAACAATCTGAAACTGAGGAAAAAAAGGCGGCATAACTTTAAGCTTTAGGCGACAACTCTCTTGACAAGCGCCGCTATTGAGGCATCGGGATTTACAGACGACACTGGCGATAAAATTTCGCACCACGAATATCAAATAAAACGCCAATGGTTCCTCATGGTTGTAGTCTTTTGTCTTGGCCTGGCCCACCACAGGCCCCGGCGGATCTGCTTTGGTGGGCGGTGCCCACCCTACCAAGCCATGGGCACCCCTCACCCCAGCTGTACGGAATAGGCTGCGTTTGCCTTTGGTGCCAAGGTATAATGCGCGCCTTCGATCAACTAAACCGTTCGCAATCACTCATACCTTCGGCGAGCCGCACCCATGGAAAAGATCTACAATCCCCACAGCATCGAACAGCACTGCTATGAAGCCTGGGAAAAAGCGGGCTAGTTCACCCCCAAGGGTCAGGGTGATCCGTACTGCATCATGATCCCGCCCCCCAACGTCACTGGCAATACCGGCATCGATGGTTTTTTGCTGGGCGCATCGGCTGCTATTTCACAGATTGATGGCGGTACGGGAGCGAACACACTCATGGGCGACAAGGACTTTTCCACCATCACCGCTATGACGACGACGAAGAGGATGAGCGGCTTGAGAGGCGAGGGAGAAACCACTGATAGATGATTTTCCCAAACAATCTTCGGATCTTTGCGTTGGATTTTCATACTGCCCGGAAATACCCCATGAACCTCGATACCCAATTTGAATTTCTTGATGCATTACCGGAGGCCATTTTTCAACCCGTGGTCACCCTGCACCACGGCAGTCTGCAAGAGCGTGTTGCAGGTATCCTGGCCTGGCGGTATGCACTGCTAAAGGGTGAGTTGCCCGATATTGACAAGATTGGCTGGCCTGAGGCGAGTATCGCCGAGACTATACGCTTGCGACTCGATGGTTTGGATCTGGTGCCTTTCTGCCGTAATGAAGAGGCGCTGGTGGATCAAATCCTCAAGGATATCTGCGCAGCGATCACTTCCCTCTTGCGCCGTGAGGAAGAGGGTGTACATGCGCTGTTTGAGGATGGCCTGCCGGTCGCAAATAAGCGGGAGCGTGAAGGGTCTCAGTTACCGGACGATGGTATCGAGGCCGAATCGCAGCTTCAAGCCCAGTCACAGGCTCAGTCGCCGGAGGAGGCGTCAATACCTCCTGAATCCAGTGTATCCAGGCCATCAGTGCCGTCTATGTCGATGATAGATGCTGTACCGTCGCCATCCGCGATAGGGGACAATGAAACGGCCTCGGCCGGGGTGGCCGATGATTCGGATCTGACTGAAGCGGGGTGGGATGAGGGGAAGTTGGCCCCGTCGGCCGTCGCGCTATCCGTGGCCGCTCTGCGGCAATTAGGTGATGGTCTGGCCTCGCATTGGGAAAAGGTCTTTCAGCATTGGCGCGAAGCCACGGCGGTATTTCGCGGCATGGGCAGTCGTCTGGGGCGTGGTTGGGATCTCTCCAGCGGTGAGCTGCACGGTACTGGCTGGCGTGAGTTCGTGGCCTATCGCAAGCTGCTCCACGAACATCCGCAGTTGATTGATATCGTCAACAGTCTCGGCCGCGAGATGCCGGGCGTGGGGCAAGGTGTGCAGGTGACGATGCCTCAGACTCACGAAACGCCGGGCCATGGCGGCGAGCCGACTGAGGTTTTTGTGCGTAATGAATCGCCGCTTTCCACCTCGGGTATCAGCCGCAGTGACGACATCGCCCGCATGTTGCCACAGGAGGCGGCCTTCCTCGGCCATCCGAAACTGAAAATGCTCTGGCATGCCCGGCGTGCCGAGCAGGGCCTGCTTAGTTACCAGGTGGAGGGAGTGTTGTCCGAGCACCAGCCCGAGCCGCTGCGTGAACAGAGTAATGAGCCCGAGTTGCAGCGTGAAGGCGGGCGGATCAAGGGGCCAATCATCCTCTGCCTCGATACCTCGGCCTCCATGCAGGGTGAGCCGGAACGTATCGGCAAGGCGGTGTGCCTGGAAGTGCTGCGTCTGGCCAATCAGTCTGGCCGACGTTGCTATCTGTATGCCTTCAGTGGCCCGGGGCAGGTGATAGAGCGGGAGCTGCGTTTCGACCCGCAGGGTCTGCGTGAGATCCTGTGGTTCCTGTCACAGAGTTTCCACGGTGGTACCGATATTCGCGAGCCAGTGTTGCGCGCCTTGCGGAAGATCCGTGGCACCGAGTGGCGCAAGGCCGATATGCTGCTGATCACGGATGGTCGTTTCCCCGTGCCGGCATCGGTGGTGGATGCCGTGCGGCGGGCACGGGAAAAACAGCAGCTGCGTCTGGTCGGGCTGACGGTGGGACGCTGGGCCAACGCCGGACTGGAAAAGATCTGCCAGCCCGTGCACCGCTTTGAACCATCGTCCGTGCTTGCCAAGTCTCTGAACGGACACTGATTGGTTACTGTATGAGAATAAGCCGCTGACAAGCATTTTCCGTTTTGATATTTCCGCGTAACCTCATACCTACACTAAAGTTTTCCCAGTCTTGAGCCGCTGAATGAGTACTCTTGAATCTTGCCATCCCGGCGTTTACGGGGGCAGGAAATAATCATAAAAAACAGTAGGGTAGAGGGTTATTCTGAGATTAATTCCTGCTGGTTTTGCCTCAAAGTGCGGTATGACAGGAACGGTTTATGGGCAATTTTTCATCGAATTCTTTCATCAAACGGCTTTCCATTCGCGCCAAGATCAATCTGGCGCTCGGCTCCATTTTTTCACTGCTGCTGGTGCTTGTGACCTCCAATGAGGTCAATCATGAGCGCGAGCGGCTGATGGATCGGGCGGAATACGAAGTGAAAGAGACGACGACCTTTTACTTCGACAGTCTGAACACCATGATGTTGACGGGTACCATGGATCAGCGAAATATCCTGCGCAACAAGATACTGGCGCGTGAGACTATTGTGGAGGCTCGGGTCATTCGTGGACAGCCAGTGATCGACCAGTATGGGGCTGGGAGCGAAGAAGAGGCGCCACGCGATGAGCTGGACAGAAAGGGATTGCAGGGTGAGGAATCCATCGAGATTCTGGAGACGGCGGGGCAGCGTGTGTTGACGGCCGTGGTACCGTTCCTGGCAACGGAAAATACCCGCGGTGTGAATTGCCTGAAATGTCATGAGGTGCCCAGGGGGGCCGTGAATGGTGCGGTGCGTATTAGTTATTCCCTGGCCGAAATCGATCAGGCGGTGCAACGCCAGTTCTGGTTGATCTTAGGTATCAATCTGTCATTTTTCGTGTTGGGTCTGGTGCTCATCAATTTGTTGCTGAAAAGCTGGGTGATTACCCCACTGCTGCATATCAGTGACGTCGTCAAGCGCCGGGCGAAAGGTGATAGTACGATACGGGCAAATCTGGACTCGGATGATGAAATCGGTGGCCTCGCGCGAGCTTTCAATAATATGGCGGATAACGTCAATGCAGTGACTGACCGTGAACATAACGCGACGGAGACCCTGCGGCGACAGATCGATCACCTTCTGGAGGCCATTAACCGGGTGGCGGAGGGTGACTATTCCGCAAAAATAGAACTGGATGTCCAGGGTGAAGATGCCGTTGCCGAGCTGGGTGAAAGTCTGCAGATCATGATTAATTACATCGCTATATCCAGCGAGCAAAAACGTGAGGAAGTCGAGACATTGGAGTGCAAGGTGGATGCGATATTGCAAGTCGTGACCCTGGCGGCACAGGGGGATCTCACCGGTGAAGTGGCTATCGATGGCGACGATGCTATCGGCAAGCTGGCGCAAGGCGTGCAGAGCATGGTGAACAACCTCAATGCATTGGTGTCGCAAGTACAACGTTCCGGTATTCAGGTAACGTCATCGGCGACGGAGATTGCCGCAACGGCAAAACAACAGGAAGCCACCATTTCCGAGCAGGCGTCGACGACCAATCAAATTGCGGCGACGGCGACGGAAATTTCCGCGACGACCAAAGAACTGGAAAATACCATCGATGAAGTGGCTGAAGTGGCGGAACGCACGACGCGTTCCGCAGCCAATGGTCAGAAGGAATTGGGCAATATGGAATCCACCATGCAGCAGATCGTCGACGCCGCAGGCTCCATTGCCTCCAAGTTTGAAGTGCTGAATGAGAAGGCACGTAATATCAACAGTGTGGTGACGACTATCACCAAGGTAGCGGATCAGACCAACCTGCTGTCACTGAATGCGGCTATCGAGGCCGAGAAAGCTGGTGAATACGGGCTGGGTTTCTCGGTCGTGGCGAAGGAGATACGCCGCTTGGCAGATCAGACCGCCGTAGCGACACTGGACATTGAGCAAATGGTGAAAGAAATGCAGTCCGCTGTGTCGGCCGGTGTGCTCAGTATGGAGAAGTTTTCCATACAGGTACGCAATAGCGCCAAGGATGTCAACGAGGTCTCCGCCCAGCTCGCGCAGATTATTGCCGAAGTACAGACACTAACACCACGTTTTGAGAGCGTACAGGAAGGCATGCATTTCCAAAGCCAGGGGGCGCAACAGATTAAGATGGCCATGATGCAGCTCAGCGAGTCGGCGCAGCAAACCGTGGATTCAATTCGTCACTCCAATGCGGCCATCGATCAGCTGAATGATGCCGCACAATCAATGCAGAGCAGTGTTTCCAAGCTGCGAGTGAATAAGTCTCACCGGTAGCCTGCGAGATGCTGTTTTTACAGTTTATTATCGATAAAACCCGCTATGTGTTGGCGGCCGGGAATATCATCGAGGTTGTGCCATTAGTTCCCCTGCAGATACAGCCTAATGCACCGGCGTATATTGCCGGGTTGATGAACTATCGCGGAAAGTCTCTGCCGGTCATTGATATGGGTCGGCTATTTGCAGGGCATGACACCGCCTTACGCCTTAGCTCACGTATTGTCGTCGTAAAATTGTCAGTGCCAAGTCAGAAAGTACGGCATATTGGCCTGTTGTTGGAAAAGGCGACTGAAATCCTGACGCTGGAAGAAACGGAATTTGCAGAGTCAGGCCTTGAAAATCCACAAGCGCCTTATCTCGGTAAGATCATCATGGATCGGCAGGGCATGTTGCAACTAATTTCCCCGCAAAATATCCTGTCGGCAATGGATCTTGAACTCTTGTTTCCTGCATCGGATGGCGGGCAATAATATGCCGCTGAAAAAAATAAAATCCATGCTCCAGGAGGTTATTGGCCTCTACGCCTGCTCCATTGGTGATGCCAGTATCGAACGTGCCATTCATCATAGAATGCAGGCCCTGGATATCCCTGTTTCAGGTGTTAGGGGGGAGACGGAGTACCTGTTGCGAATACGAAATGACCGGAAAGAATTTGATGAGCTGATTGAAGAAGTGGTGGTTCCCGAGACTTGGTTTTTCCGCAATGTCTTCCCCTTTGAGGCGCTAGCCAGTTATCTTCCCGGCCTGAAACAAAAGCAGCCGGGTGACGTTGCTGCAGAACTGAAGATACTCAGCCTGCCATGCTCGACAGGTGAAGAGCCTTATTCCATCGCCATGGTGATGATGGAAAAAAATATAGCGATTGGAAAATTTTCAATCGATGCCCTCGATGTCAGTCAGCGTGCGATACGTAAAGCCAAGCGCGCAATTTATGGCCAGCACTCCTTTCGTGAAGAGTATCGCGGCCTGCGTGATAAATATTTTCAGCGTGCGCGGACAGGATATATTTTGTCTTCGGAAGTTAAAAAGAAAGTGAAATTCGCACGTGCCAATGTTGTCGCTGACAATTTTGATCAAAGCCAGGCGAAATATGACGTCATATTCTGCAGAAATCTGTTAATTTATTTCGATCGTCCGACTCAGGCATGTGTATTAAAAAAACTGCACCGTATGCTGAAGCCAGAGGGTGTTCTCTGTGTCGGACATGCCGAAGCGGCACAGGTGACGAAGGATTACTTTCTTCCTCTGGATATTTCGATGGCTTTCGCTTTCAGTAAAGTCAGTGAAAATAGTCGAATGGTTTCCGAGGCCCATTCAGCCACTAAAAAAGCCGCGTTGAATAATGCTAAAACACTGAATACTCTGGAGAGTACGCTGCATAATCTTGTTAGCCTGGTTAAAAAAGACCAGGCGATTGGTCATCGTTTATCCCGTAACAAGGTGCAGACAAAAGCGCTTGCAGAAAATCATCATAAAATGAGAAAAAACACACCAAAGACGAAGGAAAAAAATCGGAACATTGTACAAAAAAAGGAATGCTCAGAGGAGGCTTCTTCGCTGGAAAAAATCCCCGGATACCTGGAGCTGGGAAGATTAAGTGATGCGACAACGCAGTGTGAAGCTTATTTGAAAAAAAATCCGGAATCCAGTGATGCCTATTATTATCTTGGGCTCATCAGCCATCAGGAGGGCAGGTCGAGTGCTGCTGAGTCTTTGTTGAAGAAAGCACTTTATCTTGACGCCGGTCATCACTTGGCAATGGGTCTGCTGGCCCTGCTGGCTGAAGAACGGAATGACGCCAGGCAGGCCGAGGATTACCGGCGCCGGCAGAAACGAGCAATCAGCCGCAATTCGAGTGCTGATAGATGAAGAAAGAAACGGAAAAACCGGATGACTGTTGGAACAAAATCGGTGTGTGGGCATATTCCAGTATACGTTGTGAACGGCTTCAGGAGGTTATTCACTGCCGTAACTGTGAGGTTTTTGTAGCCGCCGGAAAACAGATATTTGAGCAGGAATTACCACCGGGCTACCAGCAGGAAAATCGCGCTATTCTGGCGGATGTAGATACGGTTACTGATCAGGACTGCGTCAGTATTATCGTCTTTCGTTTGGGTGCTGAATATTTTTCCCTGCCGGCAAACGTGTTCGAAACTGTCACAGAATCAAGGCCGGTGCACCGCTTACCCCACGTTAATAGCCCGTATGTGAAGGGCGTTGTGAATGTTTCCGGTAAAGTGTGTCTGTGTCATTCATTAATGACGGTGCTGGCAGTGGACGCTTGCTGTGATGAGTATGGAGAGAAAGAACCGCATGCCTACAAGCGTCTGATTGTCGTCAATCTTGGCGAAGGACGATATGTATTTCCTGTCGATGCCGTAAAAGGGATGGCAAGTTATCAACCAGAGCAACTGAAGCCGGCTCCGGCGACGATTGATGATGAAATCCGCCCCTTGATTCTGGGTACTTTTCAAGATAAGAATGACCGAGTCGTCGTCCTGAACACGGACGAATTACATCGTATGTTGCACACGACTCGTACGATTCCATAATAACATTACAACTTTTAAGAACGATGTTCAGATCAATCCTGCAAAGGGTTGGACGGCCACCAGACTGCTGGCTTCGACCCCCTTGCTCTCCAACGGTAGCACGATAAAGCAGTTGGCCTTGCCCATGGAACTCAGCATGCCGGAGCCCTGCTGACCGGTGCTGTGTACCACTAGGTCGCCTTGCTCATCTGTCTCCAGTCTGCCGCGCTGGAAATCGATGCGGCCCGGGGCTTTCTTTAGCCTTGAGGTGGTTTTGGCCTTCAGCAGAAAGGGCGGGGACACGGTCTGCCCGGACAAGCGTTGCAATGCTGGCTGGACGAACTGATAAAATGTCACCATGGCGGACACCGGGTTGCCGGGCAGACCAAAAAATTGGCATTTCCCGATACGCCCAACAGCAAGTGGACGGCCCGGCTTCATGGCGATTTTCCAGAAATTGACTTCGCCGATTTTTTCCAGTGTTTCTTTGACAAAATCCGCCTCGCCCACAGACACACCGCCGGAGGTGATCAGCACGTCGGCATTGGCGGCGGCTGAGTGAAAGGCCTGCTCGATCAGCTCGCGCCGGTCGGGGATCACGCCCATGTCGAGGATTTCTACACCGAGGCGGGTCAGCATGCCATGCAGGGTATAGCGGTTACTGTCGTAGATCTGGCCATCGCCTAACGGCTGGCCGACACTGCGTAGTTCATCGCCGGTGGAGAAAAAGGCTACGCGTACCCGCCGCTGCATTCGTACTTCAGCAATACCCATGGAGGCCAGCATGCCGAGATCGGCAGGTGTAATGAGCTTGCCGGCACTGAATACTCGTTCGCCGGTGGTCAGGTCTTCGCCAGCCTGACGCACATTCTGCCCCGCCTTGTGAGCGCTGCCGATGGTGATTTTCTCACCATCGACGATGACATTTTCCTGCATGATGACCGTATCGGCACCCGGCGGCATCTTGGCCCCGGTCATGATGCGTACGCATTGTCCCGCAGTGACGCTGCCCGGGAACGGAGATCCAGCCATGGCGCGGCCGATGATGTCGAGACTCGCCGTGCCATCGGCAGGGATTTCGCTGCCCTGCAGGGCATAGCCGTCCATGGCCGAGTTGGTGTGCGAGGGTACGTCGATGGTGGAATGGATGTCCTCGGCGAGAACTCGGCTGAGGCATTGCCGTACCGCAAGTTGTTCGATACCACTGACGGTATTCAGTGCATCGAGGATGCGTTTACGGGCTTCGTCGACATGCAGTGAATTTGGATCGAAATCGTCGCAGGCACGCAACGGCGGCGTCTTGTCTGTCATGGGTTCAACCTTTTGTATCAGTGGAATCGGTTATCAGGGCAAAGCGGGTGATCAGGAAGTCGGCAATCTCCTGTGGCCGGTTCAGATCCAGAAAGGGAACAGGGCGTGCTGATGGGTTCATTGCCCTGGTCTCGGTACTGGCAAAGGCGATGATGTTGGCATCATCGGGATATAGCAGGCCGTGGCCGAGTTCCGGCCGGTGCAGCTCAATCTTGGGGAAGGCCTCGTGCTTGAAGCCTTCCA
This sequence comes from Gammaproteobacteria bacterium, assembly GCA_021647505.1. Taxonomy (GTDB): domain Bacteria; phylum Pseudomonadota; class Gammaproteobacteria; order SZUA-152; family SZUA-152; genus DRQN01. The sequence continues at coordinate 8,814 of JAKIUN010000086.1, forward strand.
CCAGGATCAGGTCGATAACGGTCTGGTCAAGGTGGCCGACCAGTTTATTCAGGCAGGGCTCTTCGTCGGTATCGGCATTTTCCACCATCAGCGCCCAGCGTCGCTGGGAGGCGACCAACATCTGGTCGGCGCCAGCTTTGCGCAGTTCGTAACTATCCTTGCCGGGGGTATCGATATCGAAGGAGTGGTGAGAGTGTTTGACTGCGGCCAGCCGCACGCCTTGTTCGCGTAAGTGCGGGATCATGTGGGTCAGCAGGGTCGTCTTGCCGGTGCCGCTGAAGGCCACGAAGCCGATGACGGGCACGTGGGCATTGGCAGGCATCTGGCTCATGGTTGTGTCTGACATTGGATCTTGTCCTGTATGGCCGCCAGGTCTTCGGGCGTATTTACATTGCGAAACGCCTCAACACAGTCGGAAAAATCCACTTGTACCGGATCGAGCGATTTTACCCAATCATGAACCTTTCTGCCGCCCTGTTCGAGAAAATCTGCCAGCCCGGAAGACACCTCACGGCTGAACAGGCCAAACAGCGGTTGCAGCCGTTCGCCGTCATGGGCAATGGCGGCCAGCGTCTGGTCCGGGACGAAATGGTGGTGAAGGCGAGCAACGAAGTCATTCGGCGCCAGGGGGGCATCGCAGGGCAGGGTGGCCAGCAGGGGAGTCCGGGCGGCCTCCAGGGCACGCCACAGACCGGCCAGCGGCCCTTCAAAAGAGCCGAACCGGTCTTCAATGACCGCAAAGCCGAAGGCGCGGTAGTGCGCCAGATTGCGATTGGCACTGATCATCAGCGGCTGCACTTGGGGGGAAAAGGTATGAATGCTGTGCTCGATCATGGTGCTGCCGCACAGCTCGATCAGCCCTTTGTCCAGCCCTCCCAGGCGCCGAGCCCGGCCACCGGCGAAAATCACCCCACCAATCTCGGTGTTTATTGTCATATTGCTGGTCACTACTACGTCTGTTAATTCTGAAACGCTAACTGTACAGATACAGGGGGGGGGAATGAAAGGCCTGTGAGGCTTTCAGTACAGTCCTGTTAATTACACAGAGTCATGCCGGACTCGATTCGGTATCCGAAATACTCAAAGCGCTATGCGGGGCAGGATCTGACGGGAGAAATTGCTCAAATTTATGTCTCCAGTCGTATCAATCATGCGACTTACCTCGCATAGTGGCCGAATACGTCGTAGCAGGATTTTGTTAACGGGACAGCACTGATGCATTAGAGATCGCGTGGTATTATGAAAGCACAAATTCGCCGGTGCGCGTTTATTGGTTCAATGATCGAATCGAAATCAATAGCCCTGGTGGTTCATATGGCAATGTCACGCAAGAAAATTTTGGCGAACCAGGTATCACCGATTACCGCAACCCGAATATTGCTGACGTATTAAAAACATTCGGTTTTATACAAGCTTTTGGCCGGGGTATAGCCACCGCCAGAAGAGAGATGGAGAAAAATGGCAATCTACCGCTCGAATTTGAAATCAACCAAAGCGCAGTTGTCTGCACGCTGAGAGGCAAAGAATGAGCACGCCGGTACTGACATTCTTCAATAATAATGGCCCAGCAGTATGGGCGACAACCACTTGTATCGACCTATGCGGATTCTCAGTTCATTTTGGCAAGTGATGAAAATGGCTGCTAACAAAGTGGAGGCCGATATTATTCTCGTTGATATTGATCCTAAGGGACGGCAATTAAATAACTTTTACATCTTGTGAGTTGCCAGGAATTGCCTTGTAATTCCAATGCCCCAAATAATCATCATGAATAGTTGTTAGTCGATTTCTTTCTTCCTTACTCATTTTCT
>JAKIUN010000017.1 GCA_021647505.1 Gammaproteobacteria bacterium
GATTCAGACCGTCAAGTCAAATGCCAGGGGTTATCGTTCATTCGATGGATTCAGAAATAGCATATTGTTTTATTGTGGTGGCCTGAAAATGGCCCCATAGGCCTTCACACAATTCTTCGAAGAACCAGAAGAAAGTCAAATAATGAAGAACGATATCCTAAATAAACTATTGTTGCTGTATAAAAAATACTCACAGAATAATAAGCCAAATGCAGATTCACAGATGTGCTTATTTTGGCCCATAAAGAATCCACCTGATATTCTGGAAGGAACAAAACAACTTAAAGTAATTGAGGATGAATTCGAACTTGAAATTACTGAAGATGAGGCAGTGGAAATGTATGATATGAATTTACAGGAAGCAAGCGAATATATTCAAAAACTAATTTCTGCTCAATGATACAAGCAATTATAAACGTAAATAAACAACCCCGCAGCAAGCTATTTCGCTACGCGAAAGCGGGGTATTTGACTGCCAGTTAAAACGCTTAGGCGTTTGAACAAAAAGCCTACGCAGCAAGCTGCGGGGAATTAAACCCCCAGAGATTAAAAAAGCGATAGGTATCAGGTTACGTATCCAGGAAATAGATTTTGGCCATAATAATATTTTACTTCGTTATTTAAGGTAAATACCCACATCGGCCTTTTTGGCGGCTTTTATCAGTTTTTTATCCAACGTAGCTAATGGCAACCCGACACGAATTGCCAGCTCAAGGTATGAAGCATCAGAACTGCTAATGTCGTAAGCCCGGGCCAGAATCAAGATTCGACTAAATGCATGATGTGTTGTCGATGAATCCGTATGAATCGGGAGGTTTTCCAGCTGGGATATAAATCTTTCTATCTCGCCTAAGCTCGCAGCGCAGCGTTTTCAGCACCGAGCAGAACACTCACAGCTTCTAGCTGCCAAAGGTTTGGCACAAACGCATCGGAATCTGTCATGCTTTTTAATACTTCTTCTGCTTATTTTTGATCAGAAGATTTTCCAGTTTCTAACAACCAGCGCATAGCGACTGAATTATCTAATACAAAATCCATCACTTCCTACCAGCTTCTTTCAGTTCTGTGTAAAGTGAATCCGAAATGCGGTGCTTCTTGGATTTTAGTATATTGCCAATCGCAGACTCCGCCTTAAGTCTCTGACTTGAGCGGCTTGGAATAAGATCGGCAACAGGTTTCCCTCGGTTGGTAATGGTAAAGGATTCACCCGCCTCAACCCGGCGTAGAATTTCTGGCAATTTAGTTTTTGCGTCGTAAGAACCCACTTGTTTCGGCATGACATATACCTCATCACTCAATGCAGACCAGAATACGAGTCCACTCGAATTATATCAATAAGAAGGTCGGGTTTCCGGTACTGGTGTCGATCACCGAAACAGTATTCGCTGTCTGCTTGGTCAGCGCCAGCACCCACTCACGCAGCTCGACGAAATTCACCTGCAAGGGATCGGGTGCGTCTCATCCAGGGCAATGGCAATCTCCAGCGAATCGATCCACTTCATCAATGACTCTCGGACACCATGTTGATGGTGTACTTGGGAATCTCCACCACCAGATCTTTATCATCGACTACCGCCTGGCAACTGAGACGGGAATCCGGCTCCAGCCCCCAGGCTTTGTCCAGCATGTCTTCTTCGTCCTCGGTGGCCTCGGGCAGGGACTCAAAACCCTCGCGCACGATGACGTGGCAGGTGGTGCAGGCACAGGATTTCTCGCAGGCGTGCTCGATCTCGATGCCGTTAGCCAGTGCCGCATCACAGATGGTGGTGCCTGGCTCGGCCTCGATGACGGCGCCCTCGGGACAGATTTCTTGGTGGGGCAAAAAAATGATTTTTGGCATGTTGATGTCGCGTTCGCTTAGCTGAACTCTTCCAGTTTATGGCCCGCCATGGCCGCATGGATGCCAGCATCCATGCGGCGTGCAGCGAAGTCATCACTGGCGGCATTGAGGGTTTCGATGGCCTGTTTAATGTGCACATGGTCACTGCCTTCGGCCTGCACACGCAGGTCTTCGAGGGCGGCATCGAGACGTGCACGCTCACCGGCGCTGAGCAGGTTGGCATCGGTGACCAGGGCCGATTCCACCGCCTCGATAGCACGCCCGGCCTCCACCTGCATCTCACGTAGATTGCGCGCGGCGACATCCTCTTCGGCATGCGCCATGGAGTCACGCAGCATCTGTTCGATCTCGCTGTCGCTGAGGCCGTAGGACGGCTTTACCTGTACGCTGCTCTCGACGCCGGAGGCCTGTTCGCGCGCAGTGACGGAAAGCAGGCCATCGGCATCCACCTGAAAGGTAACGCGGATACGTGCTGCGCCGGCAACCATGGGAGGGATGCCGCGTAGCTCGAAACGCGCCAGCGAGCGGCAATCGCTGACCAGCTCACGCTCGCCTTGCACGACATGCACGGCAAGCGCGGTCTGACCATCCTTGAAGGTGGTGAATTCCTGCGCCTTTGCGCAAGGGATGGTGGCGTTACGCGGGATCACTTTCTCCACCAGGCCGCCCATGGTCTCGATACCCAGCGACAGCGGAATTACGTCCAGCAGCAACATTTCGTTGTCGGGCTTGTTACCCACCAGTATGTCGGCCTGGATGGCGGCGCCGACGGCGACGACCTTGTCCGGGTCGATGTCCACCAGTACGTCGCAGTGGAAAAACTCGCCCACCTGTTCGCGCACCCGCGGTGAACGGGTGGAGCCACCGACCATCACCACGTCTTCTATCTCATCCAGTTCAATGCCGGCATCGCGCAGGGCGCGGCGACAGGGTGAAAGTGTCTTCTGGATCAGAGGGTCGATGAGGATATTGAGCTGCTCGCGATCCAGTTCGCCTTGCCATACGCTGCCGTCATCACGGGACACGGAGACGCTCACCGATTCAACAGCGGACAAAGCTTCTTTGGCGCGGCAGGCCTCGGCACGCAGGACGCGCATTTTGTGCACCGTCATTTCCGTACCCAGCCCGGCCTGCTCAGCCAACCACTGGGCGATAGTGCGGTCGAAATCATCGCCGCCAAGGGCGGTATTGCCTGCGGTGGACATGACCTCGAACACACCGCGGTTGAGGCGCAGGATGGAAATATCGAAGGTACCACCGCCCAGGTCGTAGACCACATGCACGCCCTCGGATTTGCGATCCAGGCCGTAAGCCACGGCGGCTGCAGTGGGTTCGTTGAGCAGGCGCAACACCGTGAGACTGGCCAGCTGCGCGGCGTCCTTGGTGGCCTGCCGCTGGGCGTCGTCAAAATAGGCCGGTACGGTAATCACCACGCCGGTGAGTTCACCACCGAGGGTTTTTTCCGCACGCGCCTTGAGGATCTTGAGGATTTCTGCCGAGGCCTCCACCGGGCTGATATCACCGGCCACGGTGCGGATGCGCGGCACCGTGGAATCGCTCCCGGTATTCTCGGCAAAATCGTACTCAGAACAGCTGCAACCCTTACAGATGTCCGCCAGTCCACGGCCCATGAAGCGCTTCACCGAGCTAATGGTATTGTGCGGATCCTCGGTCAGCGCAGCTCTGGCCTCCTCGCCCACCTGCGGCGGCAAGCCGAGGCGATAACGCACCACAGAGGGCAACAGGTGCTTGCCGTTCTCGTCCGGTAGAATCTCCGCCAGACCGCTGCGCACGGTGGCGACGAGGGAATTGGTAGTGCCGAGGTCGATGCCGGCCGCTAGTTTGTGCTGATGCGGGGCGGCGGTCTGTCCCGGCTCGCTGATCTGTAATAAGGCCATAGAATGTTTACAACTTTAATCGGCTTGTTGGCAACGAAAGCCTGTCGTTAAAAAACGTCGGGTTCAGGACATGGCCAGCTCATCTTCCAGCTGGGCCAACTCTTCACCAAGACGGTGGAAAAACTGTAATTTTCGGCTCGCATCACGCGCCTGCTGCAAGGCCTGTGGCGAGCCAGCGGCGAACAGCGAGGCCAACTCGTCCACCAGCTGGCGCTCCAGTGTGCGGATGGCGTCGCGTAACTCGTGTAGACGCTGCCCGGCATCGGTCGCGCCCTTCACCGCACCCATGCGCTCTCTCAACTCAATCTGCTGCATCAGAAAACCACTGTCGAGGCGGGTATCGGTGTCGTCGAGGACAACACCCTTGAATTCAAGCAGATAGCGGGCACGCGCCAACGGATCCTTCAGCGTCCGAAAACCCTCGTTGACACGCGTGGCCAGCTGCATGGACAGACGCCGCTCGGCATCCGAGGCATTAACGAACCTGTCCGGGTGCACGGCGCGCTGTAGTTCGCGGTAACGCTCGGCCAGTACCTTGTCATCAATATCGAAGGATACTGGCAAGGCGAACAACTTAAAGTAGTCGCTAGTCAGGTCGCCGGATTGCATCAAACGGTAAAGCTCTCGCCGCAGCCGCAGCTATCCTTGACGTTCGGATTGTTGAACTTGAAACCTTCATTCAGGCCTTCTTTTGCATAATCCAGCTCGGTGCCATCGAGATAGACCAAACTCTTCGGGTCGATGATGATTTTTACGCCCTTGTCCTCGAACACCGCATCTTCTGCCTCAGTCTGATCGGCGAATTCCAGCACATAGGCCATGCCGGAGCAGCCGCTGGTCTTCACGCCCAGGCGCAGACCATAACCGCTGCCACGGTTTTCGAGAAAGGTCTTGATACGCGCGGCGGCAGCGTCGGTCAGTGTCAGTGCCATAGTTGCTTGCCGCCTCAGGCCGACTCGGCCCTATTGTCGTCCGGTTTGCCTGCCTGCTTGCTACGAAAATCCTCAATAGCCGCCTTGATGGCGTCTTCAGCCAGTACCGAACAATGAATTTTCACCGGTGGCAGGGCCAACTCTTCGGCCAGCTCGGTGTTCTTGATCTTGCCGGCCTCATCCAGGGTCTTGCCCTTCACCCACTCGGTGAGCAGGGAACTGGAGGCGATGGCCGAACCGCAGCCGTAAGTCTTGAAGCGTGCGTCCTCGATGACACCCTCGTCGTTGACCTTGATCTGCAGGCGCATCACGTCGCCGCAGGCGGGCGCGCCCACCATGCCGGTGCCGACGCTTTTTTCCTCGGCGTCCATGTTACCGACGTTGCGAGGATTTTCGTAATGATCCAGAACCTTGTCACTGTATGCCATGATGTTTGACCTCTAATCTGTTCGTTTGCAAGGCTTGTCGCGTGCCGGGAAAAGGCCCCGTGACATGACACTAGTGCGCCGCCCACTTGACCTGCGACAGGTCGATGCCTTCCTTGTACATGTCCCACAGCGGAGACAGTTCGCGCAGCTTGCCGATGGCCCCGCGCACGTATTCAATGGTGTCGTCGATCTCTTCCCCGGTGGTAAAGCGACCGATGCTGAAGCGAATGGAGCTGTGCGCCAGTTCGTCACTGCGGCCCAGGGCGCGCAACACGTAGGACGGCTCCAGGCTGGCCGAGGTGCAGGCGGAACCGGACGACACCGCCAAATCCTTCAGCGCCATGATCAGCGATTCACCCTCGACGAAATTAAAACTGATATTGAGCACATTGGGCACGCCGCGCTCGAGGTCGCCATTGACGTACACCTCTTCCATATCCTTGAGACCATTGTACAGGCGATCACGCAGGTCGGTGAGACGCGCGGTCTCGGCCACCATTTCCTCGCCAGCGATGCGGAAGGCCTCACCCATGGCGGCGATCTGGTGGGTGGCCAGGGTGCCGGAGCGCATGCCGCGCTCGTGGCCACCACCGTGCATCTGCGCCTCCAGGCGTACGCGCGGCTTGCGGCGCACATAGAGGGCGCCGATACCCTTGGGGCCGTAGATTTTATGCCCGGAAAAGGACATCAGATCCACCTTCAAGGTCGACAGGTCGATGGGCAGCTTGCCGGCGGATTGGGCGGCGTCGACGTGAAACAGGATTTTACGCGCACGGGTCAACTCACCGATAGCGGCAATGTCCTGGATGATCCCCAGCTCGTTATTGACGTGCATAATGGAGACCAGCGTGGTGTCGTCGCGCAGGGCCGCTTCCAGCTTGCCCAGGTCGATGAGACCGTTGGCTTCGGGATCGAGATAGGTGACCTCGAAGCCCTCGCGCTCCAATTGGCGGCAACTGTCCAGCACCGCCTTGTGTTCGGTCTTGCTGGTGACGATGTGCTTGCCCTTCCTGATATGAAAGTGCGCTACGCCCTTGATGGCCAGGTTATCGGACTCGGTGGCGCCAGAGGTCCAGACAATCTCTTTGGGGTTGGCATTGAGCAGATCGGCAACCTGCTTGCGCGCCGCCTCCACGGCCTCTTCGGCATGCCAGCCATAGACATGAGAGCGCGAGGCCGGGTTGCCGAATTCACCGTCCGGGGTCAGAAACTGCTTCAACTTTTCGGCGACGCGTGGATCCATCGGCGTGGTGGCCGCATAATCCATGTAAATGGGACGTTTTCTCGTGATGCTCATGGTGTTTGGCTATACCTTTATTATCTGCTTACGCTTTGCTCAGTGGAAATTCAAAGTAGTGCATTTTTGCAAATACAAAACAAGTGCCGCGTTAAATTTCCGAGGATGCTATTCCCTGCTGCGTGCGGCGAACAAACGCCAAGCAATGCGAAGCGAACGAATTTCTCTAAATACCCCGGCCCTTGGGGCGAAGGTGTTTATTTGTCCGCTAGAGCTGTGTTAGCTCCTATTTTGATTCCTGTCGTTACAAGTTTTGTACAGACATAATTATTCATTCTCTATTAGATCTATAACGGTTGCCTCTCGCACCCCTGCGTTTTTTGCAGCCTCCGAAAATCTTTTCGCGTTGATTTTTTGAATCTCAAACAAATCTTCCGCGACTATGGCCAGATCAGCCCCATCGCCGATTTCCACTAATTTAAAGAGAATATTCAGGGCATCATCATTTGTTTTGCTGTAATACGCGAGCTGTTTATATATCGGACTACCAACCGAAATCCAGCTTGAATTATTCTCCAGAATAATACTAATATTGTCTTTAGAGCTATTAATGAAAGCAATTATATATTGTTCTTCCTGCGTCCTTTTAGCCAACAAATATTCGTAATAATACCTTCTGCTTTTATCTTCCTCTCTCTCATAATCTTTTTTTATTTTTTCAATGTCACTTTCTGACAAATACATATTTGATAAAATAATGAATGCAGTGACTGATTCATTATCATCATCTCCAGTATGTTTATAAATATCACTCACTAAGTCCCTACTACAGCCGACAGCACTAATAATAAATATCAAATAAGAGTAATATTTTTTTTCTCATCTTGACGCCATAATGATTATTCGGACTAATACGTCTATCGACAACTGCTCAGGCGCAGGCCAGAGAGCCGAAACTTTGCAACATCTTCACCTGCACCTTGAGCTGGTCGACGAAGGCATCGACCTCCTCGCGGCACGTATCCTTGCCCAGGCTGACCCGCACCGCGGCGCTGGCCAAGGCCCGATCCACCCCCATGGCTAGCAGCACATGGCTGGGATCGACATCACCACTACCACAGGCGGAGCCGCTGGCCACCGCCACCCCGGCCTGATCGAGACTACCAATCAGCGTCTCACCATCAATGCCGGGAATGGCGAAATAAGTGGTGTTCGGCAGGCGCTCCACCTCCGCGCCAAACAGCACAATCTTCGACATCTCCACCCGCAAACGCTGCTCCAGGTGCTGCTGTAGTGCACGCATGTGTGTGTGCCGTTGTTCCAGCTCGGCCAGTGCCAATTCCGCCGCCTTGCCAAAGCCGACGATGGCGGCGACGTTCTCGGTGCCGGCGCGGCGGCTCTTCTCCTGTTCACCACCGTGCAATAGCGGCTCAATGTCCAAGGCCTTGTCGACGATCAGCGCCCCGGCACCCTTGGGGCCGTAAATCTTGTGCGCCGACAGGCTCATCAGATGGGCGCCGCTGGCGGCAAAATCAACCGGCAGCTTGCCCACCGCCTGTACGGCATCGACCAGCAGTACCGTGCCCGCCTCGTGGATCGTCGGCGCCACGCCGGCGACGTCAAACAAGACACCGGTCTCGTTGTTGGCCATCATCAACGCCAACAGAGCCGGGCGACGATCCAACACATCCTGTAGCGAATCGCCATCCAGCTGACCGCTGTCAGCCAGCGCCACCGCTTGCAACTGCCAGCCCTGACGGGCCAGGGCCTGTGCCGGGCCTATCACCGAGGCATGCTCGGCGGCACTCAGTGCCAGCAGACCCGGAGCGCGGCGCATGGCAATGCCCTTGAGGGCCAGATTATTGGCCTCGGTGCCACCGCTGGTAAATACCACCTGCGAGGGGTGCGCATTAACCAGCGCCGCCACCTGCTCGCGGGCCGTATCCAGTGCCGTACGAGCACGGCGGCCCGACTGGTGGAGACTGGACGGGTTGCCGTATTCCTCGCGGAAATATGGCAGCATGGCCTGCAATACGCGTTCGTCGAGCGCGGTAGTCGCATTGTGATCCAGATAGATTGCCATACCGATATCCGCAGGCTGTCAGCCGCGCAGGCCGGCTACCTGCCGCTCCTGACGCAGATTGACTTCCTGTACGAACTCCCGCTTCACCAACTGGCCCAGGGTGATGCCATCAAGGAAGCTGTAGATCTGTGCACTGAGATCACACCACAGTTCATGCGTCAGGCAGGCCTCGCCGTTCTGACAGTCACCGCGCCCTTCACACTTGGTAACGTGAACCTTTTCATCCACGGCGGTAATGACGGCCGCCACATTGATATCGTCGGCGGCACGACTCAGGCGATAACCACCACCCGGCCCTCGGGCGCTGATCACCAACCCCTGTTTGCGCAAACGGGAAAACAATTGCTCCAGATAGGATAGGGAAATACCCTGGCGTTGAGAAATATCCGCCAGCGTAATCGGTCGGTCGGTGGCGTGCAGCGCCAGATCCAACATTGCGGTTACGGCGTAACGGCCCTTGGTTGTCAGTCTCATCAGTCTCTCTCCTGCGGCATTTAACTTCAGACCCGGCGTACGGCGTGCCAGTCCCTTGTGATTAACCGGGCGACACAGACAGCGTGTCCCCATTCGCTTGATCGAGCCAATGTCCTATTTGATCACTTAGTTATTATCTATAACCAAGCAATATAGTCAAGTTAATTCGACTCGTCCAATTTTTTGTGCTTTGCCTCTGCGCCATCTGTCTCTTTGCCAATATCCTCTGCAATAGCATCCGAGATACTGCAATCACCCAGCTCAGGCAGGGCGACATCCGCATAATCGGCGTCCAGGCGTTTCAGTGCAGCACACATAGTTTCCATTTTGCTATCCATGACATGCACATGATCCAGCAAACTATTGATAGCATTGGCCACCGGGTCCGGCGCATCCTGAGTGGCACCGTAGGCATCGAAACCCAGCTTCTGCGCAGTGGTGTGGCGGCGACGCTCGGCCTCGGAACGATCCGGGCAGACCACCCGCCCCGGCACACCCACCACCGTGGCGCCGGACAACACGTCCTTCACCACCACTGAATTAGAGCCGACCCGCACGCCGTCACCGAGGGTGATCGGCCCCAGCACCTTGGCGCCGGCGCCCACCACCACGTTGTTGCCCAGGGTGGGATGGCGCTTGCCTCCCTCCCAGCTGGTGCCACCCAGGGTAACGCCGTGGTAGAGGGTGCAGTCATCACCGATCTCCGCCGTCTCACCAATCACTACGCCCATGCCATGATCAATAAAAAAGCGCTGGCCGATATTGGCGCCTGGGTGGATCTCGATCCCTGTGAGCCAGCGGCCGATGGCGGAAATCCAGCGTGCCAACCAGCGCAGCCCCAGGTGCCAAAGACCATGGCTCAGGCGATGAAACATCAACGCATGCACCCCCGGATAGGTGGTCAGCACCTCGAAAATGGTGCGCGCTGCCGGGTCGCGGTCAAATACGCAGCGGATGTCTTCACGAATCTGTTTAAACATGTTTCCCGTCTGAAACACTCAACATATCAACACTAATACCCCACCCTGAAGGTAGGCTGAACAGGGGCAGGATATCCCCGGAAAAAACTGTGAAATTATTATTTTTGCCGCGAACGCGGCTTTTGGCTGGCGGTGAGGATACCACGGAGGATATTCATCTCCACCTGATTGGGGCGGGCACGATTGAACAGCCGCCGCAGGCGACGCATCATCACTCGCGGGTTGTCTGGATTGAGAAAACCGATGTCCACCAGGGTCTCACGCAGGTGGGCATAAAAACGTTCCATCTCGTCGGCACTGGCCGGCGGCTCCGATTCACCCTCGACCGCCTCCACGCCCGGGGCGCCACGCGCCATCAAGAGTTCATAAGTAACGACCTGCACCGCAGCGGCGATATTCAGTGAACTATAGTCCGGGTTGCTGGGGATGTGCAGCAGATAATGACACAGCGCCAGCTCTTCGTTGGTCAGCCCGGAGTGTTCGCGACCAAAGATGATCGCGACGTCCCTCTGCCGGGCCTCCTCGACCACCCGTTCGGCGCATTGACGAGGATCCCACTGAGGCAGCTTCAGATGCCGCAGGCGCGCGCTGGCGCCCACCACCAGCCCACACCCCACCAATGCCTCCGGCAGAGAATCACACACCACTGCCGAGGCCAGCAAATCATCGGCGCCGGAGGCGCGCGCCGTCGCTTCGGCATGGGGAAACTGCTGCGGCTGCACCAGATACAGCTGGCTCAGGCACATGTTTTTCATCGCCCGCGCCACCGCACCGATATTCCCGGGGTGGGAGGTATCCACCAAGACAATTCTGACTCTGTTCAACATCGCGCACACCATACCGGACTCTCTTCAGGAGTGGAACCGGCACACGGCGACGATCCACCAAGGGCGGAGAGAGTATTTCCAAGCCACTACAGGCGGACTCTCTGTCGCTCCATGTGACGAAACTGTCCTTGCTGCAAGAATCGGCCCTCACGCAAGAAAGTACACACAGCCATCGCCACCTCGGGAGAAAACAGCAAACCACTATGGCTGGTGTGAAACACACGGTAATCCGTCATCCCCGGCAAACGTGTCTCAGTGAGTGTCACGACACCATCATTGGAACCCGTGAAGGAGCCCACCAAACGCCCCAAACCCACTCCCAGGTCACCGGCAATCACACCAATTTCCCGCTCCACCGTCCACGCCGGCACATCACCGCGCAGACCGTGGTCGAGACTCTTACCCAGCAACAATCGGCCAATCCGTCGCTGCGCCATGCGCAGGGCAGCCACACTACCTGCATGCGGCGTACCCAAAGTCACTACGCGTCCCGGGCGCAGAGGGAAATAATCGTGAAAAAACTGTCGCAGCAGCAAACCGCCCAGACTGTGGGCGACGAAGTGGACGGTATCGGTGTCAATTCGCTCGATAAAGCGCTGCAGACGTACGGCGTTGTCCGCCAGACTGCAACGCACCGTGGGATAGGAAAACTGCCGGGGGACGAATCCGCAACGCCGCAAACGCTGGCGCAATAGTGACATTTCCAGCCCCGTCATCCACAGGCCATGGACGAGAACGACGGTTTCGGGCCAGCACATGGGTTTAGGAGGGTGAAACTTCCAGCATCCGATTCAGCGCCAGCAGGGCCGGCTCGGCCTCCGCTTCAGGAACCTTGATCTGATTCACCACCTTGCCCTCCACGAGATTTTCCAAGCTCCATAGCAAAGCCTCAGGGCCGATGCGGAACATGGTGGAACACATGCACACGGTGCCGGACATGAAGTGCACGAACTTGCCCTCATGCTTAAACCGTTCGTGCAGGCGGTTGACCAGGTTCAGCTCGGTGCCCACCAGCCAACGGGTGCCCGGCTCACTGTCGCGGATGGTGTTGATGATGTACTCGGTGGAACCGACGTAATCAGACTTCTGGCACACCTCGAAGGAACTCTCCGGGTGGGAAATAACTTTTGTCTCCGGATGGCGGATCTTGAACTGGTCGATGAACGCCGGCTTGAACATCTGGTGCACGGAGCAGAAGCCCTTCCACAGGATCATCTTCGCGCCTCGGATCTGCTCCGGGGTCAAACCGCCCATGGGCTGATCGTAATCCCATACCACCATGTCTTGCAGCGGGATACCCATGTTGAACGCGGTATTGCGACCGAGGTGCTGATCGGGGAAGAACAGCACCTTTTCACGTCGCTCAAAAGACCAGTCCAGTACATGGCGGGCATTGGTGGACGTGCAGACAATGCCGCCGTGGCGGCCGCAAAAGGCCTTCAGGTCGGCGGCAGAATTGATGTAGGTAACGGGGGTGATCTGCTCGTCCGGGGCCAATACTTGCGACAGCTCGCGCCAGGCCCGTTCGACATTGGCGAGATTGGCCATGTCGGCCATGGAGCAACCGGCGGCCAGGTCAGGCAACATAGCAATCTGCTCGGGACGCGAGACAATGTCTGCTACCTCAGCCATGAAGTGCACGCCGCAGAAGACGATGTATTCAGCATCAGAGTCCGCAGCACGGCGCGACAGCTTCAGTGAATCGCCGCTGACATCGGCATGACGGAACACCTCCTCGCGCTGATAGTGGTGGCCGAGGATAATCAGACGCTCGCCGAGGGCCTGCTTGGCAGCGACGATTCGTTGCTGGATTTCCGCTTCACCGAGGCCGGTGAGACTTTGTATTTCGAGGGGATTGGCAGACATTATAGTACAACTCCCGGATACCCATTTCAGGCGATGGTATCACTTCCCTGTTTGAGCTCAAACGAGCCGGAAAGTTGCCGGTTGTCCGTTGCCGACAGGTGAAAACCCGGATTCAGGCATTTCATGCCAGGGGCCAAAAAATTGTTACGCCTTATTGCCCTCTTCCGTCTTGGGCTGGCGCAGACGAATGCCCAGCTCACGCAACTGACTGGGGTCGGCCTCAGACGGTGCCTGGGTCAGCAGACAAGCGGCAGTCTGGGTCTTGGGGAAGGCCATCACTTCGCGGATCGAGCTGGCGCCGGTCATCAACATCACCAGACGGTCGAGACCAAAGGCGATGCCGCCATGGGGCGGACAGCCGTAATTGAGGGCATCGAGCAGAAAACCGAACTTGTCGCGCGCCTCTTCGTCACTAATGCCGAGCAGGCGGAACACGGTGGTCTGCACCTCTTGGCGATAAATACGCTGCGAACCGCCACCGACCTCGGTGCCATTGAGCACCATGTCGTAGGCACGCGACAGGCAGTCACCGGGATTGCTCTCCAGCCTTTCAATGTCTTCCTCGCGCGGCGCGGTAAAGGGGTGATGCAGGGCGGTCCAGCGGCCGGCCTTGAGGTCGCGTTCAAACATGGGAAAGTCCACCACCCACAGCGGGCGCCAGCCACGCTCCACCAGCTCGCGGTCGTGGCCCAGCTTGACGCGCAGGGCGCCCAGGGCTTCGTTGACGATGTTGGCCTTGTCGGCGCCAAAAAAGATCAGGTCGCCGTCTTCCGCACCCGTACGGGCGAGAATACCGTCGATGGCCTCGTCCGGCAGGAATTTGAGGATTGGCGACTGCAGGCCATCGCGGCCCTTGGCGATGTCGTTAACCTTGATATAGGCCAGGCCTCGGGCGCCGTAGATACCGACATATTTGGTGTAGTCGTCGATCTCCTTGCGCGTCAGCTCACAGCCCTGGGGCAGACGCAGCGCGGCGACGCGGCCATCGGGATCCTGCGCCGGGCCGGCAAAAACCTTGAATTCCACACCAGACATAAGGTCATCCACGTCCACCAATTCCAGTGAGATACGCAGATCGGGCTTGTCGGAGCCAAAGCGCTGCATGGCCTCGGCGTAAGTCATGCGCGGGAAGGGCTTGGGCAACGCCACCTCAAGGGTCTTGGCGAACAGCTCGCGCATCATGTCTTCTATCAGCCCCATCAGCGCCTCCTCGTCCATGAACGAGGCCTCGATATCGAGCTGAGTGAATTCGGGCTGACGGTCGGCACGCAGATCTTCATCACGGAAACAACGCACGACCTGATAATAACGATCCATACCGGACATCATCAGCAGCTGTTTGAACAACTGTGGTGACTGTGGCAGGGCAAAGAAGTGGCCCGGGTGGGTGCGACTGGGCACCAGGTAATCACGCGCACCTTCCGGCGTGGCCTTGGTGAGCATCGGGGTCTCGATGTCGAGAAAGCCGTGCCCATCGAGATAGTCGCGCAGGGTACGACTGATGTTGGCGCGCAGGCGCAGGCGCTGAAACATGGCTGGGCGGCGCAGGTCGACATAACGATAACGCAGGCGGTGCTCTTCGGAGACTTCATCGTCGTCGATATCGAGCTGGAAGGGCGGCGTCTCGGCGCGATTGAAAATCTCCAGCTCTTTGCCCAATACCTCGATCATGCCGGTCGGCATGTCAGGGTTTTCGGTACCCTTGGGGCGGTGTCGCACACGGCCTTTGACGCGCAGCACAAACTCGCTGCGCACCGTTTCGGCGCTAGCGAAGGCCTCGACCGTATCCGGATCGAACACGACTTGCGAGATGCCCTCGCGGTCACGCAAATCAATAAAAATCACCCCACCATGATCACGTCGGCGATGCACCCAGCCACAGAGGGTGATTTCTTCGTCGATATGAGATTCGTTGAGATGCCCGCAATAGTGGCTTCGCATGTTACTGATCCTTCGAAAAAAAGACGGAAATAGTACGGATTGGGCGCCACCGGTGCAACTCAGGCGGCATTCTCCGCGTCGGGCCGAGCAGGTGGTTTGGCATTACCCGGCAGCTGCGCCGGACGCCATTCCGGCACCACCACGCCGGCGGAAATAATCATTTTCAGGCCATCGTCCACACTCATGTCCAGCTCGACCACATCGTCACTGGGCACCATAATGAAGAAACCCGAGGTGGGGTTGGGCGTGGTAGGGATAAAGACATTGACCACCGCCCTGCCCGTCTTGGTCTGCGCCTCACCACTGGTGGTACTGGACTGAAAGGCCAGTGTCCATAGACCCCGGCGTGGATATTCCACCAGCAGCACCTTGCGAAAGGACTGCCCATTGGAGGAAAACACCGTTTCCAAAATCTGCTTCACACCGGTATAAATAGTGCGCACTAGTGGAATCTGCGCCAGCACTGACTCCCACAGTTTGACCAATTTGCGGCCAAATAAATTGGCCACCACCATGCCCGTGACCAACACGATAATGGTGGTCAGCACCACCCCCAGACCCGGCACGTGAAAGCCCAGCAGATTGTCCGGGCGGTAGGACTCGGGCAGCAGCAACAGGCTGCGATCCATCAGGCCCACCAGCAGCTTGATGACCATCACAGTCACCCCCAGCGGCACCCACACCAACAGGCCGGCGATGAGATAGCGCTTCATGCGGCGTGCCTCGTGCGGGCTGGATCAGCGATACGCATCAGTGACAGCCTCAACCGCCGGAACCGCAGCCGCCCACGGCAGCCTTCTTCGGTGCACTGTCGCTGCTACCGGCACCGCTGTCAGTGTCACCCTTGTCGGCATTCTTTTTACTGCCGCCCTTGAAGTCGGTTTCATACCAGCCACTGCCCTTAAGGCGAAAACCCGCTGCCGACACCAGTTTTTTCAACGCTGGCTTGCCGCATTCGGGGCAATCGGTAAGGGCGTCATCACTCATCTTCTGCAGGGCTTCATGGCGGTAACCACAAGCCTTGCAGGCGTATTCATAAATCGGCATTACTACGTCCTCTTCATTCATGCGTATCCCGACAGAGAGACATTGGGATCAACACAAAAAAATCAAGCCGGGGATTATACCCCGCTGCGGGCAGGAGCGTCTCCCCCGCCGGCAAAGCTGCTAAGATGCGCGCCATTGAACACCATCCGAAGCTCCATCATGGCGCAGAAAAAAATCACAACCACCACCGAAAATAAATGCAGCTTCTGCCGGGGCGCAAAATGCTGCGTTTACTTCACTGAACAGCTGGAAACGCCACGCAGCATGCACGACTTCGACCACCTGCTGTGGCAGATATCACACCGAGACGTACGCATCTACAAGGATGACGATGGCTGGTATTTATTGATAGAGACACCCTGCCTGCACCTGCAGTCCGATGGCCGCTGCGGCATTTATGCGACCCGGCCTACGGTGTGCCGCGAACACAGTAACGACTACTGCGAATATGATGCCCCTGCCGAGGAGGGTTTTGAACTCTATTTCGACAGCTACGAGGCCCTGCTGAAATACTGTCGCCAGCGTTTCAAAACCTGGGATAAGCGCATGCAGCGATGAGATAAATAATTACCAGCTTTGAGCCGGAGCGGGCCATGCCCACCACGGTAGGTTGGGGTGAACGTTTTTTGTGAACCCCAACGTTCCCGCCGCCAGGATGATTCGATAGCCAACAAAGACTTCGATGATAAACCTGTTTGCCACAGAGAGCACAGAGATAATAGAATATTGCCTTTCTCCGTATCCTCAGTGCCTCTGTGGCAAAAATTTTTTATGGGGGGTCGGAGTCATCGCTAGCATGGCCCATCCCTACGCGCCCTTCCCCTCCACCGGCGGCATAATATCGTGAAATCCCCGAATGGCGGCAAACTCACCCACGTCCTTGTCCCGCGCCCGGCTGTCCGGCCGGTGCACGCACAACAGCTGACCGATACCGGCCTCCTGTGCCGAACGCAGCACTGGCAGGCTGTCGTCGATCAGCAGTGTCGTCTCAGGCGTGAAGGGTTCCGCCGTCTTCAGCAATCCCCAGAACTGCGGGTCTTCCTTGGGCCGGCCAAAATCATGCGCACAAAAAACGGCATCGAGGTGTCCCGCCAAGCGGGTGCGGTCCATCTTCAGCTGTAAGCTTTTCATATGTGCATTGGTCACCAGCACCGTGCGGCGGCCTGAATCCCGCACCGCATCGAGAAAGACCACCACGTTGGGATGCACGGCAATCAGGTGATCCACCTCCTGTTTCAGCGCCGCGATATCCATGTCCAGTTCATTGCTCCAGTAATCCAGGCAGTACCAGTCCATAGTGCCCTCGACCTGCTGATAACGCTGCATCAGCTCACTGCGCGCTGCTTCCAGACTCACTTCACGTAATTCGGCATAGCGCCGGGGCATGTGTTCCAGCCAGAAATGATTGTCGAAATGCAGATCCAACAGAGTGCCGTCCATATCCAGCAGCACGGTATCGATACGCGTCCAGTCGATCACCCTCAGTTCTCCCGCCAAGCCGAAATCACCACCTCATGCCGCTCCAGCCGTCCCTCGCCACTAAAGGCCTCCTTAGGCAATGGGTTTTGGTGGGCCAGTTTGAAATCCTCGCTGCCAACCCAGTCGTTGAAAGCAGCCTCGTCCTCCCAAGTGGTCAGCACCACGTAGGGACTGTCTTCGTCAGCAGGACGCAGTATGTCCATGCGCACAAAGCCCGCTTGCTTATCCACCTGCCCTGCACGATGTCGAAAACGCGCCTCAAACCGCTCTTCCCAGCCACTGGCGACCGGCACTCGATTGGCAACTACGTACATTGTTGTTTCTCTCCTCTACCGCCACACGCCCCGAAAAACGGGTGGCCTATCAAATTACTTTATATCTGCAAGCGAAGATAACCTGAAAACAACCAGAATTCGACCACTGGGAACCCACCTCTGTGTATCAATCCTGAGGCAGGGCGTCGATATTTCTTACAGAGCCTAAATCGCCCCCATCGGCCACTAACCCCCGCCGTTCCAAGACTTTGGACAAAAATCTGAGGAATATACAGAGAAACCCCCAGATCATTCCGCAAATACCCGTCGACAAACCTTACAGTCACCCCAACCCGCAACTAAATTACAGCCAACATATTTCTTAACCTATTGTTAATTAAGTAAAATATAAATTAGGCATGATTTCTGCTCTAGTTACAACACAAGAGATAAAATTCCCCGCATCAACCACCTATTAAGTTGTAGAGGTATGTCGTGAAATACTCCAAGTTGTATTGCAGTACCGTTCTTACCAGCCTCCTGGTCTTCCCTGCCATCCAGGCCCATGCCGCCCCTATCACCATCGACGGCAGCCTGAACGACTGGGGCATCAGCGTCGCCGATGGCACCGGCGCACAGCCTGTCGGTACCGATTACAGCGGCCTGCGCAGTGATCTCGCAGGCTCCATGATCGAAGACACTGACGACACCACCAATAATCTGTTCCTCGGCCCCAACTCCGGCGGCCAGAATTACGACGGCGAATTCATGGGCGTACTGACCCAGGGCTCGACCCTGTATCTATCCATTCTCACTGGCCAACGCCCGGATAACGGATTTTCCGGCAGCAACGGCCTGTATTCCCCTGGCGACATCCGCATCGAAACCAGCATGGGCACTTTCGGCATCGAAGTAGGCGGCGGCGCCGTAGCTGGTGCCGGCAACGCACTCACCGAGGGCGCCACCGGCACGACCTATGCTGTCGACAGCAACGGGCATACCACTGGCAGCAGCGACACCGCCGCCGCACAGACCGTGGGCTCTGTATGGAAGGACGTAGACTGGATTCTCGACCCCATCAACCCCCAGCAGCCGGTGCAATTCGAGATCAATGGCAGTAGCAGCCAAGTAGGTGAGGCCGATTTCATCTTCACCCGCAACAGCGTCACTGCCGAGCATGCCATCATCGAACTGGCCCTGGATATCAGCGTCTTCGGCGGCGCCACTCTGCAGGAATTCTACTGGCTGCCCTCCTGCGGTAACGATGAGCTGCACGTCAGCACCGACATCACCAGCGTACCCGAACCCGCCTCACTAGCGCTGATGGGGCTGGGCCTGCTGGGCATGATAGGCGTCGCACGCCGTCGTCGTACCTGATCGGCAAGCAAAAACCAAAGCGGCCGCTTCGCTACCTGCGTCGCGGCCGTTTTTTATTCGTCTCGTTTTTTCGCAAGCTCAGGCTACTTGCTGGCCCAGTCCTGTGCGCCCAGTCCTATTATTTGAGTATCGTATCCACCGAAAAACCCTCGCGCTCCATCACACCGCGCAGGCGTTTGAGGGCCTCGATCTGAATCTGTCGCACCCGCTCACGGGTCACGCCAAGGACATTGCCAACCTCCTCCAGGGTCGCCACATCCAGTCCACGCAGGCCGAAACGTCGCTCCACGACCTCTCGCTGTTTGGCGGTAAGCTGGCCCAACCACGACGCGATGCACTGCTGCATATCTTCGTCCTGCAGCAGTACGGAGGGGTCGGGATTATACTCATCGGGGATGGCGTCGATAAGGGTCTTGTCACTGTCACGGCCCAGCGGCACATCCACCGAGGTCACGCGTTCATTGAGACCCATCATGCGTTTCACATCCTCGATGGGCTTATCGAGCATCTGCGCGACCTCCTCCGGCCGCGGCTCGTGATCCAGCGACTGCGCCAGGTGCCGGGCGGCTCGCAGGTAGACATTGATCTCTTTCACGACGTGAATGGGCAGGCGAATAGTGCGGGTCTGATTCATGATGCCGCGTTCGATGGTCTGACGGATCCACCATGTGGCGTAGGTTGAAAAGCGGAAACCGCGTTCGGGATCAAATTTTTCCACCGCGCGGATCAGACCCAGATTACCCTCCTCGATGAGATCCAGCAGCGCCAGGCCGCGATTGAGATAACGCCGCGCAATCTTTACCACCAAGCGCAGGTTGCTCTCAATCATATGCCGACGCGCATCCTGGTCACCCTTCTGGATACGGCGCGCGATGGTGACTTCCTCTTCGGCGTTCAGCAGGGGGGAAAAGCCTATTTCACCGAGATAGAGCCGGGTAGCATCGAGATCACGGTCACTGAGATCAGAACGCTGCGCGCGGCGGCGTTCCCGACGCACAACAGGCTTATCCTCCACCCGGGGTGTTTCCGGCAGTGGTTCTCTCGTCGCTTCCGTAACAGCCATTTCCACAATCACATCTTCGATAGATATCTCATCCATCGGCGCCAGCTCGATCTCTTCATCCATGATTTCAAGAACTTCCGGCTTTACTTTTTCATCTTCTTTATTGCGCATGGTTTCCGTTTCTAGTGCATTGCCGGGTCAGCGCTGGGGTAGATAGCGCAGGGGATTGACGGGCTTGCCGTTGCGACGAATCTCGAAATGCAGCATCGGGCGCTGGGCGCCACTGCTGCCCATATCCGCAATCCGTTGACCAGCCCTTATCACGTCCCCTTCCTTGACACGCAATTTATCGTTATGCGCATATGCGCTAAGGTATTTCTCATTGTGCTTGATGATAATAAGCTGACCATATCTCACAAGTCCACTACCGGCATAAACTACCCTTCCTGCCGCCGCCGCATGAACCGGATTGCCACGCTGTCCGGCAAGGTTGATACCCTTGCGGCCGGGATCATTGACGGAAAATGTCTCTAAAACCTTGCGGCTTTTTACCGGCCACCGCCACTGTGGATTTTTGGGCAAAGCAACGTCCGTGCGCTTTACCGGCAACGGCGCAATGGGCGTCACCGCAGGGGTCTCCGCCCTATCGACCGCACGCGGCCCCTCTCGGGCCGGCCCCACCACCGGGGCCGGTTTACGCACTGGTGGCTTAGACCGTACTTTGGGTGGAGGGGTTCCAACCTCCGGCGGCACCACACGCAGCACCTGTCCGGCATTCAGGCCATAGGGTGGGCGGATGCCGTTCCATTGCGCGATCTTGCGATAGTCGTAACCATACAGAAAGCCAATAGAATACAGGGTTTCGCCGGGTTCGACGACATGGTGCATATGCGCGCCACAGCCCGTCAACAATACCGCAGGCAGCAACGAGGACAACAACAGCCATCGACGTATCAACTGTGTTGCCAGGGAATGCATCCGCGTGCAGACATCAATACAGGATGATGAACAGGATCACCAACGCGACCACCAGCCAACCCAGGATGTCCACGTAGCGATGCAGCTTTTCTTCCATGCTTTTTCCACCCCACTTCATTAATCCGGCGACGAGAAAAAAGCGCGCCCCGCGCCCGACCAGTGAGGCCAGCACGAAGGGCAGGAAGGCCATGGAAATGGCGCCGGCGGCGAGGGTAAAGATCTTGTAAGGGATCGGTGAAAAACCGGCGATGAAGATGGCCCATACACCCCACTCATCAAACCAGGCCACGGCCAGCTGATAGCGATCCCAGTAATGGGAGGTCTGTAGCCAGGTCTCGATCTGGCCGAAGGCGAGATAGCCGATGAGGTAGCCCAGCATACCGCCCAGCACCGAGCAAATGGTGGTGATCGTGGCAAAGCGCCAAGCCCGATCCGTGCGCGCCAGGGCCATCGGTGCCAGCATCACGTCAGGTGGAATGGGGAAAAAGGAGGACTCAGCGAAACTTAGCCCACCCAGATACCACGGTGCATGTCGGTGTTCCGCCCAGTGCATGACGCGTTCGTACAAACGGGAAAAGAGTTTCATTGGGGGCCTTTTGCGTTTTTCATATTTTATTTCGCCACAGAGACACGGAGGACACAGAGAACAGATGACGCTATTCCAGCACAGGCCGGAATGACAACTTTCATAATCGCTATTCTCCATGCCCTCCGTGTCTCTGTGGCAAAAAATCCATTGAAATCAACTACTGTGTACCACTCAACATGGGCACAAAACTAACCCGATCCAGCGTCTGCTGCTCAAAGCCGTCGATGGTACGGGTAATCAGGATCAGCGTCTGTGCACCACGCCCCCCCACCGGTACCACCAGTCGCCCGCCGGGCGCCAATTGCTGCAATAATGCATCCGGCACCTGTTGCGGCGCCGCAGTGGCAATGATGCCATCAAAAAGTCCGGCCTCCGGCCAGCCCCAGCTGCCGTCGCTGTATTTGCAGCGGATATTGTTGAGCTTGAGGTCAAAAAAACGCTGCCGCGCCTGATCCAGCAGTGGACGAATGCGTTCCACGGTGTACACCTCGCCCACCAACGGCGAGAGAATGGCCGCCTGATAGCCGGAACCGGTACCCACCTCCAGTACCTTATTCGGCATGCCACCATCCAATAGGGCCTCGGTCATGCGCGCCACGATATAGGGCTGGGAAATGGTCTGGCCGAAGCCGATGGGCAACGCGGTATCCTCGTAGGATCGGCTCGCCAGGGCCTCGTCGACGAACATGTGCCGGGGTGTATTGCGGATCACGTCTAACACCTGCTGATTCTTGATTCCTTCATCCGCCAAGCGTCGCACCAAACGGTCACGGGTGCGCTGAGAAGTCATACCGATACCGCTGCGACTCTGCTTCACAGGCCCTCCAGCCAACTGGCCACCTGGTCGAGGGCGCGATAGCGTGTGAGATCCACATGCAGCGGCGTCAGTGAGACATGGTTATTACGCACGGCAAAGAAATCGGTGCCGGGGCCGGCATCCTGCTCGGCGCCCACTGGCCCCACCCAGTAGATATCGCGGCCGCGCGGATCCTGCATCTTCACCACCGGCTCGGACTTGTGGCGCCGTCCAAGTCGGGTGGCCTCGAAACCTTCAATGATCTCCCAGGGTACATCGGGCACATTGACGTTGAGGATCGTATCCGCCGGTAACGGGTCATTCTTCAGTAGTTCCAGCAGTTGCACCACCGCCTGCGCGGCGCTGGCGTAGTGGCGCAGCTCCTCACCCACCAGCGACACGGCGATGGCCGGCAGGCCGAGGAAACGCCCCTCCATGGCGGCCGCCACAGTGCCGGAATAGATCACATCGTCACCCATGTTGGAGCCGGCGTTAATGCCGGCGATAACCATGTCCGGCTCCTCGTCCAACAGCCCGGTGATGGCCAGGTGTACGCAATCAGTGGGGGTGCCGTCCACACGCACCACGCCGTCGTCTCCATGCCAGGCACGGATAGGATTTTCCAGGGTCAGGGAATTACTCGCTGCGCTGCGATTGCGATCCGGGGCGACCACGCGGATCTCGCCCAACGGCGCTAGGGCGGCGGCCAGGCAACGCAGGCCCGGCGCCTGATAACCGTCATCATTGCTCAACAGAATTCTCATGGGCGGGTATTATAGGGGACTTCTATTTATTCGGGGAAAAATACCCCGAATAAATAGAAGTCCCCTATTATCCACACCTTCCGCCATGACTTCCTTTGCAAGCACAGCGATGACAAAGAAAAAGCCCTCCGATGATGACGACGCACTGTTCCGTGAACTGATGTCGGACGTAAAGCCACTGGCGGCAGAACCGCGCATCACCCCTGCCAAAGCACGCCCGGCACCGCGCCCCCGCCACGACAACCCGTCCGTCCCCGCCAGTCTGGGCTTCGTCGAGCGTGAACATGCCTCCGATATCAATCCCGAAGAGGCACTGTTTTTTGCTCGAAGCGGCCTGCAGCAGCGTCTGCTGCGTCAACTTAAGAGGGGTGAACTGCGCCCTGAGGCCCGTCTCGACCTGCACGGCTACACCATCGCCGAGGCCGGCACCCGGCTCACCACCTTCCTGACCGACGCCCAGGGTGCCGGCCTGCGCTGCGTATGCATCATCCACGGCAAGGGCTACCGTTCTGCCGAGGGGCGCCCGGCACTCAAAACCCAGGTCAACCAATGGTTGCGCGACACGCCCACGGTTCTCGCCTTCAGCTCCACCCGCCCCCGCGACGGCGGCATGGGCGCCCTCTACGTGCTACTGAGGCGCCCCTGACACGCTCACACCAAGACCCTTCGGTGGCCTCCCCCGCCACCCCTCCCCTCAACAGGCAGCACCCTATTTTTTCCCTAAAGAGTCGATATCAAGATGTCGATGATGCAGAAAGTGAGCGGAATTTTACCCGCGTATTATGGAAAAAATCATAATGAGAAACCTGTTTCGCCCCGCCACCCTGGTCATGAATCGCTTTCGCTACCCGTTTAAATTCGGGCTCATTTTTGGCGTGATACTGATCCCGATGCTGATCCTCAGCGCCATGCTGGTGGCCAGCATTGACAACGAAATCAGCTCCCTACAAAACGGGCAACGGGGCTTAACCTATCTCAAGATTACAAGGCTGCCCATCGAACACATCCAGCAACACCGCGGCATGACCAGCGCCTACCTCAACGGCAATCAGGGCTTTCACGATCGCATCCTGCAAAAACGTCATGACGTCGACCAGCACCTGGCCAACCTACAGGCCACCGACGAGGAACTGGGCAGTGCATTGGCAACCGCTGGCAGGTTGCAGGAGATATTCAGCCAGTGGGAGGCCATCAAGGACAATTCCCTCAATATCACATCGGCGAACAGCCTCAAGACCCACAATGCCCTTGTCGCCAGACTCATCGACCTCATGAGCCACGTGGCCGACACCTCTGAAATCACCCTGAATCCCACCTTGGACAGCTATTATCTGGGCAACGCCCTGGTACACCGTCTGCCCAACCTGACCGAAAACATGGGGCTGGCACGCGCACTCGGCTCTAGCGCCGCCGCAGCCGACACATTCAACCAGACCACGTATACCAAACTGGCGGTGTTCACAGAAAATATCCACAATTACAACAATAACCTGCGCAAGGGCCTGGCCGCTGCCTTCGACTATAATCCACAACTCGGCAAGACCCTGAGCAGCCAGGTCAAGGCCAACGATGAGGCCATCACCCAGTTGGCCACCATGCTGCGCCGGGATCTGCTGAATGCCGATCCCATCACCATCAGCAGCGATGCCGTGTTCTCCACGGCAACCCAGGCCATCACTAAGACCTATGCCCTGTTCGATACCATCGTGCCCCAATTGGACACACTGCTTGCCGAACGCATCGCCGCCGGCTACGCGAAAGAAATCAGCACCATCGCCATCGCCGTGGCCGTACTGTTGCTCACTGCCTATCTGTTTGCCGGCCTCTATCTTTCCGTCAACGACAGCGTGCAAGACATGCACGAAGCCACCCAGCACCTGGCAGCAGGAGACCTGACAACCCGGGTACAGATTGCCAGCCGTGACGAAATGGGTGACATCGCCAAAAGCTTCAACAAGATGGCCGAGGGATTCAGCAATACCGTACGGGACATCATGGCCTCTTCCTCGCAACTGGCCACCGCCGCCCAAGAAGTGTCAGCCGTGACGGTACAGACCAGCCAAGGGATCCAGGAACAGCAGTCACAGACCGACCAGTTGGCCACCGCCATGAACGAAATGACCGCCACCGTACAGGAGGTCGCTCGACACGCCGAGGAGGCTGCGGGCGCCGCCTCCGCCGCCAACGACGAGTCAGCCAATGGACGGCAAGTGGTCAACAATGCCGTTAACACCATCGATGCCCTCGCCGAGGCCATTGGCCGGGCCGCCGACGCCATCCACCGCGTGGAGACCGACAGCGACCGCATCGGCACCGTGCTGGACGTGATCCGCGGCATCGCCGAACAGACCAACCTGCTGGCGCTGAATGCCGCTATCGAGGCTGCGCGCGCCGGTGAACAGGGCCGCGGCTTTGCGGTGGTGGCCGATGAGGTGCGCACCCTGGCGGGGCGCACTCAGGAGTCGACACAGGAAATCCAGAAAATGGTCGAATCCCTGCAGGGCGGCACCAAAGAGGCAGTACAACTCATGGAGCAGAGCCGTGAACAGACACAGTCCGGTGTCGAACAAACGGCAAAGGCAGGCGATGCCTTGAGCGCCATCGCCGATGCCGTAGAGAAAATCAATGACATGAATACCCAGATCGCCAGCGCCGCCGAGGAACAGAACTCGGTCGCCGAAGAGATCAACCGTAACGTGGTCAGTATCAGCCAGGTAACGGATGAATCTGCGCAAGGCGCCGAACAGACTGCCCGTGCCAGTGAAGACCTGGCCAACCTGGCCACCAACCTGCAGCAGGTCGTGGCCAAGTTCAAGGTCTGATAGCCACCGCACATCAAATTACGCAAGCGGCCTTCTGGGCCGCTTTTACGTTTGGGACGACACCAAACCAACCGTGCAACAACTGGAACAACACAGCGGGGAGATCAGCGGCGTCCTCGACGTCATCAAGGGCGTCGCCGAACAGACCAACCTGCTGGCGTTGAATGCCGCTATCGAGGCTGCGCGCGCCGGTGAACAGGGCCGCGGCTTTGCGGTGGTGGTCGATGAAGTGCGTACCCTGGCGAGCCGTACCCAGCAGTCCACGGAAGAGATCAACCAGATGATCAATAGCCTCCAGTCGGTCTCTCAGGCGGCCGTGCAGGTCATGACAGAGAGCCGGCAACAGGTTCAGTCGGTGGTGACCAAGGCGACGGCGGCAGACACCACCTTTACCGAAATCCGCAACGCTGTGGCACATATCAACGATATGAATGGCCAGATCGCCGGAAGAACAAAGCTGTGTCGCGGAAGAGATCAACCGCAATATCGTGCAGATCAACGACATCGCCGGAAAGACCGCCACGGGCGCAGAACACACTGCGGCCGCCAGTCAGGATCTGGCACACATGGCCACGGAGCTGCAAGGCATCGTGGGGCAATTCAAGGTCTGACGGTCAATTTTTTGTGTAGGGGCGATTCCTCAGGCCACAATGGCATTGCGTATAACCTGAAGGATCGCTTCTACCTTTCGGATATGACTAACTCCCTCAACACAGCGGTGGCATAAGTACCGGCAGACAGACTGAAGGTCAGCTGCAAATCCTGCCCACCATCCAGCCATTGCCACTGTAAATCAGCCACCGGCAAACGCAGGGCGCGGCGTTCCTGTTTCAGACCCGCCTTTTCCAAGCCCTTACAGAAATCACGATGAGCGGCCAAAACCACCTCTTCCACCGCCCGCGCGGCAGCTATTGATGGCAGCTCGCCCCTGCCCCACAGCGGCCCGCTGGGCAGCACATCACCGCTGGCCAGACGGGCAACAATCTCATCATCGATAACTTCGCCGACAAAAAAACTGCGGCTACCGGCCAGTTGTAGAACCTCGCCTGACAATGCCCGGTTCCAGCTGGCATCGTGTACCCGCGCTGCCAGCACCTCGTTGAACAAAAAAGAGCGAGCGGCGGAAAGAAACAGCCCGCGACGGTGACGGTCTTTCACCCGTCGCCCGGCAAACATGGCCAGGGCCGCTGCCAGATTGCCGCCATCGCGGCCAAAGCGCTGTTCACCAAAATAGTTAGGCACGCCGTATTCGAGCACCGTAGCCAGTCGGTTTCCCAGGGCCTCACGATCACCCTGCACTTCGCGCAGCAACAGAGTGAACCGGTTACCGCGCAGGCCGCCACGTTGCAACTTGCGGCGGTGACGCACCTGACCCAGTAGCTCAAGATCCTCACCGAGAATGGGCGACCAGTCCGGATCTGGTTTACCCGGTAGCCAGACACTGAACCACTGGGTGGTCACTGCAACGCGATCTTTCAGCCCACAGTAAGCTACGTCACGCACACGCACCCCGGCATGACGCGCCAGGGCACGGGCCACCTCTTCAGTATTGCGGTTGCGCTTACGGATGTGCAGCAGCAGATGTTCGCCCTCACCGTCCGTCTCGCTGTCGCGCAGTTCATCGACACGGAAGTCCTCAGGACAGGCGCGCACCCGGGCGTAGGCCTCGGGCATGCCGAGGGCGCGGGGCCAGTCGGGGAGGCTTGGGGGAAGTGGGGAGGAAACATTGTTCAAAAAAGAATCCTTTTTAGTCTGTCTGCCCGACAGCGGATGATATCAACACATTGGAGCAGATCATGCCCACGATATTTTTCCCGGCCATCACAGAGGTGGTTGTTTTAACCTTGCGGGAGAGCTTCATCGCGGGCATGGCCCGCTCTACGAAACCAGAAGACATACGGCGTGCGTGGCAACCCCCTCACCGCGGCCACAGAAACCCAGTCCCTCGGTGGTGGTAGCCTTAATGTTAACCTGGCCGGCACTCACACCGAGATCGGCAGCGAGATTCGCGCGCATGGCGTCGATGTGCGGGGCCATCTTCGGCGCCTGGGCGATAAGGGTGATATCCACGTTACCGATGCCATACCCCTGCTCTGCTAACAACTCAATCACCCGACGCAGCAGGATACGGCTGTCGATGTTTTCAAATTCACTGCTGGTATCGGGAAAGTGACGACCAATATCGCCCAGCCCGACGGCGCCCAGCAGAGCATCGCAGAGGGCGTGGATGGCCACATCGCCGTCGGAGTGGGCAATGAGGCCATGAGCAAAGGGAATGCACACGCCACACAACATCAAGTGGTCACCCTCACCGAAGCGGTGTACGTCATAGCCGTGGCCGATTCTCATTTTTCGTCCCCTTTCTTGTAAACCTTACGCCGGAACAGGTCGCTGCGGCGGCTCACCAGACGGTCGAGAAACAGCAGGCCATCGAGGTGATCCACTTCATGCTGAACAGCGCGGGCCTCAAAGCCCTCGCAAGTGTATTCGCGCTGCTCGCCGAATTCATCGAAGGCGGTGAAACGGATGCTTTCCGCGCGGATCACATTGCCAGTGTAATCCGGCACCGACATGCAGCCCTCGCGGCCCATAACCATGCCTTCCCACTCAGTGATCTCCGAGTTGATGAGCAGCATACGGCCGGAGCTGGAGGAACCCTTCGGCAGCTTGCGCATAGCGGAGATATCGACGATGACGATGCGATCGAAGCATCCCACCTGCGGCGCGGCAATACCCACCCCGCCGGATCCTGCGCGCAGGGTCTCTTCCAGGTCGACGACGAAGGCACGCAGTGCGTCATCGAAGACCACTACCGGCTGCGATTCCCGTTTCAGGCGCTCATCCGGGTATTTGAGGATATCCAAGGACACCGCTCAACCCACCATGAGTTCAATAGGGGCAATCTGCGCATCCACGCCCCTACCCTTGACGATCTCCAGCGCCGATGCCAGCGCCGGAATACCTTCCAGGGCACGGCCCTCAATGTGCAAAATATAGATGGGCGCCTGCTCGGTACCACCGACGTCGGAGATGAGATCGAAGATATCCAGCCCGGCCTCGGCCAAGGCACCCGTAACATGGGCGACGATACCAGGGCGGTCGGCGCCGTAAACAGTAATGCGCACGTCTGGCTCCACGTGCTCGTGCAGTCCACCCTCGACGCGATCCACGTGCAAGCGCAGGCTGAGGGATTCGGCCTCCCCTGCCACTAACTGTTCGAGGGCATGGGTAGAGCCGGGAAATTGCACCATCATCATAATGGTGAAGTTACCACCGAGACGCATCATCGAGGTCTCTCCGAGATGGCAACCGCCTTCGAATAGCGCGTGGCTGACGCA
The DNA here is from genome assembly GCA_021647505.1 of Gammaproteobacteria bacterium. GTDB lineage: Bacteria > Pseudomonadota > Gammaproteobacteria > SZUA-152 > SZUA-152 > DRQN01. Next base: position 28,954 of record JAKIUN010000017.1, read on the forward strand.
GGCAACGATACCCGGGCGGTCGCGCCCCACCAGGGTCAGCATGTACCAATGATCGTTCATGGGACTCTCCTAATTACGGAATTCAATGCAAGCTTGAATGGGTCATGTAGATAAGCAGCACACCGGCACCGATCAATGCGACCTGTTCCAGAGTAGCGCGGGCCTCGGCACGCTTGTGCAGGCCGGGGATCAGATCGGCCACGGCAATATAGATAAAACTGGAGGCTGCTACCGCCAACACGTAGGGCAACAGCTCTTGCATATCACTCAGGCTCCAGTAAGCCAAGAGCGCACCGACGATGGTGGTGAGACTGGACAAGACATTGAACAACAGTGCTTTAGTGCGTGAAAAACCACTGTGCAGCAACACCACGAAGTCACCCACTTCCTGCGGGATTTCGTGTGCAGCGATGGCCAGGGCGGTCACGATACCGAGGTGAATATCGGTGAGAAAGGCGGCGGTAATAAGCACGCCATCGACAAAATTGTGCAGGCCATCGCCGATAAGGATCATGGAGCCGGCGGCACGCTTGCCCTGTCCGTCTTGGCCGTGCCCAGCCAGAGAGTGGGCCTCACAGTGGTCAGAATGGCAATGGCGCCACAGCACCAGTTTTTCCAGCACAAAGAACGTCAGCAGACCCAGCAACACCGCGAGGAAGATGTCGTGAAAATCCTCCACCCCCGGCGACATCAGCGCATGAGGCAACAAACCAAGGAAGGCCGCCCCCAGCAACGAACCGATAGCGAAGCTGACCAAGTGCGGCACCAATCGCGAACGCACCGAGGCCGGTAGCAGCAGGAAGCTGGCGGCTACCAGCACACTGAGCACACCGCCCAGCAGACTGAAGATGATAATCCAAGTGAGAAGACTCATAAAATACGGGGTACCTAGGGTTTGTGGCGAGACATTTTAACCTAGTGCCAGCCCGAAAACCCATGAAACAAGCCACGGTTTTGGGCGAAGCTAATTCACCTATTGACTATAAGGATATAATGGCGTATTTTGAGAGGTGCTTCAGTACCATTGGACAACCTTGTACAGGTTTTACGAAATCCCGGCCAGCATCTGCCCTGCCGCACGACAGTTAAATCACCCCCGGCAAAGCCGGGGGCTTATTGGGTGAGCGCCTCAAAGGCGCCATAAAACCATGAGCCGCCCAAGGCGGCTGGCGCTTTCTACAAATCAATCTTCATCTGATCGTACCGTTCGTCCTCTGCTTCTTGGTTACGGATGTAGGCCTTAACCATCTCCTCATCCAACCCCACTGTCGATACAAAATACCCGCGAGCCCAGAAGCTTTCACCGGTGAAATTTCGGCGACGACCTCCAAACTGCCGAGCTATCTGTATCGCACTCTTGCCTTTGATGTATCCGACAACATTCGATACCGCATACTTTGGCGGTATACTGATGCAAAGATGAACATGATCTGGCATCAAGTGCCCTTCCACGATTTTCGATTCCTTACGACTGGCCAAATCATGGAATATATCCCCAAGATGCTTCCGTAATTCCCCAAATATCCGCGACTTCCTCCGTTTCGGAATAAATACAACGTGATACTTACAGTCCCATCTTGTATGACTCAAACTCTGATATTCTTTCATTTGTAAATCTCCTTCTCTTGGTCGAGTTCGGAGATTTACAATGACCGCGGTATAGGTCAAACCTTTGGGAGTCACCCCGGCAGAGCCGGGGGATTACCTCACTGATTTAAACCACTTCTAACGCTTGACTAACATCCGCTAAAATATCTTCAATATTCTCAATACCGACAGAAATTCTTATTAGATCAGCACTAACGCCAGCGGCAGCTAATTCGTTCTCGTTTAATTGGCGATGCGTAGTTGATGCAGGGTGGCAAGCTAGTGATTTTGTATCACCTATATTGACTAAACGCAAAATCATTTGCAAGGCGTCTATAAATTTACCCCCAGCTTCTTTACTACTGACTTTGTCATTGCCTTTAATACCAAAACTTATTATACCTGATGCTTTACCACCGGTGATTTTCTGACATACATCATAGTAAGGGCTGTCTTTTAGGGTTGCATAATTTACCCATGAAATTTTCTCATGATTTTGCAAGAAATCAGCTAATTTTTCTGTGTTTTCACAGTGCCTTTCCATGCGTAAGCCCAACGTCTCAAGCCCTTGTAATATCTGGAAAGAATTCATTGGAGAAATTGCTGCACCTGTATTTCGTAGCGGTACAACTCGGCAGCGACCGATATAAGCGGCAGCACCTAATGCTTCGGTATACACCACACCATGGTAAGAGGGGTCAGGCTCATTTAGCATGGGAAAACGCTCTTTATTAGCTACCCAATCAAATTTACCAGAATCAATAATAACCCCGCCAATTGAGGTGCCATGACCACCGATATATTTGGTTAGTGAATGAATTATAATATCAGCACCAAAATTTATGGGCTTACATAAAAAAGGCGTAGCTACAGTGCTATCAACAATTAGAGGAATACCTCGCTTATGAGCAATTTCTGCCAACTTTTGAATATCAACAATATTACCTGCTGGATTACCAATGGTTTCACAAAAAATAGCTTTAGTCTTATCATCAATGGACTTTTTAAAGGCATCAAAATCATCAGAAGAGATCATTTTAACTTCAATACCTTGCCGAGGGAATGTATGTGCAAATAGGTTATAAGTTCCTCCATACACCTGGCTAGTACTAAGGATATTATCACCTATCTGGCAAATGCACTGAATGGCATAAGTAATTGCTGCCATACCAGAAGCGACGACCAAACTAGCAACACCGCCTTCCATTGCGGCTAAACGCTGCTCCAACACATCGGTTGTGGGATTCATAATGCGAGTATAGATATTCCCAGAAACTTTAAGATCAAATAGATCTGCACCATGTTGTGTGTCATCAAAGGTATAGGATGTTGTTTGATAAATAGGAACAGCTGCTGCTTTAGTTGTTTCTTCAGAGGTATAGCCATGGTGCAAAGCAAGTGATTCAAGTTTCATACATTCTCCAAAATTATTTTTAGTTTATTCAAAAATTTGTTTTTATGTCTATTTCAGAATTCGCGTTTTTTTGCCTAACGACCAAGCTGTGCGGCGCAAACGAAGCATCAATATCAACAGTTACCTCCCATCCCTCTGAGGGAGGAAACTGCTGACGGATTAAATGATATTTTACTTCAAGCTGATACATTATTTTTAAGGCAACGCTCAACATACGGCATCCGCCGTATAACAAGAAAGTTTCCGCAAACACCGTATAGCTCCCCTATACAGGATGATATCCGGCACTTGCAGTCTATTACTCCTTTCCTGATTTCGACAATACCCAGCAGACCATTGATTAACAAGCGTTATTCATATCGACACAAAATGCAAGGGTAATTATACGGCTTTTGCCTCGATATCATCGGTTTTGGCGTGCTATACGGCGATTGCCGTATAGCACGCGGATATCAGTGCAAATTACGGCAGCATAGCTTGCTGATTAAAATGCCTTGGTTTTTCTTTACAAAAGGATGTGAAAACAACACAAATCTATACCCATGTCTTGCAGCGCGGCGGGAATGCTGTGCGCAGCCCCCTGTCGCGTATGATGGGGTCTGTAGCGAACTGGACAGCAATTTCAAGTCAGGGGCACACCTCACGCCCAGGCAGCCTGGATAATGCGACATCTTCCTTGACAACTACCATAATCCGGGGAGCATAATGCCACTCCCCGGATCCCACAACGTTTCATCAAGGCTACCTCAACCCGGCGTCAACGCCCAACGGGCAATAAAACACCGATGACCCGATCACCCCACACATGCATGCCCAGACCGGAAATAATCAACGCACTACCCAGCCAGATCTCCAGCGAGGGATGCTCGCCATTCAATACCAGGCCGATGATCAGCGCCAGCACTGGTGTCACCAGGGTGATCAATGCCACCCGGTTGGCCTCCAGGTGCTTCAACAGATAGAAATACAAGGTGAAGCCCAGCGCGGAACCGAACACACCAAGATACACCAACGCCATACCGGCCTGCGCACTGATATCCTCCGGCGCCGTGCCGTCATAAACCAACCAGGTCACAATGAACAGCGGCATAACTATAAAAAGACTACCACTGGTGACAGTCAGGCCCGGCAGACTGGCGCCCACCTGCTTCACCCATACACTGCTGAAACTGTGCAGAAAAACGGCGGCCAGCACGGCCAGCACACCCCACCAGACACGGCCTTCGAACAGGATGTCCGCGGCAAAAATGCTCAGCAGCCCACACAGACCCAGGGCCATGCCCAGCAGTTTGCCCGGCGTCAGACTCTTTTCTTGCAGCCACACGGCCGCAATCAATGCCGTCACCAGCGGGTTCAGCCCAAACAGCACAGCGATCAGGCCCGACGGCATGAATTGCGCACCCCAGTAAACGCTGAGCATGCCGCCATAGATCCCCAGTCCGGCGGCCATATAGGTTCGTCGCGCCTCACGATGCCAGGGCAGGCCCGGCTTGAACAGTTGCAGCAAAATAGCGCACACCAGTGCACCCAGTGCCATGCGCCCGGTAATACCAAACAGATAACCCCAGCCTTCGCTGCTCCATTGAATCGCCAGTGGGGTGGTGGCCCAGATAAGGATCACCCCCAGGTATGCCGCTGGCACAGACATGTCTTTTCTCCTTTTGATTGTGCCTTATTGGATACACCAAAATGTCACCACCCCGAAAACGACAAAGGCCGCAGATGTTTCCAGTCTGCGGCCTTTGTTGAATTCGGAATGTGCGAGTAATAATTACTGCCGATGAATTCTCCCTGACACGCAGACGGGCGATAGCTTGGCTGCCCAGCGGGACATCCAGACAATCTTGGTTCGGTGCAGTGCGTGGTGAGAATTCATGGGTTTCAGTGTGGTGTCCACAGCTGCGGCTGTCAACAGGGACGGGTAAAAAAAGCAAAATAGGCAGTCACTATTCGACATTACCAACGCATCTCCAGAGACAGACCCAGATAAGCTGCCTGTTGCCTATAGCTGTTTATCGGCGCAGCAGGTGCAGACCAACTTCCGTTGGGTGAGACCGGTGAAACAAGCCTGGGCGCCATAGTCTGAATCTTTATCCGTGTGTCGATGCCAAGCAGTCGGTCCACCTGATGATTGATAGCCCCAAACGGGTCGGTCAACACCAGGAGGGTCTTGTCACCCCAGCCCAGTGCACTGCGGTCTTGCTTGATGCCATCGCGCACACTTTCGAAGTACATGCCCAGCAGGGAGCCCAGAGTCGGCGTGACAATGAGATCCTGAATTGATGGCTGTTCAAAAAAGGCCTCGGCGCCAAATTCAAACAGGGAGGACTGCAGTACGGAAAACCAGAAGGCACCGGTACGGCTCAGGCCCCGTTCCCGGCCGCGTGTATAGTACGTCGCACCCCAGTAGGGGTGCAGGATGTAATTGATGTAGGCATCGTCGGTATCCCACGCAGGTTCCTTGACGTGATCACGCCATTTTTTCAGCTGGTTGTTCTCTTTTTTGCTGTCCGACCAACCCGAAAACTCATCCGGCAATACATAGATGACGCCAATGGCCGCCCACTGCAGGCCAAAAAAATAATAGGTGTCCCTCCTCAAGCCCCGCCAGTCCGGCTCACTCTGACGGGGAGCGGCCAACGACCAGGGCATGTACTGTACCGATACATTCTCCGGGGTGGGTTTCTCGCCACCTTCAGCAAGTGCCAGCAGGACGCCTCGCGAGGTGTTGATCTGCAATCCATCCATGTAGGAAACATGGAGTAAGGGCCGCAGCGGGGACTCGTCGGTTTCTCTCCCCCAGGACAACAGTGGCAATAACAATAATAGCAGGGTGGAAAATACGCGCATGATCATAGGTGTATTCAATCCTGCAGGGGCAACCGAATAAAGGTGTCCCGGTAATATTTCAGTTCATTGATGGAATCGCGGATATCGTCCATGGCCAGATGGCTGGATTCCTTTTTAAACCCCTTGTAGACCTCTGGTGACCAACGCCGCGCCAGTTCTTTCAGTGTGCTTACGTCCAGATTCCGGTAGTGGAAAAACGCCTCCAGCGTCGGCATGCAGCGGGCCATGAAGCGACGATCCTGGCAGATACTGTTGCCGCACATGGGCGACTTCCCCGCCGGCACGTACTGTTGCAGAAAAATAAGGGTCTGGCGCTCGGCCTCGGCCTCATCGATACGGCTGTTTTTCACTCGCTCCACCAGACCCGAGCCGCCGTGCTGTTGGGTGTTCCACTCGTCCATACCGGCCAGTACATCATCGCTTTGATGGATGGCCATCATCGGGCCTTCGGCGAGGATATTCAGCTCGCTGTCGGTGACAATTGTCGCAATTTCGATGATGACATCGCCCTGTGTATCCAGTCCGGTCATCTCCAGATCGATCCAGACGAGATTATTGGCATCCTGACTCATTGCTACCGCCCCCGATGATTCAAAGGCGCAGATAATAGCAAAAACAGGCACAAATCGCCTTTCTCTCACCACGCTGATCGACTAAACCGGCACTTTATGTGCAATAATCACGTAATTAAAGTGTATCAAAGTGTATCAAAGTGCATGAAGTGCCACACAAACGAGCGCAGAAATAACCCCACAGAATGAACATCTCCCTAAAATGGCGCATGATCAGCCGCCTCATCGACACCCAGCTCATGCAGCCCTTCATCACTGCCCGCGTCACCAGGCCGTTTTCCGTCCCCAGGGCCAGGACGCCGTGATCCTTCTGAAGCGGAATTTCTGCATATTCCCTGCTATGCCATGATCCCCTGCCCATGTGCCTGCGTTAGCGCATGAGCAAGCGTAAACTGAACCGCCGCCAGGCTTGGCGAGCGGAAAAGATCCAGCAGGAACGCCGCACACGCGCCGAAAAAAAGACCACAAAGCTCAGTCAGCAATTGGAAGGCTGCGAACTCGGCCCGGAACAACCGGGACGCGTCATTACCCGCTACGGCGCCAGCGTCGACCTGGAAGACAACAATGGTCGCATCCATCGCTGCCTGCTGCGTCAAAACATGCCCTCGCTGGTCTGCGGTGACCGTGTTATCTGGCAGGAAGCCAGCACGGGCAATGGCGTGGTGGTGGCCATGGAACCGCGCAAGACCCTGCTGGAACGCCCCAATGCCGATGGCCACCTGAAACCGGTCGCCGCCAACATCGATCAGATTCTGGTCGTGGCCGCACCGCTGCCGGCACTGGATCTGGGCCTCATCGACCGCTACCTGGTGGCCGCCGAGCTAACCGGTATCCCGCCAGTGCTGCTAATCAATAAGATCGACCTGCTCGACGATGAACTGCTGGGCTTTATGCACAGCCGCGTCGCCGTTTACAGCGAGATAGGCTACCCGGTGCTGTTCGCCAGCGCCTATCAGGAACAAGGACTGGAGGCGCTGAGAGAGCGCTTGAAAAACCATACAAGTATCTTCGTCGGCCAGTCCGGGGTCGGCAAGTCGTCACTGATCAACGCCCTGATGCCGGGGCAGGACATCCGCGTCGGCGAACTCTCCGATGCCAGTGGCCTTGGCAGGCACACCACCACCACCACCGTGCTCTACCACTTCCCCGAAGGTGGCGAACTCATCGACTCCCCCGGCGTGCGCGCCTTTGGCCTCGACCACGCCACACGCAACCAGATCGCTGACGGCTTCCTTGAATTCCGTCCCTACCTTGGCCAGTGCAAATTCAACGATTGCCGCCACCAAGTAGAACCCGGCTGCGCCATGCAGGCAGCCATCAAGGAAGGTGCGATCCGACCGGAACGCTTCAAGAGTTATTTGCAGATTGTCGAGTCGCTAAACTGACCCGTCTGCTGGCGCAGCTCAGACGTAGGTTGGCATCGATCCCCTGCACCTGTGCGGCAAACTGGAAAGACACCACATACCTCGAATGACTGTAGGATCGCTGTCAGCGCTACCAATTAACGTCACTCAAATTACGGGCCTTCTCCAACCCCCTGGCCTTGAAGAGGTTTTTCGCCCTGCTGAGATTGGCATCGAGAAAATTGGCGCCGCGAATATCGGCATCGAGAAAATCTACGCCACGCAGGTCGGCGTCACGCAAATCAGCCGCCATCAGGCTGGCGCCAGCTAACACCGCATGCAGCAGTTTAACACCCTGCATCTTCGCATCACGAAAATGGCTGCCGCTATAATCGCCCTTGCTCAGCACGGCCCCTCGCAGGTCGGCCCAGGAAAAGCCACACCGTAGAGCAGTAACCTCAAACAGATTGGCCTTGCGCAGGTCGGCACCGGTGAAGTCGGCATCACTGATATTGGCACCACGCAGGCGGGCCGCGCGCATATCGCTTTCCGCCAACTTCGCCAGGTGCAGGTTTGCGCCACGCAGATCCGCATTGCTCAGATCCGCCGAGGTGAGATCGGCCCCCTGCATATGCGCCTGACTGAAATTGGCCCATTCGAGATTGGCTCGCCGCAGGTTTACCCCCTGCAGATCGGCCTGCTGAAAATTGATGCCTTCGAGATCCGTTGCTTCCAGGTTTGAACCCCGCAGCACCACATTGCTCAGATCCGAGCCACGAAAATCCACCTCACGCAGATCCAGCCCGCCCAGGTTGGTTTCGCCCAGATAGACGTTGACGAATTTCGCCTCATAGAGCACAGCATCTTTCAATGTGATACGCCGCACCAAGGCACGATTAAAATTAGTGTTCTGCAGAGTCGCGCCGGTAAGGTCGGCGTCGTCAAGATCCGCACCGGTGAGATCTGCACCAGTGAGATCCGCACCACGTAGGTTGGCGCTGCGTAAGTCAGCGCCGGCAAGATTCGCCCCGGTGAGGTCGGCATCCTTCAAATTGGCACGAATTAACTTGGTTTCGCGCAGGTCAATGCCGGCCATATAGGCCTTGCTGAAGATCACGCCGCTCAGATTAAACCCACGCAACTCCAGATAGGCAAGATTCTGTTCCTGAAAGGTGGCGGAGCTCCGGTCACGCTGGCTGACCAGGGTGCGCACGACGTCCAGCTTGCTGACGGGGGCCTTGAAGCGGCTGTCATCCAGAGGGACATCCATGCCAGCGCAACCGACCAGCAGCAACAAAGCTAGGAGCAGGAGGCAAAGGCCGATAAATCTTTGGCCACACACACCGAGATCTGTACGCATTAATAGGGTGAGATGCGCGCTTTTGTCCCCACGGAAAACCGGGACGGTTGTTCGCTTATTGTCCCATATCGCCAAATCGCTTGATCCCTACTGTTTTACTACGAAGATAAAGTATACCACGCTGTCAGCGTATCTTTTTCCATGTCACCGTGTCGCGCAGATACACCGGCAGGGCCTGTTCGGCGCCGACTGCTTCGCCGGCAACAAGGGCGGCTACGGCCAGCCGCGACACCGCCGCTGCACGCGGCAGGGCATCGCTCACCACCCCACTCACCTGCCCGGCATGGCGCGCACGCAGGCTGTCGCCGTACACGCCCCAACCGCTACCGGCCCCCAGCCAATCCTCACCACTCACCATGGGTGTCGCATCAGGGGCAGCCACACATTCTTCACCCTGTAAACACATCAGGCCGCTTTTATCACGCCGGTACGAGCCCCAATAGACCTCATCCATACGCGCGTCGATGGCTGCCAGCACTTGCACGGCATCGGTGGCCTGCGCCAGCGCTGCCAAGGTCGAGATGGCTAACACCGGCAAATCCGCGCCAAAGGCCACACCCTGCGCCACACCCACGCCGATACGGACGCCGGTGAAGGCCCCGGGGCCACGGCCAAAGGCCAGTGCATCCACCTGTTGCAGAGAGATATCGGCCTCTGTCAGCAAAGACTCCAGCATGGGCAAGATCAATTCCGAATGGCCGCGCGGGGCGATCTCGAAACGCTCACGGATGTCGCCGTCGATGTTCAACGCCGCAGAACAGGCCTCGGTGGCGGTTTCCAGTGCGAGTATTTTCATTTGTTCACCCTTGAAAAGACGTTTTCGCCACAGAAGCGCGGAGCACACAGAGCATACTCAGCTAAAAATATGGGAGCGGTGTTACACGTTAGTCTTGTTAAAAAACTCTGTGTCTCCGTGGCAACCCAAAATCAGTCCGCAAAAAATACCTGCACATCCGCCACATCACGCGTCACCGGCATCGGCGGCAGACTGGCACGGAATACACGGCCATAGGGCTTGGTTTGCAGGCGCGGATCACAAATCATCAGCACACCGCGATCACTGACGTCGCGGATCAGCCGTCCCACGCCCTGCTTGAGGGTTATGACCGCCTGCGGCAGCTGGTGTTGCATGAACGGGTTCATGCCCTGCTCGCGCATGGCCGCGAGACGTGCCTGCAGCACCGGGTCATCCGGGGCGGCAAAGGGCAGTTTGTCGATGATCACACAAGACAGTGCCTCGCCGCGCACATCCACACCCTCCCAGAAACTGCTGGTACCCACCAATACCGCGTTACCCGCCGCGCGGAAACGATCCAGCAATTCACCGCGCGGTGCATCGCCCTGCACCAACAAGGGGTAGGCAATATAGTCACGTAGTAGCTCAGCCGCCGCTTTCAGCGCGCGATGGCTGGTCATCAGGAAAAAGGCCCGCCCACGACTGGCGGCCAGCACCGGCAACGCCGCCTGCACCACCGCCTCGGTATGTTTGGGGCTGTTGGGTTCGGGCATCTGTGGTGGCAGGTACATGAGGGTCTGCTGGGGATAGTCGAAGGGGCTGTCCCACTGCCGGCCACAGTTTTCGTCGAGACCGAGGCCGTGGGCGAAGTGGGCGAAGCTGCTGCCGACCGCCAGGGTCGCGGAGGTAAAGATCCACGCGCTCTTCTGTCGGTCGACATAACTGCGAAAAGTATCACCAATATCCAGTGGTGTCTCGTGCAGCATGAAACCACGTGGGGTGGTCTCAAACCACAGGATGGCTGACTTCTGTGCGGCCTCTGTATCCGCTATTTCTACGTCAGGTGCAGCGGCGGCGGACTCGATGCTGTCGACGAAACGCAGCAACCGACCCTGCAATTCCTGACTGCGCCGCCAGCATCGCTCCAACCCCTTGCCACACTCGGCCACGGACTCCAGATAGGCCTCAAGCTCCCCCAGTGCCTGACGCAAAATGTCCATGGCTGAGCCACCGCCCTGCCAGGGTGCACGACGGGCAAAACGCCCCAGTGACAGACGAAAATCACGCACGGCCTTTTCCAGCGTCGCCGCGATGTCCTTGGCCTCGCGCGGATCCGGGGCTTCAGCGTGGATCTCCAGCAGGGCGTCACGGCTCAAATCCAGCAATTGGCGACTGCCGAGATTGACGCCAAAAAAATTGCTCGCCACGTCTGGCAGCTGGTGCGCCTCATCGAAGATAAAGGCGTTGACGCCGGGCAGTACCTCGCCAAAACCCTCGTCGCGCAGGGCCATATCGGCGAAGAACAGATGATGATTGACCACCAGTATTTCGGCCGCCTGCGCCGCCTTGCGCGCCTTGACCACGAAGCAGTCGGCGAAGGCCGGACATTCGCCGCCCAGGCAATTATCGGTGGTGGAAGTCACCCGTGGCCAGATGGGCGCGTCCTCGGGAATGCCGTCCAACTCGGCGATATCGCCGCTTTCGGTGCGTCCGGCCCAACTGCGCACGCGCGCCAGTTGATCCTGCTGCGCAGGTGGCAGGCGTCCACCCGCCTCGGTCACCTGCAAACGGTGCGGGCAAAGGTAATTGGCTCGCCCCTTGAGCAAGGCGATGGAGGTGGCAACGCCCAACGCCTTGCGTACCGTGGGCAGGTCGCGGTGGAAGAGTTGATCCTGCAGATTCTTGGTACCGGTGGAGATGAGCACCTTCTGACCGCACAGCAGTGCCGGCACCAGATAGGCGAAGGTCTTGCCGGTGCCGGTACCGGCCTCGGCGATGAGCAGACTGTTATTGTCCAGCGCCGCAGCCACCGCCTCGGCCATTTCCTGCTGCTGGCAGCGCGGGGCGAAACCGGGGATGTGCCGGGCAAGGGGGCCATCGGTATCGAGCAATTCGGAAATACTAAACATGGGAAACGCGCCGGGCGGCGCTCAAGCCGCCGTTTCGTCTTCGATCAGGCCGCGTTCCTGTGACCACACCAGGCGGCCAATAGCGCGGAAACGCGCCACGGACATGGCGCCACGTTTGGCACGGCTGGCAGAGGTATCGGCCATGGCCTCGGTAACAGCCTCGCGGGCGGCCTCGATGACCTGCTGCGGCTCATAGTTCTCGTCCATGATGATCAGCATCACGCTGTCCCAGTCCTGCTCCACCTTAATCTGACCAATGCGCTGACCGCCCTTCTTATCGCTGAAAATGGTGCGGCCCTTGATCTGGATACGGCGGCCTTCACGCACTCCGGTGCCGATGGCATCGTAGCCACCAGCGCCCGGCTCGGCGGGAATCAGCTTCAGCAGACGAATCACGTCATGCACCGCGATTTCGGTACTGATACCCAGCGCCTTGCCGGTGGCTCGTCGGTAATCCGCCGCCAGCTTGCGTGCTTCCATCATCAGTTTGTCTACGTCGTATACCGCCATGAGTGTGGTGATCTGCCTGTCTTCATCTAATGAAACATTTTCCATTATGACGGTAAGTTATTGAAAAATCACTGGCGCGTTCCCGCCGTCAACCCCGCTCAGCGGCCTGGCGAGCCTCCTCGATGAGCCGGTGGTTCTTTTCCTGCAAGGCCGTGTTCCCCGGTGCCAGGCTGCTGGACTTGTTAGCCAGACTCACCGCCTGCGCGTAACGCCCCTGGCGGAAACGCACCGTGGCCAAATGGTGCCATAGCCAGGCATTGCGTGGTTCAATGCGCAATGCACGCTCCAGCAGCGCTGCGGCCTGCTCCCATTGTCCAGCCTGGACGTGAGTATCGGCCCGAGCCAGCAACGAAGTCGCCGCCCGCCCGACCTCCGCCGGCACACTTTCCTCACCCGTCTGTGGCCCAGCGCAGGCGTTGATAAAGAGGACGAACAAAACAGGAAAAATGCGTCGCAAAGAAAAGAAAAAATGTCTTGGCATATGTTAATTTATCCATACATTCAGGAAGCAGAAGAGATATTAACCCGGATAAACTCCCCCATGAACCACAAGTTCCTCCAACGCGTGAAAACAGTTTCACTGGAAGATGTAGACATACGCGTATTATCCTCTAAAGTACGCCCTCTCATTGGACGAAGTTCTCCCCTGTCGGCCACCGGCACCCTTTGCCTGACCTGCCACAGCAAATAATATCGGGAATCAAAACCGTAACATCAACCATAGAAACAACCGGGTGTGACAAAGTTACAGTCAGCACGCTGTTGCCTCGCTAATGTCACCCCCATCAATAGTCATCCATCAAGGAAACCACCATGAAAACGCTGCTTGGCGCCGCACTGATCTGCACTCTTCCCTTTTCCGCCACCCTGTCCGCCGACGACCATTTTGCGCAGCGGCTCCAGGACAGTCGTGAGTCGGTACAGTCATTCGCCCGCGCCCTGAAGGGGAATCTGCAGAGTGCCCTACAGGAAAAGGGGCCGGCAGGGGCGGTGGAGGCTTGCAGCACCATCGCACCACTCATCGCCATGACCAAATCCAAGTCCTACAGCTGGAAGATCAGTCGCACCAGCCTCAAGCTGCGCGATCCCGATAACGCTCCCGACACCTGGGAACGCGCCGTGATGGAACAGTTCGAGGCGCGCAAGACCAAGGGCGAAGACGTGAGCAAGCTGGAATACTACGAAGTGGTGGAGATGGACGGCAACAGAATGTTTCGCTACATGAAGGCCATTCCCACGCTGGAGAAACCCTGCCTGATCTGCCACGGCAGTAACCTGCGTCCGGACGTCGCTGCGGCTATCGATAAGCATTTTCCCGATGACAAGGCGCGGGGCTACAAGGCCGGTGATATCCGCGGCGCCTTTACCATTATTCAGCCACTGTAGGCCTGCGAAAGGTCATTCACCCTGGTGATAGTTGAGAGTTTTTCATCATGCCCAGTGAAGGGCGCAGGCCGACAGGCGCCGGCAACCACGAGATAGGGCACCTCTAATGGTGCCCAGCGCCCCCTATCTTCGTTCTCTCGTATGCCATATTCTGAGTACATACAACTTGACTTCCACTAACGAGGCAGCGGAAGCGGCGTGTCGGTATCAAGGCTTTCTGCCCATGCCTGGACGGGCGAAACCCGGACTGCTTGCTGAAAAACTCCGCTACAGCCAGTCGGTCAGAGCAATGCCGACGCCCAGGCGATTCACCCGGGCGTCGTAATCAATCAGACTTTCACCGTAGCCATTGAAATACTGCACATAGCCCTTCAGGCGCTCGCCCATGGGAAAGGACCAACCCAGCTCGACGGCGCCCCGGTTCGTACGGCGAAGGTTGTTGCGCAGCATCAGGCTGTAGGTATTCCTGCCGTGCTTGTAGATGGCACGCAGCTCACCGTGCCCCATATAGTCGAGGATATCAGGGTTGTCGTCACCACTCGGATCCGTCGCACTGCTCTTTGACTCTTCCGGAATCCGGTACCAGGGACGGAGACTGAGCACCATGTTGCGCCGCTCGAAGACAAAATTGGCATAGAGGCGATTCCAGCTGCGCGACTGGCTGCCCGGCTGGCCGTTGGACTGATGATTCAGGCCGAGGACGATGACACGGTTGCGCAGGCCGAACAGACTCCACTGCTGCGGCAACAGCAAGAACACCTCCGGCTCATGGTTGGTCTCACGGAAGGGGCTGGAAAATTCACTGTTGTAAGCCTGCCAGTAGGACTGGTTGGTATAGGCGAAGAACAGCAGGCTATTGCGGCCCAGCACACCGCTGGCCACCTGAAACTTGAGGCTCAGCTGGAATTTTACTTCCAGATTCTGCAGCCGCCCTTCCATATCTGCATAGGGGGTCTCATTGGGGCGGGAGTTATAGGTAACCGGCAGCACATAGTTGGGTTTGTGGGCGGTGATAACAAAAGGATTGTTTTCGATCAGGCGCTCATCGGACAGGCGCGCACTCACCACCGAGGCCTCCTCCTCCTCCGCCACCACCTGCCTGCAATATTCCCGTAGTTCGCTCACAGAGGTGTCCACCGCCGCCTGTTTGAGACGCTCCAGCAGGCAGCGCTCCAGTACGGAACCATCCGCCACCGCAGCATTCTTGCCCATCACGACGTCATCGGCCGCCACCGCTGTCGCGCACAACAACACCATGCCCGCTAACATATAGCTGTAATACTGCTTAGCCCCCATCACCTCTCTCCCTCTACGTCGTACAATCCGTGCCGCGAAACGAAAGCAATCAATCCGCACAGCGCACCCTCTCACGCGGCGCGGTGCCCTTTGCGAAGGGCAGGCGCACGGCGCTGCTGCAATCCTCTGCGATACGCAGGCCGGTATGCGCATCCACCCACACCCACTCGATACCCAGCGGCGCCGGCGGCTCAAAGGACTGGACATCGAGCCGCCGCAGGGTATCGGCCCACACGCGCAGGGCACCACGGGCACCCGTGAGGCCGGCGGGCCGGTTGTCATCACGCCCCAGCCACACCACCGCCAGGCGGTCGCCGCTGAAGCCGGCGAACCAACTGTCGCGAAGGTCATTGGTGGTACCGGTCTTGCCGGCCACAATGAGCGACTCGGGCAGGCTGCGATAGGCGGCCTCGCCGGTGCCATGGCGTACCGCATTGACCAGCGCGGCATCGAGCAAGAACACGGGCAGCGCCGGCGCCGCCTGCACCACTTCCAGTGGATAGCGTTGCAGCGGCTCACCCTGTGGCGTAAGCACGGCGCGAATGGCACGCAGCGGGGTACGGAAGCCACCAGCGGCGAGGGTGTGATACATCTGCGCCACCTCCAGTGGCGACAGGCTGGCGATGCCCAGCAGTTGCGCGGGCCAGGCGGGCAGCTCTCGCTCGATACCCAGCGCCTGCAGGGTATCGAGTACCGCCGGTACACCCAGCGCTAGGCCGAGGCGCGCCGTGGCTTGGTTGTAGGATTGCCCAAGGGCCTGAAACAGCGGCACCTGGCCATGACTCAGGTGATCGAAATTGCGTGGTTGCCAAGTCTCACCAGCGCCCAGATCGAGGCTCAGCGGACCATCGTCGAGTAGCGTGGCGAGGGTGTAATCGCCGCGCGCCAGGGCCGTCAGGTAAATGGCCGGCTTAACCAGTGAGCCGATGGGCCGCTGTGCGTCCAAAGCGCGGTTAAAGCCGGCAAAACGTGGATCACGCCCGCCGACCACCGCCAGCACCTCACCCGAATTGACGTCCACAGTCACCAAACCACCCTGCAAATCCTCGCCCGGCAGGCGCGCGAGCTGCCCACTCAGCGCCAACTCGGCAGCCTGCTGCACTTCGGGGTCAAGACTAGTGAAGATACGCAGCCCCTCGGAGCGCAGATCCTCATCGCTATAGTCACGTCGCAGCTGCCGGCGCACCAAGTCCATAAAAGCCGGCAGCCGGGTAACACCGCTGGCGGCACGCGGCGTTACCCCCGGCTTATGCCCACGGGCATCCTCGGCGTACGCGGAATCGAGCATTCCTTGCTCCGTCATCAAGCGCAGTACCAGATCACGACGCTCGCTCGCTCGCGCCGGAAAACGCCGTGGATCGTAATAGGACGGCCCCTTCACCAAGGCCACCAACAAAGTGATCTGCTCGATCTTCAGTTGCCTCAGCGGGCGTTCGAAGTAGAACTGGCTGGCAAGGCCAAAACCGTGGATGGCGCGGCGTCCATCCTGGCCCAGGTAGATCTCGTTGAGGTAGGCCTCGAGGATTTCATCCTTGTCGTAGCGCCACTCCAGCAGCAAGGCCATGATGGCCTCGTTGAGCTTACGCGTGAGGGTACGTTCGTTGCTGAGAAAAAAATTTTTCACCAGCTGCTGGGTCAGGGTGCTGCCGCCCTGTACCGTATGCCCGGCACGCAGATTGGCCCACAGGGCACGGCCAATGGCGCGCGGTGAGACGCCATGGTGCTGATAGAAATCGCGGTCTTCCACCGTCAGCAAGGCATCGATGAGCAGTGGCGGCACCTCATCAAGACGTACCAACACACGGTCTTCCTTGTGGGCGGGATAGATGCGGCCAATCAGCGACGGATCCAGCCGAACCAAGTCGACCACATCACCGTTGTCGGCACGCCGGATATCACTCAGGTTCCGGCGGGAGAATTCCACCCGTAGGGTGCGCGAGGGCTCACGGCCATCCCAGAAATCAAAGCTGCGGGTGGTGATAACCAGACTACGGCCGAGCCAGGCATAGGTGCCAGGCTGATGCGGGCGATTGTGCTCACGGTAACCAAGACGCTGCAACTCAGCTTGTAGCTGCTCCACCGTCAATGCCTGACCGGGATACAACTCCAGCGGCCGCGCATAGACCTGTGCCGGCAACGCCCAGCGCTTACCCTCGAACTGCTGGCGTACCTGGTTATCGAGCCAGGCGACATAAACCAGCAGCGCTACAAAGCCGATAAGCATGACGGTAAACAGCGCGCGCAGCACAGGGCGCCTTTTCTGTGGGCGCCGACGGCGGCTGGCGGACTTGCGCCGGGGCTTGGAAGATTTGCGACGGGCCATAGTGCTCCGTGAGAGTGCTCCGGGAGGAAAAAACCGCATTGTAACGCAATTCTGGTGGCTGATTTTTTGCCCCGCCAAGCCCATACTGAGGGCTGCGGGCAGACAAGAGGAAAAAACCGGACATGAGCCAACAAACCACTTCAGCGCTGATCACCGCCCTCCTCGACCCCGCCGCCTACAACCACCCATGCAGGGATATCCAGCTTATCGAGACGCATATCTCCTGGCTGCTGCTCACTGGCGACTATGCCTACAAAATCAAGAAACCGGTGAATTTTGGCTTTCTGAATTTCTCCACCCTGACCCTGCGCAAGCATTTCTGCGCTGAAGAGATCCGCCTCAATACCCGCCTTGCACCACAAATCTATCTGCAGGTGGTCACCATCACCGAGGGCCCCGATGGTGTACGCATTAACGGCAGAGGCGCGATACGGGAATATGCGGTAAAGATGCGACAGTTCGACAATGCCGGCCTCTTCAACCGACTCATCCACCGCAACCGGTTGAGCCGTGAGATTATCACCGACACAGCCCGTCGGCTGGCACATTTTCACGGTGAGATAGCTGTTGCTGATGAGGGCTCCCTCTTTGGTGGGCCCGCCGCAGTCCACCACCCGGTGCAGGAAAATTTCACGCAACTGGAGCAACAGGCGACGGACTTTCTCAGCAACAGGGAACACCGCCGCCGCTTCGAACACATTCACCAATGGAGCGAACAAACCTTCGCCGCACTCGAAACCACTTTTGCCAAACGTAAAATAGATGGCTTCGTGCGCGAATGCCACGGTGATCTTCACTTAGGCAATATTGTGCTGATCGATGCACAGGTCACGCCCTTCGACGGTATCGAATTCAACCCTGATCTGCGTTGGATCGACATCATGAGCGAGATGGCCTTCCTGCTCATGGATCTGCAGGATCATGGCCGCAGCGACCTTTCTCATCGCCTGCTTGATGCCTGGCTGGAAATCAGCGGTGATTACGGAGGGCTGGCGGTACTGCGCTATTACCAGTGTTACCGCGCCATGGTACGCGCTAAGGTCGCCGCATTGCGCGGCAGCCAAGCAAGATCAGAAAACACAGAAAGTGATCTAGCCAACTATATGCAGCTATCTCAAAAATACACCCGCCCCACACGCCCGGCACTGCTCATCACCCATGGCCTGTCCGGCTCCGGTAAGAGCTGGCTGACCCAGTCCCTGCTGGAGGCCACCGGCATGATTCGTTTGCGCTCAGATGTGGAACGCAAGCGTCTCGTCGGACTGGATCCACTGGCCCACAGTGATTCTGCAGCGGGAACGAGGCTCTACAGCGCCGGGTTTACGCAACGTACCTTTACAAGACTGGAAGATCTGTCTCGGCAGGTTCTGCGTGCAGGCTACATCGTCGTGGTGGACGCCACCTTTATCAAACACAGCGAACGGAAACGCTTTCGGCAATTAGCGCATTCACTCGCCGTCCCCTTTCGCATCATCCACTGCGAGACAGATATCGAGATCCTGCGCCGGCGCATCAGGGCACGGCAAGCCGAAGGCCGAGATGCCTCCGAGGCAGGACTCAGCGTGCTGGAACTGCAACGGGAAAATCAGCAACCACTGGGCGAGGACGAACGGGATGAAACCTTTCACGTGGACACAACGGGCGACGTGGATCTGTCCGCCATCAAGGCCTGGTTGCAGAGCCTATGACCCAGGTATAAAAAAATCCGTCGGCGGAATCAACCCTCCGCCGCCACGATACGGTAAATCCCCCCCCAGTGATGAACCACATAAAGTTCGCCATCACTCCCTTCACCAAAGGACGAGATTCTCAACGACGTATCCAGCAACAGACGGTTGTCGAAACCGCCATTACCATCCGGGAACAGCCCCCAGATCTTTCCGCTACAATAATCTCCGTACAGATACACGCCGTCCAGATCCTCGATGGCCTTGCCGCGATAGACGTAACCACCGGTCACCGAGCAGTCTGAACCGTTAGGGTATTCGACCACCGGGTCGATAAGGCCACGACTGTCACATTGAATCGCGTTGTAACAGTGCTCACCCTCGCGAATATTCCAACCGTAGTTACCACCGAGCCGGATGCGATTGATCTCCTCCCACTTGTCCTGCCCCACATCGGCCAACCACAGGTCACCGGTCTGGCGGTCAAAGCTCCAGCGCCAGGGATTGCGCAGGCCCCAAGCATAGACCTCGGCGCGGCCATTGACCTGGGCAAAGGGATTGTCGGCGGGGATGGTGTAGCCACTGTTGCCGCTGACATCGATGCGCAACATGGCGCCGAGCAGGTTGTTTTTATTCTGGCTGTTGCCATCACGGTCACCGGCCCCTCCCCCGTCACCAAAACCGATATAGAGGTAGCCATCCGGGCCGAAGGCGATCTGACCACCGTTGTGATTACCTTTGGGCTGATCCAGGGTGAGCAGCACCTGTTCAGAATCCGCATCCAAAGTCAGACCGTCATCGTGGCTCACGAAACGGGAAATCACGGATTGCAGATTATCACGCGTGTAAGACAGATAAACCCGGCTGTTTGTCGCAAAATCAGGGTCGAAGGCCATACCCAACAGCCCCGCCTCGTTAGGGCCGCTGTTAACACGAATCCTGATGTCGGCAAACAGCGTCGCCGGCTGGCTATCGAGCAAACGTTGAATACGCCCCGGCTGTTCCACTACATAGACAGCGTTGGCGGGGCCAGCAATGAATGCCAGCGGACGACTGAACTGTTCTGTCTCGAACACCGGCGTCAGAGCAACAAGAGGAATCTCTGAAAAACTGTCATCGATACGCAGTGGAGGGGCATCGGCATTGTCACGTACGCAACCCACCTGTGTACCGATCAGTAATATCGGCAGGGCTATCCATAATTTTCCGGGCATGCTTCACCTCCTTAATTGGATTCCTTTCTCGGGGCGCTGACAGGCTGTGTAGAATAGAATGGCGACAGCCGCCGTAACAAGCAGCACATATTTGCCATGTCCTCAGCCAGGAATCCAGTGTGCACCCCATGTTCGAAAATGTCACCACCCGCGCCGCCGGCCAGCTCGCCATCGATGCCCGCAACGATAGCAAACGCAGCCGCGAGCTGGTACTGCGGCTCGGCCTGCCCCTCTGCCGATCAGATCAAGACTGCGGTACCTTCACCTATCTGCTGACCTGGCTTGCCGACAGCGGCAATGCCAATGCACCGCTGGCCCTGTGGGACACCAGCGGTAACAGCGGCGACCCGCTGTGGGTGGATTTCGTTGGCGGAAAAATAGGCCACCGCCGGCGCTTCGGTGGTGGCCGCAGCCAGCCGCTGGCACGGGCAATGGGATTGAAGGGCGGCGCCAATCCGCTCATCGTGGATGCCACCGCAGGGCTGGCCCGCGACAGCTTTGTACTCGCCAGCCTCGGCGCACGGGTCACCTTGCTGGAACGCTCACCAGTAATAGCTGCACTGTTGGCCGATGGCCTGGATCGCGCCCGACAGCACGATGAAACTCGTATCATCGCCGACAAGCACTTGCAGTTAGTGAACACCGATGCCACACAATGGCTACAGCAATGTCCGCCACAGGAACGCCCGGATGTGGTCTATCTCGACCCCATGTACCCGCATCGCAGCAAGAGTGCATTGGTGAAAAAGGAGATGCGTGCCCTGCGCGCCATGGTGGGCGATGACATGGATGCCCCGGCCCTGCTGGTCGCAGCGCTGGGCTGTGCAAAGAAACGTGTGGTGGTCAAGAGACCCAAGGGGGCGCCACTGCTGGCAGGGCCGAAACCTTCGGCTGACATCGCGTCGAAAAATACCCGTTATGATCTCTATCCCTGCTGATTTATCGTCGCTCAACGGATCAACCCAGCGGCAAAAAGGACACTGTACTCATCAATAGGCGAGTTACATCCACCCTGTGCAGTCTGTTTTATTGCAAGCAGTCAATCCGCACCTGAGGCTCGAAACTCAGGCCAATGGTCTCGAAAAGCATCCGGCTACTGAGTGGCTTTGGTACGCAGGCCTCGGCGCCGGCCATCATAATTCGCTGTTTCAGCGCCGCATCATCGAAGCGGGTCAAGGCGATAATACGCACGCCCTGCGAGGCCGGGTCGGCCTTGATACGACGGCAGATCTCAAAGCCGTCGTGGCGTGGCAGATGGAAGTCGAGCAACACCACATCCGGACGGAAGGTGAGCATCTTGCGTCCGGCATCGAAGGCATCGTGTACCGCACAGGTCTCCAGCATTCCCGAAGATGTATCGAAAAGGCCCATCAGCAATTGGGAGACTCGACGATCACTCTCTACGATCAGAATACGCAGCTTTTCCCGGTCAGGACGGCTCAAGCCAATGCTCTGCTCACGCGCAAAATGATGTACATCCTGCAAACTGAAGCGACGGCTGCCATCCATATCGATACGGGCATGCAACATGCCCCGCTGTAACCATTCGCACACCGTGACCGGTGATACCATCAGCAGGGTGGCGACTTCTTCGTCACTCAAGTTGGTTTTTTTCGCCATTCATTCAAACTCTAGGCAAGCCATATCGCTCAAAGTGGGTAACGGCCGGAGGTATGACGATCTTTAGAGAGATCCCGGAGCGGGCCATGCCCGCGATAGTTTTCACCCCAGCACAGAGGCTATTGTTATTAATAGTGTGGGAGCGGCTTCAGCCGCGAAGTTAGAGGCGAGTTTCATTCGCGGCTGAAGCCGCTCCCACAGCTTTATTGTTTTCCAACCGCCAATCGCGGGCATGGCCCGCTCCACGCTGATCAGTCGATACCCGTTGGGTCAAGGCGTATAACCATCGGTGAGGGTTTTCATGAAGGCGACGAGGTCAATGATGTCCTGTTCATCCAGCAACAGATCACCGCTAAAGGTGACATCCAGATTGTCTTCAACCTCTGGAGGGAGTGTGCTGGGCCAGCAAGCGATGAAATCGTTGCGTCCCGAATCCGTGATCGTTGGATCGGCGCAGACGATTTCCCGAACATTATAGAAATTCATGACCTCCGTCAGTGTCGCAAAAACACCGTTGTGCATATACGGCGCCGTCTGTTCCACGTCGCGCAGAGTGGGCACCTTGAACTTACCCTTTTCTAAATCACTCGACGTGGTGAGGTTCGGATTGGCCGCCAGACCGACATCGGTAAACCCTGTGGCCACCGTACCCGCCGGATTGTTTGAGTTTTGCGGCACGCCAATGTTCCAGTAACTGAAATCGGTGAACAGCACGCCCGACGAACCACCGATCTTCTCCAGCTTATGGCATTCGGCACATTTTCCCTTGCCGTCAATCTGGAACAGGTCAAAACCCCGTTTCTCGGACAGAGAGAAACAGGACTGGTCGTCGGGGCAAACATCAAACTTGGACGTAAACGGGGCGAACAGTGCCGTGCGCTCGAAAGTAGCAATGGCATCGGCAATCAAATCATAGGCCGTGTCCACGTCATCCAGGCTGCTCGCCCCATAGACGGCCTTGAAGCCCGTCGCATAGCTGGCGACCCTGACCGCATCGACCACGCCCTGCTTGGTGTTGGCCATCTCCTTCGGGTTCACGAACGGCCCCTTGGCCTGCCCTTCCAAATCGGCCTCGCGGCCATCGAGGAACTGACCACCGATATAGCGCGGATTGTCTCGATCGGTGGTGGTATCGTAGTGAAAATCCGGTGAAAACCGGGCATAGGCCGCCGTGGGGGCATTACGGTCACCGAATTCGCCCGAAACCGCACCTTCAGAGACGGGGCTGGTATGGGTACTGTCCGGGTCGGCAAAACCGTCACCCGGCAACAGGCTGTGGCAGGTTTCGCAAGATTGGCCCACCGGGTTCGACAGATTGGTATCCTTGTAGAGCATCGCGCCCAGCGCGGCCTTGGTCATGCCCGGCTCTCCTGGGCCAGCCGGGTCATCCGAATCACCCCCACCACAGCCCATCAGCAACAGGACGGCACACACACCAGCAAATACCCTCAGCTTTTTCATGGCTCTACCACTCAAGTCAATTAATAAGGATTAATCCATTAAATCTCTATGGATTCTAGTGGTTGGTAACACAACAGAATGTGAATCAACCCACAGTTTTTACCCTTTGACTCAAGCTGTTATCCGTCATACCAGCGCAGTAAAACAGGGGTTATTGTGTAGAAATATGAGCACCACTACTGAACCCAAACCAAACTCCCGGCATCAAATTCTTCCGTTGCTGTTATTAAACCTGTGAAATCTGCTGGAAACTACCCAGGCCGACACCGCCATGCCTGCCAGCGGGTGGGCGGGCGGGCGGGCGGCGAACCAACCCTGCTAAAGCTGGTGGCTTGGTTTTATGGACTGACGTCCGGATACGAGTCGAGATAGCCGTTTTTTCAGCTGCTATCGCGGCCTGAGGGATCGCTCCTACAGATAATCGCCAAACCCCCAGGCCAGGGCCTGCAATACCAATGCCGCAAACACTCCCGCCAGTAGATCATCGAGCATGATGCCGAAGCCGCCATGCACCTGCCGGTCAATCCAGCGGATGGGCCAGGGCTTGAGGATGTCGAAAATACGGAACAGAACAAAACCGACGGTGATCCACAACCAGCCCGGCGGCGCGGCAATCATGGTGACAAGATAGCCGGCGAATTCATCCCAGACGATACCGGGATGATCATGCACACCGAGGTCACGGCTGGTGCGGTCGCACAACCAGATGCCCAGTAACGACACGGCCAACACGGCCAGCAGGTAGCCCCACAGGGGCAACGGCGCGAGCAACAGATAGAGCGGAACGGCGGCAAGGGTGCCAAAAGTGCCGGGAGCCACTGGCGCGGCGCCAGCACCAAGGCCAAAGGCGAAAAAATGCACCGGGTTGCGCCACACGCTGGGCGGTGCGGTGTTACGACGCTTCATGCCTCACCCTGTGCGAAGTGATCCCAGCCGCGCGGTGGCGGCTCGCAGGGTACGCCTGCGACATCCTGCCAGCGTTGGCCAGGCTCAGCGGTGATACGACCGATGCAGGTGACCGGGCAACCCAGGCCATCACTCACACTAAGGCCGGCATCGGCCGGTACGGTAAAGCACAGCTCGTAGTCGTCACCAGCGCTGACCGCCAGACGCCAGGCCCGGTCGATACCGCTGGCCAGCAGTGCATTGGAGAGCGGAAGGTGGTCGATATCCAGCACC
This sequence comes from Gammaproteobacteria bacterium, assembly GCA_021647505.1. Classification (GTDB taxonomy): domain Bacteria; phylum Pseudomonadota; class Gammaproteobacteria; order SZUA-152; family SZUA-152; genus DRQN01. The sequence continues at coordinate 53,601 of JAKIUN010000017.1, forward strand.
GCGCCCACGCCACTGGCGGTGAGAATATGACCGAGATCCTGGGCCAGGCCATCGGAGATATCAATGGCAGCGGTAGCCAGGCCACGCAGGCCCAAGCCAGCCCCGACGCGTGGCGTAGGTCTGTGCAGGCGTGCCAAGAGGAAATCCGCCGGCGGGCCTGTGAATTCCAATCGACCCTGCTCGATGGCCAACCCGGCGCCGGCGTCACCCAGACTGCCAGTGACAAAGACGTGATCGCCGGGCCGTGCGCCGCGGCGGGTCAGGGCCTTTTCCTGCGGCACAAAACCCTGCACTTGCACGGTGACGGAAAGCGGGCCACGGGTGGTGTCACCGCCCACCAGTTGCACGCCGTGACGCTCGGCGAGGGCGAAAAATCCCTCGGCAAAGGCCGTCAGCCAAGCCTCGTCGACCTGCGGCAGGCTCAGTGCCAGGGTCGCCCAAGCCGGTTCGGCACCCATCGCGGCGAGGTCGCTGAGATTGACGGCGAGGGCCTTATAGCCGAGATCGGCGGCTGGAATACCGGCGTCGAAATGGACGCCGCTGTGCAGGGTATCGACGGTCACCGCCAGTAACTGGCTCGGCGGTGGCGTGAGCAGAGCGGCGTCGTCGCCGATGCCCAGCGGCACGTCATCGCGCCGCACACCGCGCTCGGCGAAGTAGCGGCGGATGAGATCAAACTCGTTCACGGAGGCCTCGGGGTGGACTCAGGATGCCGATTTTTTCTTGCCGGCGTAGAGGCTGGCACCACTTTTCTTTACCGGGATCCTTTCCTTTGTGGAGGGCTTTGCGGAAGGCTTTTTTACCGATGTTTTTTTTACGGCAATCTTCTTTGCGACAGTTTTCTTTGCTTCGGCCTTCTTTTTTGTGACCGCCTTCTTTGCCGTTATTTTCTTGGCAAAATCTCGCTTTGTGGCAGGCTCATCGGCGACGGGCTTACGCCTCTGCGTCTCCTCTGGCTTCGCTATCGTGCGTTTTTTGATGACCCGTTTCTTGCTCGCCGTACGAATAATGGGCACGCGTTTCTGACCATATTTGCCCTTGCCCACAGAGGCATCGGCAAGCGCTGCCGGCTCCGGGATCGGGCGGCTGTCAGCGGCCAGCTCCGTGCCACGCAGCTCGCGTGCCATGCCATCGAGAATACCATTGACGAAACGGTGCCCCTGTTCAGCGCCGAACCGCTTGGCCAGCTCCACACCCTCATTGATGGCCACACGATAGGGCACGTCGAGGCGGCATTTCAGTTCGTAGGCACCGAGACGCAGGATGGCGCGCTCCACGGGATCCACTTCGGCCAGTGGGCGCGTGAGCAGAGGGATGATATGACCATCCAGTTCTTCGCGCAGACGGGGAATCTCGCGCAGCAGCTCGCGAAAATAATCGACATCGACACCATCCATGTCGTTTTCAATGCGGAATGCCGCGTCAATATCGAATGGATCGCCATCGGTCAGCTGCCAGGAATAAAGCGCCTGCACCGCACATTGGCGGGCCAGTTGACGGGCATTGGCCATCAGCCGAGGTTCTCCAGCAGATTGACCATTTCGATGGCCGACATGGCCGCTTCGGCGCCCTTATTGCCGGCCTTGGTGCCTGCACGCTCAATGGCCTGCTCAATGGAGTCCACGGTCAGTACACCGAAGGCCACTGGCACGTCGTGTTGTAGGGAAGCCTGTGCCAAACCCTTGGTGCACTCACTCGCCACAAAGTCGAAGTGCGGGGTACCGCCGCGAATCACCGCGCCGAGGGCGATGATCACATCATAATCTCCGCTCGCCGCCATGCGCGCGGCGACAATGGGCATCTCGAAGGCGCCGGGCACGCGCACCAGGGTGAGATCACCGTCCGTTGCACCGTGACGTTTGAGAGTATCGATGGCACCGCTGAGCAGGCTGTCGACGATAAAACTGTTAAAGCGGGCGGCGATGAGGCCGAAGCGTTTGCCGTGCAGGGTCAGGCCGCCTTCGATGGTTTTGATGCTCATGGTTGTTTTCCGTGTGTCGGTTTATTCATGCGAAGGGCGAAACCGCCCGGTTTAGCAAATTTCATCCAAGGAGCGGGCCATGCCCGCGAAATACATCCTTTTTGCCACAGAGGCACGGAGAACACAGAGAAATCATTGATTTGTTTTTCTCCATGCCTCTTGTGGCAAACGGTCTTTTTATCGCGGGCATGGCCCGCGCCTACAAATGCTGGCGTAATCTTCTCACGCAGACGCTGCGGCGTCACCGCCAATATATTCCATCACTTCCAGACCGAAGCCGGACAGGCCGTGCATACGCATGGGCGCGGACAGCACACGCATCTTGCGTACGCCGAGGTCGAGCAGGATCTGCGCGCCGAGACCATAGGTACGTAAATCCGGATTGGACTCGCGCTTACCAACACTCTGACCTTCGTCCTCTTCCTGATAGTGCGTGACACGCTGGATCAGCTCCTGCTCACCCTCACTCTGCCCCAGCAACACAATCACACCCTCGCCTTTGGCCTCAATGAAGGACATGGCATCCTCCAACGGCCAGCTGGCATCAGAGCGCTTCATGCCCAGCACGTCGGCCAGATAGTGCGGCATGTGTACACGCACCAAGGTCGGCATATCGCGCTTGATCTGCCCCTTCACCAGGGCGAAATGCACCTGGCCGCTGATGCGGTCGCGGTAGGTGAGCAGGCGGAATTCACCGATGTCATTATGCATCGCACACTCGGCCACCCGCTCCACGCTGCGCTCATTCTCCAGTCGGTAGCGGATCAGGTCGGCGATGGTGCCGATCTTGATATTGAACTCGGCGGCGAATTTTTCCAGATCCGGTCGCCGCGCCATGCTGCCGTCCTCGTTGAGGATCTCGACAATCACCGAGGCCGGCTCCAGCCTCGCCAGGCGCGCCAGGTCACAACCCGCCTCAGTATGGCCGGCACGCGTCAGCACCCCGCCCGGCTTGGCCATGATGGGGAACACATGGCCCGGCTGCACCAGATCCTCGGGCTGTGCATCCGGCGCCACGCTGGCCTGGATGGTCACCGCACGGTCGGCGGCGGAAATGCCGGTGGTCACGCCCTCCGCCGCTTCCACCGAGATGGTGAAATTAGTGGAATAGGCGGCATTGTTGTCAGTGACCATCGGCGGCAGACGCAGCTGCTCACAGCGCTCCTGGGTCAGGGTCAGGCAAATCAAACCACGACCATGTCGGGCCATAAAGTTGATATCCTCCGCCCGCACCTTGGCCGCAGCCATGATCAGGTCACCCTCGTTTTCGCGGTCTTCGTCATCCATCAGGATGACCATCTTGCCCTCGCGCATGTCACTAACGATTTCTTCGGTGCTGTTCAATTCCATAATTCTTTCCTGCAATACCCGTATGGATTCAGGCATTGTTATCAATTTATTTCGCCACAGAGGCAAGAGATTCAATCATGTGATTTTCTCCGTGCCTCTGTGGCAAACAATATTCATGACTTGATGAAACCATGCTCCGCCAACAGCGTCTCGCTGACGCCGCTCGGTTCTACTGCCTTTTCACCCTGCAGCAGCCGTTCCAGATAGCGGGCAATGATATCCACTTCAAGATTCACGCGCTGGCCGGCCCTGAAATTACCCATGGTGGTTTCCAGCAACGTATGCGGCACGATGTTCAGTTCAAACTCCGCCCCCTCGACACGGTTCACGGTGAGACTGATGCCGTCAACACAGATAGAGCCCTTTTCGGCAATATATTTGGCCAGCCCGGCCGGCGCGCGGATGCGAAAACGCTCGGAGCGAGCATCTGGCCAGCGTCGCAGCACCTCGCCCACGCCATCGACATGGCCACTCACCCAATGCCCACCAAGGCGCGAGGTAGGCATCAGCGCCTTTTCCAGATTCACCCGCACACCCGGTAACAAATCGCCTAAGGTCGTGCATGCCAGGGTTTCAGCAGAGACATCGGCGACAAAACCATGCGCGTCGAGGCTCACCGCCGTCAGACACACGCCATTGACGGCAATGGAATCACCCAGTGCCACATCATCCATGTCCAGTTGGCCGACGGCAATGGCCAGCCGCGCATCACCTTCGCGCTGTTCGAGGCTACGGATCTCGCCCACTGCCTGAATGATCCCGGTGAACATATTTGCTTTGCTCGGTCTCTGTTTGAGGGGGGGGCAAATATATCAGTAAAACCGCAGAGTTTCAGCCGTCCCGGACAACAAGGTTCAAGTGATGGATAGCTGGCGTCCCGGTACAGGGAGTGGTACAGGACACCATCACCAACAAACCAGTCCCGGGCCTGCCTGGATGTCATTCAGGCCTTATCGTCAGGCACGTTGATCTCGACCGACTGGGAAATAGACAAGCTCCGGAGGTGCGCCGTACGCCATGCGATTCTTTACGACCTACTCCGCGTGGGCACAAAAAACGTGCCCACCCTACCTGCTCTTTCTTGAGCGGCTTTAACACCATCAACAATGGAAACAAGTGTTTCTGTTACAAATTCTTTTAGATCCATATTGCACCTGTAAAATAAGAAAATCACTTCTAACCAACATTTTTAAATGCTGTGGAACCAGAATTCTGCTTTGAGCATTTTTCCCAGTTGTTATTGTAGCGTATACCGAAGAAAAACGAATTCGAGAGCAGGTAGGGTGGGCACGTTTTTTGTGCCCACGCAGGACAGAAAACACTACAGTAGGTTGGGCAAAGGGCTGGTCAATTAATAAGTTGATAATTTCAAATTAGATGTAACTAACATTGTACTGTAAAAATGCATAAAACCATCAAGTTATTTTTTGACAAGTCCATCCAAAGGAGCAAAGCAACGTACCCAGAGGGGTGCATAAATAATATTAGACCTACATCACCAACACCGGCTCAGCACCCTGCCATGCCAGCTTCTGCCGCCAGGCCTCGGGGTCGTCATCACCGCTGTTGAGAATGAGCACGGTCTTACCCGCCATGATGGCGTCGTGCAGCGTCTCAAGATATTCCTCCGGAATACCCATGCGTCGCAGGCCAATGGTGACATGGGTGACGGCGGCGCCACCGGTCATCAGGCCGGCGCCGGCAATCGCACCAGCAATGGCTTCAACGATGGGGCCAGCGATGAGTAGCGGGCCGACACCGGGCAACAACACCAGACCAGCGGTTCCCGCCAGCAGTCCGCCCAGTGCGCCCCACAGCGCACCCTGTGTTCCCCAGACCCTGAAGCGCTCCTTTTCGTCGCTGTAGACAATACCGAGCACGTCATCTCCCTGCCCGCCGGCACAGCGCAACACCGATACCTGATCCATGGGGAAATCGTGTTCGATCATGTCTTCCACCACGGTGAAGGCGCGATCCTCATTGCCGAAGACACCGGCGACAAAATGATATTTGTGTTTATTCATGGCGCTGTCTCTTGAATATCTTTGTACTCTGCTGTGGTGAATAGATATGGTATTTGTCAATAGAAAACCTGCTCTCAGGCAATCCCCTCCCGCCGCAACATGCGGTAAGCCCACACCTTCACCGCGTCGTTGAACAGGAACCAGCCCAGCGCATAGGCCCAGATCCACAGCGCATACTCCCAGCCGATGGGCGTAATGAAAATGCCGTAGACAGCGTCATAAAAAGGATAATGCGAATGATTTCCGCGATGTGGAAAGTGGCGTAACTCTTCATGCGCGCAAAGGTGATGCGTGCCTGTTTCACCGCGCTGCTAATGACCGACAGACCGGGCGCGGTGAGAATAATATCTGCCGCGGCGCGTGCGGCATCGGTAGCGTTGGAAACGGCGAAACCGCAGTCTGCCTTTTTCAGCGCCGGGGCATCGTTGACGCCGTCGCCGGTCATGGCGACGATGTGATCGCCTTTTTGCAGGGTGTCGACGATATGGTATTTGTCCCCCGGCACCACCTCGGCAAAGATATCCACCTCCTCGATCATGGCCGACTCGTGGGTGTGCACAAATTCCCGTTCCAGCAGGTGCGTGTCATACAAGGCTCTTCGTAAAACTGTGTGAAATTCCGGTAAAATACCCTGCTTTAGCCATTGATTGGAGCGGTTTTTTCCATGGACATAGAAGAGCATTACAGCCAGCTACTGGGTGTCAATTCCCCGTGGGAT
>JAKIUN010000117.1 GCA_021647505.1 Gammaproteobacteria bacterium
GAGGGTTTGCAGGTGAAAATCTGGGAATAAAGGCGTTTGATTTCGCATGGCAAATTATGCCATTTTATGCCCGTAGTTGCTGATATTTTTTTGTGCTAAAGAGGCTTAACTTAGTGCCATTCGGGTCAGAGCCCTTTAAGGGGCCGAGATGGAGCCGTCAGGGTCAGCCGTCAGGGTCAGACTCGAATAATCCTCAATACTTGACCCAATACCCTCTATCCACCAATACCCTGCTGCAGTTGATATTCATAAGTCGATGCCGAAAACTTCAGCGAGGAGAAAATAAACTAGCAAACTCCCCAAGAATGAGAGGCCGAAAAAAAACATCAAACAGCACAAGATGATATCCAACAAAGGTGCATTGCCTCGAAAATCATACCCTTCCGTTACTTTACGGATACGCTCATTGCGCTGACTGAGAGTCTTGCGAACAATGCACCACATGTAACGCCCGGTTCGATTAATATCTCCCTGTATTCCTCGGGCATCGGTAAGATCATCATGATTGGGAAACATGGCATCGTATTTTCGCGTCAATCGGAAATACAAAATAGGGAGCAGAATCATACCCACTAATCCGCAAATGCCACCTCCAGCTAGAAGTAAGTACCTAATGATTTCTATAGCTTCAGGTGAAACTGCCATGTCTACACATTCATCGATACATTTACGATGCGCTCAGGGTGTCTGGGACAATAATTGCCTTTTCCGTTTGGGAGGTATTGCCGCCTCATAGGCTGATATCTGTTCGTAAAGTAACTCACCAAGATCACGGCCGAATTTTGCACCTACCAATGCGCCGATTCCACCGGCTACGGTAAAAATGATCAGCCCTGGGCCAAGAAACATGGTTGCAAGACCCGCCCCCGCTATCCCAACCGCCAACGCCCCATACTCCTCATACGCCACCTTCTCCGCATTGCCTCCCTCATCGCGGGCATCCTGCACTTTCTGCCCCACCAGTCCGGCGTCGATGATGATGGCGCCATAGGCGCCCACTCGGGCGATTTTTAGGAGACTCTTCAGGCGCCAGACGTCACGGCTGCCGGTCAGGTCGATGGTGTGCTGGCGGCTGCGCAGTACCCGCATGCCCTGCTTCGGGCTTTTCAGGGCGGGTGATCCCCAGCGGGCCATGCTCCTCAATTCACTTCGGTAGGCGCTGTTGAGTCGCTCATGGGCCGGTTGCACTTTTTCTGTCTTGATTTTGTTGCGCTGCTTTTTGGGGGCGTTTTTCCATTGCACCAGACTGTCGTTATAGGCCTGCAATGCCTGGATATACCCCTTGCCCCGGGCCCGAGAGGCACCCAGCAGGCCGCCGGCAAAGGCCTTGAGGCTGTCCTCGTCGGCGGGCAGAATTTCCATGAGTTCGCCCAGAGCCAGAACCTCGTCGCCGGGATACTGCTTCAGTAATGCACGCAGGGTGGCTTCTTCCCGCAGGGTCAGCTGCGGATCTATGCCGGTGCAGAGCTCCGAAAAATAGTTCGATGGCGTTCCAATGCCGAGGGGCCCCGGAAGCGGTGAATTCGTCAGCGCCAATGTGCCATCGTCAATGGGGGGAGATGCCGGCCCTATCCCGAGTGGGCCTGGAATTCTGCTGCTCGCCATGGTTAGCTCCTGCTTTATGCTTGTCGTTGTGAAAACAACCCGTCCAAGATAGTCACACACTGTCATTATCGGTGGCAAGCGTGGCTGAGTTCGTTCCTCAACTTGGCTGTCCATATTTGTGCGCACAGCGCACACTACACCTGCCCGTAGCGTGTGCCGTGCGCACGACGCCCCTTGATCAAGATACGGGACAACAGGGGACAGACCACGGTTTAGCCTAGGTGACAATAGGGGCCTACTGTTGGGGGACAACAGGGGACAGACCACGGTTTAGCCTAGGTGACAATAGGGGCCTACTGTTGGTGCGTCCGACTTCCTTCAGACCGCCCCTCGCGGGTTGGCCCTTGCCATTCGCTAGTAGTTATCGTCTACTAACGGCTCTTCGTAAAACTGTGTGAAATTCCGGTAAAATACCCTGCTTTAGCCATTGATTGGAGCGGTTTTTTCCATGGACATAGAAGAGCATTACAGCCAGCTACTGGGTGTCAATTCCCCGTGGGAT
>JAKIUN010000018.1 GCA_021647505.1 Gammaproteobacteria bacterium
TATCCCACGGGGAATTGACACCCAGTAGCTGGCTGTAATGCTCTTCTATGTCCATGGAAAAAACCGCTCCAATCAATGGCTAAAGCAGGGTATTTTACCGGAATTTCACACAGTTTTACGAAGAGCCATTTAATCTAAGGAAGATTGCAATATGTCAACAATGCCAAGAACCCCCCTCTCCCCGTTGTACCCTTACACTTGAAAATAATCGTCAAGCATGTCTTTACGCCGATGATGACTATCGAGTGTATCTTGACTGGCTCGAAGAGTATGCAGAGGTAAGCGGCTGTGCCATCCACTCTTAATTGTACTGACGCAAATAATGATCATCTGTTAATGACGCCAGAAACTGCTTCACCGCTCGGTAATTTCGGCCATCAATTCGTCTCCATCTCCAATAAACGATGATATGCCACAAATATCAGTCATTCCTGTGGTAGTTGGGGGTCTATAGCCTCGTTTTTAATGCCGTTATTCTCATTGCTATCTCTCATCGATATTTCCAAATTGATCCAGATCAAGGCAGAAAGATCTGGATAATATAACTTCCTCACATCGGCTTAGAAAGCTGCGCAAGCAGTAGATGCCCTGTTTGTAAGGCGCTATCCAGGTGGATTGTTGGCAATGAAAGTGTTAGGTGCTGCGGATACGCCATTGCCATTAGAGAATTGAAGTAGTGGAGTCGACAAAGCAAGTCTTTGCGACCTTCACGTGTCATCTGTAAATGAATAATACACTCGCCGAAACCACTCGTAGTGTGTGCATATCGGCAGAAAAGGAGGGCGCTATGAAGCGAATACCGGTTACCGTTTCCATCTTGGCTGCAGCCTTGATGGCCACGTCAAGCTATGCAGTAGGCAATGAGATATTTCAGGAAAACTGCGCCGACTGTCACTACACAACTGGACCGGCAAAAGAGAAAACTATTGCTGACCAGCTGGCAAAGAAGGGGCCAGAACTGTGGTATGCCGGTAGTAAGTTTCAAAAGGAATGGCTGTTATCCTGGCTGCAGGATCCGATACCTATCCGTCCCTTGAAGTACAACTCGATAACAGAGAAAAACCCTGCTGATCACCCTAAGCTTTCGGCGGGAGATTCCGCCTCCGTGACAGATTATCTGATGGGGTTGACATCAGCAGATGTCAAGGCGGGTGTGATCACGCCCAAGAAGAGTGCAAAGGGCCGATTAATTTTCTCGAAGAAAATGCCCTGTAGCGGCTGTCATCAATATCCAGCCAAGAAGGGTAAGGTAAAGGGTGGCTTGAGCGGCCCTACGTTAGTGGGGGCAGGTACACGACTGAATCCTGATTGGATCTATGCCTACCTGACAAATACCAAAGTGTTCAAGCCAGTCCGTGCCATGCCGGATTTCTCAGGCTCACTTAATCCAAAGGCTATCGAAAAGGTGGCGGCATATGTGGCTATCTTTAAATAATGTAATTAACGGAGGGACTGGCTCATGAGAATGTTAGCAATCATGGCTGCCATACTGCTTGGTTTGACTCTGCTTGTTGGTGGCACGGTTCAGGCCGCAGACGACAAACAACTTTATGATTTTTATTGTGCTCAGTGTCATGGCTTGACTGGAAAAGGTGATGGCCCGAATGTGACAAAGGATTTCAAGACTGATCCAAGGGATTTTACCAGTGTTGTCGATATGGAGAAATTGTCTGATGCTGATATCAGGAATGTGATCATGGATGGCGGAGTTGCAGTCAGTAAGTCAGAATTGATGCCACCCTGGAGCACGACTATCTCTGAGGCGGATGTTGAAAAATTAACCGCCTATATTAGGAAACTCTGCAAGTGCACGGCCAAGGGAAAATAAGCAGGAGCAGTTTCACTATGAAATATTTGAATAAAAAAGTTATTTCTGATGGCGTGATATTTTGTGGAATGCTGGTGAACCTTGTCTTTATTGTTGTAATTCTTTACCTCTACGTTATTTAGATAATTATAACCAACTTCAAGTAAGGCTAAGCTGTCTTTGCGCGAGTGCTTGAGTTTTTTGCACAAAACAGGTTGCTGGAAAATGGGTGGAAAACTATGGATTCTGACAGTCAGGAAAATCAAAAATACCCATGGGCAGGGCCAGCATTGTTCGTCTCGGTGTTGATCGCATTGCTTGTTTTCTTTACGTGGTTCTTAGGGGGGAAATAACATGAAGGAATATATTCTTCCATTCCTTGGCGCCTTCATCGTCTTTGGTATTATGTTTTATGGAGTGGATGTTGTCATGATGAATCTTCAAGGTTTGTCCTTGTCATTTCAGTCTTAAGGTAACGCATTCGGGTGCGTAAATAGGAGTAGATTTTGCAAAAGCGGAATTCAAGAATAATTATGGGGGCGTTGTTTACTGCCGTCTTTGCGCTTTTTTTGTTGCCCAGCATTGTGCCCGGTCTTGATGCCTCCCTGGCATTTGCCGATGAAACGACAGTTAACCTGGATGTCGATGCAGTAACCTATGATCCCGCACCAAAATTAACAGAGGCTGATTACCCTAAAATTTCAGGGGTAAATAGCCGGGTGGTGGTTTGGATTGTGGCCCAGCTCCATCTCTGGTTCGGGGCCTTTGTTCTGGCGGTTCCCATCTTCGTGTTTATTATCGAAGCCATTGGTATGTCAACGCGGGATCAGCGTTATGACAACATGGCCTATGAGTTCATCAAGATTAGTATTACTGCTTTTTCACTAACTGCTATCCTTGGTGGTTTGTTGGTTTTTTGCCTGGTCCTGTTTTATCCAGACCTGTTTAACTATTTGGCCACCATTTTTAAAGAAAGTATGTTCGCGTACGCGCTGTTGTTTTTTGTCGAAAGCGCGGTTTTGTACGTCTATTACTATGGCTGGCACTGGCTACAGGGTGGATTCAAGAAGTGGGTGCATTTAACCCTGGGCCTGCTGCTTAATGCATCCGGTGCGTTGCTCATGTTTCTGGCAAATGCCTGGACGACCTTCATGATGAGCCCGGCTGGTGTCGATGCTGCCGGCGTGTTCAGCGGCGACACATGGGCTGCCATTCATAACTTCCTGTGGAACCCCATCAATATCCATCGCATGATTGCCAATGTGGCATACGGCGGATCGATCGTTGGTGCCTATGCCGCTTTTAAGTTCCTCAGTGCCAGGAATAAGGAACAGCGCGCACATTACGACTGGATGGGTTATAACGCCAATTTTATTGCCATCGCTGCTCTGCTACCGCTGCCCTTCGCCGGTTACTATCTGACGGCTGAAATGTATGTCTACAGTCAGCAGATGGGCATTACCCTGATGGGCGGTGTATTTGCCTGGATTTTCATTATTCAGGCAGTATTAATTGGCGCCTTGTTTTTATCGGCCAATTACTACCTGTGGTGCGGGATGGGCCGTAGTGAAGGTGCCCATCGCTATAATCCCTACATGAAGTACATTGCCGTTGTCCTTGTCGTTTCTTTCCTGGTGTGGTTTACGCCGCATACCTTGGTACTCACCAATGCGGAATTGAAGAGCCTTGGCGGACCTTATCACGCAATTCTGGGGCCGTTGGGAATCATGCCGGCGAAGAATACCGCAGTAAATCTTTTAATCTTGTTCACGTTCTTGAGTTTCATGTTTTATCGGCGCGCCAATAAGATTGCTACGGTACCTTGGGTGGCGAAAGGCAATGCCGTTCAAGTCGCACTATTTACTGCCGGTATTATTAATATCTTTATTCTGGGTACTTATTACGGCTACTACACCAATACGGTGTACAAGATAGCGGCCTCTATTCCCCAGGTATTAACGACCCTGGTGATCATTGCCATCAGTGTGGCCATCGATGCCTTTATGTATAAGGGCTCCAAGGAAGTCGCCCCCTTGCGCTGGGGCAGAGTCCCGCCACGATCACAGTATGCTTTGTTTCTTTTGGCGGTGTCGTTTACCTGGCTCATGGGCCTGATGGGGTATGTCCGCTCCGGTATTCGCCAGCATTGGCATGTCACCAATATTTTCCGTGATAACTCTCCGGATGCCTATACGCCCGGCCTGGGTTATGCGGCTAATGTTATTTCGATTGCCACCATTATATTCATGGCGATGGTTATCTTTGTCTTTTGGCTGAGTACGGTGAGCAGCCAAAAGAGCCAGGCAACGGGCTATTGGAAGGAGCAGGGTACATGAAGGACTTTTTAAAAGTTGCCATCTTTAGCCTGTTGACGATTGGTGCGTTCACCGCCTATTCCAACTTTGGTATTCCTCAGATCGTGCCAGCACCTCCTCCCGTTGAGGAGGTGCTGGATCTGGAGGCGATGACCATGGATCAGTTTATCGCCCTGGGTGACAGGCTTTATCGTGGCAAGGGGACATGCACTTTGTGTCATAACGAACTGCTCCGTGCCCCTTTGCTCGATGATTCGGTCGCCATGGCCTTAAAACATATGAGTGACCCCAATTACAAGGGCGAAGCGACGAACGTCGAAGAGTATCTGCACGAGTCGTTTGTAAATCCTTCGGCCTATGTTATGGCTGGTTTTGGCAAGGCGGGAAGCAATGATACGGAAAGCCCCATGCCGGATGTTTCCGCTGGAGGCATCGGCCTGTCAGAGGCCGAAATCACGGCCATTATTGCCTATCTTCAGGACAGCAGTGGTAATGAAGTGACCGTATCGATTCCTACGGATGTCCCTGAAGAGACGGGTGATGAAGAATCGGAAGGCGGAGGAGGGCGGGCGCCGTTTGACTCCGCCGAGGCCATTATTGCCGAGTTTACCTGTGGCGCCTGTCACAAGATTGCGGGTGAAGAAGGTGAAATGGGGCCTGATCTGACACAGGTTGGCGCATTACGTGACAAGGATCATTTGCGCCGCTCTATGCTGGATCCCAATGCTGAGATTACTGATGGTTTTATGGAGGGCATGATGCCTGCCTACGGTGACCAGCTGAATGCGAATGAGCTGGAGATGTTGGTGGACTACATGGCTGGGTTGAAATAATCATGATAAAGAAAAGACGTATACCCCGTTTGTTACAGCTCGTCCTTATCGTGGCGGGAGTTTATTTCGGTTTTATTTTGACATTCGATGTCATTCTGGGCCAGTTGATTCCGAAAAGCCTGCTCACGATGTATATGTTCTTCGTGATTACCGGTGTGTTGATGGTATTCACTTTCACTGAGGAGAGTACTCGGGAGCTTATTGACCCAATCAAGGCATTGGTCGAAGACCCCTCTAAAAAAGTGCTGCGAAATATTGTATTTGTCATTGTGCCGTTACTGGCCGGGATCTACACGTATTCCAGTTTGTTACCCAGTTTTGAGGCTCCGGTGGAGCTGCGTACGATCCACCCGGCACCGCCATCCAAGATGAAGGCCTATGGTAAGCGCTTTGACCTGGCAACATTGGAGAATCCCTATCGAAAATACGAAAAGGAAGACCCCGATAAGTTCCGTGAACTTGTCAGAGAGGGGGGGGATGTCTACATCAAGGGCTGTCAATATTGTCATGGTGACAAGCTAGATGGCAAGGGGCCTTACGCTGCCGGGCTGAACCCCACTCCCCTCAATTTCCAGGATGTAGGAACCATTGCCCAATTACAGGAATCCTACATATTTTGGCGTATCGCCACAGGTGGCCCGGGCCTTCCTGCGGAAGCTGCACCCTGGATCTCATCCATGCCCATCTGGGAAGACTTTTTGAGCGAGGATGAAACCTGGAAAGTGATTTTGTTCTTGTATGACTACACGGGACATCAGCCAAGGTCATGGGAACATGAATAGTCGACGTCCGGGAAACCCTATGAGACAGATCAATTTATTCAAGCTAGTGCTGTTCGTTGCTTTACTTTTGGTCGTTGGCATAACGTTTGCGAAACCGGGCGATCTCGATAGAGGCAAGGAAATATATGATAAACGCTGCACATGGTGCCATGGTGATGAAGGTGACGGCCTGGGCGCCGCCGAGGGATACGTGAACCCGCCGCCGCGTGACTTTACATCTGGCAATTACAAGATCAAGTCGAGTGGATTTGATGAAATGGTGCCGAATGATGATGATGTCTATCGGATGATTCGGGATGGTATGCCAGGAACATCCATGCCGGGGTGGAGTTCATTGCTCAGTGAGCAGGATATGTGGGATCTGGTAGCATACGTCAAGATGTTTGCCGAGTTTGAAGAGGCGCCTGAGCAACAGGTCGACTATGGAACGCCGGTCGCGAGTTCAGCCGAGAGTATCGCGAAGGGAAAAGAATTGTTTGAGGACGGAGATCGTTGCGTCGAATGTCATGGCAAAACAGGTAAGGGCGATGCGATCAAGGGGCTAAAGGGTGATGCCAGCGAACGAACCTGGCCCCGCAATCTGACCAAACCATGGACCTACGTGGGCAGTCATGATCCCAAGGACATTTTTGCACGAATTTCTATCGGTATTCCCGGCACCGAAATGCCGTCCTTTGCTGATCCGAAAAGCAAAAAGATGCTTAGCATCGAGGAACGCTGGCACGTGGCCAATTATGTGGTATCCCTGGCTAAGACTCAGCGGGTGGTCGATGCTGAAAATACCGTTATCCAGGCGGATATATTGGAAGGTGATTTGCCTGATTCGCCAGACGACGAGCGTTGGGAGCAAATGATGCCGACCACGTTTTTTCTCGTTCCGCAGATTATCGGCAAGGAACGCCTTTTCAGGCCATCCAATGACACGATCACCGTCCGTGCCGTCTACAACGACAAGGCCATCGCCATGCTGATGGAATGGGATGATAGAACCAAGAGTATCCCCGGTGACGAACGGGCGGAAAAGATTGCCGATAAGCCGATTCAGGAAGACGGCGTCGCTGTGCAGTTACCGATTGAAATACCGGATAAAATGGTCAAGCCCTATTTCGGTATGGGGGATGCTACCCATCCGGTGAATATCTGGCACTGGAAGAGTGGCACCAAGGACATGGCCGAGACGGTTGCCATGGCCAATAGCCGGGGGTTTGAGGATATCGAAGCACGAGATGCGACCGAGAGTGGACTTCAGGCAAAGGGAAGCTATCATGATGGCACTTGGCGCGTTGTGATGGTTCGTCCATTGACGACAGCTGATCCGGAAAATGACTTGCAATTCATCGAGGGCCGTTTCATTCCAATTGCCTTTGCCGCCTGGGATGGCAGCAACAACAGCGAAAAGGGTTCACGGCACACCATGACGACCTGGTACTGGTTACAGTTAAAGCCGGCGACAAGTGCAATGCCCATCATCATGGCCCTGCTGATTGTCGGCCTGTTTGCGGGGATATTATTCTGGTGGGCTCGAAGCGCTGCTGCCAACAAGGCCGTGGGTGGGGATAGCTAATTAACCCGGTAATAATCTATACTATTGCCGGGTTAATAGATAAAGGACTGCATGATGAGCCAGCATGAGAAGCGGGGTGTGAAAACCAAATTATTGGGCGTGGTGATGGTTTCCCTGGGGGTATTGGATAGTCTGTTGACGTTACGCGGGGGATTGCCCAGTGAGGAGTATATCCTGCTCATCGTCTTGGGTATCGCCGTATTTATCATCGGCGCCATTCGGGCTGGCCGGCAGTCCGATGATCCCGCTGACGAACAGGTCAGATGAAGTCAGTATAAGACACTACACCGGGATGCTCCCTCTCCGTCTCTTGAGTGGCTCAGTCACCTTCTCGACCGGTCACACCTCTCCTCCTCCGTACCATAGTCATTTTCAGCCTGTCCATTCAGGACGAAATATCGGTACGCCTAAGGCGTATTTGATTTGGAATAACGAACCATTATGATTTTCTCTACGCTTCCGTAGTGAGCTTGATACAAGCCCTGTCCGGTTGCCGCTGTCAACCTGTTACCGTCCGTCGCCGTTCCCCTTCGCGCCGCAGGCCCTGGATGCGCAGGTTCATGGGCGGTACCTCTTCTGTGTCGATGTGCACATCCAGAACCGTCGGTTCTTGCCGGCTGCACAGGGCTTTGATGTCCAATGCCTGCATGTCTTCCGGTGAGTGGATGGTGATGCCCTCGGCACCCATGGCCTGCGCCAGGGCGGCAAAGTCTGTCTGTGGCAGTTGGTGGGCGATGGATTCGGCACCCGCCAGTCTCTGGCCATGCTTGACCATCCCCAGGGCGTGATCATTGAGAATCACGAAGATGACGCCAAGTTGTTCGGCGACGGCGACGCTTAGCTCCTGTCCACTCATGAGAAAACTGCCGTCACCGGTGATACACACTACCGGCCCGTCAGGGTAGGCCAGGGCGGCGCCGACGGCGGCGCCGATGGCCCAGCCCATGGAGGAGAATTCGATGCTGGTACGAAACAGGCCACCATTGATGCCGCGGCGGTTGTGTGCACGACGTTCCTTGGGTTGCAGGTAATGCACCGCCCAGGCCACGCTGTTGCCGGTGTCGGCGAAGAAACGCGTGTTGGCGGGAAAGCGCTGGTTGAGTTCGTGCATCAGGCGCTGAGGCTTGATGGGGGTGGCGCCGGAATGACACTTTGCTTCTTCGTCCAGGGTAAAACGGGGAGTCTCCTCGGGCGATGTATGCGCCAGTGGTTTTGGCGCATGCCTGTCGCCTATGCTGGTGGTTTCCATCTGCGCCATGAGTTCCTCAAAGGTGGCCAGTATGTGGCCGCGCACATGCAGCCGAGCCATGGGGGAGCGGGTCAGGTTCTCGTTCACCGAGTCGATGTGTACCAGCCGTTCGTTGAGCAGGGTGGCCTCGCTCCAGCCGCAGCTGGCCCATTCGCTGAGGTTGGTTTCCACGGCGATGATCAGATCCACCTCGGATGAGGCCAACACCGCCCGGGCGCTGCTGTGGCCGGCAAAGCCGATGACGCCGCGATATCGTGGATGATCCGGGTTGACCAGCCCCTTGCCGTGGGGGGTGGTGATGATGAAGGCGTTGAGCCGCTCGGCAAAGGCCATGATGGCGCCGATGGCTTCGCCGCAACCTCCGCCCAGGACGAGGACAACCTGCCGTGCCCTGGAAATCTCTTCGAGCAGGGCGGTGGTCTTTTCCGGGTCGACGATGTGTGGCGTTTGCAGCAGTTTCGACAAGTCGAAACGGGGGTTGCCATCCGGCAGTTTTTGCCGCATGACGTCGAGGGGAATGCTTAGGTGTGCCGGTCCTCGGGGTGAATGGAAGGCGGTCATCACGGCGGTGATCAGCTTGTGCTGCAGCTGGTCGATGTGTGAGACGAGGGTGCTGTAGCGGGTGCAGTGCTTCAGCATGCTCACGGTGTCGATACCGGTACAAGAGGATTCCTGAAAGGCACCACGGCCAAAAGTGGGCAGCGGTGTCTGTGCCGAGATGGCCAGCAGCGGCACGTTGTTTTCGTAGGCGTCGGCGAGGCCGGTGATCATGTTGGTGGTGCCAGGGCCGGTGGTGGCGCAGCAGACGCCGAGGCGGCCGGTTTGGCGGGCATAACCGTCGGCCATGAATACGGCGCCGTTCTCGTGCCTTGCGACTACCGGGCGAATGCCGTTTCGCCGCGCGCTGCGGGCAAGGGCGTCATAGAGGGGCTCGATGGCGCCGCCAGGGATGCCGAAGATGTAGTCGCAGCCGATCTGTTCGAGGTAATGAAGGATGATGTCACTGGCATCGAAGGTAGGTTGAAGGGGGAGATGGGAGCTCACGGTTACCTCTTTGCAGTTAGGGATGCCTGTCTACATCTTACGGGTATTTGCTGATAGCTCAATACTTACCGTTTAATTACGTATTGAGTAAGGGCGGGTTTTTTGGGGGGGTGTGCGAATGGCGCTGAATTAGTACCTTATTCCGTTAAATCTTACCTAAACCCTGCAAGTGATCGTGCTTGCGCAATGCACCAAAAGTAGGCGTTCTAGGCGAGATATTGATTCGTAGAGCGAATGATAAGTCTGAGCGTAATCCAATGTCATTTTGTTTGAAATACCGTGTATGCAGAGATTCCCGCCTACGTGGGAATGGCAGTATTCTAAGTTCCTAGTTCAAGTCAGCCCATTCAGCGTTCGAGCCTTGCCAAGTCACCCCACAGGTTGACGATTTTGCAGAACAGTTCAGCAGTTTTTTCCGTGTCATAAACGGCGGAGTGGGCTCGGTTACTGTCCCATTCGATACTGGCGGCGGCGATGGCGCGGGCCAATACGGTCTGCCCGTAGGCGAGGCCGGCGAGGGTGGCGGTGTCGAAGGTGCTGAATTGGTGAAAGGGGTTGCGCTTGATACCGGTGCGGGCGACGGCGGCCTTGAGAAAGGCGAGGTCGAAGGCTGGGTTGTGGCCGACCAGGATGGCGCGTGAGCAGCCGCTGCCCTTGATGGCGTTACGGATAGGCTCGAAGATCTTTTTCAGCGCTGGGCCTTCGGCTTCGGCGATGCGTAACGGATGGTGTGGATCGATGCCGGTGAAGGCCAGCGCAGAGGCTTCCAGGTTGGCGCCGGGGAAGGGTTGCACATGGGCGCTGACGGTCTGCCCTGGATACACCCGCCCTTCGCTGTCCATGTGGATGGGCACAGCGGCGATCTCCAGCAGGGCGTCGGTCTCAGCATTGAAGCCGGCGGTCTCGACATCGACGGCGACGGGAAGGAAGCCGCGGAAGCGGCGTGCGATGCCACTCTTTCCGGGTGCGTTTTCCGCCAGTTCATCGGCGGTTTCGGGGGCGTCTGGATTCACAATATATTTTTGTCTCTTTGGGTTGGGCGCTTTGCAGCTTGTCAGGTGGTGTGGCGAGCCACTGTGGGAGTCGCTCTTCAGGCCTGATTTATTTCATGAGTTTCCAACTCAGTGTTTCGCCGGCCAGGAAAGGCACCAATGGCGCCTCACCCTGTGTGTCGGCGAAGGGCAGGGCGTCCGGCACCCGCCAATTTTGTTTGACCAGCGTGACCCGTGCTTTGTTGCGCGGCAGACCGTAGAAGTCGGCACCGAAGTGGCTGGCGAAGCCTTCCAGTCTGTCCAGTGCGCCAGCCTGTTCAAAGGCGCTGGCATACAGCTCAATGGCGGCATGGGCGCTAAAGATACCGGCGCAGCCGCAGGCCGACTCTTTGGCGTTGCGGCTGTGCGGGGCGCTGTCGGTGCCGAGGAAAAATTTGGAACTGCCGCTGGTGGCGGCCTTGATCAGCGCCTCACGATGGTTTTCGCGTTTCAGTACCGGCAGACAGTAGAAATGCGGATGTATACCGCCCACCAGCATGGCATTGCGGTTGAATAACAGGTGCTGGGGGGTGATGGTGGCGGCGATGTTGGCGTCACTGTCGTGTACGAACTGGGCGGCATCGGCGGTGGTGATGTGCTCGAAGACGACTTTCAGTTGCGGGTGGCGTTTGATCAGCGGCGCCAGCTGGTTGTCGATGAAGGCCTTTTCGCGGTCAAAGACGTCGATGTCGGCGCGGGTCATCTCGCCGTGCACCAGCAACGGCAGGCCGATTTCAGCCATTGTGGTGAGGGTGTTATCGATCTTGGCCAGATCGGTGACGCCGGCCTCGGAATGGGTAGTGGCGCCGGCCGGGTAGAGCTTGACTGCGTACACACAGCCGCTCTTTTTGGCACGGTGGACTTCATCGGCCGAGGTGTTATCGGTGAGATACAGGGTCATCAGCGGCTGAAAATTGCTGTCTGCCGGCAGGGCGTCGAGGATGCGCTGGTGATAGGCCTGGGCCAGCTCGGTGGTGGTTACCGGTGGGCACAGGTTGGGCATGATAATGGCGCGGTGAAACTGGCGCGCGCTGTACGGCGCCACGGCTGCCATGGCGGCGCCATCGCGCAGGTGCAGGTGCCAGTCGTCGGGACGGGTGAGGCT
This sequence comes from Gammaproteobacteria bacterium, assembly GCA_021647505.1. GTDB lineage: Bacteria > Pseudomonadota > Gammaproteobacteria > SZUA-152 > SZUA-152 > DRQN01. Next base: position 11,731 of record JAKIUN010000018.1, read on the forward strand.
GATTTGCTGTAAGGGGTGTTGCAAGGGACATCCTGTGACGGCGGAGACGGCCGGCCATTATGCCATGTTTGCTGTCCGGATTGAGGATGTGGTGGGATGCTTCCACCAGGTGGTCTTAGTGGCTGTCCCGGGAACGGTTTTTTGTGCGTGTGTTGAACCTGGATTAATCAGTTGACCGCTTCGAGGTCAGTCTCAGTGCATGGTCATAAACGAATCCATCTAAAAGCCAGACTCCATCTACCAGGTGAGGTTGAAAAGCGCCGCAAGCGAACGGTATTTACCTTACAGCCTCATTGCGGGTGGAACGAAGCGAAGTCTCGGACAAAGCGCCTTGTGCGCCCGCAGGACGAGCGGAGTGAGTCATATCGAGAGTGCTTGAGAGAGTACATTCCGGATTCCCGCCTGCGCGGGAATGACGGTATCCCTGGTTGTCCAGGCGCGCCATTCAGGTAGAAAACTTTTAGCGACAGGCTGGATGGCAGGTGGTTGAACTCAGGCTATTAATGGGTGCGTTGTGGGTTCGATGGCTTGGGATGACAGCTTGCGCAATCGCCGGTCACCGGCGGGTGCGCGAGCACATCCGCCGTTGCGGAGGGCATGGCGGATACCGAGGGGACGCCCAGGATGGCGGCCAGCACGATGGCTGCTGTCAAAGCGCTTGCGGTATTTTTGATAGTGTCTCTGTATCGCTTCTGAATGTTCATCGCAATGGTTCCTCTTGCAGTTGGGGTTGCGGTTTCACGGCGTTACATCACAGGCCTGTAGCATGGGGAAGGGGCCGCCATTGTCTTTATAGCCACAATCATCCTCGGTCCAGTTTCCACTTTGTTTGAAGGTGGTTACGTAGAGCTTGGCGTTGAGGTAATAAGGGCCGTTGTTATAACCATCGCCGTAATTGATGTCGGTGTACCTGTCGATGACGGTTCCCGCCGGCAGGCCGGCCTCCGGGCCCACGTCATTCAGATTGACCAGCAGTGCCTTGTTTTTCCAGCCATGGGGCACGGCGACATGGCAGTTGCTGCAGGCAAACGTAGTGCCGAAACCGCCAGATGCAGGAGCTCTGTTAGCAATTGCGGCATGCAGGGTGTGGAGGTTGGTCCTGGAGGTCTCAACGGGAGGATTGTAGCCGCAGCCCACAAAGCTTATTCCCTGAGAATCCCGGAAGCCACTCAGGCCGGGAGTGGTGTTGTTGGGGTTGGCGTAGTCGTCCCAGTTGTGGCACTTGAAGCACAAATGATCCGTGGTGGTGCCGGACACCCCTTGCTGGACATAACCCGTGCTGTTATCCCACTTCCCTTTGAGTAGGAAATTGTTATTTGAACCGTGCGGTCCCCAGGGATTGCCATTCTCGCCACCGTTCGGTTCCACGGTGCCCGCCGCCGTGTCCGAGCCGTGGCAGTCGGAGCAGTACATGGTCTGATTGCCCACATGGGTGCCACCAGTATCATTCCACGGAGGCAGGAAGTTAGAGGCATCCATGAGCCGGACTGCAGCGGTGCGGCCGGTATTGTCCATGACCGGGTGCCAGGAGCGGTGGTTGTTGAGAGCATAGGCTGGGACAGCCCCGCCGGATGTCCCTGACGTGCCACCACCTTTGTGGGCGGCGGGTGCGCGGAATTCCATGGCCTGGTTGGTATAGTGCGTCACGTTGTTGGTGCCATACGGCGTACCGCCACCCGCTGCGCCCAGCTCAGGGGGGGTATCAAAGGCATAGTTGGAGTGGCACTTGAGGCAGACCTGATATTCCCGTGTGACGTAGGTCTGGCCCACGTCGGTCGGCCCATTGATCGGCGGATTTCCTCGCTTAATCTGGAAATCAAATGGTTCGACGGCAAATTCGTCGGAGAGATAGACCGGCTCGATTCCCCAGGCGCCACGCAGTACGCCAGAGGCGATGTTGCTGTGCGGTGCGCTGTGGTCATGGGTGCCGGCGGCGTCCGGCGTCGAGGGATCGTCGTTGAATTGACGGTTTCTGATGACGCGATGTGGATTGTGGCAATCGGTACATTCGGCGTGGCGGTTAAGCAGATTGCCCTTCCCCAGGTTGGCCGGGGATTCCAGGAAATCTTTGCCGCTTTCCGCCAATGGGCCTGAGCCGATGTCATGTATTTCCGCATGTGCCGGTTGCTCAAAACTGACGATAGGCATGTGGATGGCGAGCGAGAAGTCAGTCTTGATATCGGGCACTTCGGTGCCGAACCCCTGGCTCGTCAGTGTGCCGCCATCCGCAGAATGGCAGGCATAGCAGGTTTCTTCACTGGCGGGGTCTCCACCCTGCCTGGCCCCGCTGGCGGTTTTGGGGCCGTCCGTACCCTCTCGCAACAGTCTTCTCGAGCCTTGTACCGAATGCGTGTCGTGGCACGCAAGACAGGCCGATTCCCAGACTTGTGTGCCTTGAGGAAATTCTCGCAGTGTGGCTGCATTGGTTGAGTATTGCTCGTTGGCAACCAGCTCATCGGCATGCGCTGAACCTATCCACCCCTCTTTGTCGTGACAGGCGAGACAAATAATATCCGTTGTTTCATTGAATATTGTTGAACTCGGTGAGGCCTTTTGCAGCCGGTTGAGCCGCAGAAATTTGATGTCTTCGTTGGTGTCCGTACTGCGGATGTGTGGATCGTGGCAGCTGATGCACTGCACCTGTCCCTGTTCCAGCGGTACGGTTGGCCGGACACCGCTGGATCGAGTGCCCAGATGGGCTTCGAGCTGTGGATCGCGCAAGTCTCCGTCTGCGGCGGCCAGAGCGGAATTGAAGGTAAACGAGATCGGGTGATCATTGCTGAGGTCGGTGCCCAGGCTGCGGGTGTAGCCGGTAGTCACTCCTTCACCGGCGGGCATCGTTACGCCCCCGCCCTGGATGTTCATGTCGATGTCCTCCGTGGCTGGATTCTGATCCGTGAAAGCGGCGTTGAGTACGTTGACGGAGCCGATGGCCAGCGACCCATCATGGCAGGAAAGGCATAATTTGGACGTGCCGTTGGGCTGGCTGGCTGTTGCTTCCATGGAGGTGGAATCGTACGGGACGTAGGTTTCTCCCGATAATTTGCGATTCCAGAGCGGCCCGACATCTTGTTCGGCGGCATGGGGCGTGTGGCAAAACACGCAAATTTCGGATTCCGTGGTCGCTGCTACGTTGCGTGACTGCCCGCCCGGGAGGTTGGGCGTGACAGTTGCTGAAAAGTTATGGCGGGTATTCTGAATGTCAGAAACGCGATTGCTCGGCAGACCGCCCGCGACGCTCACGCTTTGCAGCACAAGGCACAAGAGCCATAAAAAAAGGCTGAGGGGCAGTTTCTTGCTAAGAAAAACAGATGCTTGTCGCGTTGTCACGATAAACCTCTTTTGGGTGAGCCTCGGGGAAAAAGTATGCACACCGCAGACGTAAAGTGAAAAGTATCCTGCGACTGCCTTATATTACTACAGGTTTATACCTTACAGATCGTCGCAAAGGCCATAATAGTTAACAGGAAATCGACATTCAAGGACAAGAAAATTCTATAGCTGTAGCGCAGTTCCCAGTAATTTAGAGTATATAAGCCGGAGTGGCCTCTGTCCTGCCTATTATTTTATTTTCGTCGTTGACTCGCAGGTCGACTGAAGATTTCTTTAACCAATACGTTCAGTGTGTCATGTTTATTGCCGGTTGGCGAACTACCCGTTGCACGGGCACAATGCCGTTTTTTCTGTAATGATTTTCCTCGCGGAGGGCCTGTGCGCATTCCCCGGATTTACCAGCCTGTTTCCCTGAGCAGAGGTCAACTGATCGAGCTTGATGGTCAGGCAGCGGTGCATCTGACCCGTGTGCTGCGCCTGCGTGTCGGTGATGCTCTGTGCTTGTTTAATGGTGAAGGCGGTGAGTTTGCGGCACGCTTGGTGGCGGTGGGGCGGCGTACGGTGAGTATCGAGGTGGGGGAATTTTCGTCGCGGGAGGTGGAATCAGGCTTGCAACTGCTGCTGGCGCAGGGCGTGTCGCGGGGTGAGCGTATGGACTATACGGTACAGAAGGCAGTGGAGTTGGGGGTATCGTGCATCGTGCCGCTGGAGACCGCGCGCACCACAGTCAATCTCGAAGGTGAACGCCGAACTAAACGCCTCACTCACTGGCAGGGTGTGGTGAATGCCGCCTGTGAGCAGAGTGGTCGCAACCGGGTGCCACGGGTGGAGGCGGTGCAGGGGCTCGATGAATGGCTGGCGACGGTCGGGCCGTCGGGACTGAAGCTGGTGTTGCATCACCGCGCCGACAAATCATTGGCTGGGTTGCCGTCGCCGGAAGGAACGGTGAGCCTGCTCATCGGCCCCGAAGGGGGGCTGAGCGAGGCTGAGATTGATACGGCTATCGATCATGGATTTCAGCCGCTGCGCCTCGGGCCGCGGGTGCTGCGCACAGAGACGGCAGCATTGTCAGCGCTGTCGGTGTTGCAGTGGCTGTGGGGGGATTTCGATTGAGGCTGCCAGCGGTGCTCTCCGGGTCTGAATAAGGTGTACTTGCCTGCCGCGAATTTTTTCTATAACCCCATTGATTCTATTTGGTTTTCTATCTCTGTCCGGGTGGCGGTAGCGGTGCCCGGAACTTGACCTTGGGCGGTAAAACAACGATCATGCCGCGTTTTCAGGCCCTGACAGTTTGCAGAGAGATACTGGTTTGTCTGCACATTGGTTGGTGCGTCCCGTATCCACCAATATTGTCTGAACGGGGTGTGATGCACCACGCTAGGCATTGACTCCCGCCAGCGGCGGTAAAGGCCCGCTCCGGGGTGTCCATGCACTTGCCCGGCGCGCGAGCACTGTTACGAGGCCGGCAGAAGCAATTCCGTCAGGCCATCGGTTTCCAAAGAGGTTGGATCATGTCCCAGCAATCACAGCTCCCCGATGTCGATAGCATAGAAACCCAGGAATGGCTCGAAGCCCTGGAAGCGGTGATCGAAAATGAAGGCGTTGAGCGTGCCCACTATTTACTCGAACAGCTGATCGACAAGGCGCGCCGCTCCGGCGCTAACCTGCCCTATTCGGCCAATACAGCCTATGTGAATACGATTCCAACGCATCTCGAGGCCCACCACCCGGGTGATCAGGCCATCGAGGAGCGTCTGCGTACTTATATCCGTTGGAATGCCATGGCGATGGTGGTGAAAGCCAACCGAAAATCCGCAGAGCTGGGCGGCCATATCGCCACCTTCGCTTCGGCGGCGACGCTGTACGATGTGGGCTTCAATCATTTTTGGCATGCGCCCAGCCATGAGCATGGCGGCGATCTGATTTTCTTTCAGGGTCATGCTTCACCCGGCGCCTACGCGCGCGCCTTTGTCGAAGGCCGCTTGACGGAAGAGCAACTGGACAACTTTCGCCAGGAAGTGGACGGCAAGGGGCTTTCGTCTTACCCGCATCCGCATCTGATGCAGGATTTCTGGCAGTTTCCCACAGTGTCCATGGGCCTAGGCCCCATCATGTCCATCTATCAGGCGCGTTTTATGAAATACCTGCATCACCGCGGCCTGGCGGACACCAAAAATCGCAAGGTGTGGGCCTTTGTCGGTGACGGTGAGACCGACGAGCCGGAGACCCTCGGCGCCACCTCACTGGCCGGGCGTGAGAACCTGGACAATCTGGTGTGGGTGGTGAACTGCAACTTGCAGCGCCTCGATGGCCCGGTGCGCGGTAACGGCAAGATCGTGCAGGAATTGGAGGCCGGCTTCCGCGGTGCCGGCTGGAACGTCATCAAGGTACTGTGGGGCAGCTACTGGGATCCCCTGCTGGCCATGGACAAGGATGGCCTGCTGCAGCAGCGCATGATGGAATGCGTGGACGGCGACTTCCAGAATTACAAGTCGAAGGACGGCGCTTATGTGCGCGAGCATTTCTTCGGTAAGTATCCTGAGCTTAAGGCCATGGTGGCGAAGATGTCCGACGAGGATATCTGGCGTCTCAACCGCGGCGGTCATGATCCACACAAGGTCTATGCGGCCTACAAGGTGGCCGTGGATCACAAGAGGCAGCCGACGGTGATTCTGGCGCAGACGGTGAAGGGTTACGGCATGGGCTCTGCCGGCGAGGGGCAGATGCGCACCCATTCACAGAAAAAGCTGCTGGACGACGAGATGATTGCCTTCCGCGACCGCTTCAATGTGCCCCTGTCCGATGAGGATGCCGCTGCTGGCAAGTATTTCAAGCCGGCGGAAGACTCCGAAGAAATGAAGTATCTGCACACCCGGCGCAAGGAGCTGGGCGGCTACCTGCCGGTGCGCAAACACCAGGCCGCGCCGCTGGAGATCCCGCCCCTGTCCGTGTTCCAGTCCCTGCTGGATGGCAGCGGTGAGCGCGAGATGTCCACCACCATGGCCTGGGTGCGGATGCTCAATATCCTTTGCCGTGACAAGAATATCGGCAAGAACATCGTGCCCATCGTGCCCGACGAGGCGCGCACCTTCGGTATGGAAGGCATGTTCCGCCAGCTTGGCATCTATTCCTCTGTCGGGCAGCTGTACACGCCGCAGGACAAGGACGAGATCATGTTCTATAAGGAAGACAAGAGCGGCCAGATACTGGAAGAGGGTATCAACGAGGCCGGCGCCATGTCGTCCTGGATTGCCGCTGCCACGGCCTACAGCGCTCATGGCGTGAGCGTGATTCCGTTTTACATTTATTATTCCATGTTCGGTTTTCAGCGCATCGGTGATCTGGCCTGGGCCGCCGGCGACATGCAGGCACGCGGTTTTCTGATCGGTGGCACCGCCGGGCGAACAACCCTGGCCGGCGAGGGCTTGCAGCATCAGGATGGCCACAGTCTGCTACTGTCGAGCACCATCCCCAATTGCATCAGCTACGATCCTACTTTTGCCTACGAGATGGCCGTGATCATTCGTGACGGCATGAAGCGCATGTTTACCGAGCAGGAAGATGTCTTCTACTACATCACGGCGATGAACGAGAATTACACCCACCCGGCCATGCCCAAGGGTGCCGAGGAAGGCATCATCAAGGGTCTGTATCTGTTACAAGGCGGCAGCAAACGTCGTGGCAAGAAAAAGCCTCATGTGCAACTCATGGGTTCCGGCGCCATCCTGCGCGAGGCCATTGCCGCCGCCGATCTGCTCAATGCCGAGTGGGGTGTGGACGCCGATATCTGGAGCGCCACCAGCTTTACCGAGCTGGCCCGTGAGGCCCGCGACTGCGACCGCTGGAACCGCCTGCATCCCACTGAGGCGCCGAAGCAGGCCTTTGTCGCCCAGTGCTTGCAGGGGCAAACCGGTCCGGTGATCGCCGCCACTGACTACGTCCAGGACTATGCGGAGCAGATCCGCAAGTGGGTGCCGGGTCGCTACGAGGTGCTGGGTACCGATGGTTTTGGTCGCAGTGATACACGCGCCCAGCTGCGCAAGCATTTTGAGGTAAACCGCTATTACATTGTGGTTGCCGCGCTGAAGGCGCTGGCTGACGAAGGTACGCTGTCGGCAGACAAGGCTGCTGAGGCCATCGCCCAGTACGCCATCGATGCAGACAAGATCAACCCGCTGTACGCCTGATTGGTGAGCGCCCTACCCTGTTTTATCGCCGGGATAGAGGGCTAGGAGACAAGTAAGCATGACGAAAGAAATTTTTGTACCTGATATCGGAGGCTTTGACAGCGTCGAGGTGATCGAGGTACTGGTCGCCCCCGGCGATAGCATCCAGGTCGAGGATTCGCTGATTTCCGTGGAATCCGACAAGGCCACCCTGGAGATCCCGGCCCCTGAGGCGGGGGTGGTGAAGGCGCTGAAGGTTGCCGTGGGAGATTCCGTCTCTGAGGGCAGCCTGATTTTGCTGCTGGAGCCTGCCGCAGAATCCGTGGCTGATACCCCGGCGCAAGAGGCCCCGGCGGATGTGCCCGGTACTGGAGCGGTGCCAGCGGTCGATTCCGGGTCTGTACCCAGCCCGGTCTCCACACCCGCTCCGGCCCACAAGCCCTCACCCACGGCAAAAATCAACGAAATCAGCTTTTCCAAGGCACATGCCAGCCCTGCCGTAAGGCGTTTTGCCCGCGAGCTGGGTGTGGATCTGGGCCAGATCGACGGCAGTGGGCCCAAGGGTCGCATCCTTAAAGAGGACGTCAAGTCCTTCATCAAGCGCGCCCTGTCGCAGCCGGCCGGTGGCGGCCTCGGTGTTGCGCCTATGCCTGAGATCGATTTCAGCCAGTGGGGCGAGGTGGCAAGCAGGCCGCTGAGCAAGATCAACAAGCTCACTGGCCAGTTTCTGCATCGCAACTGGGTCACCGTGCCCCACGTCACCCAATTCGACGAAGCGGATATCACCGATCTTGAGGTCTTCCGCAAGTCCATGGCGGCGGAGTATAAAGAAAAGGGGATTCGCATCACGCCCTTAGTGTTTTTGATGAAGGCGCTGGTATCGGCGATGAAGGAGCTGCCACGCTTCAACAGCTCACTGGATGCCAGTGGCGAAAACCTGATTTTCAAGCAGTATTACAACATCGGCATCGCCGTGGATACGCCGGACGGCTTGGTGGTGCCGGTGGTGCGAGAGGTGGATCGCAAGTCGCTGGTGGATCTCGCCGTAGAACTGGGCGAAATCAGCGTCAAGGCGCGCGAGAAGAAGCTCAAGCCATCTGATATGCAAGGCGGTTGTATGACAATTTCCAGTTTGGGAGGCATAGGCGGTACGGCCTTTACGCCGATCGTCAATGCGCCTGAGGTGGCCATCCTCGGCGTATCGCGCTCCAAGATGCAGCCGGTATGGACTGGCGAAGCGTTTGAACCACGCCTGGTGCTGCCATTGGCGCTGTCTTACGATCACCGCGTGATTGATGGTGCCGACGGTGCACGTTTTACCTCCTTCCTCAGTCGTGTGTTGTCTGATACACGTCGGCTGTTGCTGTGATGGGGGAGAGAGGTCAATGAGCAGCATAATAGAAATCAAGATGCCGGATATCGGTGACTTTGATGACGTGGATGTCATCGAGGTGCTGGTTGCCCCCGGTGATACGATTGGGGTGGAGGATTCACTGATCTCGGTGGAGTCCGATAAGGCGACCATGGAGATCCCTTCGCCCAAAGGAGGGGTGGTGAAAGAGGTGCGGGTCAAGGTGGGCGACCAGGTTGTCGAGGGTACGCCTATCCTCATGCTGGAAGTGGTGGCGGGCGCGGAAGCTGTTGTCGGTGAGAAAGCGGCGGAGCCCGATCCGGCTGAATCTGTAGAGACTCCCGTAGCGGCACCGGCCGCCACCGGCTACAGTGGTGACGTCGATCTGCACGCCGAGGTGGTGGTGCTGGGCTCCGGCCCTGGCGGTTACACGGCCGCTTTCCGCGCCGCCGACCTGGGCAAGCAGGTCGTATTGATCGAACGCTACGAGAGCATCGGCGGTGTCTGTCTCAACGTGGGCTGCATCCCCTCCAAGGCCCTGCTGCACACTGCGCAGGTGATCAACGAGGCGGCCGAGTTTGGTGATATCGGTGTTACCTTCGGCAGGCCGGAGATCGACCTCGACAAGCTGCGTGCGCACAAGGACGCAGTGGTGGGCAAGCTTACCGGCGGCCTCAAAGGGCTGGCCAAACAGCGCAAGGTGCAGATCGTGCACGGCTATGGCAAGTTCACCTCCGCCAATACCCTCGAGGTAGAGAGCAGTGACGGCAACAAGACCGTGGTGGGCTTTAACAGCGCCATCATCGCCGCCGGTTCGCGTGTCACCAAGCTGCCTTTCATTCCCTGGGACGACCCACGGGTGATGGACTCCACCGACGCCCTGGAGCTGGCCGAAGTACCCAAGCGCCTGCTGGTGGTGGGCGGCGGCATCATCGGCCTGGAGATGGCCACGGTGTACGACGCTCTGGGAAGCAAGGTGTCAGTGGTGGAACTGTCGCCGGATCTTATCCCCGGTGTCGATCGCGACGTGGTGCGTCCACTGGAGCGCCGCATCAAGAAGCGCTACGAAAACATTTGGCTCAATACCAAGGTCACCGCCATCGAGCCGACCAAGACGGGTCTGAAGTGCAGTTTCGAGGGCAAGAATGCTCCCAATTCTGACACCTTCGACCGCGTGTTGGTGGCCATTGGGCGCAGCCCCAATGGCCAGCTCATTGATGCCGATAAAGCCGGTGTGGCGGTGGACGAACGTGGCTTTATCGCCGTGGACAAGCAGCAGCGCACCAATGTCGATCACATCTTCGCCATCGGTGACGTCGTCGGTCAGCCCATGCTGGCGCACAAGGCCACTCATGAAGGCAAGGTGGCGGCAGAGGTTATTGCTGGGCGGAAGTCCTGGTTCGATGCGCGCACCATTCCATCGGTGGCCTACACCGATCCGGAAGTGGCATGGATGGGCAAGACCGAGGGCGAGTGCAAGGCCGAGGGCATTGAATACATCAAGGGAGTGTTTCCCTGGGCGGCCAGTGGGCGTTCGCTGTCTATCGGCCGTGACGAGGGTATGACCAAGGTGCTGTTCGACACCGATCACCGTATCATCGGCGCGGCGATCACCGGCCCCAATGCCGGCGAGCTGATTGCCGAGGCGGTGCTGGCGCTGGAAATGGGCGCGGACATGGAAGATATTGCGCTCACTATCCATCCGCACCCGACCCTGTCCGAGACCTTCAACTTTGCCGCTGAGGTGGCCGAGGGCACCTGCACGGACATCTACGCGCCGAAGAAGAAATAAAACTTTTGCCACAGAGGCACGGAGTACGCAGAGTTAACAAATATTTCTCTGTGTACTCCGTGCCTCTGTGGCGAACAGTGCAATAGTCAACAGGCAATAATTATGTCGAAGATCAAAATTAAAAAAGTCGTGCTCGCCTACTCCGGTGGGCTGGATACCTCCATCATCCTCAAGTGGCTGCAGGACGAATACGACTGCGAGGTGGTGACTTTCACCGCCGACATTGGCCAGGGCGAAGAAGTGGAACCGGCGCGTGCCAAGGCCGAGGCTGCGGGTGTAAAGGAAATCTACATCGATGACCTGCGTGAGGAATTTGCCCGCGACTACGTGTTCCCCATGTTCCGCGCCAACGCCATCTACGAGGGTGAGTACCTGCTCGGCACCTCCATTGCACGACCGCTGATTGCCAAGCGCCAGATCGAGATCGCCAATGAGACCGGCGCCGATGCCGTATCCCACGGTGCTACCGGTAAGGGCAACGACCAAGTGCGCTTCGAACTGGGTTACTACGCCCTCAAGCCCGACGTGCAGGTCATTGCTCCCTGGCGCGAGTGGGATCTCAATTCGCGCGAGAAACTGATGGCCTACGCCGAGACCCACGGTATCCCGGTCGAGCAGAAACGCGGCAAAAAATCGCCCTATTCCATGGATGCCAACCTGCTGCACATTTCCTACGAGGGCGGTATTCTCGAAGACCCCTGGGCGGCGCCCGAGGAGGATATGTGGCGTTGGACCGTATCGCCGCAAAACGCCCCCGATGTGCCTACCATTATCGAGCTGGCCTATGAGCGCGGCGACATCGTCGCCATCGATGGTGAACGTATGACCCCAGCACAGGTGATGGTGCACCTTAATACGCTGGCCGGCAGTCACGGCATTGGTCGTGACGACATCGTCGAGAATCGTTTTGTCGGCATGAAGTCACGCGGTTGCTACGAGACGCCCGCCGGCACTGTGATGCTTAAAGGCCACCGGGCCATGGAGTCGCTGACCCTGGATCGCGAGGCCACCCACCTCAAGGATGAGCTAATGCCGCGTTACGCCAAGCTGGTTTACAACGGCTTTTGGTGGAGCCCGGAGCGCGAAATGTTACAGGCCATGGTCGATGCCTCACAGAAAACAGTGAATGGCCGCGTGCGTCTGAAGTTATACAAGGGGAGCGTTATGGTCGAGGGCCGTGAGTCCGCCAGCGACAGTCTGTTCGATGCCAGTATCGCCACCTTCGAAGACGATGAAGGCGCCTACAACCAGCAGGATGCCGAGGGTTTCATTAAGCTCAATGCCCTTCGGTTGCGTATTGCGGCGGCGAGAAAGGCGAAATAATCCCTCGCGTGACGCCCGACTGGCAGGGTTTCTGTTGCGTTGGCTGGGAACTGTGGCTATATTCCGGGGCGGGCTCTAACCTGAAGTCATGGATTTAGGCCTAAGCCTGTGGCTTCACCTTCGTGAGCTGCGGCTGGAGAATTTTCTGATTCATTGGGAACACCCCTAGGTGGTTTGATTGCAATCCCGACTCAATCTCGTTAAGGGAATCAATCAAAAGGACTTGTCGGATTTCACTGCGGCCTCCGGGGAGGGCGTTATCGCTCTCGACCCTGCGGGTCGTCTGTTGGACATGAACCAGGAAGCCGAGCGTATCCTGGGCTGGGTGGTGGCTGAGCTGAAAGGCAAGGATTTCTTTGCTGAAACCCATCTCCAATTCACCGATATCCGCAGCCTGGGTTCCGCGCCGTGCCCGGCACTGAACAGCGTCGACTGTTCCCATCTCAATATCAATACTCGCCTGCAGCATCGTAATGGTACACCGCTGGATGTGAGCTTCATGCTTTCCCCCCTGTTCGACGTCGGCCGTGTGGTGGGCAAGCTGTTCATTTTTCGTGAGCGAGGCGATACACAGACGGGTACCGGCACGGAGGCGCTGCTGGTGGCCTCGTCGGCCAGTCTTATCGTCAGTCTGGGCGCCGATGGACAGGTGCAATTCTGTAACCATTCCGGCGACTGGCTGTTTGGCGCCGAGCCCACCATTAGTTTTATCCCCGAAGCCATTACCACCCTGTTGCGTGAGTGCCCGAATCAGCTGGATCGTCAGACCCTGCTTGACCGCCGCTGGAGCGAACATGAGGGACGAGAAGTTTGTGTGTCGTGGTCCGTCTCGGTGCTGCGTGATGTCAGTGGCAATGTAAGCGGTGCAGTGTGTGTCGGCACCGATTGCACCGATCACGACCTCTATGAAAAGACCCAGCGTCAGCAGCGGCGTATGACACAGGCGGTGTTTGAGCACATCAATGACGGGGTGATTGCCGTGGATGTCGAGGGCCGGGTGGAATACCTCAACCCAGTGGCAGAGAATCTCACCGGTTGGTTATTTGATGAAGCCGAGGGGCTGCCACTGAAAGATATCTACCATGTGGTTGATGAGTTTACCCAGGAGGCCAAGGAAGACCCGGTGGCGCGTTGTCTGCGTGACCGTGGCTGTGATCAGGGCCAGAGTACCGGCATGCTGTTACGGCGTGGTGGTCTGGAGTTCTGTATTCAGGATACAGCAATGCCGGTGCGTGACATCCACGGTGACATCAATGGCGCGGTGGTGGTGTTCAGTGATATTTCCGAGCTGCGCGGACTGGAGCGCTGGGTGGAATACGAAGCCAGTCACGATAGCCTGACCGGCCTCCTCAACCGGCGCCAGTTTGAGACACATCTGCAGGGTGCGTTAGAGAGTGTGCTTGATGATGGCCGCCAGCATGCCCTGTTTTATCTCGACCTTGATCATTTTCAGGTGATCAACGACAGCTATGGGCATGTGGCGGGTGACCAGCTGTTGAAGGAACTGTCGCGGGAACTCAAGACGAAGTTGGTGGAGAGTGCCTGCCTGGCGCGTCTGGGCGACGACGAATTTGGCATTCTGCTTGAAAATATATCCACCGACGAGGCCAAGCGACAGGCCCGTGAATTGTGCAAATGGGTACGTGCCTACCGTTTCTTCTGGGAAGATAAGCCCTTCGAGATCGGTGCCAGTATCGGTTTGGTGCCCATGACCTCTCGCTGGCGCGACGTGGGTGAATTGATGCGGATGGCGGATTCCGCCTGTTGCGTTGCCAGGGAACGGGGTGGCAACCGTGTGCATGTCTATCAGGCGGGTGATGCGGCGCTGGCGAAGCGCAAAGGCGAGATGCAATGGATACCGATTATGCGTCAGGCCTTGCTTGAGGATAATTTTCGTCTCTATTGTCAGAACATCGTACCGCTGGCCGGTGATGCCAATGCCCCGGCGCATTTCGAGATCCTGCTGCGACTGCTGAACGAGGAGGGCGATATCGTGCGCCCGGCGGCCTTTATCGCGGCCGCCGAGCGGTATCACCTGATGCCGGAAATCGACCGTTGGGTGATTACTCATACCTTGCGTTTGCTAGGCGAGCGGCGCCAGCGTGGCGATGAAAACAGCCTGTTTTCCATCAACATTTCCGGTCAGTCGCTTGACGACGAGGCATTCCTCGATTTCGTGGTCGGGCAGTTGCTCGCCAGCGACGTGCCGCCGGAGAGTATCTGTTTCGAGATCACGGAGACTGCGGCAGCATCGAATCTGGTGATCGCGCAGCGCTTCATTGCTACTTTACGTGACATGGGTTGTCGTTTTGCGCTGGATGACTTCGGGCGAGGGATTTCATCTTTTGCCTACCTGAAAAATCTCAAGGTGGACTATCTCAAGATAGACGGCATGTTCGTCAAAGATCTGGCCGAAGACGAGATTGGCCACGCCATGGTGGAGTCGATCAATAACATCGGGCACACCATGGGCGTGCAGACCATTGCCGAGTTTGTCGAAACCCAGGCGGTGTTGGAGAAGCTGGTGACGCTGGGTGTGGACTACGTACAAGGCTATCAGCTGGGACGGCCGCGGCCGCTGGCGCCGATGTTTCGTGCACGTTCCTGAGCGACTGTCGTCACGTAAGAGCGGGCCATGCCCGCGATAGCCTCACTTTTTACTACAGCGGTTGTGGATCTGGACATTGTGGGAGCGGCTTCAGCCGCGAAAGCGGCAGGTTTCATTCGCGGCTGAAGCCGCTCCCACAGGTTGTTGTTTTTTGTCGTTTTTCGCGGACACGGCCCGCTTCTACATACATTGGCCTGCGTCAGTGCCGAGCCAGTCCCTGCACGCAGCGCAGATAGGCCACCTCATCCGGCGTCTGTCCGGCCCGCTGCGCCTCCCACAGCGACTGTCCCAGGCATTCCATCACCCGGTGCTCGACCTCATGCGCATCCTGCACCCGCGCAAGCAGGGTGCGAATGGCATCGACGATGCCGGCCGGCCGGTCAGTGCTCAGTTGCTCACGGATGGCGATATGCATGCCCATGTGCATGAAGGGGTTGGTTTCACCCTGAGCGGCTGGAAAATCTTTGTCGAGGGCATCTTCACCCCGTTTCAACAAGGCTTGATATTCCGGGTGCATTGTCACCACTTCGGCGATCATTGTCTCCAGCGGTGAAAGCGGCTCGTCTGTCTGCTGCTTGCGCCAGGCATCCACATACATGCGGCGCAGTTGTTCACGGCTCTGACCGAACATTTCAGTGCTCCTTTTTTTTGTATTCACACAGATCCTCGATCACACAGGAGCCGCAGCGTGGCTTGCGCGCCACACAGGTGTAGCGCCCGTGCAGGATCAGCCAGTGGTGGGCGTCCTGCTTGAATTCCTCGGGGACGAACTTCATCAGCCTTTTTTCCACCTCTAGTACTGTCTTTCCGGAGGCGATACGGGTGCGGTTGGCGACGCGAAAAATATGGGTGTCCACGGCAATGGTTGGTTGGCCGAAGGCCGTATTGAGTATCACATTAGCGGTCTTGCGACCCACGCCGTGCAGGGCTTCCAGCGCTGCACGGTCTTCCGGCACCTCACTGTTGTGCTGTTCGACGAGGATCCGACAGGCTTGGATGACGTGTTTGGCCTTGCTATTGAACAGGCCGATGGTCTTGATGTACTCCTTCAGGCCCTCTTCGCCCAGGTCAAGGATGGCCTGCGGCGTATTGGCGACCTGGAACAGCTTCGTTGTGGCCTTGTTCACCCCCTTGTCTGTGGCTTGTGCGGACAGGGTGACGGCGACCAGCAGTTCAAACGGTGTTGAATAGTTCAGCTCCGTCGTCGGCGTGGGGTTGTTTGCTTGTAAACGGCTGAAAATCTCGTGACGCTTTTGTTGGTTCATCGCAGTAGGCCGTTGGCAGGCGGGTGAGTGGTGATGGACAAGGAGCCGCATTCTGGCAAATTTAACCCCAGGCGGCAAAATGGCTTGCCGATACAGGCCTTGATTCGATGCTTCGAGTCATTTGTCAAGCCCTATGGGGCAGGTTATGCACAGAAATAACGAGCTGTCTTCGTGCCTGGTGTCAAATTTTCATCACACATGTTGTAAGTGCTTGATTGTTTGTTAATTCATTGATATAAAAAGAAATTTATTTCCTGGTCAAAGAATGTGCATTTCAACAGCAGGCCAAGTGCCGCCTACTTTTTGACGAGTTCTGCCCACTTTGTCCACAAAGTTATCCACAGGTTTTGTGGATAAGCCGGAAAGTCTCGCATAGACAGGGAGTTATTACCGTTTTGTGACAAGATTGGTGAGCGTAGTGGGGTAAGTGACAATAAGGACTTCCCGTTTATGGGTGTCCAACGAATACAGGGTTCATGTCTTCGGGTGGATTTCGTGACAGGAGTCACAGTCATTGTGACGCCCGCTTGTTTACTGGCCTGTAGTAGACTAAAGATCTCTGAGGGGGCACTACAGGACTCAATGATCTCCGTCGCGTGCCGATAGAGGGGCTGGATTGTGGGCGATTTGACCGGCAAGACAGGCCCGATAAGCAATCATGTCCAGCAGACGGGGGCAATGGCTCGATTATTGATTCTCAAACCGGCTTGAAATCAATATGTGACTACTTCACACTCTGCTCGACCGGGAAGCCGCACAATTTATGACTATTACGACGTTAAACGTGGTGTGTTGCTGCGTGATGAACACTGGAAGTACTCGAATACAACTCAGGTGATGCAAGATGGGCAAACTGCGAAGGGCTTTAACTCTGTTCTTAATGGCTGGATTTGGCCTGGTGCTGTCAGGTTGTGGCGGCGAGGATGCTTTTTTAACGCCGCCTGAGGGTGGGGGGCCTGATCCAAAAGCATCCTCGGTGGCCAGTGTTATTTTGACAAGTAGTACGCCCACGCTGGGTTCGTCCAGCAGTGATGGGGTTGACCTGGTTGCCTTGGTAAAGGATGCCAACAGTGCCTTGGTGGAGGGGCAGGACGTTGTGTTCAGCGCCTCGGGTGGTGGTTTGCAGATAACCTCCGGCACCACTAATGCTGCTGGCGAGGCAACGGCCAGGCTGTCTACCGCGGGCGACCCGACCAATCGCGACATCACGGTGACGGCGAGGGTGGGAACACGAAGCGACAGCGTGAATGTTGCGGTTACCGGTACGGGAATCAGCGTGAGTGGTGAAAGTGCCGTTGTGTTTGGCAGTACCATCGATCTGACCATTTTCCTGCAAGACTCCGCCAGCAACGGCATTCCCAACAAGGCCGTTACCGTCAGTTCGGCTAAGGGCAATGCTTTGAGTCAGGCCACGTTAAACACTGGCGCCAGTGGCAGCGCCCAAGTGACCCTGACCGGCTCCGTGGGTGGAGTGGATACCATTACCGTTTCAGCCCTGGGTGTAATGGCGCAATACACCGTCAATGTCTCTTCCGATCAGTTCGATTTGAGTTTGCCCAGCGCTGACTTGGTCATCAATATGGATCACACCATTACCGTCGTTTGGAGCCAGAACGGAAGTCCTGTCAATGGGCAAACAGTCCATTTCACAACTACGCGCGGCACCTTGTCTTCTTCCACAGCAACCACCTTGGGTGGGCAGGCGAGTGTGATGGTTCGTTCCAACAATGCCGGGCCGGTACGGGTGACGGCCTTTGTTGGTGGAGATGGCGGTCCCACGGCCAAGGCCGAGGCCGACTTTGTTGCGACCACGCCCGCCACACTCACCCTGCAGGCGGATCTGGCCACCATCGGCCCCAATGGCGAGGAAGACACCATCAAAGCCGTGGTGCGAGATAACAACAATAATCGGGTGAAGAACATCCCCATACGGTTTACCATCGTGCAGGACAACAGCAACGGTGCGATCTCGAACTCGAGTGACTTGACGGATAGTCTGGGCCGTGCATCCACCGTCTACACCTCGACCGATGTGACCACGGCCAAGGATGGCGTTGTTATTCAGGCAGAAGTGGAAAACCGTGCCACTTATGAGGGAGTGGGTGTGCCTTGTGAAGACACCTTTCAGGGTGGCATCAACCAAAACGACGGAAGCAAGCTCTGCACGACGGTGGCCATCACCGTGGCCCAGGCGGATTTGTTCGTGCGTCTCGGTGGCGGCAACCTGATAGAGGAACTGGATGCCACGCGCTATAGTATGCCTTACAGCGTTGTGGTGACAGACTCCGCTGGCAACGCCAGGGCTGGTGTGGAAGTCATTATTTCCTTGATCCCCGTCTCCTATGGAAAAGGCTGGTATCGCTTAGGTGTTGGTGAAGATGGGCTTCCGAATACGGATGATGACGAAGCGCCTTGGCGGGCTGTCTGGCAAGCAACTTGTCAGAATGAGGACACCCTGAATGAAGACCCTGATGCGCTATTGAACGGATTTATTGACGCTGACGAAGATATCAACGGGAACGGCCGGCTTGAGCCGGGCAACGTCGCCGCCGTGCAGGGCAAGCCAACCACTGATGCCACCGGTTTTGCTACTTTTGACATTATTTATGCGAAAGACTTCTCTCTATGGACTAGATACCAGTTGAGGGCATCAGCACAGGTGGCGGGTAGTGAAGGCGTCCACGAGGTGGAGTTTTCACTGCCCGCCCTGGCAAAGGATTTTTCCAACAAGGAGATTTCTCCGCCGGGCAATCCGAGTCCTTTCGGTATTGCGAATCTGTGTACGAATCCAGATTGATATTTAGTCGTTATTTCCAGGCAGGGCCATATCACCAGTGATGTGGCCCTGCCTTTTTTTGTCAGTTAATTAAGCTGTTAAGTACTCCTTCAAGATGAAAATGTCGGGTTCAGCTTGACGGAGTATTCGAGTCCGGCTATGCCAACAGGGCCTTCCATTTTGCAGGTGGCAATCGCCACGCCGCTGCGTCGATGTTTTGATTATCATCTTGGTGCCTTACTGTCATCGGCAGCGGTTATGCCGGGCGTGCGGGTAAAGGTTTCTTTCGGTCGTTCGAGCACAGTGGGAGTGGTGTTGGAGCGGGTAGATGAAAGCCGCTGTCAGGCCGGTAAGCTTAAGGCTATTTCCGCGCCCCTGGATGAGCTGCCCCTGATCCCCTCAAGCCTGCTTGCTCTCCTGCAATGGGCCAGCGACTACTACGCCCACCCTATCGGCGAGGTCATCTTCAGCGCCCTGCCAAGCCTGCTGCGCCAGGGGGAGCCCGCCGAGCGGCGTGAGGTAGAGCACTGGTGTCTGACTTGTCTGGGGGCCTCGCAGGAACCGGATCAGCTCACCCGCGCACCGCGTCAGGCGGCCCTGCTGCGCCTGCTGATGGATCACCCCGAGGGCCTGTCGGCCAGCACGATCAATGAGCGGCAGGACAACTGGCGGCCCAGCATGCGTAAGCTGGCGGAAAAAGAATGGGTGGTGCGTGAGCAACGACCCGCCCTGCTGTTGCCGGCACCGGGGGGCACCCGCGATGAAGCGCCCACGTTAAACGTCGAACAGCAGACGGCCCTGGCCAGTCTCTGCACAGGGCTGGGCCACTTCGGCGTCAGCCTGCTTGATGGCGTCACCGGCAGCGGCAAGACCGAGGTCTACCTGGGCCTTATCGGCGAGGTGCTGGCGCGTGGCGAGCAGGCCCTGGTGCTGGTGCCGGAGATCGGTCTCACGCCACAATTGCTGGATCGCTTCCGCCGCCGTTTCCCGGAGCCCATCGCCGTGCTGCACTCGGGCCTTTCCGGCCGCGAGCGGCTGGATGCCTGGCTGATGGCGCGTGATGGTGATGCGGCCATCGTCATTGGTACTCGCTCCGCCGTGTTTACGCCGCTGGCACGACCCGGGGTGATCATCCTCGATGAAGAACACGATGCCTCTTTCAAACAGCAAGACGGTTTTCGCTACTCGGCGCGCGATGTGGCGGTAAAACGCGCCCAACTGGAAAATATCCCGGTACTGCTGGGTAGCGCCACGCCCTCCCTGGAGACCCTGCACAATGCCCGTCTGGGACGCTATTCCCACTTACGGTTGTGCGAGCGTGCCGGTAATGCCCGGCATCCGGAGGTGGCGGTGCTGGACGTGCGCAAGCAGCCCATGAATAGCGGTCTGTCGTTGGCGTTGGTCAATGCCATGCGCCGCCATCTCGACGCCGATGGGCAGGTGCTGCTGTTCCTCAACCGCCGTGGTTATGCGCCCACCCTGCTGTGTCATGACTGCGGCTGGGTGGCCAAGTGCCGCCGCTGCGATGCGCATATGACATTATTTGCAGGTCGGAAACGCCTGCGCTGCCACCACTGCGGCAGTGAGCGTCCCGCCGATCCCGCCTGCCCCGAGTGCCGTGGTAGCGAATTGTGTCCCGTGGGCGCCGGCACCGAGCGTCTCGAAGAGGCCCTGCAAGGCCTCTTTCCGGGCACAGGTATGGTACGCATCGACCGCGACACCACGCGCCGCAAGGGCGCCATGCAGGCCTTGCTGGATAGCGTGCACGACGGTAGCGCCCGTATTCTCGTTGGCACCCAGATGCTGGCCAAGGGGCATCACTTTCCCGAGGTCACCCTAGTGGGCATGGTGGACGTGGATCAGGGCCTGTTCAGCGCCGATTTCCGCGCCACCGAACGCATGGCGCAGTTGATCACCCAGGTCGCGGGCCGTGCCGGGCGCGCGCAACGGCCGGGACAGGTGCTGATCCAGACCCATCACCCCGACCACCCCCTGCTGCAACTGCTGCTGCGCGAAGGTTATGCCGCCTTCGCCCACGCTGCGCTGGAGGAGCGTCGCCAGGCCAACCTGCCGCCCTTCAGCCATCTGGCCCTGCTGCGCGCCGAGGCCGTGGATGGTGAACTGCCGCTGCGTTTCTTGCGCCAGGCGCGTGAACTGGCCGAGGCGCTGCATCCGTACGGTGTGCAACTACTCGGGCCGATCCCTGCGCCTATGGAACGCCGCGCCGGGCGTGTACGGGCGCAGCTTTTGTTGCAGGCCAACCGCCGCGTTGACCTGCATCGGCTGCTCGATCCCTGGCTCCAGCAACTGGAAACCGACAAGCTGGGCCGCAAGGTGCGCTGGTCTGTCGACGTGGATCCGCAGGAAATGTTTTAACGAATTTTTTGTGGGGAGTCTGATCCCGTTTTTGCCGCAGGGGGGCTTTAAGCTGCTAAAACAGCCAAAAAGGCCGATAACGATGATTGGCAAAGATTGCTATCATTACGGCAGTATCGGAAATCTAAATTTAGAGGTCAAGACCATGAATGTATCTCTGACACCCCAGCTGGAATCTTATATAAAACAAAAGGTTGAAAAAGGCATATACAACTCGGTGAGCGAGGTTGTGCGTGAAGCCCTGCGGTTGTTGGAAGAGCGAGATGCCCTCCAGGCATTGAAGCTGGAGGCCTTGCGTAAAGACATCTACCTTGGTCTGGAATCATTGGATAATGGCCAGGGCAAGCCACTGGACATGAAGGCGATCAAAGCCAAAGGGCAGAAACATTTGGCTGGAAACGGCAAATAATGCCAATGCTGATTATCTCCCCTGAAGCCGAGCAAGACCTGCTCGATATCTGGCTGTATATCGCCGAAGACAGTTCCGTGAATGCAGGCCGCTTCCTTGATCGGCTGGAAGGGAAAGCCCTGAAACTCACCGAGTTTACGGAAATCGGTATCGACAGGCCGGAGCTGGCGGCCGACCTGAAAAGCTTCCCAGTTGACCGCTATGTCTTGTATTACCGGGTCAACACAGGTGGGATCGAGTTGGTTCGTGTGTTACACGGCTCACGAGATATCAATCGGGCGTTCTGATCTTTTTGCCTCCTTGACGTCAAGACACAGTGTCGGTATTGGGGCCAGAGACGACAAATGTCTCCCCCGAAGGGCGGATATATGGATGCAATATTCTTTGTGTCACGAACGAACTTTTTCCTTGTATCGCAGGGTGAACCATAATATGCCCTCATGACCCATGACTGGTAATACCACAATATGTAGTGGGTGGAGACACTACACTAGTGGTCTTCCTTTGTTTTGCCCGTTCCCTTAAAAAATCCACGAAGTCTTCCACTTCTGCAATTCGGTCAGTGGGGAGTAATTGAATCTTCTCTATCAATGCTTGTGTATTTTGTAATGGAAACTTTCCAATCTACATGTCTGGGTTGTGTAGGGTTGGGCGCAGCTTACCATAGCGAGGTTGGCTTCCCATTGGTGGGCAATGCCCATCCCATGGGGGAATGATCTCCCTTGTGTCCAGCGCCATCGGCAAGGGATAATACGCCGCCTTTTCCGCCACCAAGTCCACCGGTCGCCAACGCATGAAGAAACACCTCGAATCCCTGATCCAGTCCGCCGTCGAAACCCTGCAAGGCGAGGGCGTGCTGCCTGCCGATCTGTCGATGAAGACCCTCGTCGAGCGTACCCGCGATGCCAGCCACGGTGACTATGCCTGCAACATCGCCCTGATGCTGGCCAAACCCGCGCGCAGCAAGCCGCGCGATCTGGCCGAGAAACTCGTCGCCGCGCTGCCGGTCTCCGAGCAGGTGGCCAGGGTCGAAATCGCCGGGCCGGGCTTCATCAATTTCACTCTCACCGAGGCGACAGCCTACGCGGTGGTCGGCACGGTGCTGGCGTCGGGCGAGGCCTACGGGCGTTCTGCCATCGGCGACGACAAACCCGTACAGGTGGAATTTGTCTCCGCCAATCCTACCGGCCCATTGCATGTCGGCCACGGCCGCGGCGCGGCCTATGGCGCGGCTGTGGCGGATCTGCTTGCCGCAGTAGGTTTCAAGGTGCACCGTGAGTATTACGTCAACGACGCCGGCCGGCAGATGGACATCCTGGCGGTGAGTGTGTGGTTACGTTACCTCGATCAGTGCGGTGAAAAGCTGGCCTTCCCCGCCAATGGTTACAAGGGCGATTATGTGTGGGATATCGCCGCCGATCTGCACCGTGAGCATGGTGACGCCTACCGCCATGACGCCGAGATCGTGCTTAGCAACCTGCCCCTTGATGAGCCTGAGGGCGGTGATAAAGAGCAGTACATCGACGCACTCGTCAAGCGTGCCAAGGAACTGCTCGGCGAGGCCGCCTACCGGCAGGTCTTCGACGCCGGTCTCAACAGCATCCTCGACGATATCCGCTGTGACCTGGAAGGCTTTGGCGTGGTCTACGAGGCGTGGTTCTCCGAACGCTCACTGACCGAATCCGGTGCCGTGGGCCGCGCCATCGAGCGCCTCAAGGAGGCCGGCCAGCTGTACGAAAAGGGCGGCGCGTGGTGGTTCCGCTCCTCCGATTTCGGTGATGAAAAAGACCGTGTGGTGGTGCGCGACAACGGTCAGACGACCTATTTCGCCTCCGATATCGCCTACCACATGCAGAAGTTGGAGCGTGGTTTCGAGCGCGTCATCGACGTTTGGGGCGCCGACCACCATGGCTATGTGCCGCGCGTGAAGGCCGCATTGACTGCTCTCGGTGACGCCGCCGACAGGCTGGACGTGCTGCTGGTGCAGTTCGCCATCCTCTACCGCGGCAAGGAGAAGGTGCCCATGTCCACCCGCTCCGGCCAGTTTGTCACCCTGCGTGAGCTACGCGCCGAGGTGGGCGACGACGCGGCGCGCTTCTTCTACGTGATGCGCCGGTGCGAACAGCACATGGATTTCGACCTGGAGCTGGCCAAATCACAGAGCAGCGACAACCCGGTGTATTATATTCAGTATGCCCATGCACGGGTCTGCAGTGTGCTGCGGCAGATGGGCGAGAAGGGCCTGGAGCATGATGAAAAACAGGGGCTTGCCAGCCTTTATCGGCTCACAGAAATACATGAGCAGGCTCTGCTGACAAGCCTTTCCCGCTATCCTGAGGTACTGGAAGCGGCGGCGCTGAACCACGAGCCGCATCAACTGGCTCATTTCCTGCGTGATCTGGCCAACGAGTTCCACACCTACTACAACGCGCACCAGTTTCTGGTCGATGATGCGGTCTTGCGCGATGCGCGCCTGTGCCTGATCCGTGCCGTGCGCCGGGTGCTCGCCAATGGTCTCAATCTGCTGGGCGTGTCCGCACCGGAGTCCATGTGACCCGAGACTATAAAAACACCCCCAAGCCCGGCGTGGTGCCGAAAAAGAAGAAAAAGGCCCCTGCGGCCACACCCGGCTGGGTGTGGTTGCTGGCGGGTTTGACCATCGGTCTGTTCGTCGCCCTGCTGGTGTATCTGAAGGATTTTTCCGCCGTAAAGGGCGAAGCTGCGCCGGTGGTCGACCGAGGGCATCCCGCCGAGCCGGCGGAGAAGAAAGCGGAGCAGGAACAGGCCCCGGAAGCTCACTCTCCGTTGCAAAAACCACGCTTCGATTTCTACAACCTGCTGCCGGAAATGGAAGTTCTGATCCCCGATCAGGAACTCGCCGCCGAGCGTGAAAAAGAGCCGGCTGAAAAGGTGGTGTACTACCTGCAGGCGGCCTCCTTCCGCAAGTTCGAGGAGGCCGACCGCATGCGCGCGCAGCTGGCGCTTATGAACATCGAGTCGCAGATCCAGCGCGTCACCGTCAACGACACCAGCACCTGGCACCGGGTGCGCATCGGGCCCTTCAGCAGCGCCCGCAAGATGGACAAGGTGCGTGGCCGCCTGCGTGCCGCCAACATCGATCCTATCGTGCTGAAGGTCAAAAGCTGATCGCTTGCAACGGATCGGCCTTTTTGGTCAGTTTCTGACGCTTTGTGACACCCGTCACGCTCTGACATATCCCCCTCTTTTACACGCCCTGATCGGTTCCAATACCGGTAAATAAATGGCCTGTGCCGCCGCTATACGTACTAAGACAAACGATAACAAAGCCGCACTCAGAGTGCCCCACACGCCCTGGATTAAGGCGTGGCTTGCTGGGGATGGCCGGCCCTTTTCAAGAGCCGTACCAACAGTAGGCGCTTTAGGCGACGCCGAGCTGGGGCGTGTGGAGCGCTCCCTGTGGGCGAGTCTCTGGACGGCCATCCGCGGCGTTGCGGTGGCTTTGACAGGGAACCACCCTGCCGGCGCCACCGCGCCTTGCGGGCTGACTGCCCAGAGACTCGCTGAATGCGGCTTTGTCATCGTTTGTCTTAGTGGAAGAACTTCCTCCCCCTTTACAGGACCGGAACATCAGGAACTCGTGGAATGAGCGCTGCCAAACAATTGCTGGATCACAAACTGTTGAAATCGCTGTCGCCACTGTGTGATCTCAGCCCCGATATGCTTACCGAGCTGAATGCCAAGTCACGGGTTGAGCAGGTCGTCAAGGGCGCGACTATTTTTAAACGAGGGGACAGGGATCAACGCACCCTGTACCTCATTTCCGGCAAGCTGGAATTGACCGATGCCAATGGCCACTTGACGATGCTGACGGCCAATACTCCACAGGCCAGCAAGCCTATCGATGGTGTTACCCCGCGCAGGGTCAGTGCCACGGCCAAGACCGCTGTCACCCTGCTGAATGTCGATACCAGTCTGTTGGAAATGCTCCTCAACTGGGGGCAAAAGCAGGGTTATCAGGTGTCGAATATCGAGGCAGAGAAAGAAGAGGAAGAGGACTGGATGAGCCGCTTCCTGCAGTCCAAGGTGTTTCTTAAGCTGCGTGCCGAAAACATCCAGGCCATGATGATGCGTATGGAAGAGATGACCATGCATGCTGGCGATGTGGTGATCAAGCAGGGTGACACGGACGACAATTACTACATTATCGCCAAGGGTCGTGCCCGGGTGGTGCGCAAGGTTTCACCGGATGCACCGTCCATGAAACTGGCCACCCTTGATGCCGGCACCGGCTTTGGTGAAGAGGCGTTGATCAGCAATGGCAGCCGCAATGCCACCGTCACCATGGAAGAGGACGGCTGCCTGATGCGGCTGTCGAAAGAGGATTTCATCAGCCTGCTCGTGACACCCGTGTTGCAGTACCTGCCTTACGAAAAGGCCAAGGCCATGCAAAGCGTGGATGTGGAATGGCTGGATGTGCGTAAGCTCAGTGAATATTCCCGTGGCAGTCTGCCCGGGGCGCGTAACATGTCGCTGGCGGAGTTGCGCCTGGGTCTGCGCAAACTCAACAAGCTGCACAAATATATCGTCTTCAGCAACCACACCCATCGTGCCGCCGCCGCCGTATTTTTATTGAATCAGCAGGGCCTGGATGCCTTCGTCCTCAGCGATGGCCTGACCGCTGTGCCGCGCGCGGATCTGGTCGAATCCGTCAGTGCCAAGCCGGAATCCCTGCCGGAGCCCACCGCTCCGGACAATGTCGTCACCTTACCCGGGGCGCCCGCTGCCAGTGCTGAAAGTGACGGTCGCGTCGAGGCCTTGATGAACAAGGCCAAGACTCGTGTGCAACAGGAAATGCGCCGCACCCAAGCTGCCGAGGAGGCGCGTACAAAGGCGCAGACCGAAGTGGCGCGACTGAAGGCCGAGGCCGAGGCGGTGCGCAAAAAGGCGGAGGAACAGGCACGGATGGCGGCTGATCGAGCGCGCTCCGAAGCTGAACGTCAGGCGGCCCAGCAGCGTGCCGAGGCGATGGCCAGGCAGCAGGCCGAGACCGAAGCCGCCGCGCAGCGCGCCGAGGCCGAGGCGGTGCGTGCAGAGATGGCTGAACAGGCTCGCCTACAGGCTGAATCTGAAATTGAAAAGCTCAAGCAGGAATCTGCGGTTGCACGTGGTGAAGTGGAAGAGCAGATTCGTCGTAGCGCGGAACAGGTCAGGCAAGAGACGGAAAAAGAAATCAGTCGTCTCAAGAGTGAGGCGGAGTTGGCTCGCCACCGTGCCCAGGAACAGGCGTCTGTGGCGGCCGACAAGGCGCGTTCCGAGGCCGAGCGCGAACTGGCTCGCCAGCGTGCCGAGGCCATGGCCGGACAACAAGACGAAGTGGAAAAGGCCCTGAAAACGGCTGAGCAGGAGGCCATGCGCACACAGCAGGCCGAAGAGGCTCGTCGCCACGCCGAAGAAGAGATGGAACGTATGCGCCTGTCGGCGGCAGAGACCCAGCGGCAGATGGAAGAACAGGCGCATCTGGCTGCGGATCAGGCCCGTTCCGAGGCCGAGCGAGAGGCGGCGCGAATACGTGCCGAAGAGCTGGCCATCAAGCAGGCCGAGATTGAGGCGGTGATGGAAAAGGCCGATTCCGAGGCCGAGCGCGCCAGTGCGGCGGAAGAAGCCAAGGCTCGCGCCGAAACCGAGGTGGCGCGTCTCAAGTCTGAAGCGGAAGCGGCGCGTATCCAGGCCGAACAACAGGCACGGGTGGCGGCTGATCAGGCGCGTTCCGAGGCCGAGCGGGAAGCAGCGCGAATGCGTGCCGAGGAAATGGCCCGTCAGCAGGCGAAAATTGAAGGCATGGCAAGCCGTGCTGAAGAGGAGAGCCTGCGCGCGCAACAGGCCGAAGAGGCGCGCAAGCGTGCCGAGGCAGAGATTGAACGCCTGAAGGTTGACGCCGAAGTGGCGCGTATGCAGGTGGAAGAACAGGTTCAGCGCGTGGCTGATGCGGCGCGTGGGGAGGCCGAGCGTGAAGCCGCTCGTGCCAAGGCGGCTGAAGAGGCGCGCCTGCAGGCCGAGGCTGAGCGGGACAAGCTGGTGCAGGAGGCCGAGCAGGCACGTCTGCAGGCCGAGGTGCAAGCCCGTATGGCGGCCGATCAGGCGCGTTCCGAGGCCGAGCGCGATGCGGCGAGGATTCGTGCCGAGGCGTTGGCTCAACAACAAGCGGAACTGGAAGTGATGGCCAGCCGTGCGGAAGAAGAGGCGCAGCGCGCTCAGGTGGCCGATGAGGCCCGGCAACGTGCCGAACGGGAGATTGCCTTACGTCAGGAAGCCGCCGATGAGGCCGCTCGCAAGGCGGCCGAGGAGGCACGGCGGGCGCAAGAGGCCGAACAGGCCCGTCAGGCGATGGAGGAAGAGCTGGCCAGCATGCGTGCCGAGGCGGAAGCCGCCCGGGCACAGGTGGAGCGACAAGCCCGCCTGTTTGCCGCTGCCCAGCGACTGGAGGCGGAAGAGGTCGCTGGTGCGGCTGAGCAACAAAACATGCAGACAGCGGCTCGTGCCGAAGTTGAACAGGCGCAGGAGGCACTGGCGCAACAAAAAGAACAGTTGCAACAGCAGGAGGCCGAAGCCGAGTTGGCGCGTATCAAGCTGGCCCAGGCGGAAGCAGCACGGATTCAGCAGGAGGAGATGGCTCGTTTGCAGCAGGAAGAGGCTGAACGGGTGCGCGCAGAGGGAGACGCGATTCGTCAGCGTCTTGAGGAAGAGGCAGAGCAGCGCAAACGCGAGGTGGAAGAGACCGCGCGTATGGTACGAGAGGAGGCTGAGCGATCTAAGGCTGCGGTCGAAGAGATGCGACTACAGGCTGAAATGGAAATCAAACGCCTCAAGGCAGAGGCTGAAGCGGCACGGTTTCAGACCGAAATCGAGATCAAACGTTCGCAGGCTCAGGTTCGTAAGGAAGCGGGGCAGAAACAGGTCAAGGCCAGGGCGGCGGAGAAGGCGCGGCACGCGGCTGAATCCGCCCGGCGTCGCAAACAGGTGGATCAGAAGCGGGTGCAGCGGCAGCGTGAGGCGCGCGAACAGGCACTGAACAGCCTCGGTGAGGGGGGGCTGGATGATTTTCTGTCTGACAATCCATCACCCGGTAACGTGCAGGACGTCAGTGGCGATGCTGCATTGTCTGGTTCGGCGTCCCCGGCGAATCGGCCTGACACAGTATTGTCTAGCCGCCAGTCAGCGGGCCAGAGCAATCTGATCGATGAGGCCGAAGTGATGCGAGTGGATCCGCAGGCACGAAAAAGTACCTGGGTCTCGGATGATTTCATTTGGGAGGCGGCCCTGGGCTATCGCAAGGATCCGAATGTCGAGGTTATAGGTTCACCTGCGGGTAACGTAGATGTTGAAGAAGCCAAGCCCATACCTGCATCGGTAGAAAAACCCGCGACGGCAACGGCTCAGGGCGCTGAATCGGCAACGTTTTCTTCGACAGACATTGATCATAAGATCCGTCCACAGGCGATCAAGCCCAGTGGTAAACCGGCGCGAAAAGGTGCGGGCAAGGGCCGCCTGGGTCTGATGGCGCTGGGTGTTGTGCTGGCGGCGGGTGTGGGTTATGTCATGATCAGCGACGATACGTCGCCGCAGCTGAAACAGCTGGTGGGTAAGGGGGCGGAATCCCTGGATGTCATTGAAAACAAGGTATCGTCTACCCTGTCGACCTGGAAGGGGGGGGAGGGTAGTGAAAAAAGTCATGAAACGGCTGATAAAGTGGGCGATACCGAAACGGCTATTGCTACGGTAGCGCCGGTAGTGGACAGTGAAGAAAAAATGGCCAAGCTGCGGCAGCGGCTGGAAACGATCCGCGGCGAGACCGAGCAGAAGGCGCTTGAGCAGGCGCTGCAAGCGGCCCGGCGTGAAGCGGAGCTGTCACTGAACCAGTCCGCCGGAACCGTGGCCGTCAGTACACCGGCCGATGTGTCGGCATTGCAGGCGGAGGCTACGGATGCGGCGAGTCTGCAGGATGTCATGCAGGCATTGGAGGCGGAGGCGGTGGTGACGGAAAATCGGCTGAGCGAGTCTGAGCCGGTTGCGGACGCCGAAACGGGTGTGATAGCCGATGTGCCTCCCGTAGTGGAGGATCCCGCATTCTCCGAGACAACGGAATTTCGGGTAGCCGTACCGGTTTCCGAGGTAGAGGGTGTGGTTCCGCAGATCATGGTCAATGGCGCGGATGACAATGCCGTTGTCGGCGATCAGATGGAAAGCCGCCCGGATGCTGGCGATGTTGTCACGGATGCCGATGTGTCCCGCCCGGCGGAAGGGCCGGTCAGCGGGGTGCCGGAGGTTGCACCCGCCAATAGCGTGGGCGAAGTCAGTCGTGGTGACATTTCGGCGGCAGGGACGGTGGTCGTGGAGACCGTTGCGGAGACCGCACCCATCCTGGAGGAGCCAGCCTTGTCCGATCAGGCTGTGGCGCCAATCGTCGAAGAAGAGGTGGTGGAGACGGAACTGGAATTCGTTCCGTAGTAATCTTCACAGCGATTACCCGGCGTCCCCAGCGTCTGCAGATTTACCCCGGAGCTTGTCCTCGCCCAGGCATTCGAATATTTTGCCGAAAAAGGCTTCGCGGTCGATGGGTTTGCCGATAAAGCCGTTGGCGCCAGCTTTGCGACCCCACATTTGCTCGGTGTTCTGCTGTGTCCCGCTGACGATGATAATCGGCGTGTCGGCGGTTATGGGTTCCTGGCGTAGCTGACGCGTGGCTTGATACCCATTGATGCCTGGCATCACCACATCCATCAGAATCAGATCCGGCTGTTCGGCCTTAGCCATGCTTACGCCGTCATCGCCATTCATGGCGGTGATCACCTGGAAGCCTGCCTGACTCAGTACCTTGGTGAATGCGGCGATGACGGTTGGTGAGTCATCCACCACCAAAATAGTGACATCGTAGCCGTTATCTGGCCGTGGCCGTTTGCGGCGTTCAGTGATGGCATCGGTGGCGCTGCTGCGTTTGAACAGGTTCTTGAGCGAAAATAGGCGCATCGGTGAAAATTCCTTTGGTCGTATTTGGGACGCAACCCGCTGATACTAGTCGCTTGTGATCTGCAAATATATATCGTATTACCGCGCTAAAAAGTGGAACTTGTTTTCCTTGTCAGGGAACTACACTGATATCATTAGGGCTTCTCCGCTATTTTTAAGGATTCCATGCAAGCATCCTTCGAGTTTTCTTCTATCGGCGTGATCCACTCCTGTTTCAAGCAGAAATTTGGTATTCCGCGTCAGCCCGGCCTGGTCATAGACGCGCAGGCTTCACTGGAGCTGTTGTCTCCCTATGATTGCGCGGAGGCATTGACGGAACTGGCGGGATTTTCGCATCTGTGGATCATCTTTGTGTTTCACCAGTCTCTGCGTGATGGCTGGCGGCCTACGGTGCGGCCGCCGCGCCTGGGAGGTAATCGCCGCATCGGCGTATTTGCCTCGCGTTCACCATTTCGTCCCAATCCCATCGGCCTGTCGGTCGTGCGTCTGCAGGGTATTGTTGAGCAGGATGGCAAGCGGCTGCTGAAACTGGGCGGTATCGACTTGCTGGATGGTACTCCGGTGTTGGATATCAAACCCTATCTGCCCTATGGCGATGCGATTGCCGATGCCTGTGCAGGTTATGCACAGGCCGCGCCGCGGACGCTGTTGCCAGTGGCTTTTAGTCCCGTGGCCGAGGCGCAAATAAAGACGGCAGAGATGGATTATCCCGGTTTGCAGCGTTTGATTGAACAAGTGCTGGCGGCTGATCCTCGGCCCGCCTACCAGGCGGCTAAGCCGCAGCGGCGCCAATTTGGCATGCGTCTCTGGGACTATGATGTGCAGTGGGAAATGGTGGACGGTGGGGTGAGAGTGACGGGGCTTGTCTCGCTGCCAACGGATGAGACGCCTTGAGCATGTTGACGCAATGTCTGTGTTGGGAGTTCGTCGGCTTGGGTGTTTTTTTCAAGAATTGGCAATCACCTGTCGATGATGTCGTCGATGGGTATATTTTTATTTGACGCTTACCTTAATTCGGAGAGGGCAGGGGCTACGCCCCACTGTTTCTATTTTGTCGGAAAATAATTTGATGACAACGGACGTCAGCGCGCTCCTGGAGCAGCATGTGTCGCCAGTGCTGGACAATTCGGATGGCCGGTTGCCTGACGGGATTGCCTTTTTTCTACGCCAGAATACCGATACAACGCAGATTTCTCTGCTCGGCTATTCCGGTGCGGCCTTTAGGCCCGAGGGTTATTTTCACCTTGCCGCAAAGCAGGCGGTGATGCTGCCGGGGCTGTTTGCTGGCTACGGAACCGCGATGCCGCTTTCCCTGTCCACCAGTGCGTTGGTGGAAAAAAATATCTTTCAGCATGAATTTGGTGTGAGCCATTTTGCCGCAGCCAGCCTTCGCCTTGATGGCCGTGCAGTGGGTGCCTTGATGATCGGGCGTACGGAACAGGAGGCGCCATTCAGCCCGCATGAAATGACTGCGCTGGAGGCCTCGGCCCAGCAACTGGAGAATTCGTTGCAACAGGACTTTTGCGCGGCAAGAAACCGCCGCTCACAGGAACGTTTTCGCTTGCTCAATGAGCAGGTGTCCAATCCCATCGTGATGCTGGATTGTAATCTGAAGATCCGTGAGGTCAATAGGGCCACAGCGGGCCTGCTGGGCATGCAAGCGGAAGATCTGCCCGGTTGTGGTATCGAAGCCTTTTTTGTCGATGGTGGCCGGCAGTTACAGGCGCTGCGTGACATCAAGCGTGATGGCGCGACCTTCTTCGAGGCTACCGTACAACACTCTGATGGTGCACTGCTGTATGTGGATGTGCATGCCAATCTGATCACTCTGGGTGACGAGCCCATGATCAAGATATTTCTCCGTGATATCAGTGCGCGCAAGCTGGCTGAAGAGGATCTGCGGCGAACTCACCAACATGTACGGCATATTCTTGAATCTACCAATGATGCTTATGTAGCGATTGACGATGACTGGAATATCACCTATTTCAATGCCCGTGCCGAAGATTTGTTTCAGGTGTCACGCGAGCAGATGCTGGGGCATAGCCTGTGGGATCAGCTACCGGAGTTTGCCAGTTCCTGTTACAAGAAATTTCATCATTCGCGCAATAGCGACAAGATGCTGCAATTTGAAGGTTACTACCCTCCGTTAGATCGCTGGGTGGAGACCCATACCTATCCGCACCCGGACGGCCTGTCGATCTTTTTTCGCGATATTACCGAACGCCGTCAGGCGGAATTGATGTTGCGGGACAGCGAACAGCGCCTGCGTACGATCCTCGACAATCTGATGGATGGCATTATCTCGATAGATTCACTGGGGTTTATCGAAACCTTCAACCCGATGGCGGAACAGCTGACAGGCTATAGCGCCGAGGAGGTTGCCGGCACCAATATCAGTATTCTGGCGCCGGGCATCCAGAGTAAAAAACAGGACAAGTTTGTTCGCTGTTACCTGACGAATGGTCACTCGGATCTCGTCGGTCAACGCAGTGAACTGACGATTTACCACAGGGATGGCAGTGTATTTCCCGCCGAGGTCTCTCTGAGTGAAATGCGTCTTGGCAGCAAACGGAGTTTTATTGTGACGCTGCGGGATGTCACGGAGAAAAAGCGTGTCGAGGCAGAGCTACAACGCTATCACGAGCACCTTGAGGAGCGGGTGCGTGAACGTACCGCTGAGTTAGTGGTGGTGCGTGATCAGGCCGAACAGGCCAACCGTGCCAAGAGCGCCTTTCTGGCCAACATGAGTCATGAATTGCGTACACCACTGAATGCCATTATCGGCTATAGCGAATTGCTGCAGGACGAAGCCGGGGATCGAGGGCTGCTGGCGATGTGTGATGATCTCGGTCGCATTCATCAGGCCGGTGATCACCTCCTCAAATTGATCAACAGCGTGCTGGATCTGTCAAAGATCGAGGCCGGTAAACATGTGATGGATCTGGAGTGGTTCAATGTGCAGGGAGTGGTGCAGGAGTGCTTGTCAACCCTGCAGCCACTGCTGGAAAAAAATCATACCCAGCTGGAATATCACTGTGCCGATGACGTGGGTGAAATGCTGGCCGATAACCTGCGGGTGCGCCAGTCACTGCTCAACCTGCTGAGCAATGCCATCAAGTTTACCCGTGATGGCCAGGTAAAGCTGGAGGTGTTCCGAGAGGTGGAGGTGCAGGCGGAGAGTGAAAAACCCTTCCTGCTTTTTGCCGTCACCGACACCGGTATTGGCATCAGTGAGGAACAGATCGGCGGGTTGTTTCAGAGTTTCAATCAGGCCGACAGCACCATCTCCTCGCAATACGGTGGCAGTGGGCTGGGGCTGGCCATCAGCCGAAGTCTGTGCCGGTTGATGGGGGGTGATATTACCGTCAACAGCCGGCTCGGTGAGGGCTCCCGTTTTGAAATGCGTTTGCCAGAGGTGGTGGAAAGCGAATCTCCGCCCGATTGATCCTGCCTGACCGGCATTGCGTCATGCCCTGCAATGCTTCCTGCTAAAAAGAGATAACTATTACACCACCTAAGGTGATAAATTAGGGTTTAGCGTGCCTGTGGTGTATTGCGGTGCCCATTTCGTCCCTATTTATTACCCTGATGGAGCCCTATGCTTTCCCGACTGTTCGCCCCGAAGTGGAAACACCCGAAACCCACCGTGCGCCAAGAGGCTGTCAAGGGCCTGCCGGATGATGCCCAGGCTGTTTTCAGGCAGGTCGCGGAGGAAGACACCGATGCCGTTATCCGTCGTCTGGCCCTGCGCCGCCTGAGCGATCTCCAACAGGTTCAGGCGCTGTGCACGAAGGCCGGCGATGATGCCGATCGCCGTACCGCAGAACAGCACCTGACCCATCTGCTGGCCGGTAAACTGGTACAGGGTCCGTCGCTGGCCGAGCGCTGGCAATTTCTCGAAGGATTGTCCGACGAGCACTGGTTCGAGCGCATACTAAAAGAGGGTCAGGAGTCTGAGCTGCGACGGCAAGTGCTGCAGCGGGTGAGCCGCCAATCTTTGTTAGGTGATGTGGCCCTGATGGATGACGATGCATCGGTACGCCATGCTGCGGCGACGAAACTTACCCAGCGTTCCACCCTGGAACGTGTCGCAAAAAGTGCCCGTCGGCATGACAAGCGGGTGTACCAGTGCGTACGGGATGCCCTGGCCGTCCTGGATGCCGCCGATAGCCGGCCGCGAGAAATGCGTGCTCAGGCCGACAAACTGAATATCCAGCTACAGGCCCTGCTAAAGGCCGCGCAGGGCTCGGGCAACTGGGGCCGCATCGAGGACTCGATGCGTGGCCTGCAACGCCAATGGGCGGCATTGGATCTGTCGCTTTTGGAGCAGGTCGAGGTGGAATCCTTTCAGCAAGGCATTGACCGGTTCGATTTCGCCTTGCAAGACTGGCGTGAGCGTGAACAACAACAGGCCCGCGAGCATGCCCTGCGCCAAGCGAAGCTGACTCAGGCCGAGGCCATTTGTGCACAGCTGGCGTCGCTGCTTGAGACGCTGCGCGTCGAAGGACGGGTGCGCGACATGGCGACGGTAAACCAGGCTTGCGATGTCTGCACCCGCAGCTGGCGTGATCTGGATCTGCCCGATGACAGTGACGGCCAGGCACTGGTTTTACGCTACGACACCCTACAGGCCGCGCTGGCGCAGGTGCTGGAGGACGAAACTCTGCTGGTCGAACTAACGCCACGACTGGAGGCATTGCAACAGGCCGTGCAGGCCCTGTTGTCGCAGGCATCTGTCACCGAGCCGGCGCTGCGCAAGTTAGAAAGCCAATGGCAGGCATTTCCGCGCCCCGTCCAATTGACACTGGACGGCCCACAGGCGACCGCCATTGGCGAGGGACTGCATACCTTGCAGGAACGCTTGCGACGGCAACAGCAACAGCAACAAGCCAATGCCGGGACATTGCAGGAAATGGTCGCCCGGCTGGAGCAGCACCTGCGCGAACAGACCTACAAGCCCGCCTTCGTGCTGGCGCAAAAGGCACAGCAGGTGCAGGACTCGCTGAGCGTCGAGATGCAGCGCAAGCTGGAAAAGTCGGCCGTGCTGAAACGCCTGCACAAGGTACAGATCCAGCTGCGAGAAATGCGTGACTGGCGCAATTTTGCCAATGCGCCGGTGATGGAACAGCTGTGCGGCGACATGGAGCGGCTCGCCGATGAGATGGAAGCCGGCGGCGATGTTGATCTCAGCGACGGCGCCGCGCGTGTGCGCAGCGCCCGCGTCGAATGGAAAAAGATGACCGAGGCACAGGGTACTGCGCCTAAGGCCCTGTGGCGGCGTTTCGATGCCGCCTGTAGTCGTGCCTACGCCCCCTGTCAGGCCCATTTCGAGACCCAGGGTGCACAGCGTGATGAGAATCTTCAGTATCGCCAGTCCGTGTGTCAGGGGCTGGAGGATTATGCTCGAAAGGTCGGTGCCCAGGTAGAGGATGATGCGGACTGGCCGGCCCTGGAGCAGATCGTCAAGACGGCGGATCGGGAATGGCGCGGCCTCGGTGCGGTGCCGCGGCAGCAGCAAAAGGCGATCAACCGACGCTTTCGTAAGGTCATGGATCGTCTGCGTGCCCTGGCCCACAAACACCGCGAGCACAATCATGTGCAAAAAGCCGAGCGGGTGAAACAGGCCGAGCGGTTGCAACAGCGTCTGGCCGAGGGCCACGAAGAGTTGCCAGTGGCATTGGAAAAGGCCAAGGCTCTGCAAGCCGAATGGAAACAGATCGGCCCGGCCAGTAAGGATGGCGAGCTATGGCGGCGGTTTCACGCTGCCTGTGATGCCATTTTTACCGAGCGCAAGCGTGAACGCGCGGCCCATAATGAGGCCACTCATGAGCAGGTGGGGATTCGCCGGCAGATCTGTGAGCAGATTGAGATGGCGGCCAGCGCCCATGGCGATGAATTTCGTCTGGCGCGCCACGCCGTGGATGCGGCGAATGCCCAGTGGCAGGCAGCGGGGCATCTGCCGAAGCGAGAAATGGATCGTCTCGAACGTCGCTATCGCGCCGCCTGTGGGAAATTTGAACAACGTCTGCAGGCCGAACGACAGGCGCAGCGCGAGCAAGCGCAGCAGTGCCTGCGAGACAAGGCAGCGCTGTGCCAGTCATTGGAATGGCTGGCCGATCAGCAGCTCGCCACGGGACGGGATGTGACGCAGTTGACGGCCGAGCGCGAGGCCCTGAGCCACCAGTTTGATGCCCTGGCTGAGGTGCCTGGCGCCATGGGCAAGGGCGTGGCCGCCCGCTACCGGCGGGCGCTCGCCTGGCTGGATCGGCTGGTAGATAAGGAGGCCGACCTGGCGGCATTGCAGGCCGAGCTGACCGCTGAGCGAGAGGCCGCGACGCAGCATCGGCTGGAATTGTGTCTGCAACTGGAAATAGCGGCGGGTATCGAGTCGCCGGCAGACTATCGGCAGGCGCGTCTGGCCTATCAGGTGGCCCTCCTGGCTGAGCAGATGAAAAGCGGCCTGCACCCTTCGCTGGACGAGCAGCTGCAGGGCCTGAGCCTGGACTGGTATGCCACGGCGGCCGCCGAGGAGTCTCGCAGCAGTGATATCAGCGAGCGGTTTGAGTCTCTGTTGCAGACCGCTGGAGGCCGCAAGGCCGACGCGTAGGAGCGAACCCTTGGGCCGCGAAGGTTTTGCCACCGGGCGCACAAGCTTGCTCAGGAACAGGAAATTATTGTGGGAGCGGCTTCAGCCGCGAACATTGGCTGGTTTTATTCGCGGCTGAAGCCGCTCCCACGGACTTAGCCTTGTAACACCGCTTTGCGGTGTTACACATCTTTGTGGCGCTCAGCGTCACCTCGCACACGACAGATTTTTCCACCTCATTGCGTTGTACCGCAGAGCGGTGCAACGAGTAAAAATCTCTACGCCTCTGCGATTTCTACGCTAATTATTGTTGTCGGAAAAATTAGCTGAAGCTGCCCCACAAATTTATTGTTTTCCCGCCGTCTTATCGCGGGCATGGCCCGCTCCTTGCTTTAGCAGCAACCGCCATCGGGCTTGACCGCCTTGATGGTGGCGGAGAGCACGTAGTCTTCTACCCCACGTCCCGGTGCCCAGTCCTTGATGAAGTCGCGGGATTCATCCTTGGGGGCGATGCGTACGTTGCAGAAGCCCGCCTCACCGAGCATGCGTTCGAGGTCATCGATGAGTTCCGCGCCGGCCATGCAGCCCGCATGCAGCTGCGGGTCGTTCTTCATGGCTTCCGGCATCTCGGCACTGGCCACCACGTCGGATATGGCCAGTCGGCCACCGGGCTTGAGGATGCGCAAGGCATCGCGGAACACCTGGGTCTTGTTGGGTGAGAGATTGATGACGCAGTTAGAAATGATGACATCGACGCTGTTGTCGGCCACCGGCAGATGCTCGATCTCGCCGAGGCGGAACTCCACCTGCGTGTACTGACCCTTGTCGGCATTGGCGCGCGCCTTGCTGAGCATGGTGGGGGTCATGTCGATGCCGATGACGTGGCCGGATTTGCCCACTTCCTGTGCGGCGAGAAAGGCGTCAAAGCCGCCGCCGCTGCCCAGATCCACCACCGTCTCGCCGGCCTTGAGGCCGGCGATGGCACGTGGGTTGCCGCAGCCCAGGCCCATGTCGGCACCCTCCGGCACCTGTTGCAGGTCATCTTCCGAATAGCCCAGGCGGGTGGAGATAAGGGTATTGATGGCGCCGTCGTCAGATACGCCGCAGCAGCTGGATTCGACGCCGCAGCCATCACCCTGGTTGCTGGCCTCGGCTACCTGTGCGTAGCTGTCGCGCACGTTCTGGCGGATGTCGTCGTGGGTTTTCTGATCCATGATAATGCTCCTGTTCGTTGTTCGGGGTTAGGATTTTTGGCCTTGTGGGCTTAGACCGCCTTTAAAAAACTGGCTTAGCTGTTTGAGGATGCCAGGATCGATCCAGCAGTCCACATGTTGGCCACGACGCTCCATGCGAATAAGGCCGGCGCGGCTCAGTTCCTTGATATGGTGCGACAGTGTAGACGGCGCAATGTCCAATCCGTTGCCGAGGTCACCCACACAACTTTTGGTCACTGCCTCCGCTGAGCACACCGTACCCGGCGTACAGCAATCCATGAGCTGCTGAAATATCTTCAGTCGGTTGGGGTTGGACAGGGCCTTAAACGCCTCGGCCAGTTGCTGGTTGTCAAGGCGATTTTTAATACTATTATTCGACATGTTTCGAACTGTAGTAGTTTTCGACAGCCACTGCAAGTCCTCTGAAGGTTGTACAGAAAATTAGCGGGGAAATTTGTGGATGGTATCGTTTATCGCTGGGCCGGAACAGGTAGAATAGCCAGCCGCATTTTATCGAGCCGTTCTCAGAGAACTCCATGTCCAATCTCAATCCCCGCCAGAAAGAGGCGGTGCGTTACATCGACGGCCCGCTGCTGGTGCTGGCTGGCGCCGGTTCCGGCAAGACCCGCGTGATCACCCAGAAGATTGTGCACCTGGTCAAACGGTGTGACCTCAAGGGTTTCCACATCGCCGCCCTGACCTTTACCAACAAGGCAGCGCGCGAGATGCAGTCGCGCCTGGCCGATCAGTTGGAGGCCAAGTACCGCCGTGGTATGCGTATCTCCACCTTTCACAACCTGGGTCTGAATATCCTCAAGCGTGAGCACAGCCACGTCGGCCTCAAGCCCGGTTTTTCCATCTACGATGCACAGGATGTGCAGCAGTTGATCAAAGAACTGATGCGCCGTGCCTTTGATGGCGATGATCAGGCCAGCGAGATGCAATGGCAGATTTCCGCCTGGAAGAATGACCGTATCAGTCCCGGGCAGGCGCAGCTTGAGGCCAATGGCGACCCCAAGCAGGTGGCGGCCTCGGTGTTGTATGAGGCCTACAACCGTACTTTGCGTGCCTACAATGCAGTGGACTTCGACGACCTCATCGGTCTGCCTGTGGAGTTGTTCGAGACGCAGCCTGAGGCGCTGGAGCATTGGCAGAACCGCATCCGCTACCTGCTGGTGGACGAATATCAAGACACCAACGCCACCCAGTACCGGCTGGTGCAGCAGCTGGTCGGCGTGCGCGGGGCGTTTACCGTGGTGGGCGATGACGACCAGTCCATCTATGCCTGGCGCGGTGCGCAGCCGGAGAATCTGGCATTGTTATCGGAGGACTTTGCGACTCTGAAGGTCATCAAGCTGGAACAGAATTACCGCTCCGCCGGGCGTATCCTCAAGGCTGCGAACAAGCTCATCGGCAATAATCCACATGTGTTTGAAAAGCGCCTGTGGTCGGAGTTGGGCTACGGAGACCCGCTCAAGGTGATCCAGGCCAAGAATGAGGATCACGAGGCGGAGCAGGTGGTGTCGCGGTTGCTGGCGCACAAGTTTCAGAGCGGCGGGCGTTTCAGCGACTATGCCATTCTCTATCGCGGCAACCACCAGTCGCGCCTGTTCGAACGCGCCCTGCGCGAGAGCCAGATTCCCTACAAGATTTCCGGTGGCACGTCTTTCTTCGCCTATCAGGAGGTGAAAGACATCATGGCCTACCTGCGCCTGCTGGTGAACGATGACGATGACAACGCCTTCGTGCGCGTCATCAACACCCCGCGCCGCGAGATCGGCCCGACCACGTTGGAGAAACTGGCGGGTTACGCCACCGGACGCGGGGTCAGCCTGTGTGC
The DNA here is from genome assembly GCA_021647505.1 of Gammaproteobacteria bacterium. Classification (GTDB taxonomy): domain Bacteria; phylum Pseudomonadota; class Gammaproteobacteria; order SZUA-152; family SZUA-152; genus DRQN01. The sequence goes on from JAKIUN010000018.1 coordinate 51,779, forward strand.
GGCGGCCTACGAGCTGGGCCTGGAGACAGTACTGCCCGAGCGCGCCGTGAATCGCCTGCGCGAATTCGTCGAATGGCTGGCAGACAAGTCGGATCAAGCCCAGCGCGGCGATCCGCTGGAGGTCGTGAAGAGTCTGGTCAACGACATTCGTTACGAAGAGTGGCTGTTGGACACGGCTAACGACCCCAAGACCGCCGAGCGGCGCATGGGCAACGTACACGAATTGCTGGCCTGGCTGGGGCGTATGGCCGAGCAGGAGGGTGACGGCGCCAGCCTGTCTGATCTGGTGTCACGCATGACCCTGATGGACATTCTTGAACGCAACGAAGACGAGCAGCGCGACGACTGCGTGGCATTGATGACCCTGCATGCCGCCAAGGGGCTGGAGTTCCCGCATGTCTTCATGGTCGGTGTGGAGGAGCAGTTGCTGCCGCATCACTCCAGCCTGGATGAAGACAACGTCGAAGAGGAGCGCCGCCTGGCCTATGTCGGCATTACTCGTGCGCAAAAGACCCTGACCTTCAGCATGGCCCTGCGGCGGCGCAAGCACGGTGAAGTGATGGACTGTGAGCCCAGCCGTTTTCTCGGCGAGCTGCCCGAGGATGACCTGGTGTGGGAAGGCGGTGGGCAGCCTGTTGATCCCGAGGAACGCCAGGAGCGTGGCAAGGCGCATCTGGCCAATCTGAAGGATATGCTCAATTAACGGGTTGGCGGAATGCAGTATAGTAACCTGATTGTTTTGCTGGTTAATTGAACGGCCCGTTCTATCTGTTTGGGCGGATGCAACGAATTGTTGCAAACATGAGGAATATTCCTTTTCTGCTTCTTTTCTCAGGCCCGTCAGCGACGGCCGTGAAACCCTTTCATATTCAGCATGATGACTGAATCCAGCGGGTAAGCGGTGCTGTTGAGCGGCACATTCTTTCTTTTGATCAGCATGGTATGAATCCTGCTTAACAGCTGGACAGCAATAGTGATTCTGATGGGAGAGATAATGATGACGAAAAATAAAACGTTAATGGCGACCCGTAGTGCCCGCCTGCGTTTATCCTGCGTAGCCGTTGCAGCGGCCATCCTGGTGCCTGCGGCCTCTTTTGCCGCCGTCCCGGTGGGTGCCGACGACAAGGTCAAGTTGTACGGCGATATGCGCATTCGCGCCGAGACGGACAAGAGCGAAAAGCAGGATGGCACTGATCGCGACCGTACCCGTCTGCGCTACCGGGCCCGTCTCGGGGTGGCATTCCAGCCCAATGACAATTGGTCGGCAAAGCTGCGTCTGGCGACCACCAGCAGTCAGAATTCACCTTATGAGAGTTTCGCTACCGTTGGCGGTACGGCGGATTTGAAAATCGGTGTCGATACGGCCTTCATCGCCTATACCGGCGTCAGTAACCTGACCCTGGTCGCCGGTAAGACGCCACTCAATTTTTGGAAGCAGAACGAGCTATTCCTGGACGATGACATCAACCCGGAGGCCCTCGCCGCCGTGTATAAGGCCGGCCCGTTCACCCTGAATGCCGCCTATGCCTACCTCACTGCGGGCAACTGGGATAACAAGCCGGATGCCGACAAGACCAAGACTGCTATCACCTACCAGGGTGTTTTCCAGGGTGGTCGTGACCTGAAGTACACCGTCGCACTGGGTGGCGCGAGCGTGGATGATCCAGCTGACGTATTCAATGCTACGCAGCACACTATGCTCAGCGGCCAGTTGAAGGGTGATGCCTGGTTGGCCGGCGCCGATTACCTCAAGAGTGATGCCGATGCCGAAGACACTGCCTACGTGGTACAGGCCCGCTACAAGGTCACTAAGACCATCGGTCTGCGCGCCTATTATTACCACGTTGAAGGCAACGCCACGCTGGCCGATGGCTTGCTCACTCAGGACAATTTCCCGTCTGCGGAAACCGCTGCGGATAATTTTAAGGGTGTTCGCCTGCAAATGGACTACAAGGTCGACAAGGGCACCAGCGTGGATCTCCGTCTCTATGATACGGAAATCATCACTCGGGGCATGGATGGCCAGGATGCCAAAAATACCCGTCTACAGCTCAACGTGACTCTGAAATTCTGATTCCGGCGATATAAACCGTGCAATTTGTGAGGGGATGGAGGCATGGGGTCTGTATCCCCTTTTTTGCGTCTGCCGTGGCTTGCCTTTTGTGGGAGCGGCTTCAGCCGCGAATTGAGGTTAATATTTCTTCGCGGCTGAAGCCGCTCCCACAATAATCCTAGAATCCGCAGTTGACCGCTCCAGACTGAGACTAAGTTACTGTTATGCAAGTTATTAGCCACGACGGTCTTATTCACCCGCTGGGTGAGCTACGCCACGGGATGGATTGCACCCTTGTGGCGGGGCCGCACCCTTCCGGACTGAGATCGAGGCTTGACAAAGTGCGCCTTAATGAGAATAATTCGCATTAAGAACCTTCTTAAAACGATCAGGATGCAGGAAATATGGCCCAGAGAGTGATGGTTAAAATACTGGTTGCGGCTTGCGCCCTGTCGGCGCCGGCAGCACTGCTGGCGGCGATTCCGCTCACAGACACCGTTGGTGTGATCGGCGATGCACGCACTGGCTTTTATAGTCTGCACCGTGATGACCGCGACGGCAGCGACTCGGTCAAGAACGAGTGGCGTCTGCGTCTGCGTGTCGGTTTGCAGGCGGAGATCAGCGATGCACTCAGCGCCCGGGCGCGTTTTGCCGGTCGCTATACCACCCATGAGAGCAGCGGCGGTCCTGAGTTTGATTTCTATCAAGGCTTCAAGTCTGGTAAGGATGGCCTGAAAATGGGCCAGTCCACCCTGGATGAGCTTTGGCTGAATTATGCCGCCGAGCGCTGGAGCCTGCGTGCCGGGCGTATGCAGACCAAGTTTGAGCTGACCGGTGTGGCCAAGAAATCGCTGGATCGCAACGACAGTCCCAATACCGACATCGCCTGGACCGATGGTCTGTATTTTAAGTACAAAGGCAGCAATGGTTGGAACGGCCACGCCATTGTGCAATACAACTATGAAGAAGGCGCGACGCAGGTGCGTCGTGGGTCGCTGGACTTCAGCGATGACGACAGCCGCATCAGCTATTTCGCCGCGCTGGAAAAGCGGGACAAAAAGGCCACTATCGTGCAGCAGGGGGTGGATGTTACCTGGTTGCCCGCCGCCCTGCCTGTCAGTGGTGGAAATCCGGATGATTACGTGGCCTTCGTCGGCCGTATGGCCGCACAGTGGCCCATGGGGGCGGGCGGGATGAAATTCCTGCTGGGTGGAGAGCTGGGCTTTGCGCCGACGACACCGGCCAATAGTGCGGCCAAACTGGCCGGCAGCGGTGATACCGGCGGCATGGCGGGACAGGTGACCTTCAATTTCATTGATATTGTGCCGAAACACAGCGTTGGCGTGGTGCTGGCGCGGGCGGATGCCGGTTGGTTATTGTCGCCGGACTTCAAGAGTAACCAGTACCTGGCCGAGACCCGTTACCGCTGGAACCTCGCCAAGAAACAGCGCCTCGAAGTCCGCGTGCGTTACCGTACCGATATCGAACAGGAGATTGGCTTGCAAAAACGCAAAGACAAGGATCTGTATGCGCGTTATACCGTGAAATTCTGAACTGAGCCCCGGCCTTTGGTCTGACCGGCAATTCCCGCACCTCCCCGGGGATTGCCGGTTTTTTTGCGTCTTTATCAACAAGTAGCCTGGGTTGAGTCCGCGAAACCCGGGATATCTCCTTTCCGTGTTCCCCGGGTTTCGCAGGCTCAACCCAGGCTACGCGCTGAGGGCAATAAAAAAGCCGGTGTGGTTGCCCACGCCGGCCTTTCTTACTACTTCACACGCTACCGGGGCAGCATGTTGACGGTGCGTCTAAGTCAGACTTAGAAGCCCACCTGGAACTGGGCCAGGAAGATGTCGTCGGTGTAGCCTGCGGCAACGCCACTGTAGACATCGGCACCATCGGTATCACCGCTGGCCAGCACGTAGTTCAGCTGAATGCGTGCATTGTTCTTCTCGGCCAGATAGATGTTGGCGCCGATGTAGGTATTGCCCAGGCTGAAGTCGTTGCCGTTGGCATAATCCTGGGTGGCGTTGTAATGACGCACCACACCTTCAAAGGTGTCGTTGAAGGCATAACCGCCGTGCAGGTACCAGACGCTTTCGTCATCACCATCAGCACCCCGAACATTGCTACCGAGAATGTATTCGGCCTTGAAGGTCATGGCGTTTATCTTGTAGGAAGCAGCCACGTCGAACACGGTGTAGTCTTCGGCAGCAGAACCGGAATCCTGGGTGCTGGTGCCATAGGAGGCCTCAATGTGCAGGGAATCGCCCATGTCGTACATCACGCGACCGGCGTAGGCCATGGCATCACCGGCGCCACCGAAGTCGACGGCACTGGAGCGCTGGGTAGGATTAAATACGCCAACGTCATAACCAAAGCCACCAAGATTGCGACCGCTGACCATCAGGCCGGCAGCACGTTCCAGCACCAGCTTCTTCTCCATGCCGCGCTTGGTGATGTCCAGGCTCTTACCGGAGGTGTTGAAGTCCATGCCCACAGGGGTCTTGAAGACACCGGCCATGACGTTGGCGGCATCATTGAACTTGTAGCCGACCACGGCGTCCTTGATGATCTCGTCCACGCCGATGTTGGTGGTGTCGTCAGTCTTGTTAAAGTCAGCCTGCAGCTTGCCCCAGGCGTTGCCCTGCTTGATCTTGTAGCCAATACGGATGCGGTCGGCACCGAAACGCAGGCCATCGTTGTCGTCGTTGCCTTCAGCCCCTTTACCGACGGCAGCAGTGATCTGGGAAAAACCGAAGAACTTGGCTTCGGCGGCGCTCACGGTCATCGGTACGGCAACGGCCGCGACGATGGCCAGGGTGATCAGACTCTGTTTCATGGGAGAACTCTCCAGGTGTTGTTAACAAAAGTGTGGTAAAAATCCTGCATTTCAAATGCCTCGAGCGTATTTATAGCAGTATTTGGTGAAAATGCAACAATCTTTTATAAGTAATCACGGGGGCTGGTGCTTTTCGTTGTTTATTTGCAACAATAGTCCCGTGACATGACACCAGGCGGAAAACCTTTATTTTTTAGGGGGATTGGGCGCGTAGGGATGCTGCTGTTGCAGGTGGTGGTAACATATATAAGAGGGAGCGAGCCGCATCGTTTGTGTGTTACCTCGACTGGATTATGGCTTGGTTTGGCT
>JAKIUN010000087.1 GCA_021647505.1 Gammaproteobacteria bacterium
TGCCTATACCGGCAATCGTGCCGGAAACATGGGTTCCATGGCCATGATCATCAAAAGGGTCAGCGTCTGTATTGATGAAGTCATACCCATAAACATCATCGACATAGCCATTGCCATCATCGTCAATGAGGTTGCCTGCAATCTCTCCGGGGTTTGTCCACATATTGCCGGCAAGATCTTCATGCCCATAATCTACACCGGTATCGATAACAGCGATAATGATATTGGCATCACCTGTATGGCTGTCCCAGGCTTCAGGTGCATCAATGTCGGCATCGAACGATCCACCGGTCTGTTGTGTATTGTGCAACCCCCACAGCGAATCAAAATGTGGATCGTTGGGCGTGAGAAGCGCACGTATTTCATAATTGTATTCAACGAATTCAATATCTGGCCTAGCGGAGAGAATGTTTAATGCCCTCTTTAAGTCAGTTCCTTCGGCCAGCTTTATGTGCCACCAATTATCAAGGCTGGCCTGACTGTTGCCTTGCACGCCCGCTTTATTGTTGTTGTTTTTAATCGGCTTAAATTGTTTGGCAGACAGTATGTCAATGGTTGTTGACGAGACGCCAACACCTGACAAATGAGCGACTGCATTCGACTTGTTTATCGCTGTTGTTGTTTTAAATTTGACTAACAGCTCATCCGCTTTGTATTTAACTGTTTCTTTCGTGTTGTCAGTTTTTTCTGCCGGGTCAGAAGACCTGACAGTTTGGTTGTCCGGCATTACTGCCAGTACCATGGTGCTGATTAGCATTAGAAAAATAGATACGGTAATAGCGTAAAAAGTTGATTTTATTGTGGTATTCATGACGCCTCTCTCCCTGTTATCAGCCTCTAAAATATAAAGAAAGCTTTATAAGTAAAATTGTTTATAACTATCCAACAATAGGCTTTTTAGTTGAGTTATGGTTTTTTGTTAAAAATATATTTTTCTTTATAAAAATACAGCATGACGAAGTTTAAAATTGACGAGTAGCTATCTTTTGTGCAGTTGGGTGCTGTGCTATGGCCAAAAATCTGTTTCTTTGTGATGGTGTGCGCATGTTTTTAATCCTGACGTAACGGGTCAGGAGTAAGAATGCACAAAAAGAGGGGGGTTGCGTGCATATCATTAGTGGTATGCGATTGCGGTTATGTTAATCAGGCTTGGTAAGCTGCGTGGTATTATTTCGTAATTACGTGTTTTTATTGGTAGCATGATACATCCCAGTAAGCCTTCAATATTTTTCAACTTTATAGTACTGGCAGAATCCGCCGTCTGTCAATGCTATTTTAGCCTCTATTTGTCGTTTTTATTTAAAGCCTATCTCTTTATTTTGGATATTTAATTTTGGCGTGACAGCTACCTTGGCGCAGGAAGAGTTAACGAGATCCTTATTCTAGGAGAATAATTGTAGTTGGTGTTGTTGACCAGTAATTTTTTATAACAACAACTTCAAGATAATCAGTATGGTATTAGATGGTTGTCATATTTTGATGTTGCAGATTTTATCTTTGGGTGGGTGAGATTCTTTCAGGTCGATATAAACCAGATAACATTTGTTGGTTAATCACTACAGTCTTATTTGGTGGGGGCGCGCCTCAGTCCGGATATTTCATGGAGTTCTGAAAGTCCATGAAATATCCGGGATAGCAGGAGGATGTAAAAACCGAAAAATACCGGATCAATCGATATTCAATGGTATAGCTGCAGTTAACCCATTGTTGCTTTCATCAGTCTCGGCTTGTTGATCGAGATCATCGGCGATGGCCCCCAGGTAGTAGGTGCCAGCCGCCAGGCCGGATGGAATGAAGGGGGAGGTCGTCACTGTGGAAGAAATGCCCCCGGGTAGTCTCTGGATGAAACGCCAGCCGATCCGGGTATCTGCGGTGGTGATGGTGGCATCGCTGGAGAGGTAAATTCCCACATGAAAGGAACTGTCATTAGTAGAGCCGCCTGCATTTTGGGTGGTATACGTCACGTTGATACGAGTGCCGGTATAAGCCTGGCTATCCGGGGTGCTCACCGAGCTGACGAGCAGATCGATATCCTTGATCACCTGTACGGGCGTGGTTGCCACATGGACGTTGTTGTTTTCGTTGCTCTCGGTCTGCCGGTCAGTATAGTCGGCGATGGCCCCCAGGTAGTAGGTGCCGGCTGCCAGGCCGGGTGGAATGTAGGCGGTGGCCGTCCATGAGGAATAGCTGCCCCCGGGCAGGCTGTGGTGGATGTAACGCGTGCCGATCCGGGTATCCGCAGTGGTGATGGTGGCATCGCTGGAGAGATAAACTCCTACCCGAAAAATACTGTCACTGGAGGAGTCGCCTGCGTTGTGGAGAATGTGCGTCACGCTGATGCGGGCACCAGTATAAGCTGAGCTATCCGGGGTGCTCACCGAGCTGATGAGCAGATCGATGTCCTTGCTCACCTGTAAGGGTGGGTTCGCCACGCGAACATTGTTGTTCTCGTTGCTCTCGGTCTGCCAATCATTAAAATCAGCGATGGCTCCCAGGTAGTAGGTGCCAGCCGCCAGGCCGGCTGGGATGTTGACGCTGGTCGTCCGTGTGACAGTGCCACCCCCGAGCAGGCTGTGGACGTAACGCGTGCCAATCCGGGTATCCGCCGTGGTGATAGTGGCATCGCTGGAGAGGTAAATGCCTACCCAAAAATAGCTGTCGGTGGAGGAGCTACCTGTATTTTTGGTGGTATGCGTCACGCTGATGGTGGCACCGTTATGAACCTGGCTATCCGGGGTGCTTACCGAGCTGATGACCAGGTCAACAGTGGGACGTAAAACCTTCAATGTCGCGGTTGTCGAGCTGAAAACCTCATCGCTGTCATCTGCTGCCAGAATCCGTACGAAAAAATCGCCGCGTGCGATATCGGCGGCGGCGGTGACGGTCAAGCTGGTCGAGATTGAGCCTCCCACGGGTGGGGTCAGTTGCGTATCTGCAAGATGTGCCGTAATGCCGCTATCCAGGGTGTCCAGGCTGAGGGTTATCTGCTCTGTCGTATCGCCTAACGATGTAATCGTTACGGTATAAATGGCCGATTCACCGGGTGAAACACTTTGTGATAATGGCGCTACGGTGATGGAAAAGTCTTGGCTGTATGCTAGCGCAGCGGCGATATTCAGTCGCCCCCCGGAGAGGGTGATGTCCGCTAATGCAGGAATCTGATCAGTTGAATCCATCAATCGAGACTTTAGGCCAGCGATGGATAGCAGGGGCACCTGATCAAGTATCAATGCAGCCGCACCGGCGACATGAGGTGCCGCCATCGAGGTGCCACTGGCGTTTCGATAACCACCGCTGACGCACATTGAGCAGCTGCCGGTGGGTACCGTGGATAGCGTGTTCACGCCGGGTGCGCCTAAATGAACAGAGGTTGCCCCATAGTTGGAGAATCATGCGCGTTGATCGTTGTGATCAGTAGCCGCCACGGAAATCACATTGGGCGCGGCATAGCTCGATGGATAGTAGGGGCTGGCATCATTATTTCGGTTACTATTTCCCGCTGCAGCGACAAACAGGACACCGGCATCATTGGCTGCATTGATCGCATCAAGCATGGCCTGGCTGAAGCCACCGCCACCCCAACTGTTGTTGAGTATTTTGGCGCCATTGTTAACGGCGTAAATAACGCCATTTACAGCGTCGCTGATATTACCACCTCCATTAGCCCCTAAAAATTTGATGGCCATTATCCGGGCGTCCCAGCTAACACCCGCAACACCGATACCATTGTTGCCTATACCGGCAATCGTGCCGGAAACATGGGTTCCATGGCCATGATCATCAAAAGGGTCAGCGTCTGTATTGATGAAGTCATACCCATAAACATCATCGACATAGCCATTGCCATCATCGTCAATAAGGTTGCCTGCAATCTCTCCGGGGTTTGTCCACATATTGCCGGCAAGATCTTCATGCCCATAATCTACACCGGTATCGATAACTGCGATAATGATATTGGAAGCACCTGTACGGTTGTCCCAGGCTTCAGGTGCATCAATGTCGGCATCGAACGATCCACCGGTCTGTTGTGTATTGTGCAGTCCCCAGAGCGAATCGAAATGTGGATCGTTGGGCGTGAGAAGCGCACGTATTTCATAATTGTATTCAACGAATTCAATATCTGGCCTAGCGGAGAGAATATTTAATGCCCTCTTTAAATCAGTTCCTTCGGCCAGCTTTATGTGCCACCAATTATCAAGGCTGGCCTGACTGTTGCCTTGCACGCCCGCTTTATTGTTGTTGTTTTTAATCGGCTTAAATTGTTTGGCAGACAGTATGTCAATGGTTGTTGACGAGACGCCAACACCTGACAAATGAGCGACTGCATTCGACTTGTTTATCGCTGTTGTTGTCTTAAATTTTACTAACAGCTCATCCGCTTTATATTTAACTGTTTCTTTCGTGTTGTCAGTTTTTTCTGCCGGGTCAGAAGACTTGATGGTTTGGTTGTCCGGCATTACTGCCAGTGCCAGGGTGCTGATTAGCATTAGAAAAATAGATACGGTAATAGCGTAAAAAGTTGATTTTACTGAGGTATGCATGATGCCACTCTCCTTGTTATTAGCCTCTAAAATATAAATAAAATTGTCATGGGTAATCTAACGATAGGTCTTTTCCTACAGCTACAGCTTTCTGTTAATGATATTTTTTCTAAAAATTCATTACAGGCCAGTCTTAAATTGACGAGTAGTTACTTTTCTGTGTGCTTGGGCGCTATGGCCAAGAGCCTGCTGATTTGTGATGGTGCGGTATGTCTGTGCCTGACGTAATGCGCTGAGATTCATGATAAAGGGAAGGGCGCACGCATATTTTCAGTGGTGTGCGATTGTGGTTATGTAAATCAAGGGTGGTGAACAGCGTGGTAGTGTTTCGTAATTGCATATTTTCCCTGGCAACATGATACTTCCAGTTAAGCGTTCATTTCTTCCGTTTTTATAATATTGATAGAGCCCGGTGTTTGTCAACAAAGCTTTCGCGTCCATTAGATCGTTATACTTTGAAAGCCTATCTCTCTCTATTATGTAATTTAGGCACGATAACTACCTTGACCCAGAAGTGGCCAGTGAAATATTTAACGGAGACAGTATAATTGCAGTTGTCTTTATTAGCCAGAGAATTTTTATGGTGACAAGTAAGTTAAAGATAATTAATTTAATACTAGAGCCAGTGAGATATAACTAGTAGTTGTCTTTATTAGTAGGATATTTTTCATTGACAACAAGTTCATGATAATCAATGTGATATCAGGTGGTTGTCATATTTTTGGCGTTGCGGATTTTATTTTCGGGTGAGTGAGATTCTTTCAGGTCGATATAAACCAGATAAAATTTGTTGGTTAATCGCTACGGTTTTATTAGTAGGTATACCTCTCAGCCCGGATATTTCATGAAGTTATACAACTTCATGAAATATCCGGGCTGAGGGTTTTAACAACCAGAAAATTCTGGGTCAATCGATGCTTAATGGTATAGTCGCAGTTAGCCCATTGTTGTCCTCGTTACTCTCGGTCTGTAGATCGGTATCATCGGCGATGGCCCCCAGGTAGTAGGTGCCAACCGTCAGGTTGGCTGGGATGGTGGCGGCGATCGTCCGTGTGTAAGAGCTCCCCCCGGGTATGTTGTAGATGTAACGTGAGCGGATCCGGGTGTCTGCGGTGGTGATGGTGGCGTCACTGGAGAGGTAAATTCCCACCCAAGAGCCACTATCGGTAGGGGAGCCACCCGCGTTGTGGATCGTATACGTTACGCCGATGGCGGCGCCACTATACGCTTGGCTATCCGGAGTGCTCACCGAGCTGATAACCAGGTCAACGTCCTTGATCACCTGTAAGGGTGAGGTCGCCACGCGGGCGTTGTTGTCCTCGTTGCTCTCGACCTGTCGATCGGTATAGTCGGCGATAGCCCCCAGATAGTAGGTGCCAACCGCCAGGTTGGCTGGGATGGTGACGGCGGTCGTCCGTGTGAAAGAGGCTCCCTCTGATATGTTGTAAATGTAGCGCGAGCCGATCCGGGTATCCGCAGTGGTGATGGTGACATCGCTGGAGAGATAATATCCAATATAGAAAGTGCTGGTAGTCTCCGTGGTTCCCTGGTTGGTAATGGTGCTGCTAACCGTGATGGTCTCACCGGTGTTGGCATCGGTGCTGGGTGTGGATAGCGCCGTCATCGCAAGGTCTACATCGAAAACATGAAGTTGTGCGTCAATACTCCGGGTGTGTTGCGCGTCTGCCGCGGTAACCGTGAAGGTGTAGAGTTGGCTAGGCGTTGTTGCGTCAGTACTGGCGCTAATGGTCGCAACGGCGGTTCCATCCGCAGGCAATATGACCTGAGTCGGCGACACATTCATCGAAATACTGGGGTGTGGAGAGACAGTGCTGACAGTCAACGTTGAAGAAAACCCATCAAGAGATGTGAAAACAACATCATAGGTGGTTGAGCCACCGGGGCCGACCTCTTGCTTAGATGGAGAGATCGATATGTCAACATCGGGACGTAAAACCTTCAATGTCGCGGTTGTTGAGCTAAAAACCTGATCGGTGTCATCTACTGTCAGAATTTTCACAAAAAAATAGCCACGCGCTATATCGGGGGTAGTAGTGACGGTCAAGGTTGTCGTGATTGAGCCGCCCACAGGTGGGGTCAGTAGCGTATCTGCAAGATTGGCCGAAATGCCGATATCCAAGCTGTCCAGGCTGAGAGTTACCTGTTCTGTGGTATCGCCCAGCGATGTAACCGTTACGGTATAAGTGGTCGTTTCACCGGGTAAAACACTTTGTGACAATGGCGCTACGGTGACGGAAAAATTCGGGTTGTATGCCAGCGCAGCGGCGATATTCAGCCGTCCCCCAGAGATGGTGATGCCTGACAAGGCAGGAATCTGATCGGTTGAGTCCATCAATTGCGACTTTAAGCCGCCGATGGATAACAGGGGCATCCGATCAAGTATCAATGCAGCCGCACCGGCTACATGGGGTGCGGCCATCGAGGTACCACTGGCTGCGCGATAACCACCGCTGCTGCACATTGAGCAGCTGCCGGTGGGTACCGTGGACAGCGTACCTACGCCGGGTGCGCCTAAATGAACCGTGGTCGCCCCATAGCTGGAGAATCCTGCGCGTTGATCATTGTGATCAGTAGCCGCGACGGAAATCACATTTGGAGCGACATAGCTTGATGGATAATATGGTCTGATATCATTATTTCTGCTGCTGTTTCCCGCTGCCGTGACAAATAAGACACCCGCATTATTGGCGGCGTAGATAGCATCAAGCAAGGCCTGACTGAATCCACCGCCCCCCCAACTGTTGTTGAGTATTTTGGCGCCATTGTTGACGGCGTAAATAATGCCGTCTATGGCGTCGCTGACGTAACCACCTCCGCCAGCCCCTAAAAATTTCACGGCCATTATCTGGGCATTCCAGTTAACACCCACAACACCAATACCATTGTTGCCTACACCGGCAATCGTGCCGGAAACATGGGTTCCATGGCCATGATCATCAAAAGGATCAGAATCTGTATTGCTGAAGTCATATCCATGAACATCATCGATATACCCATTACCATCATCGTCAATGAGATTGCCGGCAATCTCTCCGGGGTTTGTCCACATATTGCCGGCAAGATCTTCGTGCCCATAATCAACGCCGGTATCGATGACAGCGATAATGATATTGGCATCACCTGTATTGCTGTCCCAGGCTTCAGGTGTATCAATGTCGGCATCGAATACTCCACCAGTCTGTTGCGTGTTGTGCAGCCCCCAAAGTGAGTCAAAGTGTGGATCATTGGGCGTGAGAAGCACGCGTATTTCATAATTGTATTCAACGAATTCAATATCTGGTCTGGCGGAGAGAATGTTTAATGCTCTCTGTAAGTCAGTTCCTTCGGCCAGCTTTATGTGCCACCAATTATCAAGCTTGGCTTGATTGTTGTTTTGCACCCCCAATTTGTTGTTGTTATTTTTAATCGCGTTAAACTGTTTGGCGGATAGTACGTCAATGTCTGTTGATGAGATTCCAATACCTGACAAATGAGCGACTGCATTTGATTCGTTTAGCGTTGTCTTCGTCTTAAACTTGATTAACAGCTCATTCGGTTTGTATTTAACTGTTTTTTTAGTGTTATCAGCTTGTACTGCTGCATCAGAAGGCTTAGCTGCCTGATTGTCCGGAATTATTGCCAGTGCCATGGTGCTGATTAGCATTAGAAAAATAGATGATGAAATGGCTCGAAAGGTGGAATTTTCTAAGATATACATGATACTACTATCCTTGCTGTTGACTCTAAAATATAAATAAAATTTTATAAATGAAGTTGTCACAGATAATCCATCAACATGATCCCTTTAATAGTATTAAAATATTTTCAATTACATGATAACGACCGCGTCAATTAAATCTTTACCAGTAAAATATGAAATTAATTCGTGCTATTAACTGGATAGCTGTCGTGGTGGTAAAAAATACAAAATAATCAATGTAATAGAAGTTATTGGCAGCATCTAATGGGTGGGGGAAATAAAAAACTGTGATGTAAGTCACAGAATTTCCCTTTCCTATGTTCGCGGATTAAATTAACTTTTCACGCCTGCATACCAAAGCAATACTTATGCCATAGGTATTATAATTATGAGATTCAATTAGTTAATTAATCGGGAGTGCAGCCCACTTTTCAAAGTGTAAATTTATCCGACGATTTATTATTTCAGTGCTGGAGTTAAAGAATTATCAAAAATAGTGATTTGCTAATTAAGAAAATATTTTTCCAGTTGATCGGTACATGTTGTGAGTGATGGATTAAACGGTTTTCCTTCTATTACGGAAGCTGGCATCATTGTTTTCGGATAACGCACGAAATAACTTGCTCATATAGCGCTCGGCTTTGTCTCCTGATTCGCCCTACCTCCCCCATCCATAGAGTCGTCATATCTAGTCTGTATTGGCAGATTCTGATTGCCTATGGGATGTAGGTAGTAAAAATAGGCACTTTTCTTAAAGAACCTGCTTTTGGTAGTCGAAGGCGGGCCGAAGATGACGACAGCATGAAGACGGTGAGATCGGGAACCGGTCGAGAGGCTGGCCATACCAGAGGTATCAGCCCATAGATGGGTGAGGTGGACAACGTCGGGAACAAGTTGTCGAGAATGACTCAGGAAACAAAGCCGAGATACAAGATAGGGGAAATTATTATGTGTATGCTTCTAGGCAGGCAATGACGGCGTTGCAGCCCTTGGAAAGGGCGTCACCTATTTCAAGGGCTGCGTCGGGTACTTGTTTTTTTATAGGCTTTCTATATCTGCATTTCGTATGAGGAACCACCCTGGGTGGGGAAGCTATTTTGTGCACTTTCCTTATACTCAAATTTCGGAATTAAAATCTGCCGTTATCCGACAATTTCCACCGTTACCTAATACGTCATTTTTAGTCCTTTCCACATCCTGGAAGAAACATTATCCCCCTGTGTCAGGATAGATGTCGCCTCTACTTTTCATTAGAGGTGGGCAAAATGAGTACAAGACATACCCAATCATTTAAGATGCAGGCAGTCGAAAAGGCATTGAGCCGGGCTGCTGGGATTACCCTTAAAGAGATAGTAGATGAACTTGGAATAG
>JAKIUN010000088.1 GCA_021647505.1 Gammaproteobacteria bacterium
ATATCATCACGCCCACCACCTCTGGAGGTCACATGGTAAGCGCTCCGTGATATTCAATTCTCAGCGGTTTTGACATGCTCACAGCTTAGTTCAGATATAGCAAAAAGCAAGACCTGACCCCATGCTCTGTGTGAAAGCATAATGACTTTCAGTCGTTGTTAAACAACCTATGGACTTTCAGTCCATAGTGGTTGAGTCACACTTTCGCTCATACATACATGCCTGACCACCCTTTGTTGCATACTCATGAAGTGGAGAATTAAAGTTACCTATATTCCTAAAACCAACTCTTTCATAGAAACTGCTGGCTCCAAGCTTGTTTGTTTCTACTATTATAGACTCAACACCTGAACTCTTGCACTGAGTGGTGAATTCAGATAGCAGCTTCTTGCCATACCCGACACCTTGATTGTTTGGGTCAACTACAAATAGAGAAATCTCGCTTTTCCCTCTTTTAACCACTTTCGATCTGTTTATCTCGTGGTTATTGATAGCTTTAAGTAATTTCTTTTTTTCACTAAATTTAATTCCTTTTACACACAATATTCGACGTAAAATATTTAACCCAAATAACATGCTTTTTTTAGGTTTAGTAGACATTTCGTTTAGGCCAAATATGAAACCAACGACCTTACCGTGAGATTCAACTACTTTTCTAAAATTACTCCCTATCAATGCCCCTTTCGTGTACGTACATTTGGCGATGTTTGAAAGCTCTTGTGGCTTAAAATTATCATCAAATTTCCATGCATCATTTACAAGAGCCTCACAACTTTCATAATCAGAATCTCGATAGCTTCTAAACACTGCCCTTGTTTCATTCATTAACGATGCACCCTGAATTTTCAAGAAATATAACGCCCGAGTTGACAGGTCTCCTGTCAACTCGGGCGTTCGGCAGGTTGCGGAGCGCTAGCTCCGCAACCTGCCGAACTTATTAGTATCAAGCCTCCTTGCCTTGCTACGTACGGTATTGAATGAAGAATCAAGCAAGTTTGCCCGATAATCACAAGAATTCAGTCAGTTTATCCCGACATATTGATATTGAGGGCACATTTAGGCATGTTTTACTATTATTCGCTCAAACCCTATTCCCCGATAATCACCATGTCAACCCAGAACTCCGGAAAATATCTGCTGACAAGAAATGCGCGATTTGATGCGGTGTTACCACGACCAATCGTTGTTGGGGAATCGTAGGAGGAGCGGGGTCTCGCAGTGTGACATCCCCGCAGCCGACGTGGCCGGCTGCCAGGGTGAACGTAGTGGTTTCCTGCTTGGAGCGACGTCACGCTGCCCGGATTATGCGGTGCTCCAGCCAGGCTGCTACCTTGGTTGTGCTCCCGGAACTATCTCAAAATCATCTATGCTCAGTCCCAGTCCAGCAGGCGTTGTTCCCCCTCCAGGGTCTTGATGTCTGTGATGTCCTGAGACATCTCCAGCACACCACGGTAAGTTTTGTCCTCATCCCGCACGGCAAAATAACGAATTTGCACCAGCCGGCCCTTGAAGTTGATCCTGAAATCGGCCACGTCGCGTGTGCCCTGCCTGAACTCTTCGAGAATGCGCAGTACGGTGTCCACGGATTTCGGCGGATGACAGTAGCGTACCTCGCGCCCAATGACCCCGGCGCTGCGAGGGAAAAGGCGCTCGTCACCTCGGTTGTAGAACACCACACGGTCATTTTCATCCACATAAGTGATGTCTAGCGGCAGGGTACGGAAGATGAGATTCACCTGCTGTGGGGTCATGTAACCTTCGTCGTAGTGGAACGCGTCGTCGCTGGTGAAGTCCGGGTTTTCATCCGCCTTGGCTAGGGAGGGGTGGACGTAGTTTTTTTCTTCATCGTCCCCCTCGCTCTCTCCCTTCTTTTCCCTCCTTTCCGAGGGGGCGGGATAGGGCGGTGGGGTGATATCCAGCATCCAGCCGATTTCTTCGTCGCCGGTGCGCATGGCCTGCCATTCCGATTCTTCCAGCAGCTTCAGCGCATTGGGCAGCAGCCGTTCCTCCTCGACTGAGATCAGGCGCAGCATTTCTTCTTTGAGCAGGGAGAAGTTGACGCCAACCTTTTCCAAGCGACCTTCCTCCAGCGCCAGGCGAATCTGTTTGAGCATGGCCCGGATCTCATCGTGAAAAGCCCACATGTTTTTGCTGGGGCCGTCCCAGCCGTGTCTTTCCAGGCAGGGGAACAGCTGATTTTCCTTGCGCTGGTAATGTTTTTCCACCTCGCAGATGTCGCTGAACAGGGCCTTAAAATCGTCGCTGTTTTGCTCGGGGTCGAGCTTGCCGGTGTGGGCGAACAGGGAGCGCAGTATGCGGTTCTCTTCAAGATAGACGCGTACTGGATGCCCTGCTGGAAAGCTGTTGATGATGCCGGCCGATAGCTTGGGTTCCACAATGTCGTAGTAGAACGTCTTCACCTTGGGGCTGTTTTGATACGCCAGGCCTTGCTCGTTGATTTTCTGCAAGACCTGGGCAATATCTTCCTGGGTAAGGCTTTCGCACTCTGCATCGAATGCCTCGATCAATGCCTCCGCATCACCGCCATTGCAGAGGGTATGAAAAATAACCTGGAGTTGCGCCAGTTTTGGGTTGGTGGCCATTTGGTTCAAAATAGACCTCGTTTTTGACTGAGTGGGGGAACGTTTGCGCAAGACAACAAATAGCCGTGCGGTGGAGTGGGAAAATCAGAGTAGCAAGCTGATAGTCGGAAAAATTTGATTGAGGTCAAGATGCAGCGGGGAGTGATGGGGATGGCGGGAGGAACGGTACGTGCAGGGCCGGCTGGCTCAGGGCGATGCCTGTTGTCGCTCCACGGCCCATTGCACATGTTCGCGTACCAGTGCTGAAGGGTCAGTCTGTCGGCGGTGCAGGGCGGCAAGCGTTGCCTCGGAAGAGGGTGCATTGCCCAACGCGACAGCAATGTTACGCAGCCAACGCTGATAGCCGATGCGGCGGATGGGGCTGCCTTCGGTGCGTTGCAGGAAGGTGGCTTCGTCCCAGGTGAACAGTTCGATCAATGTGCTGTTGTCGAGGGCGTGACGGGGCAGGAAATCCACTTCCGGGCTGGGTGTGGCGAAGCGGTTCCATGGGCAAAAAAGCTGGCAGTCGTCGCAACCATAGATGCGGTTGCCCAGCCGTGGGCGTAGTTCCTCGGGGATGGCGCCGCGCAGCTCGATGGTGAGGTAGGAAATGCACAGGCGTGCATCCACCTCGTAGGGGGCGACGATGGCACGGGTGGGGCAGACATCGATGCAGGTGGTGCAGGTGCCGCAGTGCGGCGCCACGGCTGAGTCTGCCGGCAGCGGCAGGTCGGTGTAGATCTCGCCGAGGAAGAACCACGAACCGGTGTGCTCGGCGAGCAGGTTGCTGTGCTTGCCGATCCAGCCCAGGCCGGCCTTTTCGGCGATGGGCTTTTCCAGCACCGGGGCGCTGTCGGTGAATACCCGGTAGCCGAAGCCGCCGATGTGCTGCTCAATGCGCGTGGCGAGTTTCTGTAAACGTTTTCGCAATACTTTGTGATAATCGCGCCCCAGGGCATAACGTGAAATGTAGGCCTTGTCGGGGTCGCTGAGCACTGTCTCCGGGTCGGCGCCTGCGGCGGGCAGGTAATCCATGCGCACGCTGATGATGCTGAGGGTGCCTGGCAGCAGTTCGGCGGGCCGGGTGCGTTTGTGGCCGTGGCTGGCCATGTAGTCCATTTCGCCGTGGTAGCCCTTGGCCAGGTAGTCGAAGTGGCGTGCCTCGGCGGCCGACAACTGGATGTCACTGATGCCGACTCTTTGCAAGCCCAGCTCTTGGCCCCACTGCTTGATGTCGGCGGCGAGGCGTTGCCTGTCGCCGGGTGTGTTGGCCATCCGGTTCTGTGATTCATCCATAGCCGCTATGATAGCGCTATGAAGCCTTTGCCCCACAGTCTTTATCGTGCCGAACAGGTACGAGAACTGGATCGCATCGCCATCGACGAACTCGGCATCCCCGGCCTGAGCCTGATGCAGCGTGCCGGTGCGGCGGCCTTCGAGGTCTTGCGCCGACGCTGGCCACGCGCACGTCACATCGGTGTGCTGTGCGGTATTGGCAACAATGGTGGTGATGGCTTTGTGCTGGCGAGTCTGGCGCGGGCAGCAGGGTTGCGGGTGGATGTGTGGCTGGTGGGCGACGCCGGACGCAGCCGTGGCGATGCCTTGACCGTGCGACAGAAAATGGAGGCCACAGGGTTACATGGCGAGGCCTTTGCCGGGCAGGATCTGTCCGTTTGCGAGGTGCTGGTGGATGGTCTGCTTGGCACCGGTCTCCGTGGCGAGGTGCGTGGTATCTGGCGTGACGCCATTGCGACGATCAATGAGGCGCACGCCGCTGGGTGTGGTGTGCTGGCGCTGGATATCCCCTCCGGCCTGCATGCGGATAGCGGCACGGTGCTGGGTGCGGCGGTGCGAGCGGATGTCTGCGTGACCTTCATCGGCCTCAAGCTGGGCCTGTTTACCGGGCAGGGGCCGGATTGCTGCGGCGAAGTGCTGTTCGATGATCTCGATGTGCCACCGCAGGTTTACACACGATTTTCCCCGGCAGCGACCCGCCTGATACCACCGGCGGCCGGGGCCTATCTGCCGCCGCGCAGGCCCTGCGCCCACAAAGGGGATTTCGGCCACGTGCTGGTGGTGGGCGGCGATCATGGCATGTCCGGCGCGGCTCGCCTGGCCGGTGAGGCGGCCCTGCGTGGCGGCGCGGGCCTGGTGAGTCTGGCCACGCGGCCCGAACATGCGGTAGCTATCAGTGCCGCGCGGCCTGAACTCATGTGCCACGGTGTCAGTGATGCCATGTCGTTGCAGGCGATGTTGCAACCCAGGCCGCGCCGCGCCACAGTGCTGGCCATTGGTCCCGGGCTGGGACAGGGCGGCTGGGGCCGGCAACTGTTGGGCGCTGCGCTGGCCTGCCGTCTGCCGCTGGTGGTGGATGCCGATGCCCTCAACCTGCTCGCCGCCGAGCCCATGCATCGGACACAGTGGGTGCTGACCCCGCATCCGGGTGAGGCGGCGCGGCTGCTGGGCTTGGCGACGGCCGAGGTGCAGGCCGACCGCCTCGCGGCCGCCCGTGCCCTACAGCAGAAATACGGCGGCACGCTGGTGTTGAAGGGGGCGGGTACGCTGATCATCGACAGTGCCGGTGAGGTCAGCCTCTGCCATGCCGGCAATCCCGGCATGGCCAGCGGCGGCATGGGCGATGTGCTCACGGGGCTGATTGCGGCACTGATGGCCCAGGGCCTGGTATGCGATGAAGCGGCGCGATTGGGCGTCTGTCTGCATGCCGCAGCCGCTGACCGTGCCGCCGTGGCTGGCCAGCGTGGCCTGCTGGCCAGTGACCTGTTTCCCCCTCTGCGCGAGTTATTGGCATGAGTGCTGATGTCACCCTGGATATCCCGGACGAGGCGGCCATGCTGGCTCTCGGAGGGCGTATTGCCGAACAGCTGCACGCGGGCGGCGTGCTGTATCTGCACGGTGAACTCGGCGCCGGTAAGACGACCCTGTCACGAGGCATTCTGCAGGGGCTGGGCGTCGCCGGCCGGGTCAAGAGCCCCACCTACACCCTGGTTGAGTCCTACGAATTCGCTGGCGGTCACGCCTATCACTTCGACCTCTACCGCCTCGCCGACCCCGAAGAGCTGGAATACATGGGCATCCGCGATTACTTCGATTCGCAGGCGGTGGTACTGGTGGAATGGCCGCAGCGCGGTGAAGGTATGCTGCCAGCGGCCGATGTAGTGGTGGATATCGCCTACCATGGCCATGCCCGCCGGGTCTGCCTGCGTCCTGGCGCCAATGGCCGCCATGCCTGGGTAGCGCATTTCAGCGATTGATCCCGATGTTTTCCGGCGGTGGCGGCCTCTGACTACTGTTCAAACCTTCATGTCACTGTAGCTTTTCCTTCTATCTTCGTGTTCTTAAACAAAAAATGCGAATAAAAAACTTGCATTATTGGATTTTTTTTGCACAATGAATGCTATGAGAATTCTGTTTGTAAAACCTGTGTGTCTGCCGATGCAATTTGTGTTGCTGTTTTTTCTCGCCCTGGCGCTTTCTTTGCCGGCCTCGGCGGCGACCATTGAGGGGGTTCGCCTGTGGTCCGGGCCGGATCAGAACCGCCTGGTTTTTGATCTCAACGGCCCTGTCAAGCACAAGCTCTTTGTGCTCCATTCTCCCGAACGGGTGGTGGTGGATATCAAAAATGCCCGCCTGCTGCATGACCTGAGCCGGTTGGATCTCAGTAAAAGTTTTGTGCATCGTGTACGCAGCGCCACGCACAATGGCAATCTGCGCGTGGTGTTGGACATGCGCGGCAAGGTGCAGCCGAAAAGCTTCCTGCTCAAGCCGACTCAGCAGTATGGCCACCGTCTGGTGGTTGATTTGCAGGAGCCGCGCAGCAAGCCGACGGTGACTCAGCGCAGCGTGCGGGCGACGCAGGGCAAAGCACGTGATGTGATCATCGCCATCGACGCCGGTCACGGTGGTGATGACCCTGGCGCCTCCGGCCGTCACGGCACACGGGAAAAAGACGTGGTGCTGGCCATCGCACAGCGGCTGGAGAGATTGATTCGCAAGGAGCGGGGCATGCAGCCGGTGATGATTCGCACCGGCGACTATTACATCAGCCTGCGCAAGCGTATGCAGAGGGCGCGCGACATGAAGGCCGACCTGTTTATCTCCATTCATGCGGATGCCTTCCGCGATGGACGTGCGCGTGGCGCCTCGGTGTGGGTGCTGTCGCAGAAGGGCGCCACCAGTGAGGCGGGTCGCTGGTTGGAAAAAAGTGAGAACAGCGCTGATCTCATCGGTGGCGTGAGTCTGGATGACAAGGATGACCTGCTTGCCTCGGTGCTGCTGGATCTTTCGCAGAATGCCACCATTGCCGCCAGCCTCGACGTTGGTGGATTGATGTTGGGCGAGCTGAAGCGCATTGCCCGGGTGCATAAGCCACATGTGGAGCAGGCCGGTTTCGTGGTACTGAAGTCGCCGGATATCCCGTCGATTCTGGTGGAGACCGGGTTTATTTCCAATAGCCACGAAGAGCGCAATCTGCGTGATCCCAACTATCAACGCAAGCTGGCCAACGCCATGCTGCGTGGCGTGCGTAGCTATTTCATCCGCAATCCACCGCCCGGCAGTCTGTTGGCGCTGAAACCGAATGACCCGAAGGCGAAGGGTGGGCAGAAATACGTGATTCGGCGTGGTGACACCCTCAGTGGTATTGCGCAGAAATACCGTGTAAGCCAGAAATATCTGCGCACCGCCAATAACCTCTCCGGCGACGGTCTCAAGATCGGCCAGACCCTGCATATCCCTGTGATGTGATTGTGTGTCCGCCGTGGCGCGTGTCACTGGTTTTACCGCCGGGCAGGGTAGGCATTACCCACCGAGGTGGGCAAAGCTGAAAAGGACGCAAAGCCGGGCGTGTGGGCACAGAGAGCGTGCCCTGCGTGTCTATCCCGTAAGCCCGGGGCTGGTGTCGATAAACTTGTCTAAAACCCGCAGGGTGGGCGACCATCACGAAGAATGACATGTTGTGTTGGGTGATGATGCAAACCGTATTTTCAAAACCAGCCATGCAGACTGACAATCTCCTATCCCTTCTTGTTTGTGGATAATGGGGAAACAAAATAGAAACAAGCTCATGCAATCAGGTTGAGATACCCGGAATAGCGTCATTCCCGCGAAGACGGGAATCCAGAATGTACGGCATTCAAGTACTCTGAGTGACTCGCACCACTCGCCCCTCAGGCCGCCCTGCGGGCGTTCAACACACAAACCATTTTTGTGCGGATGGTTTTTCACTGCGTACCCTAAACAGTGAAAACATGCCTGAATCGTATGGTATTATCAAGATATCAAGGCGAATGGGCTTATTTTTAGGTGATTATCGAGTGTTATTGCCTGATTTCTGTTTGAATACTGCGGGAAAACAGGGCGATTATGCTTGATACTAATAAGTTAGGCTAAAAAAATAATTGTGTGCAAATTTGAAAGGATAGTGAATGTATAATTATGATCAAAAACCGAACACATCATTTACTGATAGGGCGCAACTGTTTCTACAGGAAGCTAATAATTCCGAATACATTGTTCTTTGTGGAAAGAATAATTGCGGAAAGTCATTTCTATTAAAAACACTAGCTCAAAGTCTAGGTGAAAAAGCCTCCTATCTCGGCCCCGCACGATATCAAAATTTTAATTTGCTAGGTTTTTTTACTCCAACTAAAGGTCAAAGCAAGCAAACTCAAAAACATCGTGAATTTTTGAGTCAATGGAAAAATGAACAACAGAACATAGATAATTCCCCTCTTAATTTACAACAAGCAATAGCAGAGCTCACAGATAGTAAGAGAAATCAACTAATTGAGATAATGGAGCTTCTTCTTGGCTCTAAAATGGAACTTAAATTTACAGCTCCTGATAACTCTATGTCGCAAAAATATATATCCGTGGATGGTCACAATATTTCATACACAAGCTCCGGTTATCGTCTTATTACAACTTTAATAACATCACTTTTGGATGATGTATATGATACCTTTTTGATCGATGAGCCGGAGTTGGGGATAAGTCCTGAGACACAAGGTTTATTTGCAGATTTTTTATTCGATAAGGAAATACGAAAAAAATATTTCGGGCATATCAAAACACTTATCTTAGCGACACACTCCACCATATTTCTTGATCGACTTACAATAGGCAACAACCATTTCGTTGAAAAAAGTGGAGACATTATTGATATTAGGCGTGTAAATAGTATTTCAGAAATTAATAGCATTCATTTCTTTTTGCTTGGAAATCGATTTGAAACACTTTACATGCCATCAGCTATCGTAATCGTTGAAGGGACGTGTGATTATAAATATATCAAAAAAATATTTGATCTTCGCTATGAAGGAGTAACCATTAGTGTTATTCAAGCTAATAGTGATTCGAGAATTAAAGAAATTTTCAATTTCAGTAAGAACATATTCGGAGATATACAAAAATCCCCTTATAAAGACAGAATATTTGTAGTGTTGGATAGAGTTCATGGCGGAGGTCTTGTAGATACACTTAAAGGAATGGGGCTTCCAGAAAAAAGTATTATTGTTTGGAGTAAAAATGGAATCGAGTATTTTTATCCAGCCGATATAATGCAATCTATCTTTCATTCAAACGAAGAATTTGAAATAGATGGTGATCGAATTAAATTAAACGAATTAGAATATACAAAAAATGAATTAGTTGAAATGGTCATTTCGAGAATGGATAAAACTACAGTTTATTGTAAAGAGCTAGAGCAGGAATTTTGTAGCAAGATAGAGGGAATATTAGCCTAATCGGGTAACCGGGGGTCTCTAACCCCCAGCCCACAACACCCTGCATGCGGCTCCGCACAGGGCGTTTCATTTAGCATGGTGAAGCGCAATCCATCCATCACGTAACGCATAAAGTCCCT